>NZ_RAZS01000001.1:0-920185 GCF_003626545.1 Micromonospora musae
GGTGCATTAGCGTGGGTCACGAGGACCTCCTGGGTGGTGCGGAACCTTCGACAAGCTCCACCTCACCCGGAGGTCCTCACCCATTTCAAGATCTAAGTCCTGTCACCAACGTCCGTGGACAGAACACCTAGCGTGGGGACGACGACCGACCGGAGGAAAGCCGATGATCGATCATCTCTCCATTCAGATCCGCGACCACAGCCCGGAGTGACCGATGGAGCAGCGGATAAGTCTCGTCACCCTCGGCGTCGCCGACCTGCCACGGGCCCGAACCTTCTACGAGCGGCTCGGCTGGCACGGCCAGCAGGTCGAGGAGACGGTCTTCCTCCAGGCCGGCGGGTTGGCGCTGGTGCTCTGGGGTCGCGACAAGCTGGCCGCCGACGCCGGCGTCGACGATCCGGGCGATGACGGTTTCGGCGGGATCACGCTGGCGCAGAACATGCGCTCCCGCGCCGAGGTCGACGACGCGCTCGCCGCGGCCGCCTCGGCCGGGGCCACCGTGACGCGGCCGCCCCGCGAGACGTTCTACGGCGGCTACGCGGGCTGCTTCACCGACCCCGACGGACACGTCTGGGAGATCGCCTGGAATCCGGGCTTTCCGCTCGCCCCCGACGGCACCCTCACCGTCCCCGACTTCGGCACCAGCGGGTGACCCGCGGCCCGGACCGGCCGGCAGCGCGGGTCAGTCGTCGTCGCGCGGGCAGAGCAGCGGGTCCAGCAGCGGCAACCTGAGCGGGTCGAGGCAGACGGTGAGCAGGCGCTCATGGTCGTCGGCCGGCGCGGTGGTCGGATCGGGCGCGGGCGTCGCCGGCGGCGGGCTGCTGCTCGGCGGCTTGCTCGGCGACGGAGCGGCGCTGGACGGCGGGGCGGTGCTGGGCGGGGCCGCAGGGGCGGGCGACGTCGGGGCGGCGGGCGCCACCGGCGCCGTGCCGGGGCGGGAACCGCCGCCGTCGCCCCCGGTCGTCGGACGGCCGGTCGACCCGGCGGCTGTCGCTCGCGGACCGGTCGCCGGCTCGGCTCCGCCGCCGGAGGTGCCTCCGGGTGCCGGGGCGTCGGTGGGCGCGACCGCGCCGCCGGGCGCGCCGGGCGCCGGGGTGAGGGTCGGGATGACCGCGCCGATCCCCATCGGCAGCTCGACGGCGCTCCTGCCGTCCGCCTCGGCCCGGTACAGCGGAACCTTCTCCTCCGCCCCGTAGGCGCCGGCGGTCACCGTCGCGAACGCCGCGGCGGCGACGGCGGCGACCGCGGCGACGCGCCGGCCGGGTCGCCGCGCGGTCAGCGGGGCCTGCCACGGCTCGACCGGCACCGGTGGCATCGGACGCTCGCGGTGCTGGGTGGCCAAAAGCGCGTCGAGTTCGGCGATGACGTCGTCCCGGCGGCCGGCGGCGGAGGCGAGGGCCAGGGCGAGGTAGAAGCGGGTGTTCGCCACGACGGCGGCCGGCACCCGCAGCCCGGTGAGCCGACCGGGTCGGCTCGGGTGCAGGAGGGTGAGCGGCGCGTCCGGGTGGTGGGCGGGCGCGACGAGGTCCGCGTACCACCACTCGCGGCGGACCTCGCGGCCGGCGAACGCCACCCGGCGGCTGGTGACGACGGCGACGCCGGTGTCCGCGACCCGCAGGCCCTTCGGCAGCGTACGGCTCGACGCGTCGTGCGGCCCGATGCTGAGCGCGGGCTGCGGCAGCCCGGGGGCGTGCCGGGCCACCACCTCGATCAGCTCCGCGGCGGGGATGATCCGGAAGACGAGTTCGTAGGGGTCGAGCTGCACGGGCAGCCCGGTGCGGGGCTCGGTGCAGCCGAGGAAGGTGGCCGACTCGATCCGCTGCCGGGTCAGCTCGTCGACGCGGTGGCGCCACGTCTCGAGTTCGGCGTGGTGGGCGCGCCGGCGGCGGTCGTTCTCGCGGTCCGCCCAGGCGGCGCGCCAGGTCGGCAGCGCGGTCGCCGGTACAAGGGTGCCGGGTGATGTGGTGGTCACGCGCGGTACAACCGCTCGCGTGGGCGACAGGAAACGCACGAGGGATCGATGCTTCCCTTTATTCCTTTAAGAGAGATTTGGCCGTCACGACCCGGACGGTCAGGAGATGACCCGTTGCGGGTACGCCTCCACCTCCCGCTCCCACTGCTCGGCCGCCAGGGCGAGGGCATCGGCGGAGATGGTCAGCGTAAGCGGGTACACCGCGTGCAGCGGACGGCGCATCCACGGGGGTAGCGACGCGGCGGAGAACTCCACTGTCAGCTCCATCCGGCGGCGGCGAATGACCCGGGTGCGGAACGCGAGGTTCGGCTCGGTGAACCGCAGCAGCGCGGTGGGCGCGGCCCCCATCTCGGCCTGCAGGTGCAGCCAGTCGCCGAGGATTCCGGCCTCGGCGACGGTGAGACAGGGGTTGCAGTGGGACCAGGCCTGGCCGTCCGCGGTCCGGGCGTCCGCCTCGATGAGGAGCCAGTCGTCCCAGCCCGCCGCCTGTTCGGCATCGACCGGCGGCTCGACGCCCGGCTGGTAGCCGACCGGCCGGATCCTCAGCCGCGCACCGTCGTCGGAGCGCATCTCCATACGCCCCATCATCTAGGACAGAAGTGCTATTAGTGGCTAAAACGGGCGCATGATCAGCGGGGACGGTCGTCCGGCGCCGACCCGGACCGCCCGGGGCGGGCTCGGGGGCGGTGAACTCCGGGGCGGATACGGGGAGACCCCGATGCCGGTCGCGCACCTCTCGGCCACGCTGGAGGAATGACTGTCGCCAATACCCGGGTCACCGTACGGCCGGTCTCCTGGACGCGGCTGGCCGCCGTCACCGCACCGCTCCTGCTCCTGCTCCTGCTCCTGCTCTACGGGGTCAGCCGTCTCGCCGACGGCCTGGACGGCGACCGCGGTCCCGGTCCGGCCTGGAACTTCGGCCACACCAGCTTCCTCATCTCGATCGTCGCCTTCGCCGTCCTGGCCGTGGAGCTGCGGCGCCTGCTGCTCGCCGCCACACCGCGCCTGCACACGCTCACCGACATCGCCACCGCGGCGACGCTCGTCGGCGCCGCGAGCTTCCTCTGGGTGATCCTCGGCGACCTCTTCGCCGGGTTCGCTCAGACGGCGCCCCTGCCCGACCCCCTCTACCTCGCCGGGCCGCTGCTCTTCCAACTCGGCCTGCTGACGCTGCTCGTCCGGGCCGCCACCGTCCGACCCCGCCGGCTGCCGCGCTGGGCCCCGCCGCTGGTCCTGGTCGGCTTCCTGGCGCTCGGGGCCAACCTCGACCTGCCGCCGGTCGGCGCGGCGCTCATCTTCGCCGGCCTGCTGCCGCTGCGCCCGCACCCCGAGCCGCACGGTCTGCCCGATCGCGACTAGCCCAAGGACGTCGACGCCGGGCGACCTCTCCGGCGGCCCGCTACCCGATCGAGCTGCGGCGACAACGGCCGAGAGCCTGATACCTCTGAGGCATATTCATGCCGCAGAGATATCAGGCTGTTTTCGCCTAGGCCGCCGCGACCCGGACCACGGACTTGCCCGCCCCCGGGGCGGTCTGGTTCGCGACCATCCGCGGCACCTCGTCGAAGTCGTAAACCGCGCCCACCGGTGTGCTGATGACGCCGCGCTCGGCCAGGTCGGCGAGGCGCTGCCAGACGGCGGCCTCCGCCTGCGGATCCTCCTGAGGCATGGAGAGCACGCCGACAACGGTCTGGTTACGCAGCATCAGCTCCATCGGATCCAGCGCCACGGGGGTGCCGCTGGCCAGGCCGACGACGGCGATACGGCCGTTGCGGACGAGACTCCGCATGGCCTCGGCCGCGGTCTCGCCGCCCACCGGGTCGTAGATGATGTCCACACCTCGTCCGTTCGTGATCTCGGCGATTCGAGCGGTGAGGTCCTGCGTGCGGTAGTTCACCCCGTGGTCCGCGCCGTACCGGGCGCAGAACTCCAGCTTCTCGGCGCTGCCGGCCACCGCGATCACGGTCGCGCCCAGTGCCTTGCCCAGCTGAATGGCGGTGGCACCACTGCTGCCGGCCGCGCCCAGGATCAGCAGTGTCTGCCCCGCCTCGACCGGGGCGCGCTCGACCAGACCCGCGTACGCCGTTCGAAATCCGATCGGGAACCCGCCGGCCTGCTCGTCCGTCATTCCCGCAGGGATCCGGACGCTCGATGTCTCTCTCAGGTAGGCGTAGTCGGCGTACCCTCCCCAGCCCTTGAGGAATTCGGTGATACCCGCCACCTGGTCACCCACCGTGAACCGAGAGCCCGCCGGTACGGCGACGACCTCGCCGCACGCCTCCTCGCCGAGCCCGAACGGAGGATCGCCGAGCAGCGGGAACTTCCCCGCCGTCATCATCGCGTCGGGAAACCCGGCACCCGCGGCTCGCACCCGGATGAGCACCTGTCCCGGGGACGGTTCGGGCCAGGTGAGTTCCTGAAGTTCGATCGCCTCTTCCGGCGCGCCGAACCGCACCACGCGCCACGCACGACCAGAAAACATCTCGCTCCCCGCTGTTCCGGTGCCGACAACATCTCATCACGATCTTGCCGGCTGCCACGTTCACCGGTGACGACTTCGACACAGCCCCTAGCGCCCGGTCGCGGGACGGGGCCACGGCCGAGATTGAACCAAGCCCGCTACCGATCCGGAAGGTGCGGGTCAGGTCCAGACCGTGCGGCGTACGCCACGGTGCTCGGCGCAGGCGTTGCGGGAGCCACCGGTCAGGCTCACCGCGCCGTCGCGGCACTGCACCAGGTAACCCCGTCCGGCCCAGAACTCCTGGGCGCAATCGAAGTGGTCGCAGACCTCGGCGTCCGGCTCGCGGATCCGGTCGCCGCCGCAGAAGTCGTACCCCATCGGGTTGCGTGGGGCACCGCAGAGCCGCTCGCCCTGCGGCGATGGGGAGGCGCTGGTGCGCTCCGGCTTCGGTTTCGGCGAGGTCGAGGCGGCCGGCTCGGCCCTGGCCAGCATGGGAGCGGCCGGGGGCGTGGCCCGCGGAGTGGGGTCGGGAGTGGCGGCGATCGCCACCTCCGCGCCCGGGTCGGAGGGGCCCGACTCGATGAGCGCGGCGGGCACCAGCAGGGCGAGGGCAGCGGCGACCGCGACGGTACGCCGGCCACCGGGCACCAGCCCGGAGAGTCGCGCCTGTGCCGGGGTGGCGACGGCCGGTCGGAACGGCTTGAGCTGCGCGTGCTCGTCGATCAGCTCGTCGAGCTGCGCCCGCACCGCGTCGCGCTGCTCGATCGCGTCGGCGAACGCCAGGGTCAGCTTGAACCGGAAGTCGGCCGCGGCCGCGACGGGCAGCAGCACTCCGCTGGTGCGGCGACGGTCGAGCGTCTGGATCAGCGTGACGGGCGCCGCCGGGTCGTGGGTGAGCCCGGTCATCTTCCCGTACGCCCAGTCGCGCCGGCCCCGCCCACCGAGCAGAACCAGGCGGCGGCTGGTGACGACGGCCATCCCGGCGTCGGCGACCCGTATCCCGTCGGGGCGCCGCGGGCGAAGCGGCGTCGCCTCGACACCGACGGCGAGGTCCGGCGCGGGCAGCACACCGCTGTGTCGCACCTCGACCAGCTGCACGGCCGGCCACACCCAGAGGACCACCTCGTCCGAGGCGAGTTCGAGCGGCAGGCCGATGCCGGCGGCCGCGGAGCCCTGGAAGTCGGCGGCGAGCGCGCGCAGGCGGCACAGCTCGTCGTTGCGCCGCCGCCAGGTGGCTTCGGCGCCGCGGTACGTCTGGTGCCGGCGCTCGTTCTGCCGGTGCGCCCAGCGGTACCGCCAAGTGGAACCCGTCGAATCAGTCCTTGCCATGCCGACTCCTTCGCCGCGCAGGCCACCAATCGGGGTGTCACACATGTCAACTGCACCGACCTTCGGCCCGGCCCCGCCAACAGGGAGCAAATACCCGAACGGTGGGTCAAATTGGACGATAGGTCGGTTTTGCAGGACAAGTTGCTTCTGTTCGGGCGTGTCGCGCGACGCCGGGCCACAGGACGCACCGCGCCCGCCGGTCCGAGCTGGTCCGGCGGGCGCGGCGCGTCAACGGGTCAGTGCCGGCGGCCCTCCCCCACCCGGTAGGTGCGCAGGTTCGGATCAGCCTTGATCTGCGCCTCGGTGAACTTCACGCTGTCCCACCCCTTGCCCGAGTAGAGCTCGGTCTGATCGGCGTACCAGGGCGAGTTCGGGTTGGTCGACTGCGAGTAGGTGAGGATCTGCCGCCCGGACGGGCCGTTGCGGCCCAGCTCGACGGCCATCACGAAGGACGAGCCGTGCACCACCTTCGGGTAGCCGACCCCCGGTACCCGGTTGTTGACGATCATGTTGAAGATGCCGGCCTCGGCGCGTCCGCCGTGGATCGGGATCCGCCGCTCGCCGCGCGGTTCGGTCTGGACGTCGCCGAGCCGGGCGTCGAGCGCGATGCCGTCCAGACGTCGCACGGCGTCGGCGAGCGCGGTGAGCACCCGCGGATCGGTGCTCGCCAGCCGCCTCGGCGTGTTCACCGGATCGGCGGCCGAGAAGGCGTCGGCGAAGCGCAGACCGCCGGCCAGGGCGAACTCGGTGAAGAGGTGCGCGCCCCGGCTGCCCAGATCGGCGTGCAGGTCCCAGCGGCGCAGCGCCGCGCAGGCGGCGCGCAGGTCCACCGTCGTGCCGTCGGAGGCCGCAGCGGAGGGCCGGGCGGTGCAGAGCTGCACCAGGTCGTCGCGGAGCAGCTCACCGCCGTACACCCGGTTGCCGAAGACCGTGCGCCAGAGCCGGTCGGCGGTGAAGCCGCGACCGGGCAGGCCGTCGGTGCCGGCCAGCCGCTGCCGCACCTGGTCCAGCCCGAGCCGGGTGCGCAGGCTGCGCGGAGTGCCCTCGTCGCCGATGATCCGCGGGTAGCCCTCGAGCGGCGCCTTCGGGTTCGCCAACCAGTAGCTGTCGTTGGAGTTGGTCACGTAGTCGGTACGGAAACGCACCGGCAGGTTCGCCGGCCCGAAGATGCCGGGCACGGCGGCGTCCCGGTCGGAGCCGAGCGCGCACGCCGACCGCGAACCGTCGAGCACCGCCTGGCCGCTGTTCGCGTACATCGCCCGGAACGCGGCCGGGATGCAGGCGGCGGCGAGCGCGTCGGTGACCCGAGGGATCACCGAGTGATCGGCGTAGAGCGCCTCGCCGCGGGCATCGGCGGCGATCACGTTCACCCACGGCAGGAACTGGTAGCGGTCGAGCACCCGGGTCAGCTCGCGCACGGTCGAGGCGCGGCCCATCTGGAGCCAGCCGTCGAAGGCCCGGTTGTTGCCGGCGTTGATGTCGGTGATGGCGTACGCGGTGCTGGTCGTCCAGTCGAAGCTGCCCGGCACCACCACGACCGGCCCGTAGTGGGTGTCGTGGAAGACCCGGCTGACCGGCACGAGCCGGCCGTCCGGGCCCGGCACCTGGACGGTGACGGTGCGGGTGGTCATCTTCCGCGGCTTGCCGTCGAGGTAGTACGAGGTGGGGTTGCCGGGCACGAGCGCGAGCTGGTGCCAGACGTAGCGGCGGGCCGTGGAGACGGTGTGACTCCAGGCGACCTTGCCGTTGTGTCCGATCTCGACGATCGGGTCGCCGATCAGCGATGCGCCCTCGACGTCGTACCGGCCAGGCACCTTCAGATGCATCCGGTAGAAACGGTCCGCGCCGTCCCACGGGAAGTGCGGATTGGCGAGCACCATCCCACCCCGGTTGGCGGTGGCCGTCTCACCCAGCCCGTAAGCGTTGCTGCCGATCCCGCCGGTGCTGCCGTCGGCGGCGGCGACCACGGCCGCCGCACCCGGCGCGTCCTGCACGGCCGCCGGTCCGGTGGCCCCCGGCGGCGCCGCCGCGACGATCCCGTCCAGCATCGCCGCCGAGCCGGCCCGGACCATGCTCGCCCAGGTGGTGCGCCACACGTCCAGTTCGGTGAGGGGGCGCACCCAGCCCTGGCCCCGGCACGCCGGATCGGTCAGCCTCGCCACGCCGGTCTTGCGCAGGTAGGAGTTGTAGCCGGCGGCGAAGCCACGGACCAGGTCGCGGATCTCGTCCGTGGGCGAGTGCACCCCGTCGCGGCGCCCTTCGAGCATCCGCTCCACCGTCCGGTCCTGCGCCACCTTGCGGTAGAAGAGGTCACTGCGGACGTTCGCGTCGGTGGGGCCACTCGCCCCGAACCACCGCGACCGTTCCCCGTTGACCGTCACCGCCGTGTCGGCGATGACGCAGAGATTGTCCTCGGCCTGCACGTAGCCGACCCCGAAGCCGAGACTCGCGAAGTTCGCCGCCGTGATGTGCGGCACCCCGTACGAGGCCCGGCGGATCTCGGCCGAGTAGCCCCCGTCGCGCTGGTGCGCGCCGGCCGGCCCGGCACCGAGCCCGGTGACGACGAGCCCCAGAACGGCGACCGCCGCGCCGAGGCGTACTGCGGGACGTCTCATCGTTCCTCCCCCGTGGCGCCCCCGAACCTCACCGCCCGAGGGACATCGATGATGATCGTTCATTCTGGTCGCCGGCCGGTCCGGCGTACAGCCCCGAGCTGCCCACCGGTCGACCGGCAACCGGCCGACCCCCGCCCTGACCAGCGGTGATCGCCCTCCGTGACGGCCCGCGCCTCGGTAACGTCAGCGGCAGCCGGACGCGCCGCAGCCGGCGCAGGAGAGGGGTACGGCGATGGCCGGGTCGGGCGGCTCACCGCCGGTGGTGATCGGCGTCGACATCGGCACCACCAGCACCAAGGCCGTCGCCTACGACACGACCGGCCGGCAGCTCGCCACCAACTCGGCCGGCTACCCGCTGAGCGAACCGCAGCCGGGGTACGCCGAGCAGGACCCGCAACGCATCCTCGACGCGGTCGTCACCTCGATCCGCGCCACCCTGACCGAGCTGGACCGCCCGGTGGCCGGCCTCTCGTTCAGCAGCGCGATGCACAGCCTGATCGGGCTCGACGGCGACGGCGACCTGCTCACCCCGTCGATCACCTGGGCCGACTCGCGCGCCAGCCGGCAGGCCGAGCGGCTGCGCGCCGTCCCCTCCGGGCTCGCCCTGCATCGGCGCACCGGAACCCCGATCCACCCGATGGCCCCGCTGCCGAAGCTGCTCTGGTTCGCCGAGCAGCAGCCGGCGCTCTTCGACGAGGTCGCCCACTGGGTGGGGATCAAGGACTGGGTGCTGCTGCGCTTCTGCGGGATGCTGGTCACCGACCACTCGATCGCCTCCGGCACCGGCCTGATGGACATCTACCGGCTGGACTGGGACACCGAGGCCCTGGCGATCGCCGGCATCAGCGCGCAGAAGCTGCCGCAGCTGGTCTCCACCACCGCCGTACTGCCCCGGCTCACCGCCTGGGCCGCGTCCGCCACCGGGCTGCCCGAGCGCACCCCGGTCGTGGTCGGCGCCGGCGACGGACCACTGGCCAACCTGGGGCTCGGTGCGGTGCACCCGGGCATGGTGGCCTGCTCGATCGGCACCAGCGGCGCGATGCGGGTCATGGTCGAGCACCCCGGCGTCGACCCGCTCGGCGGGGTGTTCTGCTACGCGCTCACCGAGGATCGCTGGGTGGTCGGCGGGGCGATCAACAACGGGGGCATCGTGCTGGACTGGGCCGGCGACGCGCTCGCCCCGGACCTGGGCGCGCACGCCGCGGACGAGCTGGTCGCCCTCGCCGCCCGCGCGCCGGTCGGCTCCGGCGGGCTCATCATGCTGCCGTACCTGCTCAGCGAGCGCGCGCCGCACTGGAGCGCGCTGCCCCGCGGCGCGTACGTGGGGCTGACCCACGGGCACCGCCGGGAACATCTCGTCCGGTCCGCGATCGAGGGGGTCTGCCAGCAGCTCGCCCTGGTGCTCGCCTCGGTGCGCTCGGCCGGCAACGAGGTGCGCGAGGTCCGGGCCAGCGGCGGCTTCGCCCGCAGCGGCCTGTGGCGGCAGATCCTCGCCGACGCGCTCGGTGTGTCGGTGGCCTTCCCGGCCGAGCACGAGGGGTCGAGCTTCGGCGCGGCGCTGCTCGGCATGCAGGCGCTCGGGCTGATCCCGTCCATCGACGTGGCGGCCGACCTGGTCCGGATCGAGGAGATCATCCGGCCCGACCCGGCCGCCGCCGCCACCTACGCGACGCTCCTGCCGCTCTTCGCCGAGCTCTACGACGCGCTGGTGCCCACCTTCACCTCGCTGCGCCGGCTGGCGCCGGGCCTGCCGCCGGAGCCCACCCCCACCCCGCCCCCGATGTGATCGGCGAGCCCGCCACCGTCGCCGCGTACCGAACGAGTGACAGCGCGACTGTCGCCGTCCACGATCGTCCGCGCTTCATATCGTACGAACGTGAATAAAACCGACACGAAGGTCTCATCTTCCCGGCGGTCGTCGTGGCGGGTACGCCTCACGAAGCTTGCCGCCACCGGCGTCGCCCTCGCGCTACTGCCGTCCGGGGTGGCCTCGGCCGACGGCGGCGGACCCGGCGCGGGGCCTTCCCCCGAGCAGCGCCCACCGGCCAGCGCCCTCGCCTGGCTGGCCTTCCCCGGCGGGGTCTTCTCCGTCGACAGCGAGACCCGCACCGTCCGCTACCGGGCCTGCGACGCCGACACCGGCCGGGTGCCCGACCCGGAGATGCGGGTGCACGGCCGGGTGGCCAGCGGCGAGGTCACCGTCGACGGGACCACCTACGCCTACGACGTGCCGCTGGTCGGCCGCACCCGGGGCATCGTCGAGGTGACCCGACCGGGGGCCGAGCCGGACGGGCTGGTCGGCGAGGTGGTCACCGAGCCGCAGCCGCCCACCGATCCGGCCACCGGCCGCCGGCTGCTCCCCCTCACCGGGCAGCTCCAGCAGGTCGTGGACGCCTCCACCGCCAACCCGGCCGGGGTGGCCGTGCGGGACCTCTCCGGCCGGTACGGCGACCAGCAGATCGCGGTCAACGGCGCGTTCCGGCCGAAGGCCGCCAGCGTGATCAAACTCTGGATCCTGGTCGAGCTGCTGCGTCGGGTCGACTGCGGCCAGGTCTCCCTGGAAGACGGGGTGCTGGTCACCCCATCCCAGGTCGTCAACGGCACCGGCGAGCTGCAGCACGAGACCTTCCCGCAGGTGGTCACCCTGCACCGGCTCGCCGAATACATGATCAAATACAGCGACAACACGGCCGCGAACGTGCTGATCGACTACTTCGGCGGCTTCGCGCCGGTCAACGATCTGATCGACTCGATGAACCAGCGGGAGACGATCCTGGCCCGCAAGATGCTCGACACCGAGGCCGCCATGCGCGGCGAGGAGAACTACACCAGCCCGGACGACGTCGTCGCGCTCCTCGGCGCGGTCTGGGACGCGCAGATCCTCACCCCCGCGACCCGCGACCTGATGATCGGCTTCATGGCCGAGCAGACCCTGAACACCAAGATCCCGGCCGCGCTGCCACCCGGGGTCCCCGTCGCGCACAAGACCGGCGACCTGCCCGACGCCTCACACGACGTCGGCTACTACCTCATCCCCGGCTCGCAGGTCGCGGTCGCGTTCCTCACCTCCGGCCCGATGGCCGGCGGCGACGAGACCGTACGGCGACTGGCCCGCACCGTCTACGACTACCTCGTCGAACCGCGACCCGGCACCACCGAGGAGTGAACCGTCCCGGCCCGGCGGCCACCCCCTCGGGTACGCCGGGCCGGGCCGCGAGCACGTCGAGGCGCGGCGTGCGGTCGTGGAGGGTGCTAGTCGGTGGCCTTGGGGTGGCCCGTGCCCGCGTGCTTGATCCAGCAGGTGCGGGTGTCGTGGTCGACCAGGTACCAGATGCGGCCGCCCGCGGTGACCTCGTACTGCCACTGCGGCAACGTCTTCCCGTTGTGCGAGGCGGCCGCGAGGGAGCCTCTGAGCGGGTGCTGGCGGCCGGTCGGCGGGGACGGGCAGGGGCTGGACTCGATGGCGTCGAACGCGGTGCGGGTGTTGGCCGCGGCCTGCCGGCACAGCTCGTCCCAGCCCTTGGCCGCGTCGTTGGTGGCGAAGCGGAGGGTGTAGCCGCCGGGGCGCGGTGGCGGCGCGGCCCGGTCGCCGCGCTTGGCGCTCACTCGCCGGTCGGGCGCGCCACCGGCCCGAAGTCGCCGGAGCTCGGCGCGGCCAGCACCCGGTGCAGGTCGGGATCCGCGTGGATCTCGGCGGTGTGCCGCCACTCGGTGAGCAGCTGCGACACCGCCGCGGTGTTGCCCAACGCCGCGGCCGCCTCTGCCGTGGCGATGAACTCATCCGCCATCTGTTCGACGTCCCCGGGCGGCAGGAACCGCACCCAGGGCAGCACGGTGGGCAGTGCCTCACGCACCAGCCCCGGGTCTCGGCGCACCACGCTGGCCAGCAGCCGGGCAGTCAGGTCCACCACCTCGCCCTCGGCTTCGGCCCGGTCGGCGGACATCAGCACCAGGTCAGCGGCGTCACGGCGGCGCAGCCGCACCGCGCGGGTGCGGGACAGCCGCTCTGCCGTCTCGGCCGGCTGGCGCAGCAGCTCCGAGAACGGCACGGACTCCACCGGCATCGACATGACATCAACACTACTTCAGAAGTAGGCGGGACGGCTAGGAACACGGCAAGGGCCCGGCGGACACCCCTCGGGTGCGCCGGGCCGGGCCGCCCCCGGCGTCAGGCGCGGCTGACCGCGTTGGCGTGGATCGCCTCGCTCAGGTACGCCGTCAACCCGGGCGCGATCTTCTCGTAGTGCGCGGTGAACCGCTCGTCGGCCAGGTACAGGTCGGCCAGACCGGTGTGAACCTCGTACGAGCACTCGTAGAACCAGCGACCGATGATCTGCCGGTGCTCCTCGGCCAACTCCATCGCCTCGGCGCCGTCGGCCGGGGTGCCGGAGGACATCGCCGCCACGATCCGCCGCGCCCACTCCTCGTTCTCCCGCTTGAACCGCAGCCAGTCGTCCTTGCTGTACCGGGACACCCGCCGGTTCGACTCCGCGTACGCCGCACCGCCGCCCCACCGCTGCTCCGCCTCCTCGGCGTGCGCCTCCGGGTCGAAGTCCCCGAAGACCTCGAACCGCTCCTCCGGGGTCAGCCGGATGTTCACCTTCCTCGCCTCCAACGCGAACTCGATCGCCGTGACCATCTCCTGCAACCGCTTGATCCGCACCGAGAGCAGCTCGTGCTGCCGGCGCAGGTGCGCGGCCGGGTCGGCCGTCGGGTCGTCGAGGAGCCCGGCGATCTGATCCAACGGGAACCCCAGCTCCCGGTAGTAGCGGATGAGTTGCAGCCGCTCCAGGTCGGCGTCGTCGTAGCGGCGGTAGCCGGTCGAGCTGCGCCCGCCCGGCGAGAGCAACCCGATCTCGTCGTAGTGGTGCAGCGTCCGCACCGTCACGCCGGCGAGCTTCGCCACCTGACCCACCGTGTACGCCATGGTCCCCTCCCTTCCGGAGACCAGGCTTCCACCTGCCGTTACGTGAGGGTCAAGGAGCAGCGAAGCCGGTACGGCGGACGATCGCCTCGACGATGCCGGAGCCGACCGACCCTGGATCACAGACCACGAGTTCCTCGGGTGGGTACACGGCGGCGCCGGATTCGGGGTGCACGACGAGAACGCCGCCCACCGGCAGGAAGCCGACGACCTGGGCGAACGGGTGCGTCGGCTGCTCGGTCGGGTCGACGACCGAGGCATCTGGGCGGACGATCATGCCTTCCTCGAGCCAGGGCGGCCGATCGACGAGGACGTCCACCTCCATCGGGCCGGGCCCGTACTCGGCGGCCACCCCTTCCCGAGCCAGGCGTCCGAGGTCGGCCGAGCGTCGGGTGACACCGGCGTCGAGCGGACCGTGCGGCCCGGCGACGACCAGCCGCATGGAACGGTCGGCATTGAAGTGGACGTGCACCGTCACGCTGCTGGACACCATTAGCGACACCTCATACCCGGGATAGCTGCTACCGCCGACGGCTGGGTCATCGACGGTCAGGCGATTTTCCGAATCCTGGCCGGATTCAGCTGCATCAGTCCACCCGGGCGGCCGTACCGGTAACCCTGCCCGTGTACGCAGCCGATCGCGGCGACCGCAGCGTGCTGCCGCTCGGTCTCGACCCCCTCCGCCACCACCGACAGGTCGAACGCACCGGCGAGGCGGGTCACCATCTCCACCGTGGCGTACGCGCGGTCGTCGTCGAGGTCGAGCCGGGCCACGAACGAACGGTCGATCTTCAGCTCGGTGGCCGGAATGCGGTGCAGGTAGCTCAGCGACGAGTAGCCGGTGCCGAAGTCGTCGATGGAGATCCGGATGCCCAGCTCACGTAGCTGCCGCAGCCGCTCCAGCACCGCCTCGCTGCCGTCGATCAGCGCCGACTCGGTCAACTCGAGCGTGAGCATGCGAGGTGCCAGCCCGGCCGCCGCGGTGGCCGCGGTGACCGTGGCGATCAGATCCGGCCGGCGCAGGTGAGCGGCGGCGATGTTCACCGCGACGGTGGCCTCGGCCGGCCGGTCCCGCCAGGCCGCCGCCGCCCGGCACGCCTCGTGGATCACCCACCGGTCGATCTGCACGATCAGCCCGGTCTCCTCGGCCAACGGCAGGAACCGCGCCGGGCTGAGCAGCCCGAGCCGGGGATGCCGCCAGCGGACCAGCGCCTCCGCGCTGCGCACCGCCCCGGTGGCCAGGTCGACGATCGGCTGGAACTCCAGGTGCAGCTGGCCCTCGTCGACCGCGCGGCGCAGGTCGGCGATCAGCTCGGCCCGGGACACCGCCGCCTCCCGCAGCTGCGGGGTGCAGACCCGATACGCCGACTTCCCCGCCTCCTTGGCCGCGTACATGGCGATGTCGGCGTCGCGGAGCAGGTCGGTGTGCGAGGCGTGCTGCGGGCCGTACTGGGCGATGCCGATGCTCGCCGACGGATGCACCCCCGCGTGCTCCTCCCCGTCGGAGGGTCGCAGCGCGTCGAGCAGCCGCTCGGCCAACCGCTCCGGTACCACCGGGGGCGAACCGTCGACCAGCACGGCGAACTCGTCGCCGCCGAGCCGGGCGATGACGCCGTCACCGGCCACGGCGTCGCGCATCCGCGCCGCCAGGCTGGTCAGCAGGCTGTCCCCGGCGGCGTGCCCGAACCGGTCGTTGACCTGCTTGAACCCGTCCAGGTCGAGCATCAGCACCGCCACCGGCCCCTCGGCGCGCAGCGCCTGCCGCAGCCGTCGGGTGAACATCAGCCGGTTCGGCAGCCCGGTGAGCTGATCGGTGTACGCGAGCCGGCGCAGCCGGGCCACCAGCCGCAGGTTCTGGGTGGCGGCCAGCCCCTGGCGTACCGCGAGTGCGGCGAGCAGCGCCATCATGCACACGAAGAGCAGGTGCGGGGTCTGTCCGGTCGGCTGCCGGACCAGCACCACGGCGACGATCGCCCCGCCCACCGGCAGGTACGGCAGGGCCACCTGCCACCACGGGGGCAGCGGAGCGTCGGTTGTGTCGTCCGGGTCGGGGCGGGCCGGCGGGGGCGGATACCGGGTGGCGACGACGATCAGCAGATAGCTCACCGGCCAGCAGGCGTCGACGAGGTGACCGGCGACGTAGTCACCCCGGGCGACGAGCGCGACGTACGCGGTGTCGGCCACCACCCGGGCCGCCAGGCTGCCGGCGATGAGGGTCATCGGTCGCCAGACCGGGCGCGTCATGCCGATCACCGCCACCAGGACGGTCAGCTGCACCAGGTCCAGCACCGGGTAGAGCAGTCCGAGGGTGCGGACCGGGTCGGCCAGGTCCGCCGGGGCGAGATCGCGGAAGAGCAGCACCCAGCCGACGGGCACCAGCGCGAGCCCGACGATCACCCCGTCCAGCACGATGCGGGCCCGGCCGACCCGGCTGCGGGGCGCGGTGAGCGCGCTGAGCAGCGCGGCCGTGCCAGTGACGATCCCGGCGGTGAAGGCCGCCGCGACGAGCGGGAGGTACGGCAGTTCGTCGCCGGTGAGCCGCCGCAACGCCCAGCACGCCTGGCCGAGCACGGCGAGCCCCATGGTGGCGGCGAGCAACGTCCAGAATCGACGCAGCGTGGCCGGGTGCCGGCGGGCCGCGCCCGCGCAGGCCACCGCAGCCCAGCCGGAGACCAGCAGCGAGCCGAGGCCACCGACCTGGGCCGCGCCCGGCAGCGCGGCCGCCAACCAGATCGTCAGCAGGAGCACGCCGCCCACCGCGACCAGCAGCCCGCCGTGACGTCGGCGGCGCGGACTGGGGTGGGCAGCCGTGGCCGGCTTCAGGTCCTGCGGCGGCACGCTCGCTCCGGCTCCCTCCCGTGCGGGCACCTACTTCGGCGCGGACCGCCCCGGCAAACGCGAAAAGCCTAGTCAGCGTTCGGCTGCCCCCGCCAGCGGCCGAGTGGTGGGTTCCCGACACACGCAGCGTCACCTTTACGCCACGTCGCCGCGCGCGCCTACCCGGGGGCCACCCGGGTCAGGCCCACTCCTCGCCGGGGTCGCCGTCGACGGCCGGCAGCTCAGCGGGGCCGGGCGCCGCACCCGGCGGGCCGCCGTGCGTCCACGGCGTCTCCTCCGGGGCGGGGAACGCACCCGACGGCAGGTACGCGTCGGACAACGTGGTGTAGCAGAGCCGCTCCCCCACCTCCGGCACGCTGCCCGGCGGGGCGGTCAGCCCGCGCCCCATCCCACCGGAGAGCTCCAGCACCACCTCGGTCTTACCGTCCGCGCCCGGAGTCACGAAGACCACCCGGGCCTTCTGCCCAGGACGGGCCGGGGAGTACAGCGTGGCCCCGACCGGCAGCAGCACCGGCTCGGTGGTGACCAGCTGGATCCGGGGCCGGAGCACCGGTCGTTTCCCGCTGTCGTCGACCCGCTTCGGGTCGGCCAGCGTCACGTCACCGACGAACGCCTCACCGGTCAGCCGGTGCTCGGCCATCACCAGCGGATCGTCGTAGGCGCGCTGCACGGCGTACGAGGTGAGGGCCCGCTCCAGCCGGTGCAGGCGGACCGCCGCGGCCACCGCGCCGTCCCGCCGGGGCTGCGGGCCGCCGCCGGAGTCGACGTGTTCGGCGTGCGCGGTGAACGCGTCCCGGTCGCCGGCCCAGCGCCCCTCGACCCGGGCACCGGGCGGCAACCCGCGCAGCAGACCCACGCCGCGCCACATCAGCTCCCAGGTGGGCGCGAGCTGGTCGCGCAGCAGCGCTTCGAGCTGCGCGTACGCCTCGGCGCGCGCAGACGGGTCGTCCTCCGTCGCCGCGTACGCCTCGACGGCCGGGGTGAGCCGGTGGTTGTCGAAGTCCGGATCGGTGGCCGGACCGGCCGGCGGATGCGTCGACGGGTCCTCGGCACGAGCGGCCGCCTCGGCGCCGGTGAGCCCGGCCGGCGGGTCGATCCAGCCGAGCAGGGCCGGCAGGTGCAGGTCCTCGACCGCGCTCTGCCCGGTGGCCCAGTGCAGGGTCAGCGCGTCGGTCATCGCCAGCAGCGCCGACGAGCCCGGATGTTCGGCCCGCTCGGCGAAGAACGTCAGCCAGCGCCCGAGCAGCGGCACGGACGGGTGCACCGGATACTCCCCGTCCGGACGGCGGAACCGCGCCGACCGGCCGAGCAGCCGCAGGAAGGTGATCCCGGCCGGGTTCGGGACGAGCAGCTGCGGCGCGTCGACGTAGCGGTGGCGGACGTCGCGCCCCCGGTCGACCGCGACCGCCTCGCTCACCCCCCGGTGCTCGTCCAGGTACGGCAGCAGCACCGAGGCCAGCTCGGCGACGAACGCGAAGCGCTGGCTCCGGTTGCGGGGCTGCGGCACGACCAGCAGCTTCGCGTCATCCGGCGTCGACCCGACCAGGGCGGCGAGCGGGGCGTTCGCCTCACCGGCCAGCGCGAGCGGCACCAGCACCAGTGGACGTTCGTGCAGGTGGAGGTGGCGTACGGTGGCCACCGGCTGGGCCACCCCGGCCGCGACGGCCTGCGCCTTCGCGAGCGCGCGCAGCGTACTCATGCCGGGGCGCCGAGGGCGTCGGCGCGCAACCGGGCCGCAGCGCGCAGCAGCGCGGCGGCCTCCGCCTGCTCCGGCTCCGGGGCGCGTTCACCGGAGGCGAGCGCCACCACCTCCGCGACCGTGCCGAGCCCGCCGAGCGCCTCCCGGACCGGCCGGCCCATCGCACCCGTGTGGTCGCGCGCCTCGTGCCGGCAGAAGTACGCCAGCTCGCAGCTGGCCAGGCACTCCGGCGCGTAGCGGGCCTCGACGCGGGCGAGCGCGGCGGTCAGCGTCGCCGGGTCGGTGGTCAGGTCGGCGGTGAAGTCCGCCGGCACCGCGGAGAGCAGGTCGTCGAGGCGGTCCATCCGGGCCAGCTGCCGGCGCAGCACCAGCAGCTGCTTGCGCACGTCGAGCAGGCTCGCCACCGGCTGGTTGGCGAAGTCACGCGGGCAGATCAGCACCACGTCGTGCGACACCAGCTCCGGGTCGTGCCCGGCGGCGGCGAGCAGTTCGCGCAGCGCCAGCACGTACACGGCGGACTGGGTCGCGGCCGCCGAGACCTTCGCCGGGTCGGCCTGGCCGTCGATCACCGGAAAGGACTTGATCTCCACGACGTGGAACCGGCCGGCCAACCGGGCGGCGACCAGGTCCGGTTCGAGGTGCACCCGCCGGCCGGCGACCTCCAGGCTGAGCAGCGGATGGTCGAAGAGCGCGGCCGGCTGGTGCGGGCCGGTCGGCACGGCCGTGGTCAACAGTTCGCGTGACCTGGCGTGCCGCTCGGGCAGGTCGTCGGCCGCGCCGAGATCGGTCCAGTCGGCCCGGTCGCCGGGCTCGACGCCGAGCCGCTCGGCGACCAAGCGGAGCAGCTCGACCCCGCCGTCGGCCTTGACCTGCGCCTCGAACGCGTTGCCCCGGGTGATCGCGAACCGGGACTGGCCGAACCGGGCGGGGAAGCCGATCCGCTCGGCCAGCCCGGTCTTGTCGACTCCCGCGCCGTCCAGCACCGCCCGGCGGCTGCAGCCCGGGTTGCCGGTCAGCGCGGCGATCGTCCGGGCGTTGTGCCGCCGCGGCGGGACGCCGCCCCGGATCTCGGCCAGTCGCTGCTCGCTGCTCGTCATGATCCGCCAGGATAGGCCGCGATCGCACCAACCCGGCCATTTCCCGCCGGCGGGTTACGTCACGGCAGCGGGCCGCCGCTCAGCCGACCGCGAGCCCCCGGGCCTCGGACTTGGGCAGGTCGTACTCGGCCCCGCAGTACGTGCACTGCTGGCCGTACCGGGTCCGCACCGGGATCAGCGGGACGAAGAAGAGGCTGAACTTCGTGGACCGGCGGCTGATCACCTGCGCGGCGTGGTTGCCGCAGTTGCGACAGACCCGGCTGACGACACCGAGCCGGTCGACCTTGGTACGGAACCCGAAGATGACGAACATCGTTCAGTGGTACCCGATACCTCGGCTCTTCACCACGCCCACGACAACGCCCGTCAGGTTTACTCATTGCTGCACCTGACGGATCGCGCGCAGCGGGAGGGGGACCGGCATGAACGGTCATGTGCGTTGGCAGGACATCCGGGGAGAGTACGTACGGCGCGCCGGCGGCGAGGAGTCGGTGCAGGCCGGCAAGGAGGAACTCCTCGCGCAGGTGGTCGGTCACCGCCTCGCGGAGATACGAGCCGGGTCGACGATGTGGCGGTGCCCCGGCCAGGGGGCACCGCCACATCATTGATCTGCCTCCGGCAGCCCGCCCGGACGGGTCAGCCGGCGGCGGTCGCCGTCTGCGGCTCGACGCTCGGCTCCTCGGTGAGCCACATCGGCTGCCAGTCCGCCAGCTCGTTGTAGCGACGCAGCTCGTACAGGCCGCTGAGCGATCCGGCCCAGCCCGCGTACGGCGGGTGCGCCTCGTCGAAGCCGCTCTGCACGAAGGTGAGCTTGGTCTTCCCCTCGGACTCGGCCAGCTCCCAGGTGGTGACGCCGGGCGGGCCCCAGTCGACGGAGACCATCCGCCCCGGGTCCAGGTCGACGACCTTGGCGGCGTGGCCCGACTCGAAGCCGCCCATCGCGTAGCGGCCGCCGACCCACGGCTCGATGCCGATCGGGTGGCCGAACCAGGCGCTGGCCTGCTCGGAGTCGGTCAGCGAGGTGAACACCTTGGCCATCGGCGCGTCGATGAGGATCTCGCTGCGCATCTCGGCGGAGGTGAAGTCGACCTTCGGCAGCAGCGGCTGGCCCTCCAGGTGCAGGGCGAGGTTGGCGGTCGAGAGGTACCAGTACGTCTGGAGCACCCCGCGCGGCGCCCCGCTGATCACGTCGGCGAAGTCGAAGTGGCTCTGGCTCAGGCTGAGGATCGTCGAGTCGGCGCTCTCGGCCCGCAGCCGGATTTCGGTGGTGGTCTCCACCCCGTCGAGCGTCCACGCGAAGCGCAGCGTCTCGTCGTCGACGTGCAGCGGGCGCTGGTGCGGCGCGTCACCCTCGGGCGTGTAGCGGCCCCAGAACTCGTACCGCTGGGGCAGCTCGACCTCGGCGTGCTCGGCCAGCCAGACGCGCAGCTCGGCGGCGTCGGTCAGGGCCCGGCGGACGGCCTCGACCGGTGCGGCGAGACGGGCGTGCAGCTTCATCGGTTCACTCACGGTCTTTCCCCTTCGGGTAGCAGGCCACGGCGAGCTTGAACGCGTCTCCCTCGGCGCCGCCGTAGCGGGTGAAAAGGTCCTGCAGAGTGGTCTGCAGGTCGTGCAGGAACTGCTGGCGTTGCTCCGCCGGCACCCGGATCTCGCCCGAGACTCCGACCGAGGGCAGCTCGGGCGCGGCCCGGTCGAGCGCGGCGATGTCGGCCTGGACCTCCTCCATGAGATCGAGGAGGTAGCCGAGGCTGAGTTCGTCGCGAGCGCGGCGCAGCCCGATGCGACCCACCAGCCGGGGTGAGAGCCAGTAGGACCGGGCGGCGGCCTGATAGATGCCCTCGGTGATGCCACGGACCTTGCGCTCGGCGACCAGGTCGACGAGGCCGGCCGCGACCAACTGCTTGACGTGGTAGTAGACGCGCTGCGGCGTCTGCTCCAGCCGGGCGGCCACCTCGGTGCAGGTGCGCGGCTCGGCCAGCTGCCGCAACACCTCCACACGTTGCGGCTTGAGCAGGACTTCGGCCTGCTCGATCTGCTCCAGGTACAGGACATCTCTCATGGCAAAATCAGTTTGTACGTACAAAACTTGTTTGTCAATCGGTTCGACGAAAGGCCGCGCCTGTCGCGCGGCCTTTCGTCGGACTTCGCCCTACTTGGACGGCAACAGGTCGGCCCCGGACGGCGCCTCGACCCTCACCGGCGCGCCGTAGCCCGACAGTTCGAGGACCACGCCGAGGTGGTACGTGTGGTCACTGCCGTGGATGCGCGTCTTCGCCGTGCGGGCGTAGGCGACCTTCGCGATCCGGCTGTCCGCGCCGATCGTCACCTCACCGGCGAGGTGATCGGCGAGGATCCCCGCGGCGGCGTCCGCCACGGTGACCTCGAAGTGGTACACGCCGGCTGCCCGCTCCGTCACCGTGGCGCCGGCCTTGCGCAGCAGCCGGAACAGCTCCTGCGGATCCGCCGACGCGCCCAGGCCGCCGCCCATCGCCATGTCGTAGTCGAGGCTCTCCTGCTTCCCCGGATGCTTCCTCCAGAGAATCCTGCCGTTCTCGGGGTCCGCGCCGTCCCGCGCGCCGGTGTAGTGGACACCGCCGAGCAGCCGCTCGTGCTCGTAACCCGCGGCGATGACCGGACGCAGCTTCCCGTCGTACGGCGATTCCAGGTAACCGGTGACCGTCGTCGGATCGAAGGCGCCCGTGGTGACCCAACTTTGGCCGACCGGTTCGGGCAGCTCGCCCGCCGGCGGCACCGCGTCCTTCGAGGTGGTCGTGACCTTCACCCGGTAACTGATGCCCTGACTCGCCGCCGCGGCGGCGGCCAGCCGCAGCTGCGGCGAGTCGGCGCCGGCCGCCGGCGGGCGTCCCGCGACCGGGCCGGGCGAGTCCTGCGTGCCCCCCGGGACACCGGTGCCGACGGTCGCGACCGCGACCAGCGCCCCCACCACGGCGACGACCCCCGCGGCGTACACGCTCCGATGCCGGGCGACCCGTCGCCGGTGCCGCAGGCCGGCCTCCGCCAGGACGTCGCGGCTGAACGCCACGCCGCTGACCTCGTCGTGCATGCCGCTGATCAACTGATCTTCGAGATCACTGGTCATCTACCTGCTCCTCTCACACCCGTCTCTTCGAGCGCCCAGCCGGCGGTCAGCTCGCGCAGCCGCGCCAGCCCCCGCGAGGCCGAGGACTTGACCGTGCCGACCGAGCAACCGAGCAGGTCGGCGGCCTCCGCCTCACTGAGCTGCTCCCAGTACCGGAGCACCAGCACGGCCCGCTGCCGTGGCGGCAACCCGGCCAGCGCCTGGACGAGCGCCTGCCGAAGGTGCAGGGCATCCGTGCCGTCCGCCTGGCTCGGCGGATCGACCACGGTCAGCACCTCCGGACGTCGCCTGCGCAGCCGCCACCGGTCGACGGCGAGGTGGTACATCGTGCGACGCAGGTACCCCTCCCGATCGCCGTGCACGCGGTTCCAGTTGCGCATCAGCCGCTCAAGCGCCGCCTGCACCAGGTCCTCACCGGCGACCCGGCTGCCCGTCAGCAGCACCGCCGTCGCGAGCAGCGCCTGTCCGCGTTCGGCGACCAGGACGTCCAGCCCTTCGAAGCGTTTCTTCCGCCGCACCGGCTCTCCTTCCGTCCCCACCAAGGACGACGGCCGCAGGCCGAAGGTTGACAGGCTCACCGGACCGGTTCGCCGACGACACCCGGGAGCCGAACGACGAACGGCCGCGCGGATCGCGCGGCCGTTCGTGGAATCAGGTGCCGGTCAGGGCAGCCAGTCCGGACGCAGCGGGTAGCCGTTGCTGCCGTCCGGGTTGTTGCGGGTGGCGAGCACCTGGTGCAGCTGGATGCCGTTGCGCTCGAACGCCAGCCGCGACCCGGCCATGTAGAGCCCCCACACCCGCGCGGTGCCCGCGCCGACCTCGGAGACGCAGAAGTCCCAGTTCTCGACGAGGTTGCGGCACCAACCCGCCAGCGTCAGCGCGTAGTGCTGCCGCAGGTTCTCCTCGTGGTGCACCTCCAGCCCGGCGTCGTGCAGCTCGCTGATCACCCGACCGGGCCCGGCCAGCTCCCCGTCCGGGAAGACGTACCGGTCGATGAACGCGCCGGAGCGGTGCGGCGCCCGATTGTCCGCCCGGGTGATGCAGTGGTTGAGCAGCCGGCCGCCTGGACGCAGCCGCTCCCGCAGCGCCCCGAAGTAGGCCGGATAGTTGCGCACGCCGATGTGCTCGGTCAGCCCGATGGAGGAGATCGCGTCGAACTGCTCCCGGGGCGCGTCCCGGTAGTCCATGTACCGCACCTCGGCCAGTTCACCCAGGCCCTCCCGCTCGATCGCCGTCTGCGCCCACTCGGCCTGCGCCTTCGACAGCGTGACCCCGAGCGCCTTGACGCCGTACTCGCGGGCCGCGTGCCGGACCATCCCGCCCCAGCCGCAGCCCACGTCGAGCAGTCGCATCCCCGGCTTGAGCGCCAGCTTCGCGGCGACCAGGTCGTACTTCGACGCCTGGGCCTGCTCCAGGGTGTCCTGCGGGGACCGGAAGACCGCGCAGGTGTACGTCATCGACGGGCCGAGCACCCGCTCGTAGAAGGCGTTCGACACGTCGTAGTGGTGCGAGATCGCGGAGCTGTCCCGGGCCCGGGAGTGGCGCAGCCCGCTCATCACGCGCTTCCAGCGGGGCTCGGCCTCCTGCGGCGGGGCCGGCGGCGGTCGCAGCCGCTCCCAGCCCAGCCCCCGCGCCAGGGTCAGCGCGTCCCCCAGCGACGGCAGGCGCAGCCGCAGCTCGTCGGAGAGCACCCGGAACGCCTCGTACGGGTCGCCGGGGTGCACCCCCTCCAGCCCCAGGTCACCGCTCACGTAGGCGCGGGCCATCCCCAGGTCACCGGGGGCGGTGAGCAGGTAGGACAGCCCGCGCTCGGTGCGGATGGCGAGGGTGATCCCGGTGTCGGCCGGGCCGATGGCGCTGCCGTCGTAGCCGGTGATCCGTAGCGGCAGGTCACCGGTGGTCACCGCGCGGATCACATCCGCCACGGTGATCTGCGGGTGCCGGCCCCCCGCCGGCGGTGTGCCGGGGACGCTCGTGGCCCCCTGGTCTCGGTCGGTCAGGCTCATGCTCTCGCTACCGCCTTCTCGTACAGTCCGGTCAGCCGCTGCTCCGGGTCGTAGCGGTCCCGCACGGTGCGCCACGTCGCCCCGCCGTAGAGCCGCTCGAAGGAGTCCCGGTCGTAGTAGGCGTCGGAGTAGAGCGACTTGTGCCCGCCCATCTCCGAGACCACCCGTTCGATCAACCGGTTGGCGTCGCCGTCAGCGGCGCCCTCGGCGATCGGCACGCTCCCCCAGAAACCGATGTTGACGTAGTCCTGCCCGGCCCGCAGCGGATACAGCGGCCAGGACCGGGCCGAGCCGGGACCCGCCGGCTCACGCAGTCGCAGTGGGCAGAGCCAGACCGGGGTCATCCCGACCGCGCCCGCGAACCAGCGCAGGAAGTCGGCCGTCCGCTCCAGTGGGATCTCCACGTCCTGCACCACCCGTTCCCGAGCGGGCTGGCCGCGCAGCCGGTCGATCCGGGCGGCGACACCGTGGCGGTGCTCCAGCCGGACCAACCGGTGGTAGACGTCGCTGCGCCGGTAGCGCGCCGGCCAGAGCCGGCGTACCACCGGGTGCTGCACGCCGAACGCCGAGGAGCACCAGAACCAGTCGGTGTCCCAGCGCCAGAGATAGTCGTACGTGGTGAGCGTGTCGCGGACCCGCCGGCGTAGCGACCGGTAGTAGATGTCCTGCCCGGTGTAGTCGCTGGGCCGCCCGCCCTCGTCGGTGAAGCTGCCGAGGACGAGGTACGCCTCGCCGGGGCTGAACATCACCCCGTCCATCGTGTCCACCGGCGTGCCGGCCCAGGAGCGGGTGGCGGTCACCTCGGCGATCGCGTCGGTGAGCACCTCCAGACTCGTGAACCGCACGTTGCGCAGCGCCACGTAGCGGCGTACCGGTTGGAGCTCGATGCGCAGCCGGGTGGCGTAGCCGAGGCTGCCCATCGAGTTCGGGAAGGCCGCGAAGAGGTCGGCGTGCTCACCCTCGGGCCGGGCGGTGACGATCTCACCCGATCCGGTGAGCACGTCCAGCTCGGTGACCGACTCGTGCGGCAGGCCGTTGCGGAACGAGGTCGACTCGATGCCCAGTCCGGTGACGGCGCCGCCCAGCGTGATGGTGCGCAGCTGCGGCACCACCAGCGGCATCAGCCCGTACGCGAGGGTCGCGTCGACCAGGTCCTCGTAGGTGCACATGCCCTGCACGTCGGCCGTGTGGGCGGCCGGGTCGACCGAGATGACCCCGGTCAACCCGCTGACGTCGAGCCCCGGCGTCCGCACGTCGGCGCGGGGGCGGAACAGGTTCGAGGTGCGTTTGGCGAGCCGGATCGGCTCGCCGGGCGGCACTGCTGCGTACGAGCGTCGCAGCGTCGTGACCGCACTGTCGTGGTCGACCGATTGAAGATCCACACGGACCGCGCCCATGTGATCACTCTACGCCCGTCGGCGGCCACGGCACCGGATGTCCACGTTGGCCTTTTCACACTTCCAGGCAGCTCAAGAGGGGTTACGGTGCACCACATGCCGTCACCCGCGCTCGCCGCTCTCGACGCCGCCGGCCTGTCCTACCGGCTGATCCGGCACGAGGCGGTGGCGAGCCTCGCGGAGGCCGCCGCCGTACGCGGGGTCGAGGTGCCCGACGTGGTGAAGACGATCGTGGTGCGGCGCGGCCCGGACGACCACCTCTTCGTACTCACCCCCGGTGGCCGCGTCATCTCCTGGCCGAAGCTGCGCACCCTGCTCGGCGTCAACCGCATCTCCATGCCGGACGCGGCGGCCGCGAAGGAGGCCACCGGCTACGAGCGCGGCACCATCACCCCGTTCGGCGCGACCACGGCCTGGCCGGTGATCGCCGACGAGCGGGTACGCGGCCGGACCATCACGCTCGGCGCGGGCGAGCACGGGTTGGCCGTGGCGGTCGACGCCGACGCGGCGCTGGACGTGCTGGGCGCGACCGTCGCCGACGTCACCGACCCCGAGCCCACCCGCTGACCAACGCGCCATCGGTAAGAGTCGATGGCGGTGGTCGTCGCCGCCCTGGCGACATAACGTGAAACGTATGCCAAAAGCTGTCTGGAACGACCTGGTCGTCGCCGAGAGCGACGACACCGTCGTGGTGGAGGGGAACCACTACTTTCCCCGTTCCGCGCTGCGCGACGACGTGATCCGTGAGTCGGACACCCACACGGTCTGCCCGTGGAAGGGCACCGCCTCGTACTACTCGCTGGAACACGACGGACGTACCAGCGCCGACGCGGTCTGGTACTACCCGGACCCGAAGCCGGACGCGGAGATGGTCCGCGACCGGGTCGCCTTCTGGAAGGACGTCCAGGTCGTCGAGTGACCGCCAGCGCGGCGCGGGGTCACCGTTCGTCGGCGACCCCGCGCCGCCCCCGGCACACACCGCCACCGGCCCGCGGCGCTGCGGCGCACCGTCCCCACCGACGCCTGCTCAGCCCCGGTAGCGCCACGCCCTCGGTGCGGCCGGACCGGCGGTGACCAGCGCCGGGGTGGGCACGACGCCGCGCGGGCGGCGGCGCAGCGACAGGGACAGCCCGGCCGCGCCGATGGCCAGCGCCCCGGCGACGTACCAGGCCGACGTGTACTCCCCGAGCCGGTCGCGCACCAGCCCCGCCGCACTGGCGGCGAGCGCCGCGCCGAGCTGGTGGGAGGCGAAGACCCAGCCGAAGACGACAGGCGCGGCCGCACCGAAGTACTCGCGGCAGAGCGCCACTGTCGGCGGCACGGTGGCCACCCAGTCCAGCCCGTAGAAGACGATGAAGACGAGCATGCTCGGCTCGGTCGAGCCGCCGAAGAGGCTCGGCAGCAGGAGCAGCGACACGCCGCGCAGCGCGTAGTAGACCCCGAGCAGCACCCGGCTGTCGACCCGGTCGGTGAGCCAACCGGAGGCGATCGTGCCGACGATGTCGAAGAGCCCGACCAGCGCCAGCAGGCTGGCCGCCGTGGTCTCCGACATGCCGTGGTCGTGCGCGGCCGGCACGAAGTGCGTACCGACCAGCCCGTTGGTGGTCGCGCCGCAGATCGCGAAGCCCCCCGCGAGCAGCCAGAACGGCCGTGTCCGGACGGCCTGGGCGAGCGCGCCGAGCGCGCGGGCGGCGGCCCCGCCGGTCGCGGTCGGGGGCGGGGTGACCTCGGTCGCACCGTAGGCGGGCAGGCCGAGATCCGCCGGGTGCTCGCGCAGCAGCCAGACCACCAGCGGTACGACCACCAGCGCGGCCCCGGCCACGACGAGCGCCGCCATGCGCCAGCCGTGGTCGCGCACGAGCATGGCGAGCAGCGGCAGGAAGACCAGCTGCCCGGCCGCCCCGCCTGCGGTGAGCACCCCGGTGACGAGGCCGCGGTGCTTGACGAACCAGCGCCCGGTCACGGTGGCCGCGAAGGCCAGCGCCATCGAGCCGGTGCCGAGCCCGACCAGAACGCCCCAGCAGAGGACGAGCTGCCAGCTCGCGGTCATGAACACGGTCAGGCCGCTGCCGGCGGCCACCAGCAGCAGCGCCACGGCGACCACCCGCCGGATGCCGAAGCGCTCCATCAGCGCGGCGGCGAACGGGGCGGTGAGCCCGTAGAGCAGCAGGTTGACCGAGACGGCGGCGGAGATCGTGGCGAGCGGCCAGCCGAACTCGGCGTGCAGCGGGTGCAGCAGCACCGACGGGGTGGCCCGGAAGCCGGCCGCGCCGACCAGGGCGACGAAGGCGACGGCGGCGACGAGCCAGGCGGGATGCAGGCGGCGTGTGGTCACGGTATGAGTCTCGGCACCAGCCGACGCCACGACGAGTGGCCGGAAAGCCATCATGCGCAATAATCGGGCCATGACCGATTCCCGGCACCGGATCGCCGTGCTCGCCCTCGATCATGTCGTCGGCCTCGACCTCGGCACCCCCGCGCAGGTCTTCGGCACCGCCCGCGACGCCGACCGCCGACGCGCCTACTCCGTCGAGGTCTGCACCCCGGGCCGCCGGCCGGTGCGGGCCACACCCGGCTTCCAGGTGCTCCCCGAACACGGCCTGGAGCTGCTGGAGACCGCCGACACGGTGATCGTGCCCGGGGTCCACGCCGGGTCGGCCATGACCGACGGCACGATCGAACCCGAGGTCTCCGCGGCGCTGCGCGCGGCGTACGAGCGGGGCGCCCGCATCATGTCGATCTGCACCGGCGCCTTCGTGCTCGCCGCCGCCGGGCTGCTCGACGGCCGCCGGGCCACCACCCACTGGGCGCACGCCGAGGAGTTCCACCGGCTGCACCCCCACGTCGACCTCGACCCGGACGTGCTCTTCGTCGACGACGACCGGGTGCTCACCTCGGCCGGGGTCGCCGCCGGGATCGACCTCTGCCTGCACGTCATCCGCACCGACCACGGCAGCGAGGTGGCCAACCGGGCGGCCCGCAGCTGCGTGGTCCCGCCGTGGCGGGAGGGCGGCCAGGCCCAGTACATCGAACATCCGGTGCCGAGGATGGCCGAGAGCAGCACCGCCCCCGCCCGGGAGTGGGCCCGGCAGCGGCTGCACGAGCCGGTCAGCCTGCGCGACCTGGCCGAACGATCCCGGATGAGCGTACGAACCTTCACCCGCCGGTTCCGCGCCGAGACCGGGCTGAGCCCGGCGCAGTGGCTGCTCCAGCAGCGCACCGACCACGCCCGGCTGCTGCTGGAGACCACCGACCTGAGCATCGACCAGGTGGCCCGCCGCGCCGGCTTCGGCACCGCCGCCGCCCTGCGCCAGCAACTGCACCAGCGCCTCGGCGTGCCCCCGTCGACGTACCGGCGCACCTTCCGCCAGCCGACGCCGACCGAACCGACCCCCGCCTAAGCAGGCGAAGTCGGCGGTTCGGCGACCGCGACGCCACCACCACGGCCGCCGCCCCGGCGCGCTCACCAGGCCGCGGCCGGCGCCGCCCGGCGTGCCCCAGGTGACGGCCGGCCTGCCAGCCGCCGGTCAGCCGCGGCGGAGCATGCGCAGCTGCGCGAGATGCTTCGGCAGGTGCACGGTGGTGTGCAGGTCGAGGGTCCTGCCCCAGGGGAGGGTGTCTTCGACCCGCAGGTCGAAGCCCTCGCGCAAGTGGGTCTCGACCGGGGTCTCCGCGGCCAGCCCGAGCCGGTCGGTGAGCGTGCAGAGCTTCCCGCTGGTGGCGCGCAGCAGCGCGGCCAACCCGTCCAGGCCGCCGTGCTCCGCGACCAGGGCGTCCACCTGCGGGCGGTGGATGGTCTCCAGGTCGTAGTAGGCGAACGGGGCGCCGGCCAGCACCGCCTCGGTCGCCGCCACCATCAGCTCGTCGTTGGCGGCCAGATGCGCCACGATCTGCTCCGCGCTCAGCTGCCCGGCCGGTGGCGGACCGAAGCCGCCCGCGTCGACCTCGGCGAGCACCTCCTCGTACGCGCGCCGCAGCTTCCTGCTCTCCACCACCCCAGTCAACCCCGCGCCGGCCCGCCGATCACGCGGTTGCGGCACCCGGTTCACCCGGACGGGCGGCCCCGGCGCCACCACCACGTGATCGGCTCGGGCGGCGGTGTCAGCGGCGACCCTGACGTGAGCGGAGATAGTCGGCGACGACGTACTCGCCGAGGTCGTCCGGGTCCGGGGTGAACATCCGCCCCTTCGACCGGCGGGCCACCGCGTCGACGAAGCGGCGCAGCCCCGGGTCGTCGCCGAGCATGAACAGGTTCAACGTCGCCCGATACCGGGCCAGCCGATCCACCTCACGGATCGTCGCCTCGATCGTCTCCGGCAGCGGAGGCCAGTGGAAGTACGCCTCCCCGTCGTCCGGGTCGAGGTGCGCGGTCGGCTCCCCGTCGGTGACCACCAGCACCACCGGCTCGGCGTCCGGGTGCCGGCGCAGGTGCCGCCCCGCCAGTCGCAACGCGTGCTGGAGGTTCGTGCCCTGCTCCATCACCGGCTCGACGGCCGCCAGCTCCTGCTGGGTCAGCGGCATCGCCTCCCGGCCGAACCCGATGATCTGGAGCGCGTCCTGCGGGAACCGGGTCGCCATCAGGTGCGACAGGGCCAGCGCCGTCTGCTTCATCGGCCCCCAGCGCCCCTGCGAGATCATCGAGTACGACAGGTCGACACAGAGCGCCACTGCCGCCGAGGAACGCCGCTCGGTCTCCATCACCTCGAAGTCGTCGACCGCGAGCTGCACGGGCACCGACGGACCGGCCCGGCGTACCGCCCGGGTGAGCGTGCGCACCACGTCCAGCGGCTGTTCGTCGCCGTACTCCCAGGGCCGGGAGGCGCCGCTCACCTCGCCGGCGGCCCCCGCCGAACGCAGGTCGTGCTGACCGCGCGGCCCGGCCGTCAGGTCGGCGAAGACCCGCCGCAGGGCGGTGCCGCCCAGCCGGCGCAGCGCCTTCGGGCTCAGCGTCAGCCCCTCGGCGTCCCGGGTCACCCAGCCCTGCCGGCGCAGCTCCCGCTCCAGCTCCCGCAGCCGGCGCACGTCGTCGGCCGCGTCCCGCCCGAGCGTACGGGCGACCGCCTCCACGTCGACGTCGTCCAGCGTCGCCCCCGGGTGCTCCTGGTCGAGCTGGTCGAGCAGGTCGTCCAGCTCGGCCAGCTCCTCGAGCGCGCCCGCCGCCTCGCCGTAGTCGAGCGGACGCTCACCGCGCACCCGCTCGCCCCGCCCCCAACCCAGATCGGGCCGCAGCGCCCGAAGCTGGGCGTCGAGCTGCGACATCTCCCCGGCCAGCCGCTCGCCGAGCGACTGGCGCATGAGCCCGGCCAACTCCTCGCGCTGCCGGTCGGAGAGCGAACGCATCAGCCGCTCCCCGGCCGCCGCCCGGCGGGCCAGCACGTCGACCAGCTCGTCGACGTCCTTCGGCTGCTCCGGGAAGAACTCGCCGTGCCGGCGCATGAACTCGGCGAAAGCGTCGGCGGTCTCCTCCGAGCGGGCGTGCCGGGCCAGCAGGTCGTTCAGGTCGCCCATCATCTCGGCGAGCCGCTGCTGGGTCGCCGGATCGGCGCTCGCCTGGACCGCGTCCCGCAGACCCGCGAACCGTTGCCCGAGCACGTCGTCGCGGAGCCCGTCGAGGATCTGCTGGTAGCTGCGGCGGGCCTCGTCGCTGGCCCACTGGTAGCCGGAGAGCTCCTGCACGGCGCGGGCGGTGGAGCGGGGCAGATTGTCCAGCACCGCCTCGGCGAAGCGTGCCGCGTCGTCCTCTCGACCGCGCAGCTCGTCGCGCTCGGCCGCGAGCGCCTGGTCGAGCAGGGCCCGGGACCGGGTCACCGCCCCGTCCAGGTCGCCCCGACGCAGCGCCTCCCGGCGCAACCGTCGAGCCCGGGCGGCCAGCTCGTCCAGCCTGCGGCGCCCGTCGGGACCCCGGCGCAGCAGGTCGCGCAGCGCCTCCCGCAGGCTGCCGCCGGTCAGCACCTCGGCGCCGACCGCGTCGACGGCCTCGCGTACGTCGTACGGGGGCGCGAGCGGGTCCGGCCCGCCGCGCCACTGCCCGTACCGGAACCGGTTGCCGGCCATGCTCAGCCCCGACCGCCGTAGACGGTGCGGCCGGAGTCGGTCACGTCCTTACCGAGCCGGCGGGTCAGGTGCAGCCCCTCCAGCACGAACTCGACCCCGGCGGCGGCCTCCGCCGGAGTGGGCGCGTCGCCCATCCCGAGCCGGTCCAGCACCTTCGCGAGCCCCGGCACCGTACCCACCTGCCGCAGCAGGTCGGCGGAGCCGACCAGCTCACCGGTCTCGATCACGGTGCCCTCGGCGACCAGGTCGGTGAAGCCGGAGAGGTCCAGCCCCGCCAGCCGGGCCCGGAACGTCTCTGCCGTCGCGGTACGCAGCAGGTGGGCCAGGATCTCAACCTCCCGCCCCTCCTCGCCGCTCTCGAACTCGACCTTCCCGCGCAGCGTCGACGTCACCGAGACGGCGTCCCCGACCCGGGCGACCGCGGCCTCGGGGCGTACCGCCTCGTCGCCGGAGCCGGAGCCGGAGCCGGAGGTCGAGCCGGCGGCGAGCAGGGCGGCCCGGCGCAGCGCGGCCGCGGCCACGGTCTCGGCGGCGGCGATGGCGAACCGGGCGGAGACGCCGGAACGCGGATCCACCGACGGCGACTCGCGCACCGCGCGGGCGAACCGGGCCAGCACCTCCAGCACGTGCTCCGGCACCTCGGCGACCAGGTCGGCCTCCTGCCGGATCAGGGCCAGCTCCAGCTCCAGCTCGACCGGGTAGTGGGTGCGGATCTCCGCACCGAACCGGTCCTTGAGCGGAGTGATGATCCGGCCCCGGTTGGTGTAGTCCTCCGGGTTGGCGCTCGCCACCAGCAGCAGGTCCAGGGGCAGCCGCAGCTGGTAGCCGCGGACCTGGATGTCCCGCTCCTCCAGCACGTTGAGCAGCGCCACCTGGATCCGCTCGGCCAGGTCGGGCAGCTCGTTGACGGCGAAGATGCCACGGTTCGTCCGCGGCACCAGACCGAAGTGGATCGTCTCGGGGTCGCCGAGGGTCCGCCCCTCGGCGATCCGGATCGGGTCGACGTCGCCGATCAGGTCGCCGACGCTGGTGTCCGGGGTGGCGAGCTTCTCGCCGTACCGCATCGAGCGGTGCAGCCAGCCGACCGGAAGATCGTCGCCGGCCTCGGCGACCCGGGCGCGGGACGCCGGAGTGAGCGGGTGCAGGGGGTGCTCGTTGAGCACCGAACCGGCGATGACCGGGGTCCACTCGTCCAGCAGCGCCGCGAGCGAGCGGATCAGCCGGGTCTTGCCCTGGCCCCGCTCACCGAGGAGCACCAGGTCGTGCCCGGCGAGCAGGGCCCGCTCGACCTCGGGCAGGACGGTGTCCTCGTAGCCGACGATGCCGGGGAAACGGTCCGCGCCGGTGCGCATCCGGGCGATGAGATTGTCTCGGAGTTCCTGCTTGACGGTGCGGTATCGGTGGCCGGCCGCGCGCAGCTCGCCGAGCGTACGGGGCAGGTCGGCCGGTGGAACCGGGATTACCGGGTTGGGCGCAGTCACCCGACCCACGCTAGCGCGCGGCGGGTGGGGGTGCCCGCCCGTTGCCGGGCACCCCCACTCCCACCCTCAGCCACGACCGCATCGGCGGCAGGCGCCCCGGCGACGCAGGTGGTAGGCGTACGTGGCCAGGCCCAGCGCCGGACCCCAGGCGGGCCAGAGCAGCATCGGCCCGGTGGCCAGGTTGAGACCGTCACCTCCGGCCAGCTCCCAGAACCGAGGGTTCGCGACCAGCCCCAGCGTGGCCGCGGTGACCGCGATCGCCACCAGGGTGGCCGGGATCACGGCGAGCCGGACGGGCACCCGGCGGCCGGCCAGGCCGAGCATCCAGCGGGGGAAGCGCTCACCCCACCGCTGTACCAGGCCGAGGGTGAGGACGGCGCCGACGGTGGCGAACGCGCCCAGCCCGAACCCGGCCCAGACGGCACCGTTCTCCTGCATCTCGGTGAGGAAGTCACGGGAGATGCCGAGCGGAACGCCGGCCGCCCAGGCGAAGCGGGTCACCGCGTACGCCAGTGGGATGGCGGCGGCGATGCCGGCGCTCCACCGGCCCCAGCGGGCGGCGGCGGCCGGGCTGGTCCAGCCGCGTGCGGCGTCGCCGCGCCCGCAGGCGAGGCACGCCTCCGCGGTGCGCCGCTGCCAGACCAGCACCGCGCCGGCCAGCAGCAGGCCCGCGATCACCGCGGCGAAGCGGGCGAAGAGCGGCCAGGTGAAGACCTCGGAGTAGTCGACGGGCGGCCAGCCGAACGGAGCGCCGATGATCAGCATCGGGGCGTAACCGAGCATGACCAGCACCCGGGCATCCGGGACGACCAGGGCCAGGAGGGCCGCGACCGCCCAGCCGTACCCGGCGAGCAGCAGTCGCAGCGGTCGGGGCGTGCTGGTCGTGGGGCGGCTCATGGCCAGCGCGGCGACCGCGGCGGTGAGCAGCAGGAGGGCGAAGAGCGGCGGTCCGACGTCGACCGGGACCAGCCGGAGCAGGTTCACGTCGCCGTGCGGGTCGTTCGCGCCGAACGGGTAGCCGGCACCGGTGATCGTGGCGAGCAGGGCGAGGACGCCCCAGAGGCCGAGCCAGCCGGCAGCGAGCGGGGCGAGCCGGTCGGGCGGGCGGGTGGTCGGCCGAGGTGGCGCATCGGTGATCGTCATACGCTCAGCCTCGGCCGGTACGCCGTGGAAACCCTCCCGTGCGCCGGTGAATCCGCTCCCCCACCTGAGGGAGCCGGCGCTTCCCCGGGCAGTTGCACACCGGTGGCCGCGCCGCGAAGGCGGCCGTCAGCCGGCCGGGGTGACGAAACCGGACTCGTACGCGGCGATGACCGCCTGGGTGCGGTCCCGCACCGCCAGCTTGGCCAGCACGTTCCCGACGTGGGTCTTCACCGTCTCAACCCCGACCACCAGGTGCGCGGCGATCTCCGGGTTGGAGAGTCCGGCCGCCATCAGCCGCAGCACCTCGGCCTCCCGCTCGGTCAGCCGGGCCGCGCGCAGCCGGTCGCCACCCGCCCGGCCGTACGCGCCGACGAGCCGCCGGATCGCCGCCGGGAAGAGCAGCGACTCGCCGGCCGCCACCACCCGCACCGCCTCCACCACCTCGACCGGGCGGGCCCGCTTCAGCAGGAAACCGCTGGCTCCGGCGCGCAGCGCGTCGTAGACGTACTCGTCGTTGGCGAAGGTGGTGACCACGAGCACCCGGGGCGGGTCGGCGGAGGCGGCCAGCAGGTGCCGGGTGGCCTGGATGCCGTCGATGCCCGGCATCCGGACGTCCATCAGGACCACGGCGGGCCGGTGCCGGGCGACCAGCGGCAGCACCTCGGCGCCGTCCGCGGCCTCGGCGAGCACCCGCAGGTCCGGTTCGGCGTCGATGATGGCCCGCAACCCGACCCGGATCAGCTCGTCGTCGTCGACGATCAGCACGCCGATGCTCACCGCGCCTCCCGGTACGGCAGTCGCACGCCGATCCGCCAGCGGCCACCCTCCGGCCCGGCGGTGAGCCGTCCACCGAGCAGCAGCACCCGTTCCCGCATGCCGTCGAGGCCACGGCCGCCTCCGCCGTGTCCGGGGCGGCGCGGCGCGGGCAGCACCTCGTTGACCAGCTCCAGCTCCAACGCGTCCGGCCCGACGTCGAGTCGCAGCTCGACCGGCCCGCGGCCGTGGCGCGCCGCGTTGGTCAGCCCCTCCTGCACGATCCGGTACCCCTCCCGGGAGACCACCGCCGGCAGGGTGGCCGGGTCGCCGGTGCGGTGGGCGTCCACGGTCAGGCCCGCCCCGCGGCTCTCCGCCACCAGCCGGTCCAGGTCGGCGAGCGTACGCTGCGGCGCCGGTGCGGGACGACCGCGTTCGGGCTCCCGCAGCACCCCGAGCACGTGGTCGAGGTCGTCCATGGCGCTGCGGCCGGCGTCCTCGATGGCGGCCAGCGCCCGGCGGACGAACTCCGGGTCGGTCTCCAGCACCGCGCGGGCCGCCCCGGCCTGGAGGGTGGCCACGGTGAGCGCGTGGCCGACGGAGTCGTGCAGCTCGCGGGCCAGCCGGTTGCGCTCGGCGAGCCGGGCCGCGCGGGCCTCCAGCGCGGCGATCCGCTCGGCCTGCGCCGGCCCGAGCAGCACCGGCGCCATCGTCGCGGCCAGCGCGCCGAGCCCGGCGACGGCGTAGCCGAGGCCGACCAGCAGCAGCACACCGGTGAGGGTGAGCCAGCCCGTGTCCCGCCCGTCGAGCGGACCGAACCGCTCATCGCGGACCAGTTCCGCGCCGACGCCGAACTGCTGGGCGATGAAGGCCAGCGACATCGGCACCGTGCTGAGCAGCGCGAAGGCCAGCAGACCGCCGACGATCAGGTGGGTGGCGATCCAGAGCGCGGCACGCAGCCGGGTCTCCCGGTCGGTACGGTGCCCCGGCGCCGGATCGGGAAGGTCCACGCCGAGCAGCGCCCGGGCCGCCGCGATCTCCAACGCCCGGCTGCCGTTGAGCAGCAGGGGCGCCCCGGCGATCAGGACGGCGATCACGAGCAGACCGAGCGCCAGCGGCCGGGGGATCGGCGGCCCGGTGAGAACCTGCCAGAACGCCACCACGAGCAGCACGTACGGCAGCACGAGCACGCCGCCCAGCAGCAGGAACACGCCGCGCCGCCAGGTGCTGGCCGCGACGAGCGGTGCCAGGGGCCTCATCGGCTCATTCTCGCGCCGGCGTACCCGCGGGCGACTCCCCCGCGCCGGGGATATCTCAGCGGTGCTCGCGCACGTACCCCTGCGGGTCCTTGTCGTGGAAGGTCAGGTTGCGGCCGTTCTTGTGTTCGCCGTAGAAGGTCAGCCAGCGGTGACCCAGCTCGGCGCGCAGCTCGGCGCCGGCGTGCCGGCGGAAGTCGGGCAACGCCTCGTCCTCCTCCTCGGCGAGGTGTTCGCTGTTCTCCCGGCGGGCCTGCCACACCGCCGCCCACCACTGGTCGGAGCCGACCGGGTGCAGCTTGGACTCCGCGATCGCGTCCCGGATCTTGTTGTGGTCGCCGACGGCGTCGACCGTCTCGGCCTCGCCGTCGTCACCGTGGCGCACCAGGTGCGGATAGAGGATGGCCTCCTCGGCCTCGGCGTGGATGTCGAGGTGCAGGGCGAGCGCCTCCCAGATCGCGAGCAGCTCCTGCTCGTCCTCGGCGTCGTCCAGCCGGGCGAAGCCCCGCCGGAACGCGGCGTGGTCGTCCATGATCATGGCGGTGATGTCGTCCATCTGGTCCCCCGTTCTGATGCCGGCGTGGTGGTCAACTCCTCGCCGGGCGGGCGGGTGACGCCGGGTGGCCGGGCCGGGTCGCCGCCGCTCGGCGGCTCAGCGCCCATGGGGCAACCCGACGTAGGCTCATGATCGTGAACTATCTCGCCGCGGACGACCGCTACGACACCATGACCTACCGGAGGAGCGGCCGCAGCGGGGTGCGGCTGCCCGCCATCTCCCTCGGTCTGTGGCACAACTTCGGCCCCGATCGCCCCTACGAGCGGCAGCGCGACATCGTGCGCCGCGCGTTCGACCTCGGTGTCACCCACTTCGACCTGGCGAACAACTACGGGCCCCCGGCGGGGTCGGCCGAGGAGAACTTCGGCCGGATGCTCGCCACCGACCTGAAGCCGTACCGGGACGAGCTGATCATCTCCAGCAAGGCCGGCTACTACATGTGGCCCGGTCCGTACGGCGAGTGGGGTTCCCGTAAAAACCTGATCTCCTCGCTCGACCAGTCGCTGCGCCGGATGGGGCTGGAGTACGTCGACGTCTTCTACTCGCACCGGTTCGACCCGGACACCCCGCTGGAGGAGACGATGGGCGCGCTGGACGCCGTCGTCCGCTCCGGCAAGGCGCTCTACGTCGGCATCTCCAACTACAACTCGGAGCAGACCGCCCGGGCGGCCGCGATCCTGCGGGAGCTGGGTACGCCGCTGCTGATCAACCAGCCGTCGTACTCGATGCTCAACCGGTGGACCGAGGACGACGGCCTGCTGGACACGCTCGAGGAGGCCGGCGCGGGCGCCATCGCGTACAGCCCGCTGGCGCAGGGCCTGCTCACCGACCGCTACCTGGGCGGCATCCCCGCCGACTCCCGGGTTCGCACCAGCGTCTTCCTGAACGAGAGCGACCTCGACGAGAAGCGGATGGCGACCATCCGGGCCCTCGGTGCGATCGCGGAGCGGCGCGGCCAGTCGCTGGCCCAGCTCGCTCTCGCCTGGGCGCTGCGTGACCCGCGGATGACCAGCCTGATCATCGGGGCGAGCAGCGTGCCCCAGCTGGAGGCGAACATCGCGGCGCTGGAGAACCTCGACTTCACCGCCGAGGAGCTGGCCGAGATCGACAGCCACCTCGGCTGAGCGGCCCCGCTGGGGTGGGAATCCCAGGTCGGGCTCCGGCGTTTCGATACACGGAACCGACGAGACCCCACCCCGAGGAGGGTCGAGATGAAGGTACGTAGCTCCCTGCGCTCGCTGAAGCAGAAGCCGGGTTCGACAGTGGTCCGCCGCCACGGCCGGGTGGTCGTGGTGAACCGCACGAACCCGCAGTGGAAGGGCCGCCAGGGCTGATTCGACGCATCGGCGCCGTCGCGAGGAGCGACGGCGCCGATGCCGTATCCGGGCGACGAATTCGCCCAACCGGCCGTCAATCGCTCAGGCACGCCGGTACCGGATCCGGGGTCGACCGTCCGCGGCCGTGTCGACGTCGGTACGCACCCGGTACACCTGCTCGATCCGGCTCGTGGTCAGCACCTCCCCCGGCGCACCCGCCGCGACCACCCGGCCGGCGTGCAACAGCACCAGCCGGTCGCAGTACTGCGCGGCCAGGTTGAGGTCGTGCAGGGTCACCACGACGGTGGTGGCCGACTCGGCGAGGAACCCCAGCAGCTCCAGCTGATGCCGGATGTCCAGATGGTTCGTGGGCTCGTCGAGCAGCAGCAGGTCCGGCTCCTGCACCAGGGCGCGGGCCAGATCGACCCGCTGCCGCTCCCCGCCGGAGAGGCTGGACCAGCGGCGCTGCGCGAAGCCGGCCAGGCCGGCGTCGGCGAGCGCGCGCCGGGCCAGGTCCAGATCGGCGGCCGCGACCCCGGCCAGCGGCGGCCGGTACGGTGTCCGGCCGAGCAGGACCACCTCCAGCGCGGACATCTCCACATCGGTGGCCGCCTGTTGGGTGACCACCGCGATCCGCCGCGCCCGAGCCCGCCGGGGTAGCGCGCCCAACGCCACGTCGTCGAGCAGCACCCGCCCCGAATCGGGTCGGGCCAGCCCGGCCAGCAGCCGTAGCAGGCTCGACTTGCCGGACCCGTTCGGTCCGAGCAACCCGACCGTCGCTCCCGGCTCGGCGGTGAGCGCCACCTCGACCAGGATCCGCACCCCGGCGACGCCCCAGCCGATCCGCTCCGCGTGCAGCCGCGCGCCCCGGGCGTGGCCGGCGACACCGCTCCGGTCGTCCCGTCCGCGGCCGGCGTTCTCCCCGCCGATCACGACGTGCCCGCCCGACGTCGCATGACCAGCGCGAACATCGGCACCCCGAGCAGCGCGGTGAGCACACCGACCGGCAGTTCCTGCGGCGAGAACACGGTCCGCGCCGCGGTGTCCGCCCAGATCAGGAAGATCGCACCGACCACCGCGCAGGTGGGCAGCAGCGCACGATGCCGCGAGCCGATCACGAACCGCACCGCGTGCGGCACGGTCAGCCCGACGAAGCCGATCGCCCCGCTCGCCGCCACCAGCGTCGCCGCCACCAGGGCGGTGACGCCGCAGAGCAGCAGTCGGGTACGCCCGGGCGAGAAGCCGAGCGACCGTGCGGTGTCCGCGCCGAACGCGAACGCGTCCAGTGCCGTCGCGTTCGCCCAACACACGACCAGACCGACGCCGGCGACCGCGGCGCTCAGCGCCACCGCCGGCCAGGAGGCCGCGGTCAGCGAACCGAGCAGCCAGAACGTCACGCTGCGGGTGTCCTGCGTCTGCGTGTCGGAGATCACGATCAGGCTGGTCACCGCGCTGAACAGCTGCGAGACGGCCACCCCGGCGAGCACTATCCGGGTCGGCTCGCCGGCTCGCCGACCGGCCAGCAGCAGCACCGCGCCGAACGCGGCCACGCTGCCGGCGAACGCGCCGGTGGTCAGGTCGATCGGGCCGCTACCGAGCTGGATGCCGAGCACCAGCACCGCCACCGCGCCCGTCGAGGCGCCGGAGGAGACCCCGAGCAGGAACGGGTCGGCCAGCGGGTTGCGGGTGAGTGCCTGCAGGACCGCGCCGCACACCGCCAGGCCCGCGCCGACCAGCGCGGCCAGCAGCACGCGGGGCAGCCGCAGGTCCCACACGATGCTGTCCGGCAGCGGGGGCAGCGGACGGACCGGCAGGCCCAGATGGGTACCCACGGCACGCAGCACGCTGTCCACGGGCAGATCGGCCGAGCCCACGGTCACCGCCGCCGCGATGCTGAGCAGCAGCAGGATCACCGCGAGCGGCAGCACGTACCGCCCCGATCGCCAGGCGCCCGCCTTGGCGGACGGGCCCCGCCCGGCCCCGACCGTCGAACCTGTCGGGGCGAGCGACGAGGTGACTGACGAGGTCATCGGCGGGCGAACACCACGTAGTCGTCGAGGTACTGCCAGACCGTGCCGACCTCGGCGAAGCCGGCCGCGCGCAGGGCGGCGAGATGGAACTCCAGCGGAGCCAGGGCCTGCGGCGGCCGGTCCGCGAAGCGCTCCTCCCGCTCCTCGGCGAGTCCGGCCAGTTCCGGATGACGAAGCGCCTCGGCGTACCAGGCGGAGTAGTCGAGCGCCCCGGAGTCGAACGTCTCCCGCTGCACCCGCGCGTCGTGCCGGCGGGCGATCTCGCGCAGGGTGGGCGTCGATCCGTCGTACCGGAGGTGGTCGGCGTTGAGCAGCACCCCACCGGCCGGCAGCAGCCGCGCGGCGGCGGTGTAGACGTGCAGCAGCTGCGCCGGTGACAGCCAGTGCAGCGCGGTCGAGCTGAGTACGGCGTCGACGGTCCGTCCGGCCAGCACGTTCTCCCAGCCGTCGGTCACCAGGTCCACGTCGTGCACCTCGGCCCGCGGCCCGTACCCGTCGAGCGCGCCGCGGGCGACCCGCAGCAGGATCGGGTCGTAGTCGACAGCGATCGCCGTGGCCTGCGGGAAGGCGGTCAGCACCCGGTCGGTGATCGCGCCGGGGCCGCAGGCCAGGTCCAGGATCGTCAGGTCGTCCGGGCTGTGCAGCCGCAACACGTCGAACATGGCCTCGAACCGGTGGTCGCGGTGGGCCACGTAGGCGGACTGCTGCTCGTTCCAGAGCTTCAGCAGGCGGCGGGCGGACGACTGGTCCAGCGCTGCGGTCTCGGTGCCGCCGGGCGCGGTCATCGGGCGGTCTCCCGCAGCTTCGCGCCGACCAGTTCGGCCGCCTCGACGCTGCGGATCGACGGGTCCAGCGACGAGCCGGGCACGATGACGAAGCGTCCGGCGACCACCGCGTCCAGCTTGGACGTCACCGGGTTACGACGCAGGAAGTCGATCTTCGACTGGGCGCTGTCACCATCGCCGCCCCGGGTCAGGTCGGCCAGCACGATCACGTCCGGGTTGCGCTTGGCGATCTCCTCCCAGTTGCCGGCGGGCCACTTCTGATCGACGTCGGCGAACGCGTTGCGGGTGCCGAGCAGCGAGCCGACCGCGTCCGGCACGCCGCCGCGCCCGGCCACGTACGGGGTGCTGGTGCCGGAGTAGTACCAGAGCAGCGAAGGGCCGGCGTTCGGCCCCGCGGTGGCGCTCGGCGTGGCCGTCGCACCGCCGCCGCGGGCCGCGTCCAACCGGCCCTGCTGCTCGCGGATCACCTGGTCGGCGCGCTCCGGTACGCCGAAGACGGTGGCGATGTCGCGAACCTGGTCGAAGATCCCGTCGAAGGTGACGGTCTGGATCGCGTCGGCCGGGTTCTCGCAGGCGAACCCGGAGAGGTACGCCGGCACGCCGAGCTTGGCCAGGTCGGCGCGGGAACCGGCGGCGTCGGGGGCGTACGCGGACGTGTAGGTCGAGTAGACGAAGTCCGGGTTGGCCGCGCGGACCGCCTCCCGCGACGGGTAGAGCTTGGCCAACACCGGCACCTTCTCGTACGCCGGGCGCAGCGCGGGCAGCACCGGGTCGGTCTGGTAGCTGGTGCCGGCCATCCGGTCGGCGAGGCCGAGGCTGAGCATGATCTCGGTGGCGTTCTGCTCCAGCGTGACGGCGCGCTGCGGCGGCGCGCCGACGTCGACGGGGAGTCCGCAGTTGGTCAGGTGGACCGGGCCGGCCGGGTTCTTCGAAGCAGCCGGTTCGGCAGCCCCGGCTGAGCAGCCCGCGGCGGCCAGCACCGCGCAGAGGCCAGCCGTAATGAAAACGGTTTTCATGACGGATGACGGTAGCAGCAGGTCACCCGAGGCCCGGCAGGTGGGGCGAGGGCATTGACCTCAACCTCGCTTGAACTCCTACGGTCGACCCGAAGCCGACCAGCCACCAGGAGCCGCGCCATGCCGACCGACCAGATGACCGACGCCGAACTGGCAGCCCAACCCGCCGCCTACTGGACCGGAGTCGCCTACCAGGCCCTCATCGCGTTCACCCGCGCCCGGCAGGCCGAACACGGCTTCACCCAGCCCCAGTTCTGGCTGCTGCGGAACCTGTCGCCCAACGACATCTCCCCCGACGGCCAGGGCCGGACGATTCCGCAGCTGCGGGAGGCGATGGCCAGCTACATCCGACCCGAGGACGACCTGCACGCCGAGGCCGAGACGCTGCTGGAACGGGGCTGGATCAGCCGGGACAGCGAGAGCCGACTCCGGATCACGGAGGCCGGCGAGCAGGCACGCCTGCGGCTGAAGTCCCACGCCCCGGCGATCCGGGCCCGCATCCATCACGGCATCGACGACGCCGACTACGTCACCGCGCTGAAGGTACTGCTCCAAATGATCGAGAACACCGAGCAGAGCGCGGGCTGACAGTGGTCCTGCCAAGCCGCTGCTACGAGCCTCCGCCGGCGCCGCATTGACGGAGCGTGACGACGACGAGCCAAGCGGGCTAAGCTATTAGCTAACCGAGGAGGTCGCGGCATGTCGGCAGAAGCCGTGCACTACAACATGCATGACGCCAAAACCCACCTGTCGCGCATCATCGAACGGGTGGAGCGCGGCGAAGAGATCATCATCGACCGGGCTGGCACCCCGGTGGCGAAAGTCGTGCCGCTGGTACGGCGGACGGACCGCACCGCAATCGGCTCCCTCGCCGGGCAAGTGGATCTCTCCGGTGACTGGGACTCGCCCCAGACCAATGCCGAGATCGCTGCCGACTTCGGCATCGGCGCATGACCCTGCTGCTCGACACACACGTAGCACTCTGGGCCATCACCGGCGACACGACCCTCAGCGTCGAGTTCCTCGATCGACTACGCCACGAACCGGATATCTTCCTCTCCCCGGTCAGCCTGTGGGAGATCACCATCAAGCAGAAAGCGGGGAAGCTCCACGGCCCTCCTGACCTCGCGGAGCGGGTGAGGGACATGGGCTTTCGTGAACTCCCGGTGACCCACGCCCATGCCATCGCCGCCGGCCGTCTGCCGCCGCATCACCGTGATCCCTTCGACCGCATGCTGGTGGCGCAAGCGATCACCGAGAGTCTGACCCTCGCCTCCCGCGACGCCTCGATAGCGCTGTACGACGTGGACGTTCTCAAGGTGTGACCGCACGACGGCGAAGAAGGCTGTGGACCAGGTCCACCCCGAGGTATTCCACCCCGCGGCAAGCGCCGGTCCGCTGACCGGGCAGCACGGCCGGGTCATCGGAACGGCGAGCCGGGGCACGACCAGGTGCCCGTGTCCCGCGATCGTTCGCTTGGGCAGGTGCCAGGCTTCTTGGTGCCTGGTTCACCGAGACCCTCTGGCGCGGGATTCATGGGCTCCTCGACGCGCCCCATGGCATCCGCTCCTACGGCATCAGGATGATTTTTCCGGCGGCGTGTCCGGACTCGAGTGTGCGTTGGGCGTCGGCGGCGCGCTCCAGGGGAAAGGTGGCGCCGATTCGGATGGTGAGGTCGCCGGCTTCGACCATGTGGGTCAGGGCGCGCAGGTCGTCGAGGTCGAGTCGGGCGTAGACCGTGGTGGCGCCGGGGTGCACGTCGGCGATGGTGACCGCCCGCACGTTCGGCTTCCCCACGTCGGAGGTGGCCGCGAGGGCACCCCGGCCGGCGGCGTCGAAGACCGCGTCGACGCCCTCCGGCGCGTGGCCGCGTACCCGCTCGGCCAGGCCGGGACCGTAGGTGACCGGGCTGACGCCGAGTGAGCGCAGGTAGTCGTGGTTGCCCGCCGAGGCGGTGCCGATGACCGTGGCGCCGGCCGCGACGGCGATCTGGGCCGCGATGGAGCCGACCCCGCCGCCGGCGGCGTGGACCAGGACGGTTTCGCCAGGCGCGACGCGGAGATGGTGAACCATGCCCTGGTACGCGGTGAGCCCGGCCAGCGGCAGCCCGGCCGCCTGCGCCCAACTGGCGTTGCTTGGCTTGCGTACGAGGGTGTGCACCGGTGCGGAGACGAGTTCCGCGTAGCTGCCGTGGTGCAGGACCGACTCGCGGAGGTAACCGATGACCTCGTCGCCCTCGGCGAACTCGGTGACACCGGGCCCGACCTGCTCCACTACGCCGGCAACATCCCAGCCGGGCACGACCGGAAAGAGGGTGTCCATCGCCTCGGCCAGGGCCCCGGCTCGGATCAGGTTGTCCGCCGGGTTGAGGCCGGCGGCTCGGACGCGGATCAGGACACTGTCCTGCTGCATCTTCGGGGGCGGTAGTTCCGCGAGTTCGAGGACGTCAGGGCCGCCGAAGCGGCGGTAGACGATAGCTTTCACAGTGATCCCTCGTGAGTACGCGGCACGGCGCACTGAGCGGCCGTGCGGATGACGTTGTGGCCGGCCCGCACCCAACCCTCGGGTGCGGGCCGGCTGTGGGCGAGGTCAGGCGCCCGGGATGGCGAACGGCAGGTCGTTGCGGACCCGGTGGTGCGTGATCTTCCATTCGCCGTCGATCTTGCGAAGGTCGGTCTCGTAGTAGCCGCTCTCGGTCACCTGCACGGTGCCCTGAACGCCACGCGCGCCCTCGGGCCAGCCGCCGGCCGGCCGCTCGTCTGCCCGGGTCTCGAAGACCACGAACTGGGCGCTGAAGTGGGCGGTGTCACCGTTGACGTCGATGATGTGATCGGCGGTGACGTGGTGGCTGGTTCCGCGCGGAGGGTGCGGGGCCATGAAGTTCTCCACCGCATACTTGACAGCGGCCGGGCCCTTGAGTGGTTCCCCGTTGGGCTCCCAGTTGAACTCCCGGCCGTCCGGGTAGACCTTGTTGTAGATCTCCGTCGTCGAGTCCTCGGCGAAGAGTGCGGCCTGGGCCGCGCCGTCCCGCCGGTCGGTCGCCCGGACGTATCGGGCGAATACCTCGGCAACCTTGCGCTCGTCGCTCATCGTGGAGTCCTTTCGTCATGCCCTGGTGGAGGGGGAAGCTCCGCCCGAACAGTACTTGAGACTCTCATGCAATTTCCTGGAGTGTGGCCGGAATCTCTGAGACTCTCAAGCATGTTGAGAAGGAGGTGACCTACGATGAATCGGTGCGACCGACCCACCCCTACACCGGTGAACGCCTCGAAGGAGACCTGGCGCGAGGAATCTTCCCCGAGGTCCGGTTTGCCATGCTGCAGTTCGTCGGCGAATATCTGCTCGACTTCGAGCGAGCCGCCCAGGCGGCCGGGATGACCCTGGCTCAGGTACGGGTGCTGGGGTTCGCCGCGGTGAAGCCGTCCTCCATGCGGGAGATCGCCGAGCAGTTCGGCTGCGACCCCTCCAACCTGACCGCCAAGGTCGATCGGCTGGTCGAGCTGGGTTACGTCGAGCGCCGCGCCGACGACAAGGACGGGCGGGTCAAGGTGATCGCGGCGACTCCGACCGGCGTGCAGGCCTCCGCCGACCTCTGCCGCAGCCGCGAATGGCTGGCCTCGGTCCTCACCGGCCTCGACGAGGACGAGATCGACACGGTTAGGACCGCCCTGGGGCTGCTGCTGCGCGAGCGCGACCATTAGGGCCCGACAGGACCCTCACGCTGCGCTACCCGTTGACGCGGGCGGGACGAATTCGGGAAGCTGTCTCGATGCCTGCTGCGTACGCCCAGAGTGACCAGTTCCGTGGTGCCCGCATCCACCTGAGCGATCTTGCCGGCCTTGAGATTCGCGATTGCGAGGTCAGCGGCCTGAAGATCGTGGACTGCTACGGCAGCGACGTCTACCTCGCCGGCGCCTTCGAGCGGATCGTCGTCAACGACGTCGATGTGACCGCCTACGTCGAGGCCGAGCTCGACCGGCAGCATCCCACCCGGGTGTTGGCGCGTGACGCCGCGTCCGCCGTCGACTACCGGGCCGCTTGGGATGCCATCGAGACGCAATGGGAGGCGACGCTCGACCGCGCCAGGCTCCTGCCCGAGGCCAAGCTGCACGAGCAGGTCAACGGCGAGTGGTCGTTCGTCGAGACCCAACGACACCTGCTGATGGCCGCCGATGCCTGGCTCGGTAATGCCGTGCTCGAGGAGGATGCGCCGTACCACCCGTTGGGCCTTCCACACGGCGGGATGCCGCCCGACGCGGCGGCGAAGCTCGGGCTCACCCTCGAAGCCACCCCGACGCTCGACGAGGTACTCGCACCGCGGTTCGCTCGCATGGCCACGATGCGGCGTGCCGTCGACGGCCTCACCGAGGCCGAGCTCGATCGGGTGTGTGGTCGCAAGCCGGCGGACCCATATCCGGACCGGGAGTACGTCGTGCGCCGCTGCCTCAAGGTGGTGCTCAAGGAAGAGGCCGAGCATCACCGTTACGCGGTGCGCGACCTCGCCGTGCTCGAGGCCGGTGCCTGAACCGGATGGATGCGGACCGCCTCGGCTAGGCGGACGGGGAGGGGGCCTCAGGTGGGCGACCGGCGGCGCGTCGCGCGTCCGCAACGGCGACCCCGAGCAGCACGGCCGCTGCGGCGAGGGCGGCCAGCAGCGGCGGGCCGAAGAACAGCGGCGGCGCCAGCAGGACCAGAACGCCGATGCCGACGAGCCGGCGCACGGCGAGCCGGTCGAAGACGACCCGTTCCAACCGACTGCGACCGAACAGGAAGAGCGCCGGCCCGCCGAGGATGACCACGAGCCAGGCCGGCAGGGAGGGCCCCCCGGGATGCGCCAACACGATTTCCGAGCCGGCCGCGGTCAAGGTGATGCCGAGCACCATGAGCAGATGGGCCACGCCGACGATCCCGCCGGCAGCTGCCCGGTTCGACGACATCTCGACGGCCTCGGCCAGCACCTGGCCCGCGCGATAGAAGTAGATCCGCCACATCAGCACGGAGGACAGGAACGTGACCACCAGGGCCGACTTTGCGGCGAACGTGGCGGGGTGATTGGCGTAGGTGAGGCCTATGGACAGCACTGTCTCGCCGAGCGCGATCAACAACAGTTGCTGGTAGCGCTCGGGGAGGTGTCGACTGCTGGCCATCGCCCACGCGCTGGTAGGCGGTCGGCCCATACCGGGCAGGGGCCATCTGAACCGTGCCACGACCAGGTCCACGGTAATGGCGATCGCCCACAGGGCGATCCGGTGGTTTCCGTGCATCGCCGCCCCGGCGAGCCAGATGACGCCGGAGATGCTGGCCCAGATGGCCAGGCGGGTGTAGAGCGCCCGAACGTTCTCGTGCTCCCGTAACAACGGGCGGAGCACCAGGGGGCGCCCGATGTGCAGCACCACGTACACGATCGCGAAGGTGGCACCGCGTTGCTCGAACCCGTACAGGGACGTCGCCATGATCAGCAGGCCGAACGCGCTGACCAGGACCAGCAGCTGAATCCAGCGGTTGCGGTAGTCGAACCGGCTGGTGACGTATGCCGTGGTCGTCCACAGCCACAGCAACGGCAGGGCCAGAACGAACGTGTACAGCAGCGACAACCAGCGCACGCTCACGTTGTCGGAGAGAAGGTCCGGCCCCATCCGGCTGACGACCCCGACCAGGGCGAAGACCAGCACCAGGTCGAAGAAGAGCTCCAGGAAGCTGGCCTGCTGCGCGTCCTCCGCGCCGCGCAGGATGCCCCCGGCCGCCGCCGGCTTCCATGGTCGCCCCATCCGACCATGGTCGCGTGATGAATGTCCTTTACGCGCAGATTCCGCCCGCTCCATGGACATGAGCGGCGCTCCTGCTTGGCTACCTCCGCGGTCTGCAACGACGAAGGGCGTCCGTCTTGTCAGACGAACGCCCTGATCGTGAAGGGTGGAGCCGAGGGGACTCGAACCCCTGACCCCCACACTGCCAGTGTGGTGCGCTACCAGCTGCGCCACGGCCCCTTGCTGTTGTCCCGGTCGCCCGGGCACTGGCGAAACTATACACATGGCGGCCGCCGGGGTCATCTCGCGGGGTCCCCATCCGCGCCGACCGGCGGGGCGGCCCGAAGGCCGGGCCCGACCACCTGACGATCGGCCCCGCTGGTCAGTTGAGCGCCACGTCCGGCGGAAAGTGGGCCACCGCGGCCATCATTCCGCCCTGGCGGCGCAGCACCATCGGCCACAGGTCGTCGGGACGGTCGACGAAAGCGTCGCCGGGCAGCGCGTCGAGCACGAACCAGGACCCCTCCTCGATCTCCTGCTCCAACTGCCCCGCGCCCCAGCCCGAGTAGCCGGCGAAGACCCGGATCCCGCCGATGTTCTCCCGCAGCCGCTCCGGGTCGACCGAGAGGTCGATCGTGCCGACCGCGCCGGAGATCTGGTGGAAGCCCTTGACCCGCTTGATGGGGTGGCGCATCCGGGCCAGGCAGATCGCGCTGTCGGGCTGCACCGGGCCGCCCTCGAAGAGCACGGCCGGGTGGCGGGCCAGGTCGCTCCAGTCGCCGAGCACGTCGGCGACCGGCACCTCGGTGGCCCGGTTGAGCACCACACCGAGCGCGCCGCCCGGCTCGTGCGCCACCAGAAGCACCACCGTACGGTCGAAGTTCGGGTCCTTCAGCGCCGGAGTCGCGACCAGCAGCCGCCCGGTCATCGACTCCATCGCCCGCCCGCCGATCGCCTGGCCCTCTCCGTGCATCTCACACACCCGTCACCTGCGCGCCGCAGCACAGGAATCGTCGCCATTAGCGCCGGTCGGCACCCGCGCTGTCAACGCCATGCCTGGCACCATAGCTTGCGGTAGGGGTGGTCGCTAAGGTCTGAGCGGCGGTGATCGGACGCTGGAGAGGATGCGACAGATGAGCCCTACAGCCGAACTCGCGGTGATCGGCGGCTCCGGCCTCTACGCCCTCCTGGACGCGGCCGCCGAGCACGAGCTGGAGACGCCGTACGGGCCACCGTCGGACACGATCACGATCGCCGAGGTGGGCGGCCGGCGGGTGGCGTTCCTGCCCCGACACGGCCGCGATCACCAGCATCCGCCGCACCTGATCCCGTACCGGGCGAATCTCTGGGCGCTGCGATCGCTCGGGGTGCGCCAGGTGCTCGCGCCGTGCGCCGTGGGCAGCCTGCGCCCGGAGTTCGGCCCCGGCACGTTCGTCGTGCCCGACCAGCTCGTCGACCGCACCAGCGGGCGGGCCCAGACGTACTACGACAGGGGCGCGGTGCACGTGCCCTTCGCCGACCCGTACTGCCCGAACGGCCGCCGTACGCTGCTCGCCGCCACCGGAGCCCGCGGGGTGGCGGCGGTGGACGGCGGCACGGTCGTGGTGGTCGAGGGGCCGCGGTTCTCCACCCGCGCCGAATCGCGGTGGTACGCCTCGATGGGCGCGACGGTGGTCAACATGACCGGCCACCCGGAGGCGGTGCTCGCCCGCGAGCTGGCGCTCTGCTACACCTCGATCGCGCTCGTCACCGACCTGGACGCCGGGCTCGTCTCCGGCGAGTCGGTGACCCAGGCCGAGGTGTTCCGGGTCTTCGGCGAGAACACCGACCGGCTGCGGGCGGTGCTGCTCGACGCGCTCGCCGCGCTCCCGACCGAACGGGACTGCGCCTGCGGGCACGCGCTCGACGGGATCGAGCTGCCCTTCGCGCTGCCTGACGGATCACAGCGCTGACGAATTGCCCGAAGTAACCGAGCTGTCCCGATAGATTCGAGAGGTTCGGGGGTAGCCGGCCACTCCGGCGAGCCGCAGCACGCGCCGCGACACGGAGGCAGGTGGCGATGGCAACGGTCCGGGACACGACGTACGACCTGTTGCGCGACCTCGGGATGACGACCGTCTTCGGTAATCCCGGCTCCACCGAGGAGCCGTTCCTGCAGGAGTTCCCCGCCGACTTCCACTACGTCCTCGCGCTGCACGAGGCGTCCGCGGTCGGCATGGCCGACGGGTACGCCCAGGCCACCGGCCGTCCGGCGCACATCAACCTGCACACCGCGCCGGGCACCGGCAACGGCATGGGAAACCTGGTCACCGCCTGGCACAACAAGACGCCGCTGATCGTCACCGCCGGCCAGCAGACCCGGGAGATGCTGCTGCTCGAACCCCGGCTGACGAACCGCCGGGCCGCGGAGCTCACCCAGCCGTACGTGAAGTGGGCCTACGAGCCGGTCCGCGCCCAGGACATCCCGGCCGCGCTGCTGCGGGCGTACGCGACCGCAGTGCAGCCACCCGCCGGGCCGGTCTTCCTCTCGCTGCCGCTCGACGACTGGGCGCAGCCCGCCGACCCGCCCCCACCGCTGCGCTCGGTGGCCACCCGGTACGCACCCGACCCGGAGCAGCTGGGGCACTTCGCCGCCGTGCTCGCCGCGAGTCGCTCCCCCGCGCTGGTCTTCGGCGCGGCCGTGGACCGGGCCGACGGCTGGGCCCTGGCGACCGCGCTGGCCGAACGGCTCGCCGCCCCGGCCTGGTCGGCACCGGCACCCGAGCGGGCCGGTTTCCCGGAGGACCACTCGCACTACCGGGGCGTGCTGCCGTTCGCCATCGGCCCGCTCGCGGAGGCGATCAAGGGTCACGACACCGTGCTGGTGGTCGGCGCCCCGGTCTTCCGCTACTACCCGTACGTCCCGGGGTCCTACCTGCCCGACGGGGCGCGGCTGCTGCACGTCACGGACGACCCGGACGAGGCCGCCCGGGCACCGGTCGGGGACAGCCTGCTGGCCGACTCGGCACTGGCCCTGGCCGCGCTGGTCGACCTGTTGCCGGCGGCCGACCGTCCGCCGCCGCAGCCCCGACCGACGCCGACGCCGCCGGAGGTCACCCGCCCGCTCAGCGCGGACGCGCTCTTCGCGGCGCTGGCCCGGAACTGGCCGCAGGACGGGGTGCTGGTCCAGGAGACACCGTCGAACCTGCCCGCCCTGCGTCGCCATTTGCGGATCACCCGACCGGCGTCGTACTTCACCATGGCCAGCGGTGGGCTGGGGTACGGGCTGCCGGCCGCCGTGGGGGTGGCGCTTGCGGAGCGGGACACCGGACGCGAGCGACCGGTGATCGCGGTGATCGGCGACGGCTCCTTCCACTACTCCGTGCAGGCGCTCTGGACCGCCGCGCGGCTGCGGCTGCCGCTCGTCGTCGTGGTGCCGGTCAACCAGCAGTACGCGATCCTGAAGGCGTTCGCGGAGCTGAAGGAGACGCCGGGGGTTCCCGGCCTGGACCTGCCGGGCCTGGACATCACGGCGGTCGCCGGAGGGTACGGCTGCGCCACGGCGGTGGTGGAGACACCGGAGCAGCTCGCCGACGCGCTCGCCGTCGCGCTGCGACGGGACGGCCCGACAGTGCTCCCGGTGCCGATCACCACCGACCTGCCTCGGATCATCTGACGCCCGCTTCCCTGGGTGGGCCGAGCCGCCGCACCGACCGCCGGCACCGGCTCAGTACGCCAGCGGCCGCCGAAGCGGAGCGGCCCGCTGGCTCGACGAGTTCAGCGCACGCCGAAGTGGAGCGGGGCGCCGGTGAGCACGTCCAGCACGGGCCGCGTGCCCAGCGGGGATTTCAGCGTGACCTCGACCGGATGCAGCACGAGCTGGTCGGTGCAGGCGGTGGCGGTGTTGGTGACGCCGCCGCCCAGGACCACCACATCGTCGCGCTCCAGCACCAGCGGGGTGATCTCCGTGTCGCAGGCGCCGACCCCCAACTGGTACGAGATCCGGGCGTCCACCACCGTCTGCAGGTTCTGCGCGCCGACCACCCCGTCGGGGGCGGCGCGGGGCGGCATCACCGGTTCCGGCAGGGCGGTGACGGCGTGCGCGGCGACCGCCAGCCGGGCCACCGGGCTGTTCAGCTCCTCGACGTCGAAGAGCCAGGCGGGCACCTGCGCCTCGCCCCGACTGGTCGGTACGGGTGCGGTGCCGAGCCGCACGGCAGTGACGGTCAACGGGGTGCAGGCGGCCTCCGGTGCGCTGGTGACCCAGCCGTCCGGTCCGGGTTCGATGGTCGGCCCGCCCTTGGTCCGCGGCGGCGCCTTGGGCCGTCCCGGGCAGGACGGCGGATCGCCCTGGTCCAGCTCCCGGTACGCCTCGGCCGCACTGACCAGTGGGACGGTCAGGGTGCCGTCGGGGAAGCGGATGGCGGTGTCGGCCGGCCGGGCGGCGGGCAGGTTGATCTGTTCCCGGTACCAGCCGCTGCGGAAGGCCGCCTCGGTGTCGCTGGTGAATCCCGGGTCGCCGGTCAGCAGGGTCGGCCCCTGCAGTGGCACGTACCCCTTCGTCCAGGCGGGGTCGGGCTGCCAGGCCTCGGCGGCCTCGGCCGCCCGCTGTTCGAAACCCTCGCGGCGATGGTCGGGACTGGTTCCGGGCGGGGAGCCGGTCGGGGCGGCCGGACCCGGGGCGTCGGCCGGCGCGCAGCCGGCGAGCATCAGCAGTGGCAGACCCAGCAGGAGGACTGAACGGCGCATGCCGGTTCGACGGTGCGCCGCGGCGTCCGGTTCCGAGCCTGTACGGCGGGTCTTCCGGTTCCGAGCCTCTGCGCCGCGGCTTTCGGTTCCGGGCCCGGACAGAACTGTGCGCCCCGGTCCGGGTGGACGGGGCGCACAGGTCGGGTGGTGGAGGTGCCGGGAATCGAACCCGGGTCCTTCGCCGGTTTGTCAGGGCTTCTCCGAGCGCAGCTCGCTATGCCTCTACTCGGCCCCACCGCTCACGCGAGCAAGTTGGTGTGACGGGCCCAGTCGCTGATTGATCTCGCCGCACGGACCCCGCGACCGGGTCCGATTGGCCAGCCTCCTAGCTGATGCCGGCTAACTGGGACGAAGGCGTTCCCAGGCCGACAGACTCACTACTCGCCTCAGGCGGCGAGAGCGAAGTCAGCGCGATTGTTCTTGGCGCTTATAAATTTCCGACGACCGATTCTCGAGACGACGTCGGCTTCCTCGGCTCGCTTCCCCTGTCGCTGCGTACGAAGTCGAAACCAGTCACCCCCTCGAAGGGCCGCCGATGTGGCGGCACCGACAAGCCTAACGCCTGCCGCAACGGGTTTCATCCCGAGCCTCGACCCGGGCGAGCCGACCCGGACATATCGGGCAAATCACTCGTCCATCCCCTTACCGCGCCGGCCGCTGACCCGGGCGATCTCCCGGTCCGCGTCCCGCTTGGCGAGGTCCTGCCGCTTGTCGTACGACTTCTTACCCTTGGCCAGGCCGATCTCCACCTTGGCCCAGCCGTCGGAGAAGTAGACCTGCAACGGCACCAGCGTCAGGCCGGCCTCCCGGGTCTTCCCGATCAGCCGATCGATCTCCAGCCGCTTCAGCAACAGCTTCCGGGTACGCCGGGGCTCGTGGTTCGTCCAGGTGCCCTGGGTGTACTCGGGGATGTGCATCCCGTGCAGGTAGAGCTCGCCGTCACGCTCCTGCGCGAACGCGTCCACCAGCGAGGCCCGCCCCGCCCGCAGCGACTTGACCTCGGTGCCGGTCAACGCCATACCCGCCTCGTACGTGTCGAGGATGGCGTAGTCGTGCCGCGCCTTGCGGTTGGAGGCGACCACCTTGCGTCCCTTTTCCCGTGGCATCGGCGCCACCTCCCTTCCGTTCGTGCCGCCGCCCAGGGAGTTCCGGCCGGACGGCGGAGATCATGCTACTGAATCACAAGGGCCCTTCCGCACCGGTTATTCCGGTGCGGAAGGGCCCCCGCGACGATGCCGGGACGACCCGTACGGTAGCTAGACCCGCAGGTAGAAGCGGAGCGTGACCCACGCGGTGGCGGCGCTGACGACGGCGCCGACACCGGCCATCAGCGGGTAGACCAGGAAGATCTCACCCCAGGACACGGGCGAGATCAGGCCCTCCAGAGCCGCCATCGAACTGCTCGCCGCCGTGACCTTCAGGACGGACAGGGCCACCAGGCCGAGGATGGAGCCGAGCAGACCGGCGACCACGGCCTCCAGCACGAACGGCGCCTGGATGAACCAGTTCGAGGCGCCGACCAGCTTCATGACCGCGACCTCACGCCGCTTGCTGTAGGCGGCCACCTGGATCGTGTTGGCGACCAGCAACAGGGCGGCGATCGCCATCACGATCGCGATGGCGAGCGCACCGTTCTGGAATCCGCTCAGCACGCCGAAGACCTTGTCGAGGAGCTTGCTCTGGTCGACGATCTCGTCGACCCCCTCGCTCTCCTTGTACTGGTCGTAGATGTTCTTGTACTGCTCCGGGTTGTTGAGCTTGAGGCGGAACGACTCGGGCAGCTGATCCGGCTTGACGGCGTTCACCAGGTCCGGAGCGTCGGCGTACATCTGCTGGAAGCGCTCGTACGCCTGCTGCTTGTCGACGTACAACACCTCCTTGACCATCGGGTCGTTCTTCAGCTTGCCGTCCAGGTCAGTACGCTGCTGCTCGGTCACTTCCTGGGTCAGGAAGATCGAGACCTCGACGTTCTCGTAGTAGAGGTCCTTCATGTCGCCGACCTTCTGGTACAGAAGGCCGCTGCCGCCGAGCATGAACAGCGACACCGCCAACGTGATGATCATCGCGATGGTCATGGTCACGTTGCGCCACAGTCCGACAAGTACCTCGGACAGGACGTACTTCATCCGCATCGGGAATTCCTCCGGGTCTCCGGCATGAGGTGTTCGTCGTCAGGTCGTACGGCGAGATGGGAGCGGGGGCTCACCCGTAGACGCCGCGGGCCTGGTCACGCACGATGCGGCCGCTCTCGATCTCGATGACCCGCCGCCGCATCTGGTTCACGATGTTGGAGTCGTGAGTGACCATCACGACGGTCGTGCCGGTGCGGTTGATCCGGTCCAGCAGGCGCATGATCTCGATCGAGGTGTCCGGGTCCAGGTTTCCGGTCGGCTCGTCGGCCAGCAGGATCAGAGGCCGGTTCACGAACGCCCGGGCGACCGCGACCCGCTGCTGCTCACCACCGGAGAGCTCGTGCGGGTAGCGGTGCTCCTTGCCACCGAGCCCGACCAGCTCGAGCACCTCCGGCACGACCCGGCGGGCGACCGCCTTGGTCTTGCCGATGACCTCGAGGGCGAACGCCACGTTCTCGTACGCGGTGCGGTTCGGCAGCAGCCGGAAGTCCTGGAAGACACAGCCGATCGAACGCCGGAAGTGCGGCCGCTTCCACGAACGCATCGACGTGACGTCCTTGCCGTTCACGACGACGCGGCCCTTGTTGGGCGTGACCTCGTGCAGCAGCATCTTGATGATCGTTGACTTGCCGGAGCCGGATGGGCCGATGAAGAAGACGAACTCGCCCTTCTCAATGGAGACGGACACGTTGTCGAGCGAAGGCCGGGACGCCTTCGGGTACGTCTTCGTCACTTGCTCAAGCTGAATCACGGGTGGTGAGTCTACGCGGTGTAACCGGGGAGCCAAGCCCCACGCCCCGCCGATGCGGGGCGCGTCATCGATTTAGACTGTTGTGCCGGAGATCGACGACGCACTGCGCCCACGGGTCGTCACGCACTGTCGCCGGCAAGCTCCCGCTGCTTACGCCACCGGATCCCGGCCTCGATGAACTCGTCCAGGTCGCCGTCGAAGACCGCGCTCGGATTGCCGGTCTCCTGCTCGGTTCGGAGATCCTTCACCATCTGATAAGGGTGCAGGACGTACGAGCGCATCTGGTCGCCCCAGGATCCCGCCGCGTCGGTCTTCAGGCCCTGAAGCTTGGCCTGCTCCTCCTGCCGCTTGCGCTCCAGCAGCCGAGCCTGCAGCACCCGCAGCGCGGACGCCTTGTTCTGCAGCTGGGACTTCTCGTTCTGGCAGGTCACCACGATGCCGGTCGGGATGTGCGTGATGCGCACCGCCGAGTCGGTGGTGTTGACGCTCTGCCCACCCGGGCCGGACGACCGGTAGACGTCGATCCGCATCTCGTTCTCGGGGATGTCGATGTGGTCGGTCTGCTCCACCACCGGCAGCACCTCGACCCCGGCGAAGCTGGTCTGCCGCCGCCCCTGGTTGTCGAAGGGACTGATCCGGACCAGGCGGTGGGTGCCCGACTCGACACTGAGCGTGCCGAAGGCGTACGGGACCTTGACCGTGAAGGTCGCGGACTTGAGCCCCGCCTCCTCGGCGTACGAGGTCTCGTAGACCTCCGTCGGGTAACCGTGCCGCTCCGCCCAGCGCAGGTACATCCGCAGCAGCATCTCGGCGAAGTCCGCGGCGTCCACCCCGCCGGCGCCCGCCCGGATGGCGACCAGCGCCTCCCGGGAGTCGTACTCGCCGGAGAGCAGGGTGCGGACCTCCATCTCCTGGATGGCCTTGGTCAGCCCGACGATCTCGCTCTCCACCTCGCCGAGCACGCTCGGGTCGGACTCCGCCTCCGCCAGCTCCAACAGGACGTGGGCGTCGTCGAGCCGCGAACGGAGGCTGCCCAGCTTGTTGATCTCGCCGTTGACGTACGACAGCTGCGAGGTCACCACCTGCGCCTTGGCCTGGTCGTCCCACAGGTCCGGCGCGGAGGCCTCCTGCTCCAGTCGAGCCTTTTCCCCGCGCAGCTTGTCAAGATCGAGGACGGCCTCGATGTTGCGCAGGGTGGCGTCGAGGTCCTTGAGCTGTTCGGCGAAGTCGGCAGCGGTCACGACAGACAAGCGTACTGCCAGGATCAGGAGTCAGCTTGCGAGCCCCGCGGAGACCGGCAGAAACCTGCCGGCACCGGGCGGTGCGGCCTGCGCCGGGGGCGAGAAACGCCCACGAATCACCCGACCGGGGCGCTCTTCAGCCAGGACAGCGCCGCCCGGTGATAGGCGACCGCGAACTCCAGGGCGCTGGCGTCGTAGTCCTCGCCCTCCTTGCGGGCGCTCTTCACCTGCTCCCGGACCTGCGCCAGGGCCTCCGTGTGGTAATCGTTGGCCTGGGCGTAGAGGTTCTTGAGCTGGCTCGCCGAGTGCAGGTCACCGAAGGCCATCCGCAGCGCGATCGGGTTACGGATGGTGTCCCGGCCGGGATTCTCCGCCAGCCACCGGGAGAATGTCCTCTTGCCGGCCGCCGTGATCGCGTACGGCTGGCTCAGCCGCGGCCCGGGCTTGCCCAGCCGCACCAGACCCCGCTCGGCCAGCACGGGCAACTCCCGGTAGACCTGGCTGCGGGTCATCGACCAGTACGGCGCCAGACGGCGCTCAGCGGCGGCCATCAGCTGACCGCCTGTCATCGGCCCCTCGTGCAGCAGGCCGAGAAGGGCCGCCGCCGTGGGGTTGACTCCGGAATCCGCCATGGCCATTACGCTGCCACTTTGCCGACGCGACGTCCAGGATTTGGCAGTTTGCCACCCGAGAAGGACTTCCAATGTGCACTGTCGGCCGACGACAGTCCGTTGAGGCGCGGAAGGCCCCCTGCCCGAGCAGGGGGCCTTCCGGCTTCGACTCAGCCCATGTGCGGGTAGGTGTGGTCGGTCGGCGGCACGAACGTCTCCTTGATCGTCCGCGGCGACACCCAACGGACCAGGTTCAGCCAGGAGCCCGCCTTGTCGTTGGTGCCGCTCGCCCGCGCACCACCGAATGGCTGCTGCCCGACCACCGCACCGGTCGGCTTGTCGTTGATGTAGAAGTTGCCGGCCGCGTACCGCATCTTCTCCGCCACCCGGTCGACCACCTCGCGGTCCGTCGCGAAGATCGACCCGGTGAGCGCGTACGGCGCGATCGACTCGGCCTGGGCCACCACGTCGTCGAAGCGGGCGTCGTCGAAGACGTGCACGCCGAGGATCGGACCGAAGTACTCGGTGGTGAAGGTCTCGTGGGCGGCGTCACCGCACTCGAAGAGGGTCGGCCGGACGAAGTACCCGACCGAGTCGTCAGCGGTGCCGCCGGCCAGGACCCGGCAGCTGTCGTCGCCGGCGATCAGCTCCAACGCGGCGGTGTGCCGGGCGAACGCCTTGTCGTCGATCACCGCGCCACCGAAGTTGCCGAAGTCCGTGACATCGCCGTACGTCAGCCCGTCGGCGGTCGCGGCCAGCCGGTCCCGCAGGCCACCCTCCCAGATCGAGCGGGGGATGTACGCCCGGGACGCCGCCGAGCACTTCTGGCCCTGGTACTCGTAGGCGCCACGGATCAGCGCGGTGTGCAGCGCGTCGACGTCGGCGCTGGTGTGCGCGACGACGAAGTCCTTGCCACCGGTCTCGCCGACCAGCCGCGGGTAGCCCCGGTAGCGGGAGATGTTGTCGCCGACGGTCCGCCACAGCTGCTGGAAGACCTTCGTGGAGCCCGTGAAGTGGATACCCGCCAGATCCGGGTCGGCGAGCACCACGTCCGAGACCTCCTCGCCGCGGCCGGTGACCATGTTGATCACACCGGCCGGGAGGCCCGCCGCCTCGAAGAGACGCATGGTGAAGTGCGCGGCGAACTGCTGGGTCGGGCCCGGCTTCCACACCACCGTGTTGCCCAGCAGCGCCGGCGCGGACGGCAGGTTGCCGGCGATGGCGGTGAAGTTGAACGGGGTCACCGCGTAGACGAAGCCCTCCAGCGGGCGGTGGTCGAAGCGGTTCCACACGCCCGCCGAGGAGAGCGGCTGCTCGGCGAGGAGCCGCCGGGCGAAGTGGACGTTGAACCGGAGGAAGTCGATGAACTCGCAGGCCGCGTCGATCTCGGCCTGCACGGCGGTCTTCGACTGCCCGAGCATGGTGGCCGCGTTCAACGTGTCCCGCCACGGGCCGGCGAGCAGCTCCGCCGCGCGCAGGAAGATCGCAGCCCGCTCCTCGAACGGCAGCGCCCGCCACATCGGGGCGGCGTCCTTGGCGGCCCTGACCGCCGCGCGGGCGTCGTCGTGGGTGGCGTGCGCGGTGACGCCCAGCACATGCGCGTGCTTGTGCGGCTGGACCACGTTGATCGACTCGCCGCCGGCCATCCGCTGCTCGCCCGCGATGGTCATCGGCAGGTCGATGCGCTCGGCGGCCAGCTCGGTCAGCCGCCGCTGGAGCCGCTCCCGGTCGGCACTACCCGGCTCGTAGGTGCGTACCGGCTCGTTGTGCGGCTCGGGTACGGAGAACACGGCGTCCATGAAGGCTCCTGGCGATCTCGACAGCGGTGGCGGAACCGGACCCGCGGGCACCGACCGGACGGTCGGACGCTGCACGCCGCACCGGGTTGACCGGCCACGACGACGGGACCTGCGGCGATTCTGTCACGGGCAGGTGACCACCCTGCCTCCCCGTCGCCCAGCTGCGGCGAGCGCCACGCGACCGGCCACCCGGGCACCGGGCGGGAGCGCTCGGCCTCGCCGATCACGGCCGGGCGGACACCGCGTGACCGGCCACCCGCGCTTTACCGGGACGGGCACCGTGTGGCCAGTCACCCGCGCGCGCCGGACGGGCACCGCGTGGCCAGTCACCCGCGCGGACCGGGCGGGCACCCCGTGGCCGGGTCAGCGGGTGGAGGACCGGGCCCCGCGGCACCGGCCACCCGCGCGGGTGACGCGTGCACGGCGCGGGCACCGGAGGCGGCTACCCTGGATGGCCGGTGACCTGCCGACCCGCGAAGGGAAGACGATGACCAAGCAGCCCGGCGGCCCCAACGCCGCGGAGCCGGACCAGCCCCCGGTCGCCGACACGGCGGAGACCAGGGCCGGCGAGGCCGCATCCGCGCCGGTCATCGAGTCGGCGACCGACGACGGGCAGCCGGCCCGGAGCGCCGACGCGGCAGTGGAGGACGAGCCGACCGACGCCGCGGAGGAGTTCGAGCCGAGCACCCGTCCGGTACCCGCGCCCGCCGCCACGGTGATCGCGCTGCTCTCCCTGGTCTGGCTGGCCGCGATGCTCTGGTCCACCCGGGAGGCGATCCACTCGGCGGAGGCCGGGGTCACCGTGATCAGCCTCTCGGCCTTCGCGCTGCCCGGAGTGATCTCGGCGGCGCTGGTCACCGGTGCCGCCGTCGCCCTCGCCGCCGGCAACCTGCTGGCCCGCCGGTACGGCGACGGCGTCACCCTGCGCTTCGCGGGCGCGATCGGCGCCGGCATGCTGGTCGGGCTCCTCGCCGCGCTGGCGATCAACCTGACCTACGCCGACAACGCCACCACCAACGTCATCGCCGGCACGACCGCCGCTGCGGCGATCATCGGCGGGGCGGTGGCCGGCGCCCGCAGCGCCCCGGTCGTCGGGGCGATCTCCGCCTCGGCGCTCGGCGTACTGATCTTCGTGGTGGCGTTCAGCCGGGTGCGGGACCCGCTCTTCGACCTCTACGGCGCCGGCGACACCCAGGAGTCGCTGGTGAACGCCGCCAAGTGGGTGTCGCGTACCGAGTCGGTGCTCGCCGGGGTGGTGGCCGGGTTGCTCGCCTTCGCGTACCTGACCTGGTCGAAGCGCCGGACGATCCGGCAGGACCCGACCGCGACACTGCCCCGCTGGCCCGCGTACCTCCTGGCCGGTGCCGGTCCCGGGCTGTTCCTGCTGCTGGCCGAGGTGATCATCCGAGTCGGTGGGCGGTCGCTCCTCGACCTGGCCGGCGCGCTCAGCGAGGCGGACTCGGTCGCCCAGACCATGCTCGGCAGCTCGCGCGTAGACAACGGCATCTGGGTGCTCTTCCTGGGGGCGCTGATCGCGCTCATCGCCTTCGGGCGCACCCTCGGCTCGCCCGAGACCGAGGACGACCCGGCCGACGACTCCGTGGCAGCCGGCGCCACCCGCTGACCGAAGCGGACCACCGGGCCGCCAGGCCGCCCGGGTCTCCGGGCCGCAGGCCCTCGGCTGGAGGGTGCCCGCCGGGCGGTCAGGAAGCCGTACGCAGGAGCACGTCGAGCTCGCTGGCGTCGTACCACTCCAACTCGTGGTCCTCGGCGCCGTCGACGGTGAACTGTGCGTCCGGGTCCCCGGCGAGCGCCTCGGCCACCACCTCGGCCGCGGCGGCGACGTCTTCCACCGCCTCCGCGCCGTCCACGTGGATGGCCGCGACGGCGCTCACCGGCACCGGACCGGTCAGCGCGATCGTGCTGGAGCCGAGGTCCCCGTCGGCGCGCCCCACCGCGGCGGCCGGCAGGTCGGCGGAGACCACCACCCGGCGGCGCGGCGCCTTGGAGTCGGCCCGGAGCAGTTGCAGGGCGTCCTGGGCGGCACGCGTGAAGGCGACGTACTCCAACTCCTCCTCGTCGCCCTCGGCGTACCACTCCCGCAGGGCGGGGGTGACCGCGTGGGCCTCGGCCGCGGCCAGCCCGTGTTCGCGCAGGCGGCCCAGCATCGGTACGGTCGCCGGGACGTACACCCGGACAAGCTGGTCGGTCACCGGTCGTCTCCCCGCTCAGGTCCTCCGCCGGCGTCGGCCGGCCCGGGCGCAGATCATGCCGTACGCCGTGACCGTCATACACCTCGCGCCCGGCCGGTGGAAGTTTCGCCACCGGTGTGTCAGGTGATCCGAGGCGGCGCTGAGGCTGGGGTGCGGAGCCGAACGATGGCAAACTGAGGCAACCGAAGTCAACCGAGGGAGTTTCCGTGGAGCCGAGGTTCCTGCTCCTCTCCGACGTGGCCGCCGAGCTGAACGTGTCGGATTCGCAGGTCTACCACATGGTGCGCAGCGGCGAACTGCCCGCGATCAAGATCGGCGGCCGTGGTCAGTGGCGCGTCGAGCGCACCCGGCTTGAGGAGTACATCCAGCGGAAGTACGAGGAGACCGCCGACTGGGTACGCAGCAACCCCCTCACCGAGCGCGACGCCGAGTAACCGACCCGGAGCCGGCTGCCATTGACCGATGACTCTACGTTGCCCGACAATGTGAACCAGTCGAAGGCAAACGAAAGCAAACGTAGGGTTTGGGAGCAGCCGATGAACCGCCGTCCCGGGCCGTCCCGGCCCCCGATCCGCCTCCGCCCCGCACCACCCCTCGACCCGCCGTACGCCGACGACGGCACCGGCTGGTCGCCACCCACCCACGGCCAACTCGCCCTCGACCTGTTCGCGGCGATTCGGCCCACCGCCGGCCCCTCCCCGGCCCGCCGGGCGGGCCTCCGGCCGGTACCCACCGGCCCCGGGCGGGGCCCTGCCGCGGCACTCCCGCCCGACGCCCTGGTCACCGCCACCGCGGAGGCGACCCGGGCGGCGCACCGGTTCGTCGGCACCTGCGTGGAGGTGCTCAACGGCTACCGCCCACCGGCGCAGCTACGGCCACTCTTCGACCCCACCCGGGCGCACGACCTGCTGCCCGAGCTGTCGCGGGCGACCAGCCGCATCGGGCCGCCCCGCCGCCGCTCGACCCGGTCCGCCCGACCCACCGTCCGGGTGCGGCGGGTCCGGGCCGGCGAGCCCCGGGCCGGGGCGGTCGAGGTGGCCGCCGTACTCACCGGCGCCACCGGGCGCAGTTGGGCCCTGGCCCTGCGCCTGGAGCACCGCCGGGGCCGTTGGCTCTGCACGGCCCTGCACGTCCTGTAACCCCGTCTGTCCGGCCGCCGGCCGGCGGGCGATCCCCGCTACCTCCCGGTCGGTTCACCCCCGCCGGCCGGCGGGCGATCCCTGCTACCTCCCGGTCGGTTCGCCCCCGCCGGACGGCCGGCGACCCCATCTCGGACGGGGATCCACTCCGCCCGCGACGGGGCCCCCGTCCCGTCCCGAACGTCCCCGACGTGATCCACTCCGTCTCAGGGCTCATCCACCCTGACCGAACCGCGACCCCACCCGATCCAGCCGTGATCCACTCGGGTTCCTTGAAGTCGGGGTATCCCGGACCCCGGATGGCACGACTTCCTTGAAGGCGAGTTGATCACCGGCGAAGCCGACAAGCGAAGGGCGCCCGAAAAGGCTCAGACCGGGCAAATCACCTGATCGGACTGGATAGTAGCCACACCGAGCTCAGCGCGGCCGCACCGCACCGCACCGCACCGCACCGAGATCGAGTCGGACCGCACCCAGATCAAGCCACACCGAAAGAGGCCGAGCCGAACCGAGCCGAGCCGAGACCAAGCCGAGCCACGTCGACCAGGCCGATCGACCGGGGTCGGCTGGCCTGAACCGGGCCGAGCCGGACAGGACCGGAGCGGACCGGACCGACGGACGGAGCGGACCGGACGGAGCAGACCGGACGGACGGAGCGGACCGGACGGACGGACGGACAGAGCGGACCGGGAAAGGCCCGGACCGGCAAGGCCCGGACCGGGAAAGGCCCGGACCGGCAAGGCCCGGACCGGGAAAGGCCCGGACCGGCAAGGCCCGGACCGGGAAAGGCCGGGCCGGGAAAGGCCGGGCCGGGAAAGGCCCGGACCGGCAAGGCCCGGGCCGGAAAGGTCCGGACCGAGAAAGGCCCGGCCGGAAAGGCGGAACGCCCCGGGGCGTTACTGCCCCGAGGCGTTCCGGATGAAGCGTCGTACCTGTCAGGCCCCGCCGCCGGGGGCACCGTGGCACCGCTTGTACTTGCGACCCGAGCCGCACGGGCAGGGCGCGTTGCGGGACGGACCGTTGCCGGCATCGACCTGCCCGGGTGCGGGTCGGCGGGCGGCGCTGCCCGCGACGGCCGGCCCGTTCATCCCGCTGGCGGGGCGCTGCGGCGCGGTCGGGGCGGTCGTTCCCGGGGCGGCCGGGGCGGCCTTCGCCGGGCGTCCGACGCCGAGGGCCGGAGCCTGCTGCTCGGCCTGCTCGACGGCGATCCCACCGGCGCCCGCCTCACCGTCGATGGTGGGCGAGGAGTACTGCAGGCCCTGCTGCTGCGGGGTCCGGTTGAGGCCCTTGGCCCGCAGCTCGACCGGCTTGTCCAGCAGCTGGACCTCTTCGGCCTCCGGCTCCGGCTCGGAGACCTGGACCTCCAGGTTGTAGAGGAAGCCGACGGTCTCCTCCTTGATGCCGTCCATCATGTTGGCGAACATGTCGAAGCCCTCGCGCTGGTACTCCACGACCGGGTCGCGCTGGGCGTACGCACGGAGGCTGATGCCCTCCTGGAGGTAGTCCATCTCGTAGAGGTGCTCGCGCCACTTGCGGTCGATCACCTGGAGCAGGACCATCCGCTCGAGCTGCCGTACGGCTTCCTCTCCGAGCTGCTCCTCACGCCGGTCGTACGCGGCGTTCGCGTCGTCCTTGAGGCGGGCGACGAGGAAGTCCTCGTCCATGCCGGCGCGGGAACCGCCGGCCTCCTCCTCGAGGTCCTCGATGCTCACACCCACCGGGTAGAGCTGCTTGAGGCTGGTCCAGAGCTGCTCGAGGTCCCACTCCTCGGCATAGCCGTCGGAGGTGGCGCCCTGCACGTACGCCCCGACCACGTCGTCGATCATGTTGCGGACCTGCTCGGAGAGGTCCTCGCCGTTGAGCACCCGCAGGCGCTCGGCGTAGATCACCTGACGCTGCTTGTTGAGCACCTCGTCGTACTTCAGGACGTTCTTGCGGATCTCCGCGTTCTGGCCCTCGATCTGGGCCTGCGCGGTCTTGATCTGGCGGGTGACCATCTTCGACTCGATGGGCACGTCCTCCGGGATGTTGAAGCGGTCCATCACCGCCTCGACCGCGCCGGCCCGGAAGCGCCGCATCAGCTCGTCCTGGAGGGAGAGGTAGAAGCGGGACTCGCCCGGGTCACCCTGGCGGCCGGCACGACCGCGCAGCTGGTTGTCGATCCGGCGGGACTCGTGCCGCTCGGTGCCCAGGACGTAGAGACCACCGGCTGCGGCGACCTCCTCCGCCTCGACGTCGCAGGCCTGCTTCCAGTTGGGCAGGACCTCCTCCATCGCCTTGGCGTACTCCTCCTCCTGCTCCACCGGGTCCAGGCCGCGCTGGCGCAGCTCGCTGGCGGCGAGGAACTCGGCGTTACCGCCGAGCAGGATGTCGGTGCCCCGGCCGGCCATGTTGGTGGCGACGGTGACCGCGCCCTTACGCCCGGCCTGGGCGACGATCTCCGCCTCCCGGGCGTGGAACTTGGCGTTCAACACCTCGTGCGGAATGCCCCGGCGGCGCAGCAACTGGGAGAGGATCTCGGAATTCTCCACCGAGACGGTGCCGACGAGCACCGGCTGGCCCAGCTCGTGCCGCTCGGCGATGTCCTCCACCACGGCGTTGAACTTGGCCTTCTCGGTCTTGTAGATCACGTCCGGCCGGTCCTGCCGGACCATCGGGCGGTGGGTCGGGATGGTCACCACGCCGACCTTGTAGACCTTGTTGAACTCGCTCGCCTCGGTCTGGGCGGTACCGGTCATGCCGGACAGCTTCTCGTAGAGGCGGAAGTAGTTCTGGAGGGTGATGGTGGCCAGGGTCTGGTTCTCCTGCTTGATCTCCACCCCCTCCTTGGCCTCGATCGCCTGGTGCATGCCCTCGTTGTAGCGGCGGCCGTGCAGGATGCGACCGGTGAACTCGTCGACGATCAGGACCTCGCCCTCGTTGACGATGTAGTCCTTGTCGCGCTTGTAGAGCTCCTTGGCCTTGATCGCGTTGTTCAGGTAGCCGACCAGCGGGGTGTTCACCGACTCGTAGAGGTTGTCGATGCCCAGCCGATCCTCGATCTTGGCCACGCCCCGCTCGGTGACCGCGACGGTCCGCTTGGCGTAGTCGACCTCGTAGTCGCCCTCGCCGTCGGTGCCGGGCTGGAGGCGGGCGACGACCCCGGCGAACTCGCCGTACCAGCGGGCGGAGTGCTCGGCCGGGCCGGAGATGATCAGCGGCGTCCGGGCCTCGTCGATGAGGATCGAGTCGACCTCGTCGACCACCGCGAAGTTGTGCCCGCGCTGGACCAGTTCGTCCTTCGACCAGGCCATGTTGTCGCGCAGGTAGTCGAAGCCGAACTCGTTGTTGGTGCCGTAGGTGATGTCGCACTCGTAGGCGGTGCGGTGCTCGCTGGCCGGCCGGTTGGGCAGCACCACGCCGACGGTGAGGCCGAGGAACTCGTGGACCCGGCCCATCCAGGCGGCGTCGCGCTGGGCAAGGTAGTCGTTGACCGTGACCACGTGCACGCCCTTGCCGGAGAGCGCGTTGAGGTAGACGGCCATGACCGAGGTCAGCGTCTTGCCCTCACCGGTCTTCATCTCGGCGATGTTGCCGAAGTGCAGCGCCGCGCCACCCATCACCTGCACGTCGTAGGGCCGCTGCCCGAGCACCCGGGCCGCCGCCTCCCGCGCCACGGCGAACGCCTCCGGCAGCAGGTCGTCGAGGGTCTCGCCGTCGGCGAGCCGCTCACGGAACTGTTCGGTCATGCCGCTCAGTTCGTCGTCGGTGAGGTTGACGTAGTCGTCCTCGATCGAGTTGACGGCGGCGGCGATGGCCTTGAGGCGGCGCACCATGCGGCCTTCGCCCGCGTTAAGGACCTTTTCCAGAATCGACACGGATCAACGCTCCCCTAGACAGTCTCGAACCATCGTAGGCGCTACACCGGGCCGATGGTCACTGGTGGCGGCGGCCCGATCCCACGGAAACCGACATACCGCGCGACGGACGCGGGATGCCGTGGATATCCGGTTACGCCGTGGGCGAACGATCCGGCACCATGCTCGGGTGGAGCCCACGGAGATCATCGAAGACGGCCTGCTGCTACGCCCCTGGCGGGCCGACGACGCGGAGGCCGTCTACCGCGCTTGCCAGGACCCGGACATCCAGCGCTGGACCACCGTTCCCCGCCCGTACCGGCCCGAACACGCCCACGGGTTCGTCACCGACTTCACCGCGAGCGTCTGGCGGGACGGCACCGGCGCCCCGTTCGCGGTCTGCGACGCCGCCACCGGGGAACTGCTCGGCTCCTGCGGGCTGGTCGCGCTCGACACCCGCCTCGGCTCCGGCGAGGTCGGTTACTGGACGGCCCCCTGGGCACGCGGCCGTGGGGTGACCACCCGGGCCACCCGGGCCCTCGCCCGCTGGGCGTTCGACGTGCTCAAGCTGCGCCGGCTGAGCTGGCAGGCGGAGGTCGGCAACCACGCGTCCCGGCTGGTCGCGCTCCGGGCCGGGTTCCGGGTCGAGGGACGGCTCCGGCTCGCCGATCCGGTCCCCGGCGGCCGGGCGGAGGGCTGGATCGGCTCGCTCCTGCCCGGCGAGGTACCCGCCCCCGGTGAACCCGGCCCCGCCGCCCCCGGCACCCTGGAGGCCCGCCGGGCCGCCGTCTTCGGTCGGCAGCAGCCCGTCCTCTTCGCCACCGCCGGCGGCACCGAGCTGCGGCTGCGCCCGATGGAGGAGCGCGACCTCGACGCGATCGTGCAGACCTGCCGCGACCCGGAGACCATCCGCTGGACCACCGTGCCGGATCCGTACGAGCGGTCGGACGCCGAGTCGTATCTCGAGTTCGTCCTGAGCACCTGGGCCGCCGGCACCAGCGCCAACTACGTCTTCACCGGCCCCGACGACCGGTACGCGGGCTCGATAGACCTGCGGCTCTCCCCCAGCGACCCGCTGCTGGCCGAGGTCGGATTCATGGCCCTCCCGGAAGCTCGGGGTCGCGGCTTCATGCCGGCCGCGCTGGCCGCGCTCTGCACCTGGGGCTTCACCACGCTCGGGCTGGCCCGAGTCGAGTGGCGGGCCCACGTGGGCAACACCTCCTCCCGTCGGGCCGCCGAGAAGGCCGGCTTCACCGTCGAGGGCACCGCCCGCGGTGGGCTCGCCCACCGGGGCGAACGGGTGGACGCCTGGGTGGCCGCCCTGCTCCCCGCCGACCTGACATGAGGCCGCTCGCGGTCGAGGCGTACGGGGTGCGGCTGCGCCCCTTCCGGCTCGACGACACCGCTGATGTGGTGGCCGGCTGCGCCGACCCGCTGACCTCGCGCTACATCTCCGGCCTGCCCACCCCGTACACCGAGGCGGACGCGCGGTCCTGGATCGGCGTGGGCGCCCCGGGGGTCTGGGCCGGTGGCGGGGCCGCCTACGCGGTCGCCGACCCCGCCACGGATCGGCTGCTCGGCGCGGTGGGCCTCAGCAATCCGGTGCCCTACCGCGGCCAGGCCGAGATCGGTTACTGGGTGACGCCGGACGCGCGGGGACGGGGCGTCGCCGGCGCCGCGACCCGGGCCCTGACCGAGCACGCCTTCGCCACCGGCACCGCCCGGCTGGAGCTGCTCACTCACGCCGAGAACGCGGTCAGCCAACGGGTCGCGGTGGGCGCCGGCTTCCACTTCGAGGGCGTACGCCTCGCCGCCAACCCGTCCCGTGGCGGCGGACGGCACGACCTGCTGGCCTGGGTGCGCCTCGCCGACGACCCGCCCGGGCCGGCGCCGCGGCAGCTGCCGGACCTGCCGCAGGGTGTGCTGGCCGACGGTGTGGTGACCCTGCGGCCGCTCGGCCCGGACGACGTCGACGTGATGCACCGGCTGCACACCCGCCCCGAGGTGGTGGCGAACCAGGCCCCGCCGGTACCGCCGGACCGGGCGGCGATCGAGCGGCGCTGCCGGCTGTCGGCGAGCCAGTGGCTCACCGGCGAACTGGCCCGGCTGCTGATCCTGGACGCGGCGACCGGCGAACCGGCCGGCAGCTGCGGGCTCTCCGTGAGCGACCCGCAGGCCGGGGAGGGCACCGTCGGGTACGCCCTGCTGCCGCAGTGGCGCGGGCGGGGGTACGCCACCAGGGCGGTCCGGCTGCTCGCCGGCTGGGCCTTCGGGCCGGCCGGTCTCACCCGGCTCGCCGCCGGCACGGTGCCCGAGAACGTCGCGTCGCACCGGGTGCTGGAGAAGGTCGGCTTCCGCCGCGAGGGTCTCCTCCGTGGCCGGCTGCCCGGCCTGGCCGGTACCCGGATCGACGACCTGGTCTTCGGCCTGACGCCGGACGAGCTGCGCTGACGGACCAGGAGGCCGTGCCGACGACGGCCCCCTGATCGGCGTATCGCTCAGACGGCCAGCGAGATGATGCCGTAGTCGTACGCGCGGCGGCGGTAGACCACGCTGGGCCGGCCGGACTCCTTGTCCAGGAACAGGTAGAAGTCGTGGCCCACGAGTTCCATCTGGAACAGGGCGTCGTCGACGGTCATCGGCTCGGCCGCGTGCACCTTCTCCCGGGCGATGTGCCAGGGCTGGTCGTCGTACTCCTCCTCGGCCTCGACCCGTTCCGCGACCGCGGTGGCGGCGCGGCCGTTGTCGCTGAGCGCGCCGAGCGGGTCCGCCGCCAGGTCGGTGACGGGCAGGTCGGCGGTGGCCGCCGCGACGGAGAGGGGCGCGTGCCGGCCGCGGTGCACGCGGCGCCGGTCGGCCGCCCGGCGCAGCCGGGTGTCGAGCTTGGCGATCGCCGCGTCGAGCGCGGAGTAGAAGTCGTTCGTGCAGGCCTCGGCGCGGATCACCGGACCACGCGAGATGCAGGTGATCTCCACCCGCTGGCAATGGTCGGACTGGCGTGGATTGCGTTCGTGGAACAGCTCCACGTCGACCCTGATGAGCTTGTGATCGTAGCGTTCGATCTTGGCAAGTTTCTCGGCTACGTGCACCCGGTAATGGTCCGGCACCTCAACGTTTCGGCCCTTGACCACGATGTCCACGTGACCTCCCTGGCTCGGACGAGTTTCGATCGGTATCCCGGTCGATCGCCCCTAGGGATGAGGCCCGCTCGGCGTCGACCGGTCAGTACGGCTACGCCTCCTTCCACCGCCGGGAGCGGTTGGGATGACCTCCTACCCCCGACACGTTGACGCTAACTCCTGTTCTTCGGGCAGTCACCCCTGGTTGCAAAGAGCGCCACGTTTTTTCGCAGCTCGTACACCATCGGGTGAAACCAAAACACGAAGAGTTATCAGCGGTGTCGCTTTTCGGTGGCGGCGAGCACCGCGGCCACGGCGGGAGCCGGTCCGGTCGCGCTCAGTGCCCGGCTCACCGCGGCGAGGGTCACCCCGGTGGTCACGATGTCGTCGAGCACCACCACTGTCGCGTCGACCCCGCCCCGCCCGGTCGACCGGGACCGGAACGCGGCCTCCGCCGCCGCGGCCCGGCCGGCGCTGTCCAGCGTCACCGAGTCCGGGCGGGGCAGCGCGCGCAGCGGCCGGAGCACCCGCACCGACCGACCGGCGTGGCGCAGCCGCTCGGCGCAGTGCCGGGCCAGACGGTCGAGGTGGTCGCCGTAACGGGCGCGGGCGGCCGCTGCGGTGTCCGGCACCGGCACCAGCGCCACCGGGCGCGCCGGTTCCACCGCCACGGCTACCACCTCGGCGAGCAACGCGCCGAGCGGTCGGGCCAGCCCGTGCCGGCCGTGCTCCTTGTACGCCAGCAGGGCCTCCCGCAGCGGGCCGGCGTACGGGCCGAGGGCGTAGCAGGGCGGCAGGCCGGGTGGGGCGGGAGTGGGCCGCACCGGCCCGGGGCGCAGCGCCTCGAGGGTTCCGACGCACTCCGGGCAGACCCCGTGCCGCAGTCCGGGACGGCGCTCCCGACAACCCGCGCAGTCGGCGGGCAGCACCAGGTCGCCGAGGTCCGACCAGAGCCCGCCGAGACCCCGCACCGGATCAGAAGAGGAAGAAGGGGGCGGACGGGTTCGTGGGCCGTACGCCGGTCGGCGGCGGCGTCGCGTCGGCCACCTGGTCCGGCTGGATCCGCTCGACCGGGACGGTCCGGTACGCCACCCCGTTCGCCTCGTACATCAGGGCACCGGAGGGGACCTCGACCGTCGGGTTCACGGGGTACGCCGACAGGTGGGTCACCTCGGCCCGGGTGTCGGGCGCGAGCGGCGATTCGACGACGCCGTCCACGCCGATCTCGTAGATCGCCGGGCGCGCCGCGGAGCCGGCCACGATCAGCCGGTTCTCGTCGCCCCAGTCGACCGCCGAGAGGCCGGTCAGCGAGGTGCTCACCCGGCGGGACGGCCCGACGGTCACCCCGCCGCCGTCCAACAATTTGACCGCCGCGACGTAGAGGGCACCGCCGACGATCAACGCGATCCGCTGGCCGTCCAGCGAGGCGGCGACCGCGGTGACCACGCCCGGAGGCAGGTTGAGCACGATCTGGGCCATCTCGGCATTGCCGTCGAACCGGTAGAGCTTGCCGTCGGCCACCACCAGCCCCTGGGGTCGGCGCGGGTCGCTGGAGCGCAGCCAGACGGGCGCGCCGATCGCCTTGTACTCCGGGCCCTTGGCGAAGGAGGTCACCGGTCCGCGACCGGTGCCCACAGAGAGCCGCTGCTTCCCGCCGGCCGCGGTTACCACGAGCGCGGCGAGGATCTGCTCCTCGGAGCGGGCCAGCCCGGCGGAGACCACGTTCCGGTTCGCCGCCGGGTCCAACGGCACCACGGCGGAGGGCTCACCGTCCACGGTGAGCGGATGGATCGCCCCCTCGAACACGCAGTACCGCCGGGGCCCCTCCCGCAGCCGGTACAGGGCCCAAGCGGAGCGCCGCGCGGCCAGGTTCTCCACCTTCACGGAGTTGTTGCGGATCTTCAGCTCCAACTCGCCGTCGAAGTCGCGGAGCGACCAGGCGAGCTGGGTGACCAGCTGATCGGCACGGGTCCGGTCGTCACCGGGCATGTCCAGGTTGACCTCCCAGCGGCCGTCGCCGCCGGTGGCGTTGTTGATCAGCTCGGTGCGGTCGGGCAGCCCCACCACGCCCGGGCGCAGCCAGTCGGACGGGCCGTCGACCAGCCACTTGACCACCTCGTTGAGCCGCCGCTCGGTGGGCACCGTGCCCGGGAGGTAGCGCAGGTCGGGCACCAGCCGGGTCCGGTCCGAACTCCAGAAGTAGATCGTTTTGCCCTCGTAGTAACGCAGCAGCGCCTCGTCGCTGAGCAGCAGCGTGTTCGGCGGCTCGGTCACGTAGAAGCCGGCCGCGTCGTCGGCCGCGCCCGCCTGGTCGGAGGCGCTGCGCAGCCCGAACTCGTAGCGCGTCTCGCCGGAGACCGGCGGTACGAGCGTCCCGTCGGTGCGCAGGACGCCGATCTGCTGCACCGCGATCGTCACCTTGAGGCTGTCGTCGCCGACGGGGCTGTCCTCGTTGAGGGTGATCACCGGCGCGTCGGTCAGCCGGACGACGGTGAGTTCGACCTCGCTGCCCCGCTTCTCCTGGAGCCGGTTGCGGTACTGCGGGTCGACGAACTGCTTGACCCGGCTGTAGGCGCGGTCGGGCTCACCCGCGGCCGCGGAGAGGAAGTTCGAGACGAACTCCTCCGGCCTCGTGGCCATCGACCGGGTGGGCGGCTCCTGACGCCCGGCGTTGACCGCGCCGGACTCCGTCGCCGGCTCCTTGCGCCGGTCGACCTGCACCTCGGAGCGCTCCGGAATGCCGCAGCCGGTGAACCCGACGACCGCCAGGGCCCCGCACAGCGCCCCGGCCACGAGACGTGCCCTCACGTGCGCACCTCCGCCCGCGTGCCGTCCGGATCTCCCGTCGGCGCCGGACCGATCGCCAACGCGCCGCCGGAGCCCGGGCCGATCGCCAACGGCGCGGCGTCGCCCGGACCGCCGAAGGGCAGCCGGGCGTCCTCGGGCACCAGCCGCAGCGGCGAGGTGGTCAGCCGGTCCCCGGCCCGCGCCGGCAGGGTGAGCCGGAACTGGGCGCCCTGACCCGGCGCACCCCACGCCTCCAGCCAGCCGCCGTGCAGCCGCGCGTCCTCCACGCTGATCGACAGACCGAGCCCGGTGCCGCCGGTCTGCCGCGCCCGCGACGGGTCGGCGCGCCAGAACCGGTTGAAGACCAGCTTCTCCTCGCCCGGCTTCAGCCCCACCCCGTGGTCGCGTACGGTGATCGCCACCGCCGTGTCGTCCAGGCCCAGCCGGATCAGCACCGGCCGGCCCTCGCCGTGTTCGACCGCGTTGCCGACGAGGTTGCGCAGCACGCGCTCGACCCGCCGCGGATCCACCTCGGCGATCACCTCGTCCTCCGGCAGCTCCACCTCGATCGGCACGCCGACCCGCTCGGCCAGGCCGGCCAGCCGCTCCACCACCCGGTGCACGATCGGCACCAGATCGGTCGGCTCGGCGTCGAGCATGGCGAAACCCGCGTCGAAACGGCTGATCTCCAGCAGGTCGGTGAGCAGCTCCTCGAACCGATCCAGCTCGGCCTGGAGCAGCTCGGCGCTGCGCGCCACCGCCGGGTCGAACTCGTCGCGCTCGGCGAAGATCAGGTCGGCCGCCATCCGGACCGTGGTGAGCGGCGTACGCAGCTCGTGCGAGACGTCGGAGGTGAACCGACGCTGCAACCGGGACATCTCCTCCAGCCGCAGGATCTGCCGTTGCAGGTTGGTGGCCATCTGGTTGAACGACGCGGCGAGCAGCGCCAGGTCGTCCTCGCCGTTGACCACCATCCGTTGGTCGAGCAGACCCGCGGAGAGCCGCTGGGCGGTACGGGCGGCCACCCGCACCGGATTCACCACCAACCGGGTGACCAGGGCCGCGAGCAGGCCGAGCAGCACCACGAGAGCGGCCCCGGTCGCGACCACGGTGGCCCGGGCCTCGGCCGCGGTGACGTCCTGCCGGGTCAGCGGAACGAGGTAGTAGAGCTCGATCTGACCGAACTTGGTCGGCACCGGCGAGCCGTACGCCAGGTACTTGGTGGCCTGGTCGCCGGTGAGCCGGCCGGTACCGATCTGGCTGGCCACGTTGCCGTTGGCGACCGCGGCCCGCAACTCCGGACTGATCAGCGGCCCGACGTCGATCGCCGGGGCCGCCCGGGTCTGGATGACCCCGGGATGGTCCTCCGCGGTGATCGCCACCACCACACCGCTGGTCTGCTGCGGGTCGCCGCCGGCCAGGTAGTTGACCGTGCCCTCGATGGTCTCCTGGAGCTGGGCCTCCTGCGGCTGGCCGTAGAGGTCGACCTGTTTGGCCGCGTACTCGGCGCCGCCCTCCAGCCGCAGCCGCACGTCGGTCTTGGCGTTCTCCAGCAGGATCCCAGTGATCTTGTCAGCGGTCAGGTAGGCGAAACCACCCACCAGCAGACTCGACGCCACCAGCGTGATGGTGACGACCCGGAACTGGAGGGAGCGCCGCCACGTCCGGTGCACCCCGGCGACCATCCGCACGGCCCGCCCGCTGAGCGCGCGCCACAGCTCGCGACCAGCGCCGCGTCGGCGCGTCGTCGCTGCTTCGGGGGTCGGGAGCACGGGGGAGGACACAGTGCGCCCCAGGCTATCCGGTGCCCGCCTTGTAACCCACACCACGCACGGTGAGGATGATTTCCGGCCGCTCCGGATCGGGCTCGATCTTGGCGCGCAGTCGCTGCACGTGGACGTTCACCAGCCGCGTGTCCGCGGCGTGCCGGTAGCCCCAGACCTGCTCCAGCAGCACCTCGCGGGTGAAGACCTGCCGCGGCTTGCGGGCGAGCGCGACCAGCAGATCGAACTCCAGTGGCGTCAGCTTCACCTCGTCGCCGTTGCGGCTGACCGTGTGGGCCGGCACGTCGATGCTGATCTGGTTGCCGGGCGGCCCGATGGTCAGCAGCTCCGGCGCCACGTCCTCACCGCGCCGCAGCCGGGCCCGCATCCGGGCCACCAGCTCCTTGGGCTTGAACGGCTTGACCACGTAGTCGTCGGCGCCGGACTCCAGCCCGAGCACCACGTCGACCGTGTCGCTCTTCGCGGTGAGCATGACGATCGGGACGCCCGATTCCGTGCGGATCGCACGCGCCACGTCGATCCCGCTCATTCCGGGCAGCATGAGGTCGAGCAGGACGATGTCGGGTCGACTGTCACGGAACGCGGCCAACGCCCGCTCCCCATCGGCGACGAAGGAGGGCAGGAAGCCCTCACTACGCAGCACGATGCCGAGCATCTCGGCAAGCGCGGGGTCGTCGTCGACCACCAGAACCCGGGCTCTCATGGGATTAATCTTCCATCCCCGTTTCAATGTCGGTGGGACCGGCGTCACCCGGCACGGTACCGCCGCGGCAAGCTTGCCACAGCAGCCGCCACCGTGGGCGACCGCGCGCCGACGCCGACCTGCGGGTCCACCGGATCGGGCCGGGCGTGACACCATGATCCCCGCGTGCGCCGCCGCGCGCCACCATCGCCCGTCCCCAGGAGTACGCGTGCCCGACGCCGGCCCGATCGCCGTGCTCCCGCACCGCCCGCTCACCGTGGGTGAACTGCTGGACTCCGCGGTCCTGCTGCTGCGCGCGCAGGCACGCGTACTGGTGCCGATCGCCGTGGTCCTCGCCGCCGCCGAACAGTTCCTCGTGCTGCAACCGCTTCGCCTCGCGGCCGGCACCGTGCCGCCGATCTGGTGGCTCTCCGACGGATCGTTCGCCACGTACTGGCTGCTGCTGACGACCGGCGCGGCGACCGAGGCAATGATCATCATGCTCCTCGGCAACCCGGCCGCCCGGGCCGGCGCCGCCGCGCTCCTCGGCCGGACCGCCCGCCCCGGCGAGGTGCTGCACCGGGCCGGTGGCCGTTGGGGTGGCACCGTCCTGTTCGCGCTCGTCGTCGGCGGCCTGATGTCCGTGGCGGCGTTCTGCGGGCCACTCTGGTTCGCGGGCTTCGCCCTGCTGGGCGCCGTCGCGCCGGCGCTCGTCGTCGACCGGGTGCCGCTGCACCGCGTCCTGCCCCGCGCCGGGGCGCTGGCCACCCGGTCAGGGATGCGCGCCGGCATGATTCGGCTGCTCGGCTACCTCGGCTGGTGGATCCTCCGGGTCGGTCTGGCGAGCGGGACCATCCTCGGGCTGACCCAACTCGGCCTCGTCGACGACTACTGGGCGATACCCGTCGCCCTGCTGGTCTGGACCGCGGTGAACGGGATCGCCTACCCGGCGCTCGCCTGCCTCGACGCCGTGCTGCACCTGGAGACCCGGATCCGCACCGAGGGCCTGGACATCCTGCTCGCCCGCGCACCGGCCGGAACACCCGAGCCCGCCCTGCTGGCGGCCGAGCGATGAGCTTCAGCCGGTGGTGGAGCGAGACCACCGCGGCGCTCGGCGACCACGTCCCGCTGTGGCTGGTCACGCTCCTGCTCTCCGTCGCAGCGGTGGCGACCGCCCTGGTCTGGTACACGTTCCCGGCCTGGCTCCCCCGCCGCCTCCCCCGCCCACGGGTGCGGCTGCCCCGGATCACCCTGCCCCGGTTGCGGCTGCGCCTGCCCCGGCTGCGGCTGCCCCGGCCACGCTGGCCCCGGCTGCGGCTGCGACGCCGCCGGCGCAGCGTCGACGCCGCACCGACGGCCGCTGCGACGCCTGCCCTGCCCGACGAGACGCCCGACCCGCTCACCGTCCACCTCTCGCTCGCCGACCGGCTGGCCGCCGAGGGGCGCTACGCCGAGGCGGTACGGGAGCGGCTGCGCGACATGATCCGCGAACTGGCGGCACGGCAGGTGGTACCCGCCCAGCCGGGGCTCACGGTGGTCGAGGTCGGCTCGACGGCGGCTCGGAACCTGCCGCCCACCGGCCCCCCGGTGACGGCCGCCGGCCTGATCTTCTCCGAACTCTGGTACGCACAGCGGCCCGCCTCCGCCGACCACGACCGACGCATGCGGGAACTCGCCGCGGAGCTGCACCAGGCGCTCGCCGCACCACGAGCCGTCGACCCGTCCGACCCGAGGCAGACCGGCGGCGGGGGGCCGACGAGTCTCGTACCCGAGCAGTCCGCCCCCGGCGGCCGGCCGGCCGGCACCCGGGAGGAGCGAGCGTGAGCGCCGCCGCGCGGACAGTGACCCCACCCGCCCCTCGTCCGGCCGCCGCCCGGCCCGGATCCGCCCCGAAGCGGCGACGGCGGTGGCATCGGCTGGTCATCCCACTCGGGCTGGTCGCCACCCTGATCACCACCACCCTGGTCGCGCAGGCGCTCGACCGGCCCGACGCCGACGATCCGGGTTACCTCTCCCCGGTCGAGGCCGGTGAGCACGGCGGCAGCCGGCTCGCCGAGGCCCTGACCCGGCGCGGCGGCACCGTCGCGCGGGAGACCGACGTGCGGGCGGCGCTGCTGACAGCCCGCACCGGAGCACCGACCACCCTCTTCGTGCCGGCGCCCGACCTGCTGAGATCCGAGACCCTGAGCCGCCTGAGCCGGTTGCCCGCCGGGACCCGGGTGGTGCTGGTCGACCCGTCCGTCCGGGTCCTGCACGCCGCCGGCCTGCCGGTGGAGCAGCACGGTCGGCGCTGGGCGACCAAGGTGGTGGGTCCGCAGGCGAACGGCCGCCCCTGCCCGCTCGACGAGCTCCGCCCGGTGCGCCAGGCCGCCGCGCAGCGCCAGCGGTACACGGCGGACACCGAGATCCCCCTGGATCTCTGCTTCTCGGCCGGTCTGGCCCGCCTGCCAGGAACGGTCGACACCGTCCTCGTCGGGGCCGACGACCCGTTCCGCAACGACCGGATCGGCGAGCACGACAACCAGGCGCTCGCCACCGCGCTGCTCGGCGTGCACCCACGCGTCGTCTGGCTGGACCTGGAGGGGCCCGAACCACCCCCGCCGACCCCCAGCAGCCGACCGCCGGTTACCGACTCCTCCACCGAAGGACCCGGTTCGGAGACCACCCCCGCGGACGGCACCGCACAGGGGCGGCCCAGCAGACCCGGCGACAGCTCCGACGACCGGCGCCCCGCCGACTCGGACGACGGACCGGCGCCGAACCCGCTCTGGGGCGCCTTCCCGCTCTGGTTCTGGGCGATGCTCGTCCAACTCGCGCTCGCGCTGCTGCTGGCCGCGCTGTGGCGGGCCCGCCGGCTCGGACCACCCGCGCCGGAGCCACTGCCGGTGGCCGTACGCTCGGCCGAGACCGCGCTCGGCCGAGCCCGGCTGTACCAACGGGCCGGCGCCCGCGGACCGGCCGGGCGGACGCTGCGTACGGCCGCACTGGCCCGCCTGCTGCCCTGGCTGAACCTGCCGGCGGAGACGCCACGCGACCGGGTTGCCACGGCCGTCGCGGCGCGCACCGGCGGCGAGCCGGAGCAGGTCGAGGAGCTGCTGTACGGCGACGACCCCGCCACCGACCAGGAGCTGCTCGACCTCGCTCGCTCACTCGACGCGCTAACCCGCGCCGCCGCGGAGTCCCCGCCCGAGCAGACGCACGGCGTCACGCCGACCCGAACCGAACCGACCGAAGGAGAACCGCGGTGACCCGACCCGCCGCAACCGCCGAATCCCTGACCGCCGGCCCCGACGAGGCCCGCGCCGCCCTGCACCGGCTGCGCGCCGAGGTCGCCAAGGCGGTCGTCGGCCAGGACTCGGTGGTCACCGGGCTGGTGATCGCCCTGCTCTGCCGCGGCCACGTGCTGCTCGAAGGCGTGCCGGGAGTCGCCAAGACCCTGCTCATCCGCACCGTGGCGACCGCGCTGGAGCTGGACTCGAAGCGGGTCCAGTTCACCCCCGACCTGATGCCCGGCGACGTCACCGGCTCGCTGATCTTCGATCCGCACACCGCCGCGTTCACCTTCCGCGAAGGCCCCGTCTTCACCAATCTCCTGCTCGCCGACGAGATCAACCGGACGCCACCGAAGACCCAGTCCGCGCTCCTGGAGGTCATGGAGGAGCGGCAGGTGTCGGTGGAGGGTGGCCGGCGCCCCCTGCCCGACCCGTTCATCGTGGCCGCCACCCAGAACCCCGTCGAGTACGAGGGCACCTACCCGCTGCCCGAGGCCCAGCTGGACCGGTTCCTGCTCAAGCTCACCGTGCCGCTGCCCACCCGGGAGGAGGAGCTGGGCGTGCTGCGGGCACACCACGCCGGCTTCGACCCGCGGGACCTGGCCGCGGCCGGCGTACGACCGGTGGCGAGCGCGGCGGACCTCGCTGCCGCCCGGGCCGCGGTCGGTCAGGTCCACGTGGCCGAGCCGCTCCTCGGCTACCTCGTCGACCTCTGTCGGGCCACCCGCACCACCCCCGCGCTGGAGCTCGGCGCCTCACCGCGAGGCGCCACCGCGCTGCTCAACACCGCCAAGGCGTGGGCCTGGCTGGCCGGACGCGACCATGTGGTGCCCGACGACGTGAAGGCGGTGGCCCGGCCCACGCTGCGGCACCGGCTGCGCCTGCGGCCGGAGGTCGAACTGGACGGCGTGGGGGTGGACTCGGTGCTGGACGCGGTGCTCGCCACCGTGCCGACGCCGCGATGACCTGGCGGGCGGCGCTGCTGCTCGCGGCCGGGGCGCTGACCCTGCCGCTCTGGCCGTCGCCGTTCGTCGGCGTCCTGGTGATGACCGGTGGCGTGCTGCTGCTGGTCCTCGTGGACCGTCTCTGCGCAGTTCCCCCGGCCGCGCTCACCGCCGAGCGGGAGGGCGACCGGACGGTCCGGCTCGGCGGCACCGCCACGGTCGCGCTCCGGCTCGGCAACACCTCCGGGCGGACGCTGCGCGCCCAGGTCCGCGACGCCTGGGTGCCCTCGGCCGGCGCAAGCCCCGACGTACCACCGCAACGGATCGTCACGGTGGCGCCCGACGACACGCTGGTCCTGCCCACCCGGCTGACCCCGACTCGGCGCGGTGACCGGCCGGCGCTGACCCTGACCGTCCGCTCGTACGGGCCGCTGCGGCTGGCGTTCCGGCAACGCTCCGGCCGCCCCGCCACGCCACCGTGGACGCTGCGGGTGCTGCCCCGTTTCGACTCCCGCCGGCACCTGCCCGAGAAGCTGGCTCGACTGCGGATCATCGACGGCACCCAGGTCACTCGCGGGCGCGGCCAGGGCACCGAGTTCGACACCCTGCGCGAGTACGTGGTCGGCGACGACGTCCGGTCGATCGACTGGCGGGCCAGCGCCCGGCAGGCGGACGTGCTGGTGCGTACCTGGCGACCGGAGCGGGACCGGCGACTGGTCTGCGTGCTCGACACCGGCCGCACCTCGGCCGTACGGGTCGGCGACGAGCCCCGGCTGGACACCGCCATCGACGCCGCGTTGCTGCTCACCGCGCTCGCCGTACGAGCCGGCGACCGTGTCGACCTGCTCGCCGCGGACACCGCGGTCCGCGCCACGATGACCGGCAGCGGCCGGCCGGCGTTGCTGACCCGGGTGGTGCACGCGCTCGCCCCGCTCCAGCCGGCGCTGGTCGAGACGAACTTCGAACTGATCGCGAGTGAGATCCTGCGCCGGCAGCGCCAGCGCAGCCTGGTGGTGCTCTTCACCGCGCTGGAGGCGGGCGCTCTCGGCGAGGGCCTGCTACCGGTGCTGCCCCGGCTGGCGGCCCGGCACCGGGTGGTCATCGCGGCGGTCCACGATCCGGTGCTCACCGCGATGACCACCGGCACGCCGGCCCGACCGGGGGACGCCTACGCGGCGGCGGCGGGGTGGCGGGCGCTGGCCGAGCGGGACCGGGTGCGGACGGCGTTGACCCGCCACGGCGTCACTGTGGTGGACGCCCCCGCCGGCGCCCTCGCCCCCCGGCTGGCCGACACCTACCTACGCCTCAAAGCCCAAGCCCAACTCTGACCCCCGACCTTCCGGTCGATCATGACGTTAACGGGCCGAAGGGAGATCCAGAACGCCGTCAACATCATGATCAACGGGGAGGGGTGGAGGTGAGGGCGCGGGGGTGGGGGTGGGGTGGGTGGCGCGGCGGCCGAGGATCAGGACGTACGCCAGGAAGGCCAGCCAGACGGCGGCACCCACCCCGACGCGGAGCGGAACCGGCACCGGGGCCGGAGTGACGAACGCCTCGACCAACGCCGAGACCGCGAAGACCCCGACCAGACCGAGCGCGACCACGATCGCGGAGCGGCCCGCCCGGGCGACCGCCTGCCCCCGGGTCAGCTCGGCCGGCGGTGAGATCCACGCCCACCCCGTACGCAGACCCAGCCCGGCGGCCACGAAGACCCCGGTCAGCTCCAGCAGCCCGTGCGGGGTGATGAGGCCGAAGAAGACGTCCGCCCGGCCGTACGAGATCATCACCCCGCCGACCACGCCGATGTTGAGCGCGTTCTGCCAGAGCAGGTAGAACACCGGCACGATCAGCACCCCGGACGCCAGGCACTGCGCGGCGATCCAGGCGTTGTGCGTCCAGAGGTGGAAGGCGAACGTCGGCGCGGAGAACTCGGTGTAATAGCCGGCGAACCCCGATTCGACCAGCTCGGCCGCCGCGTCGTCACCGATGAACGCGGCAGCGGTGTCCGGGTTGTCGGCGACGAACCACATCAGGAGGAAGCTGAGCAGGCTGAAGCCGGTGGCCACCCCGCACCACCACGGCCAGGCCCGGTAGACCGCGCCCGGAAACCCGGCGACCAGGAACCGGGTGACCGCCGACAGGGACGGGCGCGAGCGGCCGGTGATACGCGACCGGGCCCGCAGCACCAACTGGGAGAGCTGACCGACCAGCGCCGGGTCGGGTGAGCGGCTGCGCAGCACGGAGAGCTGGGTGGCCGTCCGCTGGTAGAGGGCGATCAGCTCGTCGACCTCCTCGGCGTCGAGGCTGCCGCGCTGGCACAGCGCCTCGAGGCGCCGCCACTGCCCGCCGTGCTCCGCAACGTACGCGTCGAGATCCACAAGCACCCCCGTCCGGCGATCATAGTGTTCACTGTCGGGGTGAGCGCGCAACCACCGTCGTCGGCCCGTACCCGCCCGGAGGCCCGGGCCGTGCCGTGGAGCGACGCCGGTCTGGTCAGCGGCGAGGCCGTGGCGCTGGAGGTCCGGGTCGCCCGGCTCGGCTCGCGGGTGCTCGCCCTGCTGCTGGACGTCCTGACCCAGCTGGTGGCCGCCCTGCTGCTCGCCGTGCTCTTCGCGCTGCTGTTCACGGCGCTGCCGTTCGAGCTGGTCGACGCGGCCTTGAACAGCGCGACCGGCACGCTCGGACTGGCGTTCGTGCTGGTCGGCTACCCGGTGCTGATGGAGCGCTTCAACAACGGCCAGACGGTGGGCAAGCTCGCCGTCGGCCTGCGGGTGGTCAGCGCCGACGGCGGTCCGGTCGGTCTCCGGCAGTCGCTGACCCGGGCCCTGGTCGGTGTCGCCGTGGAGTGGCCCGGCCTCATCCTGCCGCTGGTCAGCTGGGTGGCCGGGGTGACGGTGATGCTGACCGACCGGCGCGGTCGTCGCCTCGGTGACCTGGTGGCCGGCACGCTGGTCGTGCACACCCGCACCGCGTCGGTGTGGCGTCCCGTCCCGACCGCGGTCCCGGCGCTGGTCAACTGGGCGTACACGCTGGACCTGAGCCGGCTCGACGACAACCTGGCGCTGGCCGCGCGGCAGTATCTCGCCCGGGTGCACCGGTTCGCGGAGCCGGCGCGATCAAGGCTGGCGCGTGGCCTCTGGGCCGAGGTCGCCGCGGTGATCACGCCGCCTCCGCCGTTGGCCGCGCCGGAGACCGTCTACCTGGCCGCGGTGCTCGGCGAACGGCATCGCCGGGCGGTGCAGCGGCTCCAGCAGCGCCGGGCGGTCACCGCGGCGCTCTGGCCGGAGCTGGTTGCCGCCCCGCCCACCGCGGCGATCCGCCCCGCCGCGCCCGAGTCCACGCCGCCGGGCGCGTCGAACCCCCCGGTGGTACGTCCGCCCGCGCAGCCCACCGCCCCCACCGTCCGTCCGGCGACGGCGGCGGCGGGCGAGCATCACGGTGCCTGACCGACGGCCGCGCGCGAGCAGGCCGGACCGACGGCCGGCACCGCCCGTGCCCGTCCGGCGGGGCCGGGGTGCGACAGGTGCCCGCTGCTCGGCTGCGCGGCGCGACCGGCCGGCGGCTGTGGAAGGATCCGGAGCATTCCTACGCGCAGACAGGACGACCGTGCCCGACGACCTGTTCACCCGTACCGCCGCGTCCGCCCCGGCCCTGCCCGGACGGCGACGGTGAGGGGTTTCGGCCCATGGCTGGCGGTGCTGGCCGTGGTGTTCCTGCTGAGCGCGCTGCGGATGCGCGCGCTGGCCACGGCGGTCTCGCTGGCGTGGCTCGCCTGGTGTGTCTGGACCTGGGTCCGCCCGAGCCGGCGCGGCCCCGGTTGATTCCCGGCACGCGGCGGCCCTGACCGGCCACGGACGCGGGGCGTCCGAGAACGCGAACCGGGCCGGTCGCTCGCGCGGCCGGCCCGGTTCCCGTCGGATCAGTAGCGGTAGTGCTCGGGCTTGAACGGACCCTCGACCGACACACCGAGGTAGTCGGCCTGCTCCTTGCTGAGCGTGGTCAGCTTCGCGCCGAGGGCGTCGAGGTGCAGCCGGGCGACCTTCTCATCCAGGTGCTTGGGCAGGACGTAGACGCCGGTCGGGTACTCGTCGGTCTTCGTGAAGAGTTCGATCTGCGCGATCGTCTGGTTGGAGAACGAGTTCGACATGACGAAGCTCGGGTGGCCGGTCGCGTTGCCCAGGTTGAGCAGGCGCCCCTCGGAGAGCACGATGATCGCGTGGCCGTCGTCGAAGCGCCACAGGTCGACCTGCGGCTTGATGTTCTCGCGCGTGACGTCGGAGCGCTTGGCCAAGCCGGCCATGTCGATCTCGTTGTCGAAGTGGCCGATGTTGCCGACGATGGCCTGGTGCTTCATCCGGGCCATGTGCTCGTTGGTGATGACGTCGTAGCAGCCGGTGGCGGTGACGAAGATGTCCGCCTGCTCGACGACGTCGTCCAGGGTGGCGACCTGGTAGCCGTCCATCGCGGCCTGGAGCGCGCAGATCGGGTCGACCTCGGTCACCACCACTCGGGCGCCCTGGCCGCGCAGCGACTCGGCACAGCCCTTGCCCACGTCGCCGTAGCCCATGACGACGGCCATCTTGCCGCCGATCAGCACGTCGGTGGCGCGGTTGATGCCGTCGATCAGGGAGTGCCGGCAGCCGTACTTGTTGTCGAACTTGCTCTTGGTCACCGCGTCGTTGACGTTGATGGCCGGGAAGAGCAGGGTGCCCGCGCGGTGCATCTCGTAGAGGCGGTGCACGCCGGTGGTGGTCTCCTCGGTGACGCCCTTGATGGTGGACGCGATCCGGGTCCAGCGCTGGCCGTCCTCGGCGAGCGTGCGGTGCAGCAGCCCGAGGATGACCGCGTACTCCTCGGAGTCGGCGGACTCGACAGGCGGTACGACGCCGGCCTTCTCGAACTCGACGCCCTTGTGCACGAGCAGGGTGGCGTCACCGCCGTCGTCGAGGATCATGTTCGGGCCCTGCCCGTCCGGCCAGGAGAGCACCTGCTCGGTGCACCACCAGTACTCCTCCAGCGTCTCGCCCTTCCAGGCGTAGACCGGAACGCCGGCCGGGGCGTCGGGGGTGCCGTTCGGGCCGACCACCATCGCCGCAGCGGCGTGGTCCTGGGTGGAGAAGATGTTGCACGAGGCCCAGCGGACCTGCGCGCCGAGCGCGACCAGGGTCTCGATCAGGACGGCCGTCTGGATGGTCATGTGCAGCGACCCGGTGATCCGGGCACCGGCCAGCGGCTGCGCCGCGGCGAACTCGCTGCGGATCGCCATCAGCCCGGGCATCTCGTGCTCGGCGAGCCGGATCTCCTTGCGCCCGAACTCGGCGAGCGACAGATCCGCCACCTTGTAGTCGCCGCCGGCGACGGTGTTCGGCCGGGCCGCGGACGGCGTTCCGCTGGCCGCCGGGAGGGTGCTGGTCATGGAAGCTCCTGTCGGACGATGTGCTGCGCGACCCTCCACCTTACGCGCGCCGGCATGTGGGCACCCCGGCCGCCCGCAGACGCGCGGGACGCGGACAGCGCACGGGGCGGTCGGCCGTGAACGGACTTTCCGTCCACCATCCGCCCGCCCCGTGCATCCCCCCGGTTTGGTTCCCCGCGCGTTCTCGGACCGTCGTCGCGATCACGCTGCGTACTCATAGAGTCACACTGCGCGAGGCCCGCGTCAAGCTATTTCGGGAAAGTCGGACTTGGAATTCCCGTCGCCGGGCCGCGACCCGCCGCCGAGGTTGCCGACCGGAACCTGTCGACCGCCCGGAGCAGCCCGGTGGACCCGCCCGACGGGTGCCCCGGCCCTGAGGTCAGCTCACGCCACTCGACGCGACGTACGCCTGACCGGATCCGCTGATCCGCAGCGGCCCGCCGGCCGCGCTGCCGATGGCGGCCTGGCCGCTCTCCAGCTTCAGCACGCCCGTCCCGTCGTCCACCGTGAGCGGGCCGGTCACGCAGAGCACCACCCGGGGGCCGTCGACCGAGAGCTCCGCCTCCGGCACCTCGCCGCCCACGGTCACCCGCTGCAGCGCGAAGTCGTCCACCGGCACCCGCCAGCAGTCCACCCCGGCACCGGCCGGCCGCGCGGCGACCACCGGATCGTCGAGCACCTCGAAGCGGAGCACCCGCAGCAGCTCGTCGACGTCCACCCGCTTCGGAGTGAGCCCGCCGCGCAGCACGTTGTCACTGGCCGCCATGATCTCCACGCCGGTGCCGCGCAGGTAGGCGTGCAGGTTGCCGGCCGGCATCCAGATCGCCTCGCCGGGCACCAGCCGGACGTGGTTGAGCAGCAACGCCACCAGCACGCCCGGGTCGGCCGGGTACTCCGCCGCCAGCGACCGGGCCAGATCGGCGTCCGGGCCCTCGGCCGGCGAAGCCACCACCGCGGACACCAGCCCGGCCCGCTCCTCCTGCGGCCAGGTGAGCAGCGTACGGACCGCCGTGCGCAGCCCCGCCAGGCCGGTACGCAGCGCCGTCACCACCGGCTCCAGCGCCGGTACGTCGAACGCGGCGAGCGCCCGCGCGGACTCCGCCGGGTCACGGAACCCGCAGAGCGCCTCGAACGGCGAGAGCGCGACCAGCAGCTCCGGCTTGTGGTACGGGTCGACGTAGTTGCGCTCCCCCACCGGACGTGAGATGTCGGCGGCGTGGCCGGCCCGTGCCTGCTTCGCGTCCGGGTGCGCCTGGAGGCTCAACGCGCCGTCGGCGGCCAGCACCTTCAGCAGGAACGGCAGCCGGGTGCCGAACCGGTCGACGCCTTTGCGCCCGAGCCAGTGCTCGGGCTCCGCCGCCAGTACGTCGAGCAGGCTGACCCGCTCGCCGTCCCGCTCGACGGCGGCCGGAGCGCCCGGGTGGGCGCCGAGCCACAGTTCGGCCTCCGGGCCCTCGCTCGGCACCGGGCGCCCCTGCAGGGCGGCGATGGCCGAACGCGATCCCCAGGCGTAGTCCCGAACAGGGCCGTACAACAGTTCCACGTGTTTCAGCTCCCCGGCCGTTCGGCCGTCTCGTCCGCCGCATCCTGTGTCGGCGGTGCCGCGGTGGGCGCGGCGGACCCGGTGCCCGCCCGCTCGGCCGCAGCGCTGTAGATGTCCGGCTCGAGGTAGATGACCCGGGCGATCGGCACGGCCGCGCGGATCCGCGCCTCGACGGCGTTGATCCCGCGCGCCACCTCCTCAGCGGTGTCGCAGGCCATGACGGCGACCTTCGCGGCCACCATCAGCTCCTCCGGGCCGAGGTAGAGCGTCTTCATGTGGATGATCCGCTCGACCTCGGGACCCTCGGTCACGGCCCGCTCGATGGCGGCCAGGTCGTGCGACTCGGCACCCTCACCGAGCAGCAGGCTCTTCGTCTCGATGGCGAGGACGACCGCGATGGTGACCAGCAGGATGCCGATCATCGCGGTGCCCAGCGCGTCCCAGCGGCCGTTCTCGGTCACCAGGGTCATGCTCACGCCGAAGAGCGCGAAGAGCAGACCGATCAGCGCGCCGAAGTCCTCCAGCAGCACCACAGGCAACTCCGGCGCCTTGGCGCGGCGGATGAACTTGACCCAGGACTGGTTGCCCCGGAGCTGGTTGGACTCCTTGATGGCCGTGCGGAAGGAGAACGACTCCAACGTGATCGCGATGAGCAGCACGCCGATCGGCACCCAGTGGTACTTGGTGATCGCCTCCGGGTGCTCGTACTTGTGGTAGGCCTCGTAGAGCGCGAAGAGACCACCGACGCTGAACAGCACGATGGAGACGATGAACGCGTAGATGTAGCGCTCCCGGCCGTAGCCGAACGGGTGCTGCGGGGTCGCTTCCCGCTTGGCCCGCTTCCCGCCGAGCAGCAGCAGCCCCTGGTTGCCCGAGTCGGCCACCGAGTGGATCGACTCGGCCAGCATCGACGACGATCCGGTCAGCGCGAACGCGATGAACTTCGTGATGGCGATACCGACATTGGCCAGCAGGGCGGCGATGATCGCCTTCGTCCCGCCTTCGGCGCTCACGCCGCCGCTCCGCTCCGCCGGGCGACACCGTGAGCCGCGACCGCACCGAGCCGGATGCTCCGCTCACCGCGTACGCCCACGCCACCGCTCGGCTCCGCCGCGCGAGGCCGCCGGCCACGGGAGTCCCGCGCCGACCACCAACGTCCGATCACTGGTTCGACAGCTCCTTCATCTCGGTGATGGCCGGTACCGCCATCGGGTCCAGCCCGTGGGCCAGCGCCAGGTAGATCGAGGCGAAATCCGGGACCGCGGTGAGCGAGGCGAGCCGCTCCAACGCGGAGCCCCCCTCGGCCGTCACCACGTCACAGCGAACGCCTCGGCGCTCCGCGAGGGTCTGCACCGCCTCGGCGCGTCGCTCCTCCACGGCGAGCGGTTCGTCGGTGTCGTCCTCCGCGTTCAGCCCGCCGTCGCGCAGCAGCACCAGCCGCAGCCGGGTGCCGTCGTCGCTCTCCTCGTCCGGGTCGGCGAAGATGTCCCGCTCGCCCTCCGCGAGGCCGCCGAAGACTCCGTCGAGCAGGCCCACCCGGCCCCGCCCGGCCTCGCCCAGCGCCCCGGTCACCACCGGGTACCGGGCGTTTGCCGAGAGGGTGTCGCCGAACCGGCGCGCCGCGACGGTGGCCAGCGGCGACGAGCCCCAGACGATCGGGATCGACCCGGCGAGCCCCAGCGCCAGCGACTTGGCCGGGTTGACGAAGGACTCGGCGGTGGGCCGGCAACGGTCGGCGTCCGCGTCGAGCCGGGCCGCGGTCTCGGCCAGGTCCGCCTCGTTGACCTTGACCAGCCCGAGCGTACGCGCGGCGAGCAGCACCGGAACGGTGAGCGCCCAGAGGCTGGCCCGGGCCGGGGCACGCCGGGGTACCGGAATGAACGGCGCGCGCGCCCGCTCGGCGACCGACTGGAGCTGCGAGTCGGGCGCACCGACCGCGACCAGCCGGGCGCCACGCCGGTGCGCCGCCTCGGCAGCGCCCAACGCCTCCGGGCTACGGCCGGAGGCGCTCACGGCGATGACCACGTCGGCCGCGCCCACCCAGCCCGGCACGCCCGCGCTGCGGTGCGCGATCACCGGCACCGGGCAGCGCGGTCCGGCGACCGTGGCGAGCACGTCGCCGGTGCGGCCGGCGGTGCCGATGCCCGCGATGACCACCGCGCGCGGCCGCCCCTCGTCGGCGAGCACGGAGAGGTTCGCCTCGGCGGCGAGCGCGGCCGACTCACGGACCTGCGCACCCGCCGCGGCTGTGTGCCGCAGCATGCCGCCCGGGTCGCGCTCGGAGAGCGCGTCGGCGTCGTCGAGCAGCGCCTCGTCGGCTTCCCGGTGACCACTGACTCCGGCGGTACCGTCGATCACGACTGCTGCCCCGGTCCGCCGCGCGCCTCGTCGAGCAGGAGCACCGGCACGTCGTCGCGGACCTCGAAGATCCGGCCGCACTCGGTGCAGGTCAGCGTCTGCGCCTGCGCGTCGTAGTTCAGCGGTGCGTGGTGCGTGTCCGGGCAGGCGAGTATCTCGAGCAACTGCGGATCCAGGGCCACGGCGCGGCTCCTTCCACGTGTGCGGCGTGACCGTCGGCGGTGCCGACGGCGCAGGCGATCTTATCGGCGAACCCGGTCGAGCACCTCGTCGCGGAGGGAGATCATCCGATCCCGGCTCGGTGCCTCGACGTTCAGCCGCAGCAGCGGCTCGGTGTTGGACGCGCGCAGGTTGAACCACGCGCCGTCGGGGAAGCGCAGGGTCAAGCCGTCCAGGTCGTCGGCGACGGCGTCCGGGTACGCGCCGCGTACGTCGGCCATCGCCGCGGCCTGGTCCGCCACGGTGGAGTTGATCTCACCGCTGGCGACGTACCGCTCGTACTCGCCGGCCAGCACCGAGAGCGGCAGCGACTGCTCGCCGAGCGCGGCCAGGGTGTGCATGGCCGCGAGCATCCCGGTGTCGGCGAACCAGAAGTCCCGGAAGTAGTAGTGCGCGGAGTGCTCACCGCCGAAGACGGCGTTGGTGCGGGCCATCTCCGCCTTGATGAAGGAGTGACCGACCCGCGCCACCACCGGCTCCCCGCCGTGCTCGCGGATGATCTCCGGCACCGCACGGGAGGTGATCAAACCGTGGATCACGGTGGCGCCCGGGTACTTGCCGAGCTCCCGCGCCGCGACCAGCGCGGTGATCGCGGACGGCGAGACCGGCTCGCCCCGCTCGTCCACCACGAAGCACCGGTCGGCGTCACCGTCGAAGGCGAGCCCGATGTCCGCTCCGTGCTTCACCACCGCGCGCTGGAGGTCCACCAGGTTGGCCGGGTCCAGCGGGTTGGCCTCGTGGTTGGGGAAGCTGCCGTCGAGCTCGAAGTAGAGCGGCACGATCTCCAACGGCAGCCCCGGCAGCACGGCGGCACCGAGCACGCTCGGCACGGTGTGACCGGCCATGCCGTTGCCCGCGTCGACCACCACCTTCAGCGGCCGGATCTCCGACAGGTCGACGAGCTTGCGCAGATACGCCCCGTACTCCGGCAGCATGTCCCGCCGCTCCACGGCGCGCGTCGGCTCGCCGGCCGGCCGGGGCTCCTCCTTGTCCAGCAGCGCCTGCGCCCGGTCGCGGATCTCGGCGAGCCCGCTGTCCTGTCCGATCGGGCGGGCACCGGCGCGGCACATCTTGATCCCGTTGTACCGGGCCGGGTTGTGGCTGGCGGTGAACATCGCCCCGGGCAGGTCCAGCGAGCCGGCGGCGAAGTAGAGCATGTCGGTAGACGCGAGGCCGATCTCGATGACCGAGCGTCCCTCCGCGCGTACCCCGGAGGCGAACGCGGCCGCCAGGCCGGGCGAGGTGGCGCGCATGTCGTATCCGATCACGACGGCGTCGCCCGGCTCGTCGGTGGCGTTCAGCAGCTGGACGAACGCGGCGCCGAGAGCCTCGGCGGCCCGTTCGTCCCACTGGTCAGGCACCGTCCCGCGGACGTCGTACGCCTTCACGATCTGGGACAGATCAGACACCAGTTCACTCCTCGGCCTCAGGTCGTCACGCAACCCTGAGCGTATCGGAGGGCACCGGTCGAGCCTTGGTCAGTCGGGCAGCCTGGGCATGAGGACGGTGTGTTCGCCACCCGGCGCGGGCATCGACGGCGCGCTCTGAGGGTCGTTGCCGGCCCGCTGCCCGGGAACCGGTTGGGTCCGGTCCGGCTCGGCGGCCGGGCGGGCGCCGTAGACGCCGCCGCCCGAGGGCCGCTGCGCGGGGGCGCCGTAGACGGCGCCACCGGCGGGCGACTGCCCGTACACCTGGCCGGGACGTGCCGGCGCGCCGCCCCCGGCGCGGTAGGTGGTGCCACCCGGGTAGCCCGCCGCCATGACCGGCTCGTCGGCGGACGACTTGTCCTGCCGGGACCGGCGAACCAGCAACCCGATCAGCAGCGCCCCGAGGGCGACCAGGCCCAGACCGATGAACATGATCGGGGACATACCGGAGGACTCCTTGGACTTGTCGGTCGTGCTCGGTCCGGTCGGCGCCGCCAGCGCTGCCGGAGTCGAACCAGCATCTGTGGTGGCCTCGGTGGCCACCGGCGTCGGACTCGGCGACGGCTTCTTCGACGGAGTGGGTGACGCCGTCACCCGCGAACCCTCCACCCGCGCCGAATCCGAGTCCCGGCCCAGCGTCCGGCCGGTGGCGTTGGTGGCCTCGCCGGTCACGCTGAGCCGCCCGCCCGGTGCTCCGGCCACGAAGGCGACCCGGTAACGAACCGTGATGCCCTTGCCCCGGCAGAGCGTCGGCTTCGCCGGTGCGGTCGGCGTCGTGCTCACCGCGCCGCCACCGCCGTTGACAGGCACCGGAAACCAGCGCCCACCGTAGTTGACCTGGACCTCCACCTGGTCCGCCGCAAGGCCGTCCAGCCGCAGCCCGAGCGTCGTACGCAGCAGCACGCAACCGTCGCTGCGCTTGCGCACCTCGACGTTCACCCCCTGGGCCGAGCCGCCGGCCCGGAAGCTGCTGGCCGCCCCCACCCGCACCGAGTCGTCATCGGCCAACGCCGGCGACCCGCCGAGCAGCACCAGGCCACCGAGCACCGCGCCGACCGTCGCGAACCGCGCCACGTGCCGCCGTACTGCCATGATCACCTCGCCGTTCGCTCCGGGTAAGGGCCCGCGTCAGGCTACTACCGCCCCACCTGGCGCACTGGTCATAGAGCGGCCCAGATGTGCGCCGCATTACCTTCGCCAGCGCCTCCGCCCCTGGTCACGCCGCCGACCGGAAGCCATTCGAACGGCGGCGACACGCGACGTCCGGCGCGTGGCACGGTGGCTTGTGCCGTGTGGAGGCGGGTCAGCCTGTCGCGGGTGGTGCCGTGGCTTGCGCCGCGATGAGGGTGTCCCGGCAGAGCCGGTCGGCGGTCCGGGTGGTCTCGGGCAGCCGGTAACGCGGGGTCAACGCGAGCACCTGGGCGGCGGCGTTCTCCAGGCTCATCCGGTGGCCGACGCTGACGAAGACCGGCTTCACCCCGGCACGCGTCCGCAGCACCCGACCCACCACCTCACCCCCGTCCCGCAGCGCCGACCACGCGCCCCGCTCGACGGCCGGCGGCACCCAGTCACCGACCAGCGGCGTCTTGCCGACCCCGATCGCCGGCAGGCCGGTCACCACCCCGAGGTGACAGGCGAGCCCGAACCGGCGCGGGTGGGCGAACCCGTGCCCGTCACAGACCAGCAGCTCCGGCCGGGTGTTCAACCGGTCCAGCGCGGCGAGCAGCGCGGGCAGCTCCCGGAACGCGAACAGGCCCGGGACGTACCCGAACGCGGGCCGGCCGACGCTCACGGCCTGGTCGAGCACCGCGAGCGTACGGGTGTCGAGCACCGTCACCGCAGCCGCCAGCAGGTCACCGCTCTCGGCGTACGCGACGTCGAGCCCGGCCACCGTCGCGGGCTCGGCCGGACCGGGCCCCACGAGGTCCACCCGCGACCGCAACTCCTCCTGGACGGCCACCGCCTCGGCCACACTGGCCGGCGTGGCCGCCGCTCCCGGCACGCTCATCGCCCTCCCCCGTGGCGCCCGCGCCGCACACCCCCGGCCGCCCTTGATCGAACAGCCCCGGCCGCCCTTGATCGACACGACTTCCAGGAAGTCGGGCGATCATCCCGCCCTCGACAGCCCGACTTCAATGATCCCGAGTGGATCACCCTCCACCTGGGCCGCGGCTCCGGCCCCGGCCGCACCTACTGCCCGATTCGACCGTCGATCAGCTCGCGGAGCAGGTCGGCGTGCCCGTTGTGCCGCGCGTACTCCTCGATCATGTGCACCAGCAGCTCACGCAGGGAGATGGTCTCGCCGTCGCGCATGCGGCCCAGGACAGCGAGGTCGGGCGAGCGCTCCACCAGCCGCTCGGCGAACTCCACCTCGGCACGCCAGTCCCGCCACGCCTCCTCGACCACATCGGGCTCCGCTATCGCCCCGTTGAAGTCGGCGTCCCGGTCGTTCTCCGTACGGTAGACGGGCGGCACGTCCTCGCCGGCCATCACCCGGCGGAACCAGCCCCGCTCCACCTCGGCCATGTGCCGGACCAGGCCGAGCAGCGACAGCGTCGACGGCGGCACGGCCCGGCGGGCCAACTGCTCGGCGTCGAGATCCGCGCACTTCAGCTCCAGGGTGAGCCGCTGATCGCGCAGGTACTGGACGAGGACCGTCCGCTCATCGTCGAAGCCGCCCTCGGAACGGGGGTCCGCGTCGGGGTGGACGAACATGTTCGACCAGGCGAAGCCCTGAGCGGGGAGATCCTCAGGCTTGCCGGTGGCGGGCGAGTCAGACATACCGCGACACTCTTGCACCGCCACCGCCCTTCGCAAGCGGTTTAGGGCTGCTGGGCCAGGGACGGGTCGGCCCCCGGATCACCCGCCCGCTGCAACTCCTCCTCGAACATGACGAACGTCCTGCGGCGTACCCCCTTGATCAAGGCGGTCTCCTCTGTCGTCAGACGACGGCCTTGCTCTTCGGCGGTGCTTCGAATCGCCGAGATGGTGTCGTAGAGAGCGAAAACAGGGCCTTCGCCCGTGAGGTAATGGGCGCGGTACGCCTCTACCTCCTGCACGAACTGCTCAGCAGTTCGAGTGAAGATTTCACCGCCGACCGCGAGGAGGATTTCTTCGAAGAGTCGGTTCTGCTCGACCCAACCGCCCGTGTCTATGGAGACCCTCCAGACCCGTGCGCCGCCCTCAGGTGTAGCGACGATCTTCACCGGTGAGGCGTAGTAGATGTGATAAGAGGGCAGGACCAAACCCGGGAAGTCCGTCATCAGGTGTCTCTCTCGTACGTCGCCATCAACGCCGTCCAGAAGAGCTCCTGCCCTCTGCGCAGGAGGCCCCCCATTATGGCCCGCTCCGCGACGGTCAATGATCGCCCCTCGTCGCGGGCGATGGACTCCAGGTCACGGCGCACTTCGAACAGCACGTGCTCCCACTCGGCGACTTCGTCGAGACGCGCCAGATGCAGACGGAACTCGGCAAGGTGCCCGTTGCGCATTCGCAGGACCAGCTGCACATCTCGATAGCCGCTGCTCTGCGGCTCAACGAACCTGTCCTCGAACCTGACGATGTCGACATCGGGATCATCCCGGAGGCGAACCAGCCCCTCATAAAGCTGATCCAGAGATCGGAACTGCACTTTGGCTGCGGCAAGGTCGATCAGCTGGCTCGCGTCGCCGCCGTACTTCGTCACCTTGTCCTCGGCACGTCGCCGATCCTTGGGCTCCGTACGCCAGCCGGGATCGCCCACCCGCTCGCCACCCGAGTACGCGAGCCTGGCGGCCAGCTGATTCAGCTCCTCCTGTGCGCCGGCGGCTTGGCCATAAAGTGCATCGAGGTACTGCTCGCGGTAGGCGGTGTCGCTGCGTCGCCGCTGGTCGAACCCTTGCTGCCCGGCCATCACGTCCGCACAGACGACGGTCGAGCTGATCCGCCGCTGCTCCACGGTCAACGGCGTCGGTCTCGGATCCGCGACACCCTCCGCCGCAACCGCCTCGGCACCCCGCTCCGAAATCTCGGCGAGCACGTCGCCGAGGACGTCGATCGCCTGCTGATGGCTCGCCAGGTGATGCAACGTCAGCGGACGGGCGGTCAACGAGTCGAAGAGCTCCGGCGTCGCCAGGATCAGGCGCACCAGGTCGGGCCGCTCGGCCAGCTGCCGAATCAGAGTCGCGGCGAGCAGCGGCTCGTCCGGCGGCGGTTCCCGCCAGGCCCCGTCCAGCATCGCGCGCGCCCGTGGGTCCGCGAAGAAGGTGGCCACGTCCCGGGCGGCAGCGTCGTCCAACTGCGGTACGAGCCGACGCAGCGTCGGCCCGTCCAGCGCCTCGGCCAGTTCGGGCGGCGGCACTCCGGCCCGGAGGGCGCCGGTGAGGTCCACCGCGTCGGCGAGCACCCGCTCCACCGGCGAATGCTCCGCAGTGGTCGACCCAGGCCCGGCGGCGAGGAGATGCAGCCGGTTGAGGTACGGGTGGCCGTACCCCTCGTCGCGCTCGGCAGGCGGATATTCGGGCAGGTCTGGAAGGGCGCTGTGCCATCCCCGTCGCAGCCCGGCCATCGGCATCGGCCGGGCGTCGGGGCCGAGCACCAGAACCTCGAGGTCGACCGAGTTGTACCGGTTCGCCGTCCCGGTGTGCCGGTAGAGCGGTCGGGTGGCGATCCGGCCGGTCTGCGGATCGAGGTAGAGCACGGTGCCGTTCTGGTTGAGCGCCACGGAGATGTGGGCACCCCCGCCCTCCCACGTGTTGATCACGAACGCGTAGCTGCCGTGCCCACCGAGCAGCAACTGGTCGTGCAGGTTGTGGTACCCGCGATCGATGGCGTGCCGCCGCTGCGCCGGCGTGACGTCGTGCCTCGGCTCGCAGAGTCGTTGGAACCGCCCACCGGTGATCTGCTCGATCCGCTGCGGCCCGTGCAGCTCGCCGTCGAGCGGCCGGTTGACGTCGCCTGCCGCGTACGCGTCGAAGGTGCGCGGCGCCGACACCCGGGGGCGGGCGTGCGCCCACGTGTCGAAGAGCGAGAGCGTGCAGTCGACGCAGTTGATGCCCCGGGTGGGGTCGGCCGCCGGCCCACCGTCGTTCAGCAGCCGGAACCAGTCGCCCTGGCGCGGATCCGGGGTACGTGCGACCCGCCCGTCGGCTTCCCGGGGGACCCGACGCTCGACGTCGGTCTGGTGCAGGGCCAGCGGCGGACGCAACCCGCCCGGCCGGCCGTAGCGGCGTGACCTGTCGATCGGTGGGGGGTGGTCGTCGCCGGTCAGCGCCGAGCGATCCGCCGTCTCGACCCCGCCGGCGGCGAGCTCGCCGACGTCGTCGTTGACGCGCCGGAAGGTCTCCTCGTCGAGGCCGACCCTCGGCGACGCGACCGTCCCGGCCAGGATCTCCTCGGCGAGGTCTCGCTGCTGGTGGTACCACCTTTCCCGGTCGCGGACCTCGGCGCGGTACCGCCCGGCGGCGGCGTGCCGCCCGGCGCGGGCCAGATCGTGGCCCTCGCTGCGCAGCCAGCGGATCTCGTCGTCTGTCCGGTCGGCGTCTCGGCGCAGCTGCGCGACCCGGTCACGGCGCCGGTTCTCCTCGTGGGTGCGCCGCTGGTACTCGAAGTGGCCCCGGTACCGGCGCCGCTCGAAGGCGTCCCGGTCGGCCGCCCAGACGGCGGCGTACCACTCGGGCGTTCTCGGCCGCGGCCCATCGGCGCCCACCAGCCCCGGCGAACCGTCGGACGGCGGCCGGGGCGGCACCGGCTGAGCCGGTGGCGCATCCGACCCGCCCGCCGTCGGCCGGTCCGGACCTCCGCCGTTCGGCGGCCCGGTGGAGTTGGGTCTCGGCGGGACGGCGGGCTCGGGGGTGCGCGGATCCGGCGTCGGCGGCGGAGTGCCGGATGCCGGGGCGGCGGGTGTCGCGGGCTCGGGCGGCGTCGGTGCCACGGGGCCGGGTGTCGCGGTCCGGGTCGGCCAGACGGTCGGAGCCGCCGCCGTGGTGGCTGCGAGCGAGCCGGCCGAGGGGGGCGTCGGCTGCGTCGCCGCGGTCGGAGCGGTCGGGTTCGGGCCGGTCGGCACCGGGTCGACAACCGGCGAGCTCGGGGGTGGTGCCCCGGTGATCGGCGGGGCGGGGGCCGCGAGCGCACTCAGCGTCGGGGTGTCGGCGATCGCCGCCGAAGTCGTCACGGTGGGGGCCGGCAGAACGGAATCCATCGGCCCGGGCGACACCGGCACGGTCACGGGTGAAGCCGGCCCGGACGACACCGGCACCGTCTCGAACGAAGCCGACGCGGACGACACCGGTAACGCCTCGGACGAAGCCAGACCGGGCGACACCGGCACCGTCTCGAACGAAGCCGGCCCGGGCGACACCGGCGCGGGCGCGGACGGACCGGGCGCGGCGGGAGGGGGTACCTCGATCGGCGCACTGGACGAGGGCAGCACGCCGGGCGAGGGCAACATGCCGGGCGCGGACGTTGGGTCGGACGGCGGGCGCGGTGCGGGCACCGGCGACTCGGGCCCACCCGGCAGCTCGGCCACGCCTGAACCGAGCGCCACGCCCAGACTCGGCGGCACGCCCAGCTCCGTCGAGGCCAGCGCGGCGAGCCGGCCGTCGAGCCGGGCGCGGAGCGCGGCGTCCGCCTGCGCGGTGGCCGAGCCCGTGCCGCCGGAGACCGCGGCCCGCGCGGCCTCCTCCACGGAGGTCAAACCCGCCCCGGTGGCGAGGCTCGCGGCGTTCTCCGCAATCACCTCACCGGCCATCTCCCGGGTCAGGTGCTCGCCGACGCGGGCCACGGGCCCGGTCGCGTGCCGGCCCAGCCCGGCCAGCGGTGCGGCCGCGCCCCCGGCCAGGCCGCCGAGCGCCGAGGTGCCGGCGTCGGTGAGGTCCAGCCCGTCGCGCCGGCCCGTGGAGTTCTGGTACGCCTGCGTGGCGAGGCTGATCCCCGCCTCCTCGCCCGCCTCGGTGAGCCCGCCGAGCGCCGAGCGCCGGGCCAGGCCCCGCACGCCGCCCTCGGCGACCTGCCGGGCGGCCCGCTCGCCGGCCTCCTTCAGGCCGTGGCGCAGCGACTTACGGGCGAGCTGCCCGATCAGGCGCTTGAAGATCTGCTGCACGATCACCCGGCTGGCGGCGACCGCGGCGCCCGCCGCGGGCGAGGCGGCGCCGGCGGTGAGCGCGGCCGCGACCGCCAGCGACAGCAGCTCGACGACCAGGACGCCGAGCTCGATCCAGACCTCGAGCTTCGCGGCCTCGATGTCGCACCCGCACTCCTCGACCAGCCGGCCCAGGTCGGTGGAGACGGCGAGCAGCACGGGCAGCGGAGCGTCGTCGCCTTCAGCCAACCGCCGCCAGGCCGCCTCGAACGCCTCGGGGACCGCGCCGACCGCGCCGTAGCCGCCTCGTACCTCGGCGGCGGCCTCGGCCGCGTCGGCGCGCGGGGCGGCGAGCACGGCGGCCACCGCGTACCACTGGTCGGCGAGGTCCCAGACGGCGCGTTCGTTCCCCTCCGGCCATTCGACCCCGAGCACCCAGTCGAGGGCCTCGTAGATCCAACCGGGCAGGTCCCACGGCGAGTAGTCGAGCGGGTGCGGTACCGGGCTCGGCAGCAGGCTCATCGGGATGCTCCGTGGTCAGCGGCTGTCGACGCGGGCGAGCCGGCCCGAGGCGGTTGCATCGGTGTTCACGTTGGCGTCGACCGAACGCACCACGTCGACGCCGAGCGCGTTGAGGTGGCGGCCGAGCCCCTCCCACGCCCGCAGCACGATCTCCTCGCACCCGCGGTAGCCGCGCTCGAAGGCTGCCCCGATGTCGTCCCGCCCCCAGGGCTGCTGCGCGCTGGTCGAGGCGATCTCACCGCCTACCTCGGCCCGCCGGGCGCTCAGCGCCTCCCCGGCGGCGCTCAGGTCCGCGCCGCCCTGCCGGGCCCGGGTGGCGTCGAGCCACAGCTGCCCGCCGCCCGCGCCGCTCACTTGCCGCCGCCCAGGACCGCGTCGGCCCGGTCGAGCAGCGCGCCGAAGTCACCCGTACGCAGGAAATCCATCGACCCGGCGCCGGCCGGAAGATAGCCGGCGACCAGTTCCCGGGTGGCCGCGTTCGCGCGGGTGCTCGCCCGGCGCACCGTCTCGGTGATCGTCCGGCTCAGCGCGGCGGCGTCCCGGTCGCCGTAGACGGCGGAGCTCAGCTCCACGGTGATCACCTCGCCACGGGCGCCGACCGTGGCGGTCACCCTTCCGTCCGCGGAACGCTCGGTCACCCGCAGGTCGGCGAGCCGCTCACGCAGTTCGTCCAGACCGGACCTGAGTCGCTGGTACTGACCGTGGATCTCGTCGAACCTGACCCGCAGTGGGTGATTCGTCGACCGGTCCGCCTCCTCCGCCACGCCGCCTCCCCCGTCACCGTGTGTAGGCCGCACCATACCGGGCGCGACGAATCTCGTGGGGTCCGGTAGTTTCTGCCGGGTGATCGACCGTCATCAGGCCGAGCAACTCGCCGCGGTGTGGGCGCGCCGCGACTCGCAACGCCTGGGCTACGAGTGCGTGCCGACCGTCGACGAGTTCGACCTGGGGTTCGTCATATCGTCCACTGTGTCCGTCGAGGCGCGGACGCTCCCGGGTGACCTGCCGACGACGTTCGTCGACCGGGAGACCGGCGAGGTGACGACCTGGCCCCGGGTCCCACCGAACGTGGTCGAGGAGCTCTACCGACGTAACCGGCCGAGCGAGCCGCGGGCGCCTCGGACGGTCGATCCGGCGAGCCAACTGCTGCGGGAGATCGGGCGGCTGCCCACCCCCGGCGCGATCGCCCACCTCTCCCTCGACGGCAGGATGTTCCGGGCCCAGGGGGCCAAGGGCGACGTGGAGCTGCGGCACCATCCGCTGGTCCGGCGCTACCTCGACGAACTGCCCGTCGGTCACCTCGGTCGCGGTGGTGACCGGCACGCCGAGCTGATCGTCGTCTCCGACGTGCTGCACGAGTACGACCACCGCCGGGCCGCCGAGGGCATCGCCCCGATGGGCATGGGCGACGCCGAGTTGCTGCTCGCCGCGGCCCGGTTCGAGGTGTTCCGGGTACGGGAGCCGGGCGATCCGGCCGGTGGGCTCGCCGAGCGCCCCTGCGACTCGTGCCTGAACTTCCTGGTGCACTTCAACGTTCTCCGCTGGTCGGAGCTGGCCTACACGCAGGAGTGGCTGCCCGAGCGGCAGGTACCGCACCAGCCCGGACGGTTCCCGGCGGAGGTGGCGGATTCCCTTCTGGACGGTGGCTGGGCGGACGGCCCGCTCAACGAGGTGCTCTGCGCCGGGGCGATCCGGGAGACCCGCGAGGTGCGGGGGCAGCGACACCGGCACGAGCCGTTTCCGGCGGCGGTGGCCGCGCTGACCGCCTTCCCGGCGCTGCTCAGCCGGCGGCGCGGCCCGGGCGAGGAGGTGTGGATCAGCCGGTTCACCACCAACCCGCTACGGGGCGCGCACAGCGCCGACACCCTCGCTGACTTCGCGACAGTGCTCGGCAGCCACCTCTTCCCGTTCGGCTCGGAGCACGGCGAGAGCATCCTCGCCGTCGACCAGGAGGGCCGGGTCTTCGCGCTGGACCAGGCGGGCGAGTGGTTCCTCGGCGCCGACGTCGACGCGGCACTGACCACGCTGCTGCTCGGGCGGGCGCCGTCCCGCGTCCGGGAGGACGGCACGTGGTGAGCGACCGGCCGGTCGCGCTCCCGCGTCGGCGTTGAGCCCTAGAGGCGGACGCCGGTGAGCACGAGCACGCGGGGTTCGGTGTAGTTCTCCATGGCGCTGCTCAGGCCTTCCCGCCCGACGCCACTGCCCTTGACCCCGCCGTACGGCATCTGGTCGGCGCGGTACGACGGTACGTCTCCGACGATCACCCCGCCGACCTCCAGCACCCGGGCGGCGAGGAAGGCGGTGCGTACGTCGTGGGTGAAGACGCCCGCCTGCAATCCGTACGCCGAGTCGTTGACGGCGGCGAAGGCGGCCTCGTCGTCGGGCACGCGGCTGACGACCAGCACCGGCCCGAAGACCTCCTCGGCGTTGACCTTGGCGGCCGTGGGCACCCCGGAGAGCACGGTCGGCGGATGGTTGGCGCCCTCGCGCCGGCCGCCGATCTCGATGGTGGCGCCGGCGGCGACCGCCTCGTCGACCCACGCCTCGACCCGGCGTGCGGCGTCGACGGAGATCAACGGCCCGACGTCGGTCCGTTCGTCGGTCGGGTCTCCGGTGCGCAGCTCCTGCACGGCGGCGACCAACCGGGGCAGGAAGCCGTCGTAGATCCATTCGTGCACGTAGACCCGCTGGACGGCGATGCAGGACTGACCGGCCTGGTAGTTCGAGAAGGTGGCGATGCGCTGCGCGGCGAAGGTCAGGTCCTCGTCGGCGGCCCAGTCCGCGCAGATGACGGCCGCCGCGTTGCCGCCCAGCTCCAGCGTCACGTGCTTCTCGGGTACCGCTCGGCGGATGGCGGCACCGACCGGGCCGGACCCGGTGAACGACACGATCGGCAAGCGCGGGTCGGCGACCAGCTCGGCGGCGCGCTCGTTGGGCAGCGGCAGCACGGAGAACATTCCGGCGGGTAGGTCGGTCTCGGCGAGCAGGTCGCCGAGGAGCAGCGCGGTGAGCGGGGTGGCCGGCGCCGGCTTGACCACGATCGGCGCGCCGACCGCGACGGCGGGGGCCACCTTGTGCGCGACCAGGTTGAGCGGGAAGTTGAACGGGGTGATGCCGAGCACGGGGCCGCGGGGCACCCGGCGGACGAGCGCGATCCGACCGGTGGCGGCCGGGTCGGTGTCGAGGCGTTGCAGGTCGCCGGAGAAGCGCCGGGCCTCCTCGGCGGCCCAGCGGAACGTGGCGACGGCGCGTCCCACCTCGGCGCGGGCCCACTTCAGCGGTTTGCCGTTCTCGGCGGTGACGAGCCGGGCGATCTCGTCGGCACGTTCGGCGAGCCGACGGGAGACGTGGTCGAGCGCGCCCGCGCGGACGTGCGCGGGCAGTGCCGCGGCCTCCGTCGTCACCTCCGCCGCGGCCGCGATCGCCGCTTCGACCTGGTCGGGCGTGGCCACGGTGGTACGTCCCACGACCCGCCCGTCGTACGGGTGGTGGATGGTCAGCTCGCCCTCGCCGTGGGCGGGACGGCCGGCGACGTAGAAGGCCCTCGACTCCACGTTCGAAGCCTAGGCGACCCCGGTCGGGCGCGGCGAGGTCGCGTCGCGGCTTCGGGGCACCACGGAACCCACTCCTGTCCTATAGTCCTACTGTCGTAGTACAACAGAGAGGGCTCAGGTGATCGAGTTCGTACTGGACGCCCGGTCCAAGGTGAACACCTACGTGCAGCTGATCCAGCAGGTGAAGCAGGCGCTGCGGGTGGGGCTGCTGGTCCCGGGTGACCAACTGCCCAAGGTGCGCGACGTGGCGCAGTCACTGGCGATCAACCCCAACACGGTGCTGAAGGCCTACCGCGAGCTGGAGATCGAGGGGCTCGTCGAGGGGCGGCCCGGCGTCGGCACCTTCGTCCGCCGCACCCTCGGCGGCCCACCCGTCGCCGACCAGGCGGAGCTGCGCGCCGACCTGGTGGCCTGGCTCGGTCGCGCCCGCGCGGCCGGCCTCTCCCCCGAGGACGTCATCGCCCTGGTCGAGACCACGCTGCGGGCCACGCTCGCCGCCGAGGCGGTCCGCACGCAACCCGCCTCGGCCGGATGAGAGGAGAGGACATGGATGTCGCACTGGAGACGGAGCAGCTCGGCAAGCGGTACGGGAAGCGCTGGGCGTTGCAGGACTGCTCGCTCCGCCTGCCGACCGGGCGGATCGTGGGCCTCGTCGGCCCCAACGGCGCCGGTAAGAGCACCCTGCTGCACCTCGCCGTCGGCCTGCTCCGACCGGACGCGGGTGAGGTTCGGCTCTTCGGTCGCTCGCCGTACGACAACCCCGCCGTCCTGCCCGACATCGGCTTCGTCGCGCAGGACACCCCGCTCTACCGCGACTTCACCGCGGCGGAGCTGGTGCAGCTCGGCGGCCGGATGAACCGGCGCTGGGACGCCGCGTTGGCGCGGGAGCGGCTGGCTCAGCTCGGCATCCCGCCGAAGCTGCCGGTCGGCCGGCTCTCCGGCGGCCAACGCGCGCAGGTCGCGCTCGCCCTCGCCCTCGCCAAGCGACCCCGGCTGCTGCTGCTCGACGAGCCGGTCGCCAGCCTCGACCCGCTGGCCCGCCGCGAGTTCCTCCAGTCGCTGATGGGCAGCGTCACCGACTCCGGAACGACGGTGCTGCTCTCCTCCCACCTCCTCGCCGACCTGGAACGCACCTGCGACCACCTGGTCGTCCTGCACTCCTCCCGGGTCCGGCTCGCCGGAGCGGTCGACGACCTGGTCGACGCCCACCGGCAGCTGGTCGGGCCGCGGCACATCGGCGAGCCGATCGCCGGCGTCGGCACGGTGGTACGCGCCCGCCACACGGACCGCCAGTCCACGCTGCTGGCCCGGATCGACGGTGTAGTCGATCCGGAGTGGACGGTCCATGACGTGACGCTGGAGGACGTGATCCTCGGTTACCTCGCCGACGGGGAGACGACCGTCACCCGGACCGACTGGGAGGTGCCCGCGTGATCTGGCTGACCTGGCGACAGCATCGCCGGCAGGCGCTCTTCACCCTGGTGGCCCTGCTCGCGCTCGCCGCCCTCATGATCCCGACCGGGCTGATGATGCGCGCCTCGTACGCCGACAAGGGCCTGGCCGAGTGCCTCCGGGTGTTGAACGCGGTCCAGCCCGACCCGGGCCGCGCCGGGCCGTGCAGCCGGGCCCTGAACCAGTTCGCCGACCAGTTCAACTCGATGTCCCTGCTCGGCGTGCTCTTCCTCGTCCTGCCGCTGATCGTGGGGCTGTTCTGGGGCGCGCCGCTCGTCGCCCGCGAGGTCGAGCAGGGCACCCACCGGTTCGCCTGGACCCAGGGCATCGGTCGCCGGCAGTGGGCGCTGGTGAAGTTCGGGTTCGTCGCGGTCGTCGCGGTGCTGGTCGCCGTGGTCTACGGGCTCGGCATGTCCTGGTGGGTCGCGCCGCTGACGGGCGCGGCGCAACAGAACCGCTTCGACGTCTTCTTCTTCGACATGCAGGGGGTGACCCCGATCGGGTACACCCTCTTCGCGGTCGCCCTCGGCATCTGCGCGGGCGTGTACTGGCCGAGGATGATGCCCGCGATGGCGGTGACGCTCGGCGGGTTCATCGGCCTGCGAATCCTGCTGACCGTCCTGGCCCGGCCGCACTACCTGCCGCTGGAGACCCGGGCCATCCCGATCGAGGGCACCATCGGCGAGCCGGGCGGCGCCTCCGGCGACTGGATCATCGACAAGGGCATCCGGGACGCCGGCGGCACAATGGTGCTGCCCGGCGCCCAGGCGGCGTGCGGGGCGGAGTCCGCCCGCCCCGCAGGCGGGAGGTGTCCGCCGCTGGAGGAGTTCGGCGAGGGCGCCTACAACTGGCAGCTCTTCCAGCCGGCCGACCGGTTCTGGCTCTTTCAGGGCATCGAGTCCGGCATCTTCGTCGCGCTGGCGGCGGTGCTGCTCTACCTCGCCGTACGCCGGATCCGCCGCGTCGCCTGACGGCAACAGCTCGAAGACCGGAGGCGGTTCCGACGGGAACGCCGTGGCGGCCCCTCACCCCGGGGGGGCCGCCACGGCGTTCCCGTCGGAGCGGTCAGTCGAGCAGCTCGACCACGTTGCGGCGTACCACGTTCTTGCCCGGCTCGCGGATCGCGTCCATCGCGGCGGTGTTCAGCAGCACGCAGCTACCCGACGGGCCGGTCACCGTCACCGGCACCGACCGCCCGTTGTCCAGATTGGTCACCCGCAACCGGGTACCCACCGGGAACCGACCACTGGTCGCCGCCGGAGCGCCTCCCTCGGCGAAGAAGGTGACCGACCCGGAGCAGACCGAGGACGGGACGGCCGGCTCAGTCCCGCCGGGCCGGGCGGCACCCGGTTGGGCGCTGCCGGGCCGGGTCTCGCCCCCGCCGGGCCCGGCCGACGGGGGTGCCGGAGCGTCGAGGCGTTCGACCACGTTGCGGCGTACCACGTTCTTGCCCGGCTCGCGGATCGCGTCCATCGCGGCGGTGTTCAACAGCACGCAGCTACCCGACGGGCCGGTCACCGTCACCGGCACCGACCGCCCGTTGTCCAGATTGGTCACCCGCAACCGGGTACCCACCGGGAACCGACCACTGGTCGCCGCCGGAGCGCCCCCCTCCGCGAAGAAGGTGACCGACCCGGAGCAGACGGAACTCTGCCCCGGAGTCGTGTCCGCGAACCCGAGCCCGGTGCCGACCGCGACGACCGCCGCGGCGGCCACTGCGACGGTCGCCGCCAGCACATGCCTTCGCTGCACCTTCACTGTCTCTCCCGTTCGTCCGGTGACGTCCTACGACGCCTGGTACGGACGACAGGGCCGGACCGTTCAGTGCGGCTTCGGGATCACAACGGGCCGTAACGGGTGTGTGGCGCTCCGGTCATCAAGGCCCAGTACCGGTCCCCGTACGACCAGTGCCACCACTCCGTCGGGTAGTTCACCATCCCCGCCCCGCCGAGGGCGGCCACCAGGATCTCCCGGTTGCGTCGGGCCGCGGCCGGAATGTTCTCCGCCCCGGTGAAGCAGGCGTTCGCGCTCGCCTCCGGGGTGGCGTCGACGACCGTGCCCATGTCCAGCTCGATCCCGTCGGCGTCGCAGAGGGTCAGGTCGACCGCTCCGCCAGTGCTGTGCGGGGCCACCTCGACCGGCGAGACGAACTTCGTGGTCTCCACGTGCAGCCGCTCCGGCGACCACTGCGGGTACCGGCGGCGCAGCTCGTCCCGGTAGCCGGTGAAGATCTTCAGCTGCGCCTGGTACGGCCGGTAGCCCTCGATCACCAGCAGCCGCAGACCCACCGGCAGGGCACGCTGCGCGTCGAGCAGCCGAAGCGCCACCGCACGCCGCACCCGGGCGTACGAACCGGCGGGGTCTGCGGCCCGGGAGTCCAGCCGCAGCTCCGGCACCTCACGCAGGTCGACCAGTTCGTCGCCGTCGTCCTCGCTCCGCACCGCGGCCACCCGCGGATCGGAGAGCAGGATCATCGCGTCTCTTCCAGCCGCGCGCTCGCCGGACGCTCCGCGTGCCGGACGAAGGCGAGTTCGACGAGACGGTTCACCAGCTCCTGGTAGCTGACGCCGGACTCCGCCCACACCTTCGGGTACATCGAGTGCGCGGTGAAGCCGGGCAGGGTGTTCAGCTCGTTGACGTACAGGTCGCCGTTCGCCTCGTCGTAGAGGAAGTCGACGCGGGCCAGACCCCAGCCGCCGATCGCCGCGAACGCCCGTACGGAGAGTTCCCGGATCCGCTCGGTGACCTCGTCCGGCAGCACCGCCGGGACGATCATCGGGTCGCTGTCCCCGAAGTACTTCTGCTGGTAGTCGAACCAGCCGCCCTTCACCTGGACCTCACCGACCGCGGAGGCCTCCGGCCGCCAGCCGCCGAGCACGCCGGCCTCCAGCTCCCGGCCGGTCACGCCCTGCTCGACCACGACGACGTTGTCGTGCTCCAGCGCCGCCTCGACGGCGGCCGCCAGGTCGTCGCCCTCGGCCACCCGGGAAATGCCGATGGAGGAACCCATCCGGGTCGGCTTCACGAAGAGCGGCCGGCGCAGCCCCAGCACCAGCTTCTCCGGGTCGTCCACGGCCCGGTAGGTCTGCGCGTCGAACGACACCTGCGGGGTGACCGGCACACCCTCGGCCCGCAGCGCGCGCTTCATCGCGACCTTGTCCATGCCGATCGCGGAGGCGAGGATGCCGCACCCGACGTACGGCACGCCGAGGGACTCGAGCAGCCCCTGCACCACGCCGTCCTCGCCGTACGGACCGTGCAGGACGGGGAAGACCACGTCCAGCTCGGCCTCGACCGTGCCGGGGGTGTCGGCCGCGGTGACGGCGAGGGTGCCGGGGCGCTCACCGGAGCGCAGCTCCACCACCGGTCCGGTGACCGTGAGCCGGTCCTCGATGGCCAGCCCGGTCCCGACGGCGGCGCGCAGCTGCGCCAGCGTGGCCTCCGGCACCAGCCGGAATCCGCCGGTACGGGTCACGCCGATGGCGACCACCTGGTGGCCGGCGTCGGCCAGGGCCCGGGCGACGCCGAGGGCGGAGGCGCAGGACACCTCGTGCTCCGCGGACGGGCCACCGAACAGGATTCCGATCCGGACAGGCGTGCTCATGCCGCCACCCCTTCCATAGTCGCCATGTCGGCGAAGTGCCGGGTCGCCAACTGGGCGATCAGCTCCGCTTCGACATTTCCGCCGGTCAGCACCACGCCGACCGTGCGGTACCGCTCCCGCCCCTGGCCGCTCTGCACGACACCGGGCCGGTTGACCGCCTCACCGAGGTCCGCCGCCAGCCGCAGCGCACCGGCGAGCCCGGCCGCGCCGGACGGTTCGGTGAGCACCTTCAGCTCGAGCAGGAGCATCTGGAACGCCTCGGCGATCTGGTCGTCGTTGACCCGTACGACGCCTCGGATGGCGTCGCGTGCGACCGCGAAGGGTAGCTCACCCACGCAGGTCGGGCGAAGCCCGTCGGCGATCGTGGGTGCCGGGGAGACCGCCGTCGGTCGGCCGGCCGTGAGGCTGTGGGCCAGCGAGTCGCAGCCGACCGGCTCCACCCCGTACACCTCGATCGACGTCCCCGCCGCCGCCAGGCACGCGCCCGCGACGCCCCCGCCGCCGCCGACCGGCACCACCAGCGCGTCCAGCGGCGTGCCGGCGCGCTCCGCCTCCTCGATCAGCTCCAGGCTGGCGCTGCCCTGCCCGGCGATGACGTCCGGGTGGTCGTACGCGTCGATCAACGGGTGCCCGTGCGCCTCGCTGATCTGCCGGGCGGTCGCGATCCGCTCGTCGAGGGTGCTGCCGGCGAAGACCACGTCCGCTCCGGCGGCCCGCGCCCGGGCCACCTTGGTCGACGCCGCGTCCACCGGAAGCACGACGGTCGCCGTCAGACCGTGCCGTGCGGCCGCCAGCGCCACCGCCACCGCGTGGTTGCCGGTGCTCTGGGCCACCACCCCGGTGTACCCCGCCGCGGCCAGCCGGCCCACGGCCAGCATCGCGCCCCGCATCTTGTACGAGCCGCCGGTCTGGAGGTTCTCCGCCTTCATCAGGATCCGAACGCCGGCCAGCCGGTCGATGGTCGGAGAGTTGAGCACCGGGGTACGCACCACGCGACCGGAGAGCCACCAGGCCGCCTCCTGCACCCGGGCCCGGTCCGGTACCGCCTGGATCGGGACTGTCTCCGACGCCGAAGCCGCAGGTTTGACCTCGGCCGGCTGTTCTGTGCGCGACATGATCTCTCCTTCACGGTTGTACCTCGGGGCGGTACGCGGTGGAAGCTTGAACATCCACCACGCGCCGACCGCCAGCAGTCCGCGGTGAACGGCCAGGCTGAGCGCCAACACCACCGCGGTTACCAGGACCGGATATCCGGCCACCAGCAGCTCCCGTCCCGGCCCGTTCAGCTCGGTGACCGGACCGGCGAGGAGCCGGTGCAGCAGGGCGAGCACCGGCATGTGAATCACGTAGACCGGCAACGTCTGGCGCCCCAGAGTGGCGAGCATCGTGCCGGCTGCCCGCGTCCGCTGGGCGACAATAGCCGCCGCCGTGATGCCGAACGCCACCGCGGTGACCGAGACCACCGGCCACACGCCGAACCACTGCTCGGCTGCGGCGAAGCCCATGACGGCCAGGGCCGCCACATAGACCGCGGCGGTCCAGAGCAGGCGCCGGCGGGTCGCGGTCGCCGCCCAGCGCATCAGGTACGGCCGCAGGTGCACGCCGGCGAGGAAGAACACGAGGTTCTGGTAGACCCCGCCCCGGTTGCCCGGTGTGTCCAGCAGCCCCGCGGCGGCGACGGCCGACAGCACGCCCGAGACGCCGAGCAGCACCGCCGGGTGGACCCGGCGCAGCGCCTTGGCCAGCACGAAGTAGAGCGCCAGCGCGTACAGGTACCAGAGGTTGGACGGTGTGATGGTGAGCTGGCCGAGCAGCCCGCCGAGGCTGGTGGCCCGGTCGGTCGGGAAGCCGGGGGCGAGGGCGAGCAGGGCGGTGTGGATCAGCAGCCACATCGCGTACAGGTAGAGGTTGCCGGCGACCCGGGGGCGGAGGGAGGCGCGCCATGACCGGTTCACGGCGTTCGCCGCGAAGATCCCGGAGATGGTGAAGAAGAGCGGCATCCGCAGCGGCAGCAGCTGCTCGCCGAGCAGCCCCCACGCGCCCGGCACCGGCAGGCCGATCCGCCAGTCGATCTGCAGGTAGTCCTTCACCACGACGTGCCAGAGCACCACGAGGATGATGCAGGTGCCCTTGGCCACGTCGGCCCAGCCCTCGCGCCCCGCGCTCGTCCGCGCCGCCGGCGCGGTCGACGCTTCGGTTCCGTGTGTCACAACGTCCTTTCCTCTCCGGCTCCGGGTGGGCCGGCGCTCCGCGAGTGCGGACCGCTCAAATACCGGGCAGGCCGGAGTCGGGGATCCGCGTACACACGGATCCCGGGGCCGATCGGTTCGGTCTGGTCGGCGGCGACACCGCACTAGTGGGGAACGGGTAGCTGGACGTCGACGCGGAGGCCACCGCCGTCGAGGGGGCGGGCGGCGATGATGCCGTCGTGCGCCTGGGTGATCGAGCGGGCGATGGCGAGACCCAGTCCCGCGCCGCCGCTCTGGTTCGTCCGGTCACGGGCCAGGCGCCGGAAGGGCTCGAAGAGGCCGGCGACCGCCTCCGCCGGCACGATCTGCCCGCTGTTGGCCACCGTCAGCGCGGGGGACCGGCCGACCGTCACGGCGAGCCGGCCGCCGGGACGGTTGTACTTGATCGCGTTCTCCACGAGGTTGGTCACCAGGCGCTCCAGCAGCACCCGCTCACCCATCACGATCCGGCGGTCGAGCTGGCTCTCCACCGTCACCCCGGCCGCCGTCGCTCGGTCCTGGTACGCGGCCAGCACCCCCCGGGCGATCTCGTCGAGCGGCTGCGGGGTCGAGGAGCGCAGACCCTGGTCGCTCTCGCTGAGGGCGAGCAGCCCCTCGATGAGCCGCTCGTTGCGTTCGTTGGTCTGCAACAGCTGGGCGGTCAGGAGTTCGAGCTGCTCGCCGGTGAGCGCCTGGGCCATACCGACCTCGATCAGCGTCCGCTGGACCGCCAGCGGCGTACGCAGCTCGTGCGAGGCGTTCGCGGCGAACCGCCGCTGCCCGTCGTACCCGGCGGCGATGCGCTCCATCATCTGGTCGATCGCCCCGGAGAGCTGGGCGAGTTCGTCCCGACCGTGCCGCCGGATCCGGTAGCCGAGGTTCTGCGGACCGACGTGCGCGATCGGCTGGGCGAGGTCGCGTACCGGCCGCAGGCACCAGACCGCGGCGCCCCAGAGCCCCGCCAGGGCGGCCAGCAGGAGCACGAACTCGGCCATCCTCGGGATCGCCACGTCGAGCCGGCGGGCGGGCTCACACGCCACCTCGAGCCCGGGCATCGGCAGGCCGCAGACCTCCATTGCGGGCAGCCAGAGCAGGCCGAGCAGCCACCTCGTCAGTGCGGGCAGGTAGAACCCGGCGAGCAGGGCGAGCACACAGACGAGGACGATCCGGCGGCGGGGGATCACTCCGGCCCGCCGATCCGGTAACCGGCCCGGGGCACCGTCTGGATGATCGCCGGTTGCCCGAGCTTCTTGCGCAGCGTCATGACGGTGACCCGCACCGCGTTGGTGAACGGGTCGGCGAACTCGTCCCACGCCTGTTCCAGCAGGTCCTCCGCGCTGACCACCCGACCGTCCGCACGCATCAGCACGTGCAGCACGGCGAACTCCTTCGGGCTCAGGTTGACCGCGCGCCCGTCCCGGCTGACGGTGTGCCGGGCGACGTCGAGCGCCACCCCCTGCTGTTCGAGGACCGGCGGCACGGCCGGCGCGGAGCGGCGACCGAGCGCCTGCACCCGCGCGACGAGCTCGGCGAACGCGAACGGCTTCGTCAGGTAGTCGTCGGCGCCGAGACCGAGACCCTCGACCCGGTCCCGGATGCCGGCGGCCGCGGTGAGCATCAGCACCCTTGTGCCGGCGTCCGATCCGGCGAGGTTGCGGCACACCTCGTCGCCGGTCTGCCCGGGCATGTCCCGGTCGAGCACGGCCACGTCGTACCGGTTCACGGCGATCCGCTCCAGCGCCGCGTCGCCGTCGTAGCAGACGTCGACCGCCATGGAGACCCGACGCAGCCCCTCGGCGATCATGTCCGCCAACAACCGCTCGTCGTCCGCCACCAGCACCCGCACGCTTGCCGCTCCCGTGATCCTTCGTTCTCCGGCATACGGTCTCAAGCGGGAGATAAGCGTTCTGTAAGCACCCGCCTGAGCCATCGTCCACGGCCCGCGCGCAGGAACAAATGCTGGCGAATCGTCCAGCCAGAAGAACGTCCTGAATACCACGAATAGGGGGATCTGGCCTCACCGCCACCGGGGCGGGCGACGCCGGGAGTGAACCGGATCACTCCGGCCACCGACCGCCACCGCCACTCCCACACCCCTGGCGGGCGGGGGTGACGTGGGTCACGATTGGTGCGAGGAGGTCGCCGGTGGCTGACCCGTGGCTCGCCCTGGAACTCGGCGCCGATCCCGCGGAGCGGATCGCGCAGGTCGCCGCCGCGCACGAGGCGTTCCTCGCCGCCGGCACGACACCCGGCCGCGTCCGCGAGGTGGTCCGGCGGTCCTGGGAACGGTCCGCCCTGCTCGATCCGGAGGCCACCGCGCCGGTCGACCTGACCGACGACGCGCTGGCCGATCACCGCACCGCGCATCCACTGGCCCGGGTGCTGCCGCTCTTCCGCGACCTGCTCGGCGGCGTCGCCTTCGACGGCGCGCACCTCATGGCGGTCTGCGACGCGCACGGACGGCTGCTCTGGGTCGAGGGCCATCCCGGGGTGCGTCGGCGCGCCGAGGCGATGAACTTCGTGCCCGGAGCCCGGTGGGACGAGGCGCACGCGGGAACGAACGCCCCCGGCACGGCGCTCGCCGTCGACCACAGCGTGCAGATCTTCGCCACCGAGCACTTCAGCCGCCGGGTGCAGCGCTGGACCTGCGCCGCCGCCCCGATCCACGATCCGCGTACCGGACGGCTGCTCGGCGCGATCGACATCACCGGCGGCGACCACCTGGCCAACCCGCAGAGCCTGGCGTTGGTCCGGGCCACCGCCCGCGCCGCCGAGGCGGAGCTGGCCGCCGGCCGGCCGGCCGAACCGGGCGCGCTCAACGTCCTGGCGCTCGGCCGCGACGAGGCGGAGCTGCGGGTGGACGGACGCCGGATCCGACTCGGTCGCCGGCACAGCGAACTGCTCGTGCTGCTGCTCGAACACCCCGAGGGGCGCTCCGGCGAGCAGCTCGGCCTCGACCTCTACGGCGACGACCGGCTGCACCCGGTCACCGTGCGCGCCGAGCTGTCCCGGCTGCGCCGGGTGCTCGGCCCGGAGCTGCTGGACTCCCGACCGTACCGGCTGCGCGGGACGGTGCGCGCGGACTTCCGCTCCGTCACCGCCCGGCTCGACCGGGGCGACCCGGCGGGCGCGCTCGACGCGTACCCGGGCCCGCTGCTGCCCGCCTCCGACGCGCCGGGAGTGACCCGGCTGCGCCGGCTCATCGACGGCCACCTCCGGGCGGCCGTGCTCGCCACCGCGGACCCGGCGCTCCTCTTCGCCTGGACCGCGACACCGACCGGCGCCGAGGACCTGGCCGCGTGGCAGGCGTTGGCGCGGGCGCTGCCGCCGGGCGCGCCCCGCCGGCCGCTCGCCGTCGCCCGGATCCACCAGCTCGCGCGGGAGTACGGCCTGCCACGCAACGTGGATGCAACCCTCCGCTGACTAGCGTCGCCGCCGTCACCGCACCTCGACGCGGAGGTAACCATGACGCGCTACGACGCGCCCACCCACTGGCAATCCCGCTACGACCACTTCATCGGCGGCGAGTACGTCAAGCCGCACGGCGGACGGTACTTCGAGAACCCCACTCCCGTGACCGGGGAAACCTTCTGCGAGGTGGCCCGGGGCACCGCCGACGACGTCGAGAAGGCCCTCGACGCCGCGCACGGCGCCGCCGACGCGTGGGGCCGCACCTCGGTGGCCGAGCGGGCCCGCATCCTCAACCGGATCGCCGACCGGATGGAGGAGAACCTCGAATCCCTGGCGATCGCCGAGACCTGGGAGAACGGCAAACCGGTTCGCGAGACGCTGGCCGCGGACATCCCCCTCGCCATCGACCACTTCCGCTACTTCGCCGGGGCGATCCGGGCGCAGGAGGGGAGCGTCGGCGAGCTGGACGACGACACGGTCGCCTACCACTTCCACGAGCCGCTCGGTGTCGTCGGGCAGATCATCCCGTGGAACTTCCCGCTGCTGATGGCGACCTGGAAGCTCGCCCCGGCCCTCGCCGCGGGCAACGCCGTGGTGCTCAAGCCGGCCGAGCAGACCCCGGCGTCGATCCACCACTGGCTCTCCCTGGTGGCCGACCTGCTGCCGCCCGGGGTGGTCAACGTGGTCAACGGCTTCGGGGTCGAGGCCGGCAAGCCGCTCGCCTCGTCCGCGCGGGTGGCGAAGGTGGCGTTCACCGGCGAGACCACCACGGGGCGGCTGATCATGCAGTACGCCAGCGAGAACATCAAGCCGGTCACGTTGGAGCTGGGCGGCAAGAGCCCGAACATCTTCTTCGACGACGTGAGCGCCTCCGCCGACGACTTCCACGACAAGGCGCTCGAAGGGTTCACGATGTTCGCCCTCAACCAGGGCGAGGTCTGCACCTGCCCGTCGCGGGCGCTGATCCAGCAGGGCCACTACTCGGACTTCCTCGCCGCCGCGGTGGAGCGGACCCGGGCGGTGAAGCAGGGGCACCCGCTGGACACCGACACGATGATCGGGGCGCAGGCCTCCAACGACCAGCTCGAGAAGATCCTGTCCTACCTGGACATCGGGCGGCAGGAGGGCGCGAAGGTGCTGACCGGCGGCGCGCGGGCGGACCTGGGCGGCGAGCTCTCCGGCGGGTACTACGTCGAGCCGACCATCTTCGAGGGCGACAACTCGATGCGGGTCTTCCAGGAGGAGATCTTCGGACCGGTGGTCTCCGTGACCTCCTTCGCCGACCTCGACGAGGCCGTGAAGATCGCCAACGACACGCTGTACGGGCTGGGCGCCGGCGTCTGGACCCGGGACATCAACACCGCGTACCGGGCCGGGCGGTCGATCCAGGCCGGCCGGGTCTGGACCAACTGCTACCACGCGTACCCGGCGCACGCCGCGTTCGGTGGGTACAAGCAGTCCGGCATCGGCCGGGAGAACCACAAGATGATGCTGGAGCACTACCAGCAGACCAAGAACCTGCTGGTCAGCTACTCCCCGAAGAAGCTCGGCTTCTTCTGATGGGCGACCACCCGTCGCGCGACGCGGTGCCCGGTTCGCCGGGCGCCGCGGCGCCACCCACCACCCGACACGCGCCCGTCCCGCTCCCCCGTGCGGTCTCCCCGGTGTCGCTCCCGCCGGCGATCGACCCGGTCTCCGTGACGCCGGCCGCAGCGGAGCTGATCCGTTCGCTGCGGGAGCAGCACGGGCCGCTGATGTTCCACCAGTCCGGCGGGTGCTGCGACGGCAGCGCCCCGATGTGCTACCCGGCCGGCGAGTTCCGCACCGGCGGCTCGGACGTCCTGCTGGCGTCGCTCGACGTCGACGGCGTCCCCGAGCCCGTCGAGTTCTGGATGTCGGCCGCGCAGTGGGCACTGTGGAGACACACCCGGCTCACGGTCGACGTGGTGCCGGGCCGGGGCAGCGGCTTCTCCCTGGAGGCTCCCGAGGGGGTGCGCTTCCTCATCCGCTCCCACCTCGCCGAACCCGGGCCCTCGGACGGGCGGCGCTGACAGGCGTCAGCCGGCGGCGATCTGCTCGTACCGGTCGACCGGCAGTACGGCGACGCCGCCGGCACGCTCCAGCCCCTGCCAGAGCGCGCCGATCGCCGGGTCCTGCCGCGCGACCTCACCCTCCGCCTCGACCAGGTACTCGGTGAGGAAGTCGCGCAGCGGGCCCGCCGTCACGCTCTCCGGCCGCTCGCCGGCGAACTCGGGCGCCGCATGCAGCAGCAACAGCAACATCCCGGGGACCCGGGCCTTCTGCCGATCCAGGGCCGGCTGGAAGTACGGCAGGTCCAGGGCCCGCGCCCCGAGCCGATGGTAGAAGCGCAGCCGTGCTTCGGGGTCGCCGTGCGCCGAGTTGCCGGTGTGCAGGTCCGGACGCTCCACCTCGGCCAGGATGAGGCACGGGTCGTACCGCTTGGCCCACTCGGGCACGAGGTTGCCGAGCAGGAGGGTGCCCGCCCCGGTACCCCGGCTCGCCTCGGTCACGGCGAGGTAGCTGAGCAGCATCACCCGGCCGTCCTCGTACCACGATCCGACGGCCCCGCCGAGCAGCGTGCCGGCCTCGTCCCGGACGACGAAGACCTCGCCGGCTCCCTCGTGCAGGTCGGTGAGGAGGCTCTCCCGCGTCACCAGCTGCTCGTCGGGGAACGAGGGGAGCAGCACCTGCCGGTAGAGCAGGTCGGTGGTGGCGTCGTCGGTCACCCGGGTGATCCTCATCCGGTCACGCTACCGGCGTCGTCCACCGATCCGACCGCTGAACGCGCCCGCGGGCCCCGCCGGTCGCGGGACATGAAGTGCAGCGTGAAGCCGAACGCCGCCGCGAGGAGCAGCACCCCGACGGCGAGCGACAGCGCCCAGAGGTCGTGCAGGTCGTACCCCGCCTGGATCAGCTGCATCACGCCGGAGAGACCGACCGCGGCGGCCACGCCCAGCAGGATGTCGATCCGCCGGCGGTTCACCCGCTCGCGCTCGGCGCGCCGCCGCGCGGCCGTCTCCTCGCGGAACCGCCGCACCCGCAGCTCCTCCTCCTCGCGCTCCCGCGCGGCCCGGGCCGCCGCGAGCGCCCACTCCTGCTGACGACGCATCGACGCCTCCACCAGCGCGCCCACCCGGTCGGCGAGAACCTTGTCGACCATGTCCTCGAACTCGGCGCGCAGCTCGCCGAAGCGCGCGGCCACCAGCAGCCGGTCGATCGTCACCCGGATCGCCGGGGAGGTGACCAGCGACGGCGCGGTGAGGAACATCAGGACGGTACGACTGGACATGACGAAGCCGTGCATCCGGAGCTGCTGGGCCTCCAGCCGCCCCTGCAGGTCGGTCAGCTCCTCGACGTCACGCCGGTGCGCCGCCGAGGAGATCTCGGCCGCGTCCAGCTCGGCCCGGCCCCGGTCCAGCCGTGCGGTCATCTCCGCCAACTGCTCCAGCACGGCCTGGTGGTAGCCGCCCAGCTGGTCCTGCCAACCGGCGAACATGCCTTCGAGGGAGGCCACGAACTCGGCCGTCTCGGCGAGGGAGCGCATCATGTAGCTCGGGCTACCCGGGGTCATCATCAACGTCGTGTTGCAGCTGCGCAGCAGCAGGTCACCGGCGAAGCCGGGCACGTCCACGACGGGGAGCCGCGCCGCGTCGACCGGATAGCGCAGCCACTCCGCGACGGCGCTCATCCCGTCCCGTACGGGGTTGCAGAGCGGCTGCGCGCCGAACGCCGAGAGCAGCTCCGCGGCCGTACGAACCGGCTCGACCACGCCGGTCGAGGGTGAGACGAGGCTGGCCCGGTCGACGGAGAGCAGCACGTGGTACATGCCCGGACGCCCGCTGCAGCGGACCTGCCGTGCCGTGGTCCGGGCGAGCTGTCCGGCCAGATCCGAGATCACCTGGTTCGCGAAGTCCGACAGTCGCTGCCACTGCGGAGCCGACGGCCCCGCCTCGGCCATCCGTAGTGGGGTGCCGAGCTGGGCGAGGTTCCCGGCCTCGGGGGCGACCCGGACCATCGCCGCGTACACCTGTGGCGGGGTGGCCTCGGAGAGCTGCCCGACGATACGCAGGAAGTGGTTGCCCAACTCGGACAGCCGCAGCTCGACGGTGAAGGTCTGCGGCTCGGCGTCGGGCTGGTCGACGTCCCGGATCTCCAGGTCGGGCAGCGTGATCGTCATGCCGCGGAACTGCCGGTCGAGCGGGTCGTCGCCCTTCCAGATGTCGCTCAGCGAGAGGTCGTCCGAGACGTACGCCTGCGGATGTTCGCTGATCGAGCAGCCCGCGATGGTCCAGTCGAACGCGGCCCAGCGGGCCGTGTTGATCAGCTCCTGGGGCAGGCTGACCGCACTCGGCGGCGTCCCGGCCGACGTCCCGTCACCGGCCACGTCCTCGTACAGGCCGAAGGGGTACAGGTAGACGACCTGACCGTGCTCGACCCGGAGCCAGGGTCGCTCGACCGAGGCGGCGAGCGTCTCCAGCGCGAAGCGGTGGGCCCGCATCTCGCTCCGTTCGATGCCGTCGGGCAGGCGCTCCTCCGCGTCATGCAGGGCCCGGATCGCACCGCCCACCTCGCTCTCGCCCGTGCTGAAGTGGTCGAAGACCGCCCGCGCCGCCAGGGAGAGCGCGCGGTAGTAGCGGACGTCGCCGCCGGCCTGCTCGGTCACGAACGACAGCAGCGGGGAGCGCGGGCAGGAGATCGCGTCGGCCAGCATCCGCTCGGCCCGGTCGGCCACCCGGGCGGCCAGCTCCGACCAGGTGGCGAGGGAGCCGGCGTAGCCGGCGTCGTAGCAGACCATCTCGACGGCCAGCAGCTCGATCATCTGCAGCACCAGCCCGGCCGTCGCCTCGTCGACGGCATGCCCCTGCGCCGTGAGCCGCGACCACCGCTCGCCCACGAACCGCATGTGCTCCAGCGCCGGTTCGATGTCCCAGGCCTCTTCCCAGTACTCCTCGAAGAGCGCCTCGAGGTAGAGCAGCAGGCCCGGCGCCGCTCCCGGCAGGGGCGCGGCCACCGCCAACGCCCGCTCGATCGCCGATCGCAGCTGCGGCTGCTCCACCCGCGCCGAGTCCCAGGTGGAGAGGGAGGCGAGCAGGTCGAACTCCTCGGCGGCGAGACCGCCGGGCCGGCACAGCCGCCCGGCGAGCCAGCGACGCAGTGGCCGCAGGTCGCCCTCGCCGAGCGCTTCGAGGTGCTCCGCACCGATCTCAGTCGCGATATCCACTGAGCAGCCCTCCGCTGGGGGGTCGGCGTCGCACAGGGCACTATGCCAAGTGACCGCAAGGATTCTCGACCCCGATCAGGTGGTACGTCGATCGGCCGGTCTGCCGGAACCGGCTCCGGGTGGGCGTCCCGATATCTAGCCTGACAGGCAGGAGCAGCTCAGCGACGTCGACGGAGGCCCGCATGAGTACCGAGGCCATGGACGCCTTCGCCCACGAGCGCGAGGTCGAGATCACCGTGACCGGCCGGCGGACGGGGCGGCAGATCTCCCACCCGGTCTGGTTCGTGCAGGAGGAGCAGAGCATGTTCCTGGTGCCCGTCTCCGGCCTCGACAGTGACTGGTACAAGAACGTCCGGCAGACGCCGGTGATCCGCCTCTCCGCGAACGGTACGGCGGTGAACTCGACCGCGACCACCATCGAGGACCCGGATCGGGTCGACCACGTGGTGTCGCTCTTTCGGGAGAAGTACGGCGCGGAGCAGGTGGAGGACTACTACCCGAGGCACGACGTAGCGGTGCAGGTGCCGCTCGGCTGACCCGGCCGCTAGCGGGCGGCGGAGACGCGACGCGCGGACCGCCCAGCGCTCAGCGGTCCGGCGCTCAGAGGTTCGGCGGGATGACCCGCAGGTGGCCCCGGCGCCCGGTCGAATGCGCCTGCTTGTCCTGGTCGTCCTCGGGCGGACGCGGTGCCGGACGGGCCGCCTCCCGGACCGCCTCGGCCAGCGCGACCAGGTCGTCGGTGGTGGGCGGCGGCGGTTCGAACTCGCCCTCGTGCCGGACGACGTCCCAGCCCCGCGGGGCGGTCAGGCTGCGGGCGTGCGGCTCGCAGAGGTCGTAGGTGTGCGGCTCGGCGAAGGCCGCCAGGGGGCCGACCACCGCGGTCGACTCGTTGTAGACATAGGTCAATGTGGCGACCGCTTGCCGGGGGCAGCCGTTTCGGGAGCAGCGCCGTGGTGACCTCACGGCGGCAGGGTATCTCCATTACCGGGTCCGGCGCACCGGTTCGCGTTGCGACACGCCCGTCACGGTGATCACAATTCGCCGCGCCGGTGCCCGGGTCCGGTCCCGGCACGCCCGAACGCTGGCGGTGCCGCAGGGCGGGGTCGCCCGGGGGCTACCCTTTGCCTCATGACGAGCCCGGAACACCGCCGCCCCGGCTCCGGCCGGCGCGCACACCGCGACCGGCACGGGCGCGGCCTGCGCGGGCGGCTGGTGCCGGCCACCGTACCGCTGGCCAGGACGAAGGCGGAGGTCTTCGACGACCTGGTCCTGGACACCGTCGAGACGCTGGAGCGGCGGTTCGCGAAGGAGCTGGCCGGGGTCGAGTTCGCGGTGGAGGACGTCCCGCCCGACCTGAACGTCTACGACTCCGACGTGCTCGAGGACGGCGAAGTGCCGCTGGCCCGCCTGCTGCCCGGACGGCCGGGCCGGCAGGAGGTGCCGCCTCGGATCGTGCTCTACCGGCGCCCGCTGGAGTTCCGGGCGATGGACCGCGAGGATCTCGCCGACCTGGTCCACGACGTGATCATCGAGCAGGTGGCGAACCTGCTCGGAGTCGACCCGGACGAGCTGGCCTGACCGTCCCGCCCCCACGGGAGCCGGTCGTGCTGAGCCCGTCGGTCGAGGCCGTGGTCTGACGCCTCACCCGGGCGGCCCCCACCGCCCGGGCTACGCGTCGATCAGGCGGCCCGCCGCTTCAACTTGCGCCGCTCCCGCTCGGAGAGGCCGCCCCAGATCCCGAACCGCTCGTCGTGGCCGAGAGCGTATTCGAGGCACTCCGTCTTGACCTCGCAACGCGAGCAGATCCGCTTCGCCTCACGGGTCGAGCCGCCCTTCTCGGGAAAGAACGCCTCCGGGTCGGTCTGCGAGCAGAGCGCCCGCTCCTGCCACTCCGGCGCGTTTCCGAGCAGGTCGGCCACCTCAAGCTGGCCGTCCATCAAATGCCTCCTTGTCGCGCACCGGCGTCATCGCCGCTGCAACCCCCCACGCGAAAGGCGTGCGTGTCCGTCCGGTCCGGTTTGATGCGTTCCGTGCGAACAACCCCATTCAAATTACACGTGTGTAATACGTGCGCCGTCAAGCCAAACTTGATAATGGAGTCGTCCTCCCGACATGACCCGGACGGCCATCCGACCACCCGGCCTCGCAACCTGCCCTATCGATTCAGACCCCGGCCGAGTAACGCCCTCTCCGGCGAGTTGCCGGAGATTTCCCCGTGGCGTACCGGCGCCGGCCGCGTCGGAGCGGTCGCGAAACGCCACAGGGGCGCACCCGGACAGCACTGCTGATCTTGGTGGGGCACAGGTTAACGCGACTCGCGACGGACCGCCCGTCGAGCGACCACCGCCGACCTCTCCGCGTCCACCATGTGGACGTGGAGCCGCGGACGAGTGTGGACGGAGTTCGGGCGAGCCGGAGACGGGCTGCTCGAACCGCATGCCCGGGGCCGGCAACCGTACGGTGACGCACCCCCGCTCTTCCCATCAGGCGGTACGTCGCCCCGACCAGCCGCCGCGGCGCGGCCTGCTGGAGACCGGCCCACGGCCCACCCGGCGAGTGTGCGGCCGACCCCGCTCGACCGACCCGAAGCGCGATCCCGCCCCCGGCGGCAGGCAGCGGCGAACCACCCCGGGCTTACTCCGAACGACGATTGCGGCCGGCATCTTGAACAACTGGTTGCCCGATCATGATCCGCTGCCGGACGGGCCGCCACGCCGAACGGAGAGGTCCGAGAAAGCCACCCCCTCGATGATCAGGAAGTGGAATTCCCCGCCGCTTCCCGACACCCCCTTTTCGACCCGGCCCGTCGAGCGGCCCGCACCGGGCCCGAGCGCCCGGCCCGACGGACGGCGAGCCAAGGGTCGCGAAAGGGGTCACCCGGCGAGCAGCGACGGAGGTCGATCGAGGTCGAGGCGTACGGCCGCACCGAATCGCACGATCCGCGCCGGACGATTCCGGGCGGAGGCCGGCTCGCGAGCCGCCACCGGTCCCACCCGGGCACCGGCGGCGGTACTCGTCGCCGGCGGCGCCCCGGGCAGGTCCACCGGGGAAGGGCCCGATCTCAGGAACGCACGGTCCCGTACGCGGTGGTCCGTCGCCGCGGCGGACGTCCGGCCGCCACCGCGATCGCCCGCAACTGCTCCTCCGTACGCGCCGACCCGTTGGCCGAGCCGGCCATCCGGGAGATGGTCTCCTCCATGAGGGTGCCGCCCAGGTCGTTGCAGCCGCCCTGGAGCATGGCGACCGTGCCGGCGTCGCCGAGCTTCACCCAGGAGCACTGGATGTTGTCGATCCGACCGTGCAGCAACAGCCGCGCCATGGCGTGCACCACCCGGTTCTCCCGCCACGTCGGCCCGGGACGGGCGATCCCGGCCAGGTAGATCGGAGCGTTGGTGTGCACGAACGGCAGGGCCACGAACTCGGTGAAGCCACCCGTGCGGTCCTGCACCCCGGCGAGCACCCGGAAGTGGGCGAGCCACTGCGCGGGGTGGTCGACGTGTCCGTACATCATGGTCGAGCTGGACCGGATGCCCAGCTCGTGCGCGGTGGAGACCACCTCGACCCAGGCCGCGGCCGGCAGCTTGCCCTTGGTGAGCACCCAGCGGACGTCGTCGTCGAGGATCTCGGCGGCGGTGCCCGGGATGGTGTCCAGACCGGCCTCCCGCAGCTGCGTCAGCCACTCCCGCACCGGCACGCCGGCCTTCGCGGCGGCGGTGACGATCTCCATGGGCGAGAACGCGTGCACGTGCATCTCCGGCACCCGCGCCTTGATCGCCCGGACGATGTCGGCGTATCCGGTCACGGGCATCTTCGGGTCGATACCGCCCTGCAGGCAGACCTCGGTCGCGCCGGCCGCCCACGCCTCCTCGGCCCGGTCGGCGACCTGGTCGACCGAGAGCCGGTACGCGTCCGCGTCCCGCTCCCGCTGGGCGAACGCGCAGAACCGGCAGCCCACGTAGCAGACGTTTGTGAAATTGATGTTGCGGTTGACCACGTACGTCACGTCGTCGCCGACCGCCGAGCGGCGCGCGTCGTCGGCGATCCGGCACAGCTCGTCCAGGGCCGGACCGTCCGCGCCGAAGAGCGCCAGCGCCGCGTCGGTGTGCCGCGGCTCCAGCAGGGCAGCCGGGTCGTCGGCGGCCAGCCGCAGACCGGCCCGCAGGTCGTGGTCGCCCGCACCGGACGTCGCCGGAGCGGCGGTCACCTTCGTGGCGACCTCGGCCCAGTCGCCGTAGACGCTGTCGAAGTCGCCCCGCCGGTCGCCGGTACGCCCGGCCGTGTCGATCGTGACGTGCAGATCGGTCCGCCCGCCGAAGACCTCCTCCGGCTCCTGCCACGGCCGGCCCACCGGGCGGGCGTCCTCGACGGCCAGCCCGGTCTCCCCGTCCGCCAGCGCGGTCACGTGCGCCAGCAGGCGCGGGTCGAGCCACGGATCGCCGGCGCGGACGTACTCCGGGTAGACGGTCAGCCGCTCACGCAGGGCGAACCCACCGTCGGCCGTACGCCGCGCCAACTCGTCCAGCTGCGGCCAGGGACGTTCCGGGTTCACATGGTCGGGAGTGACCGGGGAGACGCCACCCCAGTCGTCGATGCCGGCCCGCAGCAGCAGGTCGAACTCGCCCTCGATCAGGTTCGGCGGCGCCTGGATCCGCATCCCCGGGCCGAGCAGCAGCCGGGCCACCGCCACCGTGGCCGCCAGGTCGTGCAGCTCCGCGTCCGGCATACCCCGCATCGCGGTGTCCGGCTTGGCGCGGAAGTTCTGCACGATCACCTCCTGGAGGTGGCCGTACTCGCGGTGGGCGCGGCGGATCGCGAAGAGCGCGTCGACCCGTTCGGCGTGCGTCTCACCGATGCCGATGAGGAGGCCAGTGGTGAACGGGACGCCGACCCGGCCGGCGTCGTCGAGCACCCGCAGCCGGACGGCGGGCTCCTTGTCCGGCGAGCCGAAGTGCGGGCCGCCCGGCTCGGACCAGAGCCGGGTCGCCGTGGTCTCCAGCATCATGCCCATGCTGGGGGCGACCGGCTTGAGCCGTTGCAGCTCCGACCAGGAGAGCACCCCGGGGTTCAGGTGCGGCAGCAGCCCGGTCTCCTCCAGCACGGCCACCGCGCAGGCCCGCAGATAGTCGAGTGTGGAGTCGTAGCCGCGCTCATCCAGCCAACGGCGGGCCGCCGGCCAGCGCTCCTCCGGCCGGTCACCGAGGGTGAACAACGCCTCCTTGCAGCCCTGCGCCGCCCCCTCCCGGGCGATCGCCAGCACCTCGTCGCGGTCGAGGAACGGCGCCGGGAGGCGGTGCGGCACCGTGGCGAAGGTGCAGTAGTGACAGCGGTCACGGCACAACCGGGTGAGCGGGATGAAGACCTTTTTGGAGTACGTGACGACACCGGGCCGACCGGCGTCACGGAGGCCGGCGTCACGGATCCCGGCGGCGAAGCCGAGCAGTTCGTCGAGGGCGTCGCCGCGCGCGCCGAGCAGCGCGGTCGCCTCGTCGACGTCCAACGCCCGACCGGTGGCGGCGCGGCGCAGAGCCCGGCGCACACTCGCCTCGGTCGGCGCGGAGTCGGTGCGATCAACCATCCGCTCAGCCTAAGCGGTGATCCGCTGCACCCCGCCGTCGTCGTCGCCACCGTGGGCAACCACACCTCTCCGCCGGCCCCGGCGAAGAAAATTCGGCGAGAGGTGGCCTCCCGACGGGGAGCCCACTCTCTCGCCGAACGTGTGCGGACGGTGCCGGACGGTGCCCGGGTCAGTGCGGGGTGTTCGGATCGTCACCCGGGTTGATCGACTGGGTCCGGTCGCTCTCGCCGTCGCCGGGGCGCGGAATCGCCTGGGTGGGCTCGGCGGGCTGACGTGGGATCGTCTGCGTCGGCTCGGCCGAGGGCGGCTGCCCGAACGGCGGGGCCGACGGGGCCGGGCCCGCTGGCGGGGCGGAGTGCGGCGCGACGTTGGCCGGCGGAGCCGAGTGCGGCGCCGACGTGAACGGTGGGGTCGGCTGGCCGTACGCGCCGGGCTGACCGGCGTACGGGTAGCCACTCCCCTGACCGGGCGCCGGGTACCCGCCGGGCTGGCCGGGAACCGGGTAGCCGCCGGGCTGACCCGCACCGGGCCAGCCGCCCGGCTGCTGCGGCCAGCCGGGCTGCGGGGCGCCGTAGACACCGGGCTGCGGCTTGGGCTTCGGCACGTAGTAGAAGGCCCGCCAGATCGTGTAGACGGCGAAGACCCCGACCGCGAAGATCGCCAGCCAGGCCAGCCGGCTGAGCAGGCCGAGCAGGGCGTCGAGCGCCTCCCCTTCGGCCAGCCGACCCACCATCCAGATCAGGAAGGTCAGCGCGCCGAAGAGGGCGCCGACGGCGTACTCGCCCAGCGCCAGCTGAGTGATCGTCTTCGCCTTCGTCAGGACCGGCTCGATGTGCGTGGCGAGCAACACGGCCAGCAGCGGCAGCGCCGTCGCCTCGAGACCGACGAACGTGAAGAAGGCGCTGCCCGCGCGGTCGCCGAAGCTGCCGTAGTCGGTGGGCGTCAGCAGCCGGATCAGGCCGACGAAGAGGAACACGGCGTTCGCGCCGAGCAGCGCGAACGCGGCAAGCTCACGTAGCGGCTTGGTCAGCTGGCGGGCCCGGGTCGCGTCGGCGGACGCGGGCTCGGCGGGGCTGGTCACTAGCTCTCCCAGGGGCGAGGCGGACAGTTGCCGGACGTGAGCCTAGTCTCCCGGGCCACCGGAGGACCGCAGGCGTGGCGTGCGGGAGGATGGTCGACATGCGCATCGTGGTTCTGGCGGGCGGCATCGGGGGCGCCCGGTTCCTGGTCGGCGTACGCGAGTACGCCCGTCAGGTGGGCGCCGAGGTGACCGCCGTGGTCAACGTCGGTGACGACCTCTACCTGCACGGGCTGAAGATCTGCCCCGACCTGGACAGCGTCATGTACACCCTCGGTGGCGGCGCCGACCCGGAGCGGGGCTGGGGGCGGGTCGGCGAGAGTTGGACGATCAAGTCGGAGCTCGCCGCGTACGGCGCGGAGCCGACCTGGTTCGGCCTGGGCGACAAGGACATCGCCACGCATCTGGTGCGCACCACGATGCTCGGCGGCGGTTATCCGCTCTCCGCCGTGACCGAGGCGCTCGCCACCCGCTGGCAGCCGGGCGTACGCCTGCTGCCGGCGACGGACGATCGGCTGGAGACGCACGCGGTGGTCGACCTCGACGGCGCCCAGCGGGCGATCCACTTCCAGGAGTGGTGGGTACGCCACCGGGCCGAGGTGCCGACCCACCGGTTCGTCTTCGTCGGCGCGGAGTCGGCGAAGCCGGCGCCCGGTGTGTTGGACGCCATCGGCTCCGCCGACATCGTGCTGGTCGCGCCGAGCAACCCGGTGGTGAGCATCGCGCCGATCATCGCCGTACCCGGACTACGGGAAGCCGTCAGCGACGGCCCGGCGCCGGTGGTGGGCGTCTCACCGATCATCGGCGGCGCGCCGGTACGCGGAATGGCCGACCGGTGCCTGGCCGTGCTCGGGGTCGAGTGCAGCGCGGCCGGGGTCGGCGGCCTCTACGGCAGCCGGACGGCCGGTGGCCTGCTGGACGGATGGCTGGTCGCGGAGGAGGACGAGGGCACCCTCGTGCCGGAGGTGACGGTCCGCGCGGTACCGCTGCGGATGACCGACGAGGCGGCGACGGCGGCGATGGTCCGCGCCGCGGTGGAGCTGCGGTGAAGCTGGAGATCCTGCCGGTGCTCGGCATCGGCCACGTGTCGGAGGGCGACGACCTGGCGGCGCTGATCGCCACCGCGGCGCCCTGGCTGCGCGACGGCGACGTGCTGGTGGTCACCAGCAAGATCGTCTCCAAGGCGGAGGGGAGGTTGGTGGACATCCCCGCCGACGGGCCCGAGCGGCAGGCCGCCCGCGACGAGGTGCTGACCGCGGAGACCGCCCGCGTGGTGGCCCGCCGGGGTGCCACCCGGATCGTGCAGACCCACCACGGCTTCGTGATGGCCGCCGCCGGCATCGACGCCTCGAACGTCGACAAGACCCGGCTCGTGCTGCTGCCGAAGGATCCGGACGCCTCGGCCCGGGCGCTGCGCGCCGCGCTGCGCGAGCGCTACGACCGGAACGTCGCCGTGATCGTGAGCGACACCATGGGCCGGCCGTGGCGCAACGGGCTCACCGACGTGGCGCTCGGGGTCGCCGGGATGGACGCGATCCGCGACCACCGCGGCGAGACCGACCCGTACGGCAACGAACTCACCCTGACCGAGATGGCGGTGGTGGACGAGCTGGCCGGCGCCGGCGAGCTGATCAAAGGCAAGATCGACCAGGTGCCCGTCGCCGTGATCCGCGGCTACCTCGGTGCCACCCGGGACGACGACGGCGCCGGCGCGGCGGTACTGGTCCGCGACGCCGCGCAGGACCTCTTCTCCCTCGGTACCGCGGAGGCGCGGGCCGCCGGCCTCGCCGCCGGGGCCGTCCTCGCGGACGGTCCGGGTGCGGAGCCGGCCGACCCGGGCGCCGTCCGGCGGGCGATCGACGCGGTCGCGCAGGCCGTCGCGCCCGGGACGGTCTTCACCCTCGTCGACGAGGACGCGTACCCGGGACTGGCCGCCACCGTCACCGGCTGGCCGTCGCGGGCCACCCGGCTGATCCTCGGCTCGCCGCCGACCCCGGTGAGCGCTCAGGATCTGGTCCGCTTCGGCGCCGACCTGCACCGGCTGCGGATCGCCCTGGCCGTCGAGGGAGTGCCGTCGCTGGCCCTGTCGCCTCCGGCGGCGAGCACCGCGAGCGCCGCCCTGGCCGTCTGACCGGTCCGGGCCGGCTCCGCCACCGGCCCGGCGGCCTCGGTCCGGCGTTGTCAGGCGTCCAGGACCGCGCGGCCGAGCGGGGTCAGCGTGTGCAGCACCGTGTTGCGGTCCCGCTGACTGACCAGCAGCCCGGCGTTGCGCAGCACGGCCGTGTGCTGGCTCGCCGCCGCCGGTGAGATGTTCAGTCGCCGGGCCACCTCCCCGGTGGTGCAGCCGTCGTGGCTGGCCGCCAGCACCGCCGCCCGTGTCCGGCCGAGCAGCGCGGCCAGCGCCTCCCGGCCGGGGCCCGATCCGACCTCGGCGCCGGACGACCCCAGCCCACCCATCCGGTCCACCGGATAGGCCAGGACCGGCGGCAGCGCCGGGTCGAGCAACGCCACGGGGGTACGCGCACAGAAGAACGACGGCACGAGCAGCAGCCCACGACCGTCCAGATGCAACTCACGACTGTCCGGGTAGTCGTGCACCTCCAGCACACCCGAGTCCCAGCGCATGCTCGGCCGCAGGCTGCTCAGCAACCCCTCCACACCGCGGTCGAGCAGGGCCCGGGCCCGGCGGGTCCGGTCGGCCTCCACCGCGGCCTGGATCCGCCCCCAGTACGGGCTGATCGCCACCGACCGGTAACGCTCCATCGAGTCGGTCAGCGCCCGCAGCACTTCCGGCTCGCCTCTGGCCAGCGCGGATGCCGACGACGGCAGCGGATTCTCCCCGGCGAGCACGGCCAGGTCACGACGGAGCAGCGGGATGGGCGTGCTGCGGACCGCCTCCAGCCCCGCTTCGAAGCCGTCGACACTGGCGTACGGGGTGAGGAAGTCGGGGAAGTATCCCGTCGGCGGGTTCAACGCGAACAGCAGACGCAGCTGCGCGAAGGCGGTCTCCTGGCGCAGCCCGCGCGCCACCGTCCGCCGCCAGGTGGCCATCAGCGGGTCCCGGCCGCGACCTCGCAGGAGGTGCAGGCTGAGGACCAACTCCCAGACCGGGTCGGCGGCCGGGGCGACCCTGGTCCGCAGGACGTCCTCGCCAGAAAAGTAAATCTTCAACATGGCGCGCTCCAGCTCGCCCGGCAGGGGGGTGCCGGGCGACCATTTGCACTCTACCGGCCGGCACTTATCTCCATCTTTAAGCGTGAGCTGAAAAACCTCGACGTCCGCCGGGCGAGTTGGGCATGCTTCCAGTGCCCGCCGGTGCCGGCGCGTCCGTTGCGCAGCGCGGCCGGGCACCGGGGCCGGGGAGGACCGGCGGCCGGGCGGCGCCACGAGGGTCTGCGGCCCTTGCACCGCAGGGGTGCCACCCGGCCGTCCCGCCCGGCTGGTCAGGGAGCAGTGGCCTGCCAGCTCGATGCCCGATCTACTCGTACAGTGTCGGAATGCCCGATGCCCTGAACGACTCGCAGAGCAGCCCGGCCACGACCACGGTCGACGCCGAGGACAGGTACGCCGCGCTGCACGCCGACGCGACCGCGGTGCTGACCGACTGGCGTCCCACCAGCCCCGCCGCCGGGGCCGCGCGGGACCGCGTCCTGGCCCTGCTCACCGCCGGGCCGGTCGCGATGAGCCGGGAGCACCGCGCCGGGCACGTCACCGCGAGTGCGCTGGTGCTGGACCCGACCGGCAGCCGGGTGCTGCTCTGCCTGCACGGGAAGTTCCACCGCTGGGTGCAGCTCGGCGGGCACTGCGAGGCCGGTGACCGGACGCTCGCCGCCGCCGCGCTGCGCGAGGCGACCGAGGAATCCGGAATCGGCGGACTGCGGATCGACCCCGTCCCGATCGACGTGGACATCCACCCGGTCGGCTGCCAGGGCGGCTCGCTGCACTACGACGTCCGGTTCGCGATCCTGGCCCCGGCGGGCGCGGTGGAGCAAGTCAGCGACGAGTCCACCGCGCTCGGCTGGTTCCCGCCGGAGCGGCTGCCCGAGCCGCTGGCCGACGGGACCGCCCAGCTCGTCGCGCCCGCCCTCGCGTCGCTCAGACGTAGTCCTCTTCGCCCCGCTCCTTGAGCTCGTCGACCAGGGCCTTGACCTCCTGCGCCCGGTCCCGCGGGCAGACCAGCACCGCGTCGGGAGTGTCCACCACGATGAGGTCGTGCACGCCCACCGCGGCCACCAGGCGCCCCGAGTGCGGCACCACGACGAGGCCCGTGCTGTCCCGCAGCAGGACGCCCGGTTTGGCCGAACCGAGCACCACGTTGCCCGTGTGGTCGGCCGGCAGCACGTCGCCCAACGTGTGGAAGTCGCCGACGTCGTTCCAGCCGAAGTCACCGGGGACCGTCGCCACCCGCCCGGCCGTCGCGGCACCCTCCATGACCGCGTAGTCGACGGAGATCTTCGGCAGCGTGGGCCAGACCGCGCCCAGCACCTCGTCCTGCTCCGGGGTTTCCCACGCCGCCGAGATCGCGGTGACGCCGGCGTGCAGGCCGGGCTGCTGCCGGGCCAGCTCGGCGAGGAAGACGTCCACCCGCCAGACGAACATGCTGGCGTTCCAGAGGTGCCGACCGGAGCGGAAGTATGCCTCGGCCACCTCGGCGGCGGGCTTCTCCTTGAACTCGGCGACCATGCGCATCGGGCCGTTGCCCACCAGGTCGCCGCACTCCAGGTAGCCGTAGCCGGTCTCGGCCCGGGTCGGCGTGATCCCGACCGTCATCAGCATCCCCTGCTCGGCGCCGCGCATCGCCTCCCGCACCGTCTCCGCCCAGCGGTGCGGGTCGCCGATGAGATGGTCGGCGGCGAAGGAGCCCATCAACGCATCCGGGTCCCGCAACGCGATCACGGCCGCGGCCAGCGCGATCGCCGCGCAGGAGTCCCGGGGCGACGGCTCGACGAGGATGTTCTCCTCCGGCAGGCCGGCGAGCTGCCGCGCCACCGCCGTCACGTGCGCAGCCCCCGTGACCACCAGCGTCCGCTCGGGTGATGTCAGCGGCGCCAGCCGCTCCACCGTCGCCTGCAGCAGCGAGGCGGACGTTCCGGTGAGCGGGTGCAGGAACTTGGGATGCCCGGCACGGGACAGCGGCCACAACCTTGTGCCACTGCCTCCCGCCGGGATGACGGCATAGAGCATCAGCACATCATGCCCGACCGACGCACGTGCCAACCGGCGGTTTCGACGGACGTCAGGACCGGGCCCGCGTCCAGGCCGCGATGTGCACCTCGGCGCTGGACTCCCAGGTGAACTCCTTCGCCCGGTCGAAGCCCGCCTTGGCCAGCGTCAACCGGCGCGGCTCGTCGTCCAGCAGGGCGGCCAGATCGGCCGCCACCTGGTCGGGGCTCTCGCTGGTGTACGCCACGGCGTCACCGCCCACCTCGGGCAGCGAGAGCCGCGGCGTGGTGAGCACCGGGGCGGCGCACGCCATCGCCTCCAGGATCGGCAACCCGAAACCCTCCCCGTAGGACGGGTAGGCGGCCACCAACGCCCCGCCGAGGAAGCCGGGCAGGTCCGCGTAGCGCAGATAACCCGGACGCAGCAGCCGCAGGTGCGCGGGCACCTCGGCGACCGCGCGGTCGATGTCGTCGTCGTGCCCCTGACCACCGGCGATCACCAGTGCGGGCGGGTTCGGACGGTCGGCGACCGCTCGCGCCCAGCCCCGAATAAGGTTCGGGACGTTCTTACGCGGCTCCTTGGCGCCGAGGAAGGCGATGTAGCTGCTGCTGCCGAGCCCGAGGCGGGCGCGTACCCGAGCCTTCTCCTCCTCGCCGGGCGCGTGGAACGCGGCGTGGTCGACCCCGTGGTAGGCCACGTCGATCCGGGTCGGATCGGCGTCCAGCAGGCGGATCAGCTCGTCCCGGGTGGCCTTGCTCGGCACGATCACCCGGTCGGCCCGGCGCAGCGACGTCTTGATGGCGCTGCGGAAGAAGGTGCGACGCGACTTGTCGTAGTGCTCGGGCTCGGTGAAGAAGGTCGCGTCGTGCACGGTCACCGTGACCGGACAACCCGCGCGCAGCGGACAGGTGTAGAAGGGCGAGTGCAGCACCTGCGCGCCGAGCTGCTGGGCCAGCATCGGCAGCCCCGTCTGCTCCCAGGCGAGCCGGGCCGGCCGGTGCGCGACCGCCGCCGGGGCCGGCACGATCTCGGCGCCGGGCAGCATCCGCGAGTAGCGCTCGAGATCGGTGCGGAGGCTCACCACCGCCAGATCCACACCCGACCCACAGACCTTGCCCAACGCTCCGAGCAGGCCGTCGACGTATCTACCGACGCCGCCACGGTCGGCGGGGACACTCGTGGCGTCGATGAGCACGCGGGGCGGGCGACCGGCGGTCACGGGGCGACTCCTTGCTGGCGGGTCTGTGGGGAACAACACTCCGGTGGCAAGCCTACGCCGCAGCCCACCTCCGACGCTGACTGCGACCCGACGGTACGCGTACTTGTCATCGCCATCAGGTACGGACGGCGGCGGCGTATCGTTCGCGCCGATGGCCGAGAACATTGCCCGGGTCTTCGCCGACGCGATCGCACCCGACCCGACCCGACCGCTGCTCACCTGGTACGACGACGCCACCGGCGAACGCACCGAACTCTCCGGCGCGACGCTGGCCAACTGGGTGGCCAAGACGGCCAACCTGCTCGTCGACGAGGTGGCCGTGGGGCCCGACGACAGCGCCGGGGTGCTCCTTCCGCCGCACTGGCAGACCGCCGCGGTGCTGCTCGGCTGCTGGTCGGCCGGGCTCACCGTGGCCGAGGCGCCGGGCCCGGTCGACGTGCTCTTCGCGGCCGTGACCCGGGTGACCGAGACCGACGCCTGGCCGGCCGGTGAGCGGTACGCGCTCGCGCTCGACCCGTTCGCCCTGCCGATGCGCGAGGTGCCCACCGGCTTCGCCGACTACGTGCTGGAGGTACGCGGCCACGGCGACCACTTCACCCCGCGCTCCTCGGGCGGCGCGGCCGACGCGGACCTGCTCGCCCGAGCGCGGGAGCGCGCGACGGAGTTCGGCCTGGCCGTTGGCGACCGGGCGCTGATCGACGTGGTCCGTCACCCCGAGCCGGTGGAGTGGCTGCTCGCACCCCTGTCCGTCGGCGCCAGCGTCGTGCTCTGCGGCAACCTGGACCCGACCCGCCTCCCCGACCGGCTGGTCGCGGAGAAGGTCACCCGGACCGTCGCCTGACACCTCGTCCCCCGCGCCCCGTCGAGGCGCGGGGGCTCAGGCGGGGGTGGGGTCGTCCTGCGGAGCGCGCCGCTGGGCGAGCTGCGCGAAGGCGGTGAGCGACTCCGGGTTGGCGAGGGCTCCCGTGGCGGCCGCGCGGTCGACCGGCGTGCCGGTGAGGATCTTCTTGACCGGCACCTCGAGCTTCTTCGCGGAGAGCGTGCGCGGCACCGCGCGTACCTGGTGGATCTCGTCGGGCACGTGCCGCGGCGACAACGCGGTACGCAGCTCCCGGGCGATCTTCTTCCGCAGCTCGTCGTCCAGCTCCAGCCCGTCGGCGAGCACCACGAAGAGCAGCAGCTCGCCGGCGCCGCCCTCGTCGTCCTCCAGGTGCACGACCACCGAGTCGACCACCTCGGCCAGCCCCTCCACCACCGAGTAGAACTCGGCCGTGCCGAGGCGTACGCCACCTCGGTTGAGCGTGGCGTCGGAGCGACCGGTGATCACACAGCCGCCCCGGGAGTTGATCGTGATCCAGTCGCCGTGCCGCCACACCCCCGGATAGACGTCGAAGTACGCCTCCCGGTAGCGGGAACCGTCCGCGTCGTTCCAGAAGCCCACCGGCATGCTCGGCATCGGCTCGGTGATCACCAGCTCGCCCAGCTCGTCGACGACCGCGCTGCCGTCCGCCGCGCGCGCCTCGACCTTCGCCCCGAGAGCCCGGCAGGTGATCTCACCGGCGTGCACCGGCAGCAGCGGCACCCCGCCGACGAAACCGGTGCAGACGTCCGTGCCGCCGGAGAGGGACTGGAGCTGCAGGTGGTCGCCGACCGTCTCGTACACCCAGGTGAAGCCCTCGACGGGCAGCGGCGCGCCGGTGGAGCCGAGGCCGCGCAGCGCGGAGAGGTCGGCGACCTCCTTCGGGACCACCCCGGCCTTCCGGCAGGCCAGCAGGAACGGCGCGGAGGTACCGAAGTACGTCGTGCCCGTCTCCTCGGCGAGCCGCCAGAGCGCGCTCAGGTCCGGGTGGCCCGGGTTGCCGTCGAAGAGCACGATCGCCGCACCCACCGCCGGCCCGGAGACCAGGAAGTTCCACATCATCCAGCCGGTGGTGGTGAACCAGAGGAACCGGTCGGCCGGGCCCAGGTCGTGGTGCAGGGCGAGCATCTTCAGGTGCTCCAGCAGGATTCCCCCGTGCCCGTGCACGATCGGCTTGGGCAGGCCGGTGGTGCCGGAGGAGTAGAGCACGTAGAGCGGGTGGTCGAAGGCGACCGGGGTGAAGGGGAGCGGCTCGTCGGTGGGCGCGGCCAGCTCGCTCCAGGAGATCGCCCCCTCGGGCACGGCCGCCGGGTCGAGGTAGCCGATGCCGACGGTGTGCCGCAGCGACGGCAGGGCGGCCCGGATCGCGGCCACCTCGGCGCGCCGGTCCACCGCCTTCGGGCCGTACCGGTAGCCGTCGACGGCGACCAGCACCGTCGGCTCGATCTGCTGCCACCGGTCGGTGACGCTCCGCGTACCGAACTCGGGCGCGCAGGAGGTGAAGATCGCGCCGAGGCTGGCCGCGGCGAGCAGGAGCACGTACGTCTCCGGGATGTTCGGCGCGTACGCCGCCACCCGGTCGCCCTCGACGACTCCCAGCCGGCGCAGCCCCGCGGCGACCCGCCGGACCTGCTCGCGCAGCTCGGCGGCGGTGAGGGTGACCGGCGGGCGGGTCTGCCCGTGCGCGATCACCACCGGGTCGGCGTCGAGGCGGCCGGGCATACGCAGCACGTTCTCGGCGTAGTTCAGCGTCGCCCCGGGGAACCACCGCGCCCCGGACATGCCCCGGCCGGTCAACGTGGCGGTCGGCGGCGTGTGCGCCACCACCTCGAAGTGGTCCCAGATCGAACGCCAGAACGCGTCCAGATCGGTGACCGACCAGCGCCACAGCGCGTCGTAGTCGGCGAAGTCCAGGCCGCGGTGTTCCCGCAGCCAGCGCAGGTACGCCCCGATCCGGGACCGCTCACGTACGTCCGCCGGCGGCGTCCACAGCACGTCACCCACTGCTCTGCCCTCCCCTGGCCCGGACACGACTCTGTGCGTGGGCCGTGGCGCCATCTTGCCTTAGAGGGTGGTTGAGCCTTCTCAACCACCCTCTTACGTCGAAGCGCCATTCTCCGCACCCGCCGCCCCGGAAGGGGCGTGGCCGAGCCACATGCCGGGGCGGCCACCGGTGTGGGCGACGGCCGGCGCACTCACACCTCGGCCGCCGGGGCCCGGCGCCACGGGGAGAGTCGGGCGGGAGCCCCTGCGCGGGGGTCAGCCGGCGCGATGGGCCTGGATCGCGCGGCGGCGGGCCAGCCGATGCGCCCGCCGGATCTCCGCCTCCCGGAAGCGCCGCTCGTCCTCGGCCGTCTCCGGCAGCACCGGCCGGACCGGGCGGGGCGCGCCGCCCACGTCGACGCTGACGAACACCAGGTACGCGGTGGCCACCCGCAGCGGCTCGTCCTCGGCCGAGTCCCACCGCTCGGCCACCACCCGGACCCCGACCTCCATCGAGCTGTGACCGGTCCAGTTCACCTGGGCGTGCGCGTGCAACAGGTCGCCGACCCGGACCGGCTCGGAGAAGACGATCTCGTCGATGGCGGCGGTGACCGCCGTTCCGCCGCTGTGCCGGGCGGCGGCGGCGCCCGCCACGTCGTCCACGAACTTCATCAGCACGCCACCGTGCACGGTGCCGTACAGGTTGACGTCCACTGCGGTCATGATCCGGCTCAACGTGACCCGGGAGTACGACGTCGGCTTGCCCGCCGGCGAGGTGGAGGGGTGCTCGTTCATGACGAAAACGGTACGGTGCGCGGATGCGACATCTCTGGAGCTTCCTCGCAGGGTTGGTGGTGGCGCCTGTCACCTGGGTGCTGGTCACGCTCGGGCAGGACGGGTCGAGCGGCACGATCGGCCGCTGGGTGGAGATAGGAAAGTTCAACACGGCCAACCTGATCGAGCCGGCCGTCTACCTCGCTGCCGGTGGCATCCTGCTGGGCCTGCTCGGCACGCTGCGTTTCTCGCCGGTCGGCCCGCTGCTGGCCGGGCTGCTACTGGTCGTCCCGTACATCGGGATGTTCGTGGCGCCGTACGAGGTACGCGACCGGATCCCGGACGGGTGGAAGGTGCTGGGCGACCCGCTGCCGCTGCAGGTGCCGGTGGAGAACGGCACACTCTTCCTGATCGGCACGATGCTGATCATGGCGGCGTTCAGTCTGCAGCGTTGGCGGGCCTGGCCGGCACCGGCGAGCGAGCCGGCGCCCGCCGAGTCGGAGAAGAGCACGGAGAGCGACGTAACGCTCACCGACTGGCCGCCGGTGGCCTCGCCGGAGCGGGACACCGCCGCCCCGATCACCCTGGCCTACCCGGACTCCACGCCGACCGAGCCGCTCCCCCGGCGCAACGGCGGGGAGTCGCCGTGGTCCGCCCCGCCCCGTAAGCCGGAGGACAGCCCCGGCATCCGCTGACCCGTGGGCGGGCCGGCACCGCCGGCCCGCCCCCGACCCGCCCCGACCCGCCGCCGAGCGGCGGGCCGGGTTCGACGAGGTACGCCGCGTCAGCCGCGCAGCAGCTGGCGGGCCATCACGATGCGCTGCACCTGGTTGGTGCCCTCGTAGATCTGGGTGATCTTGGCGTCCCGCATCATCCGCTCGACCGGGTAGTCCCTGGTGTAGCCGTAGCCGCCGAGCAGCTGCACCGCGTCGGTGGTGATCTCCATGGCCGCGTCCGAGGCGAAGCACTTGGCCGCCGCCCCGAAGTACGTGAGGTCGGCGTCACCACGCTCGGACTTGCCCGCCGCCGCGTACGTCAACTGCCGCGCCGCCTCCAGCTTCATGCCCATGTCGGCGAGCATGAACTGGACACCCTGGAACTCGGCGACCGCCTTGCCGAACTGCTTGCGCTCCTGGACGTAGCCCTTGGCGTAGTCGAGCGCGCCCTGCGCGATGCCGAGCGCCTGCGCGGCGATGGTGACCCGGGTGTGGTCCAGGGTGCGCATCGCGGTGGCGAAACCGCTCCCCTCCGCACCGATCATCCGGTCCACGGGGATCCGCACGTTGTCCAGGTAGACCTCGCGCGTCGGGGAGCCCTTGATACCGAGCTTCTTCTCCGGCGCGCCGAAGCTCACGCCCGGATCCGACTTCTCCACCACGAACGCGGAGATGCCCTTCGAACGGGCGGACGGGTCGGTGACCGCGAAGACGGTGTAGTACTCGGAGACCCCCGCGTTCGTGATCCACCGCTTCACACCGTTGAGCACCCAGTGATCCCCGTCACGCACCGCCCGGGTGGTCATCGACGCCGCGTCGCTGCCGGCCTCCGGCTCCGAGAGGCAGTACGAGAACATCGCCTCGCCGCTCGCGACCGGCGTCAGGTAGCGGCGCTTGAGCTCCTCCGAGCCGGCCAGCAGCAGCGGCATGGTGCCGAGCTTGTTCACCGCCGGGATCAGCGAGGACGCGGCGCAGGCCCGGGCCACCTCCTCGATCACCACCGCCGTGGCCAGCGCGTCCGCGCCGGCGCCGCCGTACTCGACCGGGATGTGCGGAGCGTGGAAGTCCGCCGCGCGCAACGCGTCGTAGGACGCCTTCGGGAACTCACCGGTCTCGTCGGCCTCGGCGGCGTTCGGCGCCACCTTCGCCGCACAGACCTCCCGGACCGCCTCGCGGATCGCCTCGTGCTCCTCGGGCAACCGGTAGACGTCGAACGACTCCTCTGCGGCCATGCCGGCCCCTCCCCTTCACCGCTATCATGCGCAGTCTGTACCGTCTCCTGACCGCGGACCGCGCAGACTGAAGGATAGCGACCAAGGTTCAGGTACAAGTTACCGCGGCGTAGGCTCGTTCTCGACGGGTAACGCCGCCGCCCGGCAACCATAGAAAGACGAGCAGTGCCCTCCGGTGCCCGGCCAGGCGCCGCAGCAGTAGCGACGCGACGGTGCGCCGCCCAGTGCGAGCGGAGAAGACAGGCGTGACGATTCCGTACCCCAACAGCCAGCCGGTGCATCCCATCGCCGCGGTGACGCCGCCGTCGGGCGCATCCCGGCCCCGGGTGACCTTCCTGGGCACCGGCTACCTCGGTGCGACCTACGCCATCTGCTACGCGGAGCTGGGCTACGAGGTGCTCGGCTTCGACGTCGACGCCGACAAGATCGCAATGCTCAACGCGGGTCAGGTGCCGATCCACGAGCCCGGCCTCGACGAGCTGCTCCGGCGCAACCTCGCGGCCGGCCGGCTGCGGTTCAGCACCGACATCGCCGAGACCGCCGACTTCGGTGACGTGCACTTCATCTGCGTCGGCACCCCGCAGCGCGCCGACGGCATGGGCGCCGACCTGTCGTACGTCGAGGCGTCGGTGACCGGCCTCGCGCAGCACCTCACCCGCAAGGCGCTGATCGTCGGCAAGTCGACGGTTCCGGTCGGCACCGCCGAGTGGGTGGAGCAGCTCGTCGGCAAGCACACGCCGGCCGACCTCGGGGTCGAGGTCGCGTGGAGCCCGGAGTTCCTCCAGGAGGGCTTCGCCGTCGACGACGTGCTCCGCCCCAACCGGATCGTCGTCGGCGTGAAGAGCGAGTGGGCCAACGGCATGCTCTACGCCGCGCACAAGGGCGTCTTCGACCTGGCCGCCACCGAGGACCGCGAGGTGCCGCTGGTGGTGACCGACTTCGCCACCGCCGAGCTGGTCAAGGTCGCCGCGAACGCCTTCCTCGCCACCAAGATCTCCTTCATCAACGCGATGGCCGAGGTCTGCGAGGTCGCCGGCGGCGACGTCACCCAGCTCGCCCGCGCGATCGGCTTCGACCCACGGATCGGCAACCGGTTCCTCCAGGCCGGTCTCGGCTTCGGTGGCGCCTGCCTGCCCAAGGACATCCGCGCCTTCCAGGCCCGGGCGCAGGAGCTGGGTGCCGGTGAGGCGCTGCGCTTCCTGCACGAGGTCGACCTGATCAACCTCCGCCGCCGTACCCGCGTGCTCCAGCTCGCCGCGGACCTCCTCAGCCGCCGCACCGGCCCGGCCGGCCCCGACCTCTCCGGCACCCGGATCGCCGTGCTCGGCGCCACCTTCAAGCCCAACACCGACGACGTACGCGACGCCCCGGCGCTCGCCGTCGCCGGGCTGCTGCGCAAGGCCGGCGCGGACGTGCACGTCTTCGACCCGCAGGGCATGGAGAACGCCCGCCGGGCGATGCCCGAGCTGACTTACGAGAGCACCATGACCGAAGCGGTGACCGGCGCGGACCTGGTCTGCGTGCTCACCGAATGGGCCGACTTCCGCAACGCCGACCCGGTCGCGCTCGGCGAGCTGGTCGCCGGCCGCAAGGTCGTCGACGGGCGCAACTGCCTCGACCCGGCACTGTGGACGCAGGCCGGCTGGGAGTACCGGGGCATGGGTCGCCCCTGATCAGGATCGCCACGACGGCCGGCCGCGGAGCTACTCCGCGGCCGGCCGTTTCCTCTTCCCGGCCGGCTCGTTTGTCCTGGACCCGCCGACAACTGTCGAAAATCGCGCCGGATTTGGGCATGCTGCGACAGTGAGGGTCCACAGTGCGGGTGGGGGGATGTCGTGGCGACCTTTCAGTGCTCGGCGTGCGGTCGGGAGATCAAACCGGCCGACCGGTGCCCGCACTGCGGCGCCGACCAACCACAGTGGGTCGAGCACCTGGCGGAGATCGAGCGGTCCATCGCGGAGATGAAGGCCCGCGAGGCCGCCATCGCCCGGGAGCAGCGGCAGATCGCCGCGAAGATGCAGGCCGCCCTCTTCCAGCGGGACATCCTCGCGCACGCCGGCGAGGAGCGGACCAAGCAGGCCACCCGACCGCACCGGGTGCTGCGCCGCCGTCCCGGCCGGCGTCCACCGACCGCCGCCACCGGCGCGCCACCCCGCGTCCCCCGGCAGGGCACTTCACCCGGCTCCGCCGAACCACCGCCGCCGCCACCGCCGGTGACCTGGCTGGACGTCGACGACCCCGAGCACCCGCCGGAGGCCTCCTCGCGGGAGGTGCAGAACATCCCGCTCGGGCTCGGCGCACTGCTGCTCGGCGTGGCCGCGGTGGTCTTCGCCGCGGTGGCGACGAGCTCGATGGACGCGCTCGTACGGCTCGGCATCCTGCTCGTCGCCACCGTGCTGCTGCTGCTCGCGCCACCGGTGCTGGCCCGGCGTGGGCTCACCTCCACCGCCGAGACCATCGCCACGGTCGGTCTGCTGTTGGTGCCGCTCGCCGGGTACGCGCTCTGGGCGGTGGACCGGATCGGCAACGGCGGCGCCTCCGGCACGGTCTTCGCCGGGCTGATCCTCCTGGTGACCGCCGCCGTCTCGATCGGCTACGCCGCCTGGACGGGGCTGCGCGCACCCCGCTTCGCCACCGTGCTCGCCGCCCAGCCGGTGGTGCCGCTGCTGGCGTACGACCGGATCACCGGACCTTCCGGCTGGGCCCTGGCACTGACCGTGGTCGCGCTGCTCGACCTCTGGCTGGCCCGCTCCGCGGTGGCCGTGGAACGACCGGTCCGGCGCGACCTGCCGGAGCCGTCACCCACCTCCCCGGCAGCCCCGCCCACGCCCCGGCAGCGCCCCGCCGAGACCCGTCCCGAGGGCGCGCCGGAGGAGGCCGGCGAGACCGTCGCGGCAGCGGATCCGGCGGCCGTCGACTCCCGGCCCCGTCCGGTGCCCGGGCTACGCGGGCTGACCTGGGTGCTGCACGGGATCGCCGTCGCGATCGCCCTGGCGTACGCGGTGACCGCCCTGCTCCGCGCGAGCACCGTGCCGGCGGCCACCGCCGCCGGGCTGGTGTTGCTGCTCGCTGCGGTCGTCGGGATGGCCGGAGCCCTCGCGCTGCGCCGCCCGCCCCTGCCGGACCTCGGCGCGGGCATCCTCACCCTCGCGGTCATCGGCGCGTTGAGTCGGGTCGCCTCGGTGGCCCTGCCGGGTCGCGCGCTCCTGCTGATCGCGGCGGTCATCGCGATCACCGGCCTGGCCGTCCGGGCCCTGCCGGAGGCGGCCCGACGCGGCCCGCAACTCGCCTCGGCAGTGGCGCTCACGGTGAGCGGGCTGCTGGTCGCCGGGAACGCGCTGCGCGCCGGGGTCGCACCGGTGCGCGCCGCGCTGCCCGCCTGGACCGCCGACCTCGACCGCTACCCCGCCGAGCTCGCCGCCGCGGTCGGCCCGGCCGCCTGGCAGCTGGCTGCGAGCGCCTTCCTGCTCACCGTCGCCGCGGTGCTGGCCCTGCCGCCGGAGATCCGCCGCGAGTTCGCGGTGGCGGGCGCGGCGCTGACCGCGCTGGCCGTACCGGCGTCGTTCGGTCTGAGCTGGACGGTCGCGCCCTGGCCTATGGTGCTGGCGGCGGTCGGCCTCGGCGTGGCCGGCCTCTCCGCCCGCACCCCACGGGCCGCGCTGGTGCACGGATTCGGCGCGGCGGTGGTCGGCCTGTTCGGGGCGGGCGCCGCCCTGGCGCGGCCCACGCTGACGGCCGCCGTGCTGGTGGTGCTCTTCCTCGCGGGCGTCCTGGTCGCGGTGGCCCCCCGGATCCGGATCGCACCGGCACCGGCCGACATCGTCTCGGCGTGGGCGGCCGGCGGCGCGGCGTTCGCCCTGCCGGGGGCGGTGGCCGCGTTCGTCGCCGCCACCACGCCGGCGGATCCGACTCCCACCCCGGCGAGCCTTCGTGAGGCGACCGTCCCGGTGCTCGCGGCGGCCTTCCTGGCGGTGTGCGTGACCCTCGGGTACGCGGCGATCGTCCAGGTGTCGCAGCGGCACATTCCGGCGCCGCTCGCCGTCGGCACCGGGCTCGGCGCGCTGGTGGTGACGGCAGCCGCGTTCGGTGCTCCCGGGGCCACCGTGGCGGACGCCTGGGTCGGCGCGCTGCTGCTGGTCGCCGCGGTGCTGCTCTTCCTGGCCCCGTCGATCGACGCGGGCCGTCGCTCCGACCGCACCGTGGACGGATCGGACCTCGCGGCCGCCGCGGTGACCGCCGCCCTGATCGCCACGTTGGTCCGGATCGCGGCCGTACTCGCCCCCGGCGGGCAGCTCGCGGTCACCGCCGCACTGGTGCTCGTGGTGGCCGTCGCGGCACGGGCGATGCCCGAGGAGTGGCGGCGCGGCCCGATCCTCGGCATCGCCGTGGGCGGCCTGCTGATCGGTCTGGCGGCCGGCTGGATCGCGCTGCGCGGCGGGGTCGGTGTGCTCGCCACCCCCGGTCCGATCTGGAACGGTGATCTCTCCGACTGGCCGGCCGCGCCCACCGGAGGCTCCACCTGGCAGGCGCCGATCGCCCTGGGGCTGCTCGCCCTCGCGGCCGCCGTCCTCCTGCCCCGACCGTGGCGCTACGACGTCGCCGGCGTCGCCGTGGTGCTGGCCACCATCGGCGCGCCGGCCGCGTTCGCGTTGCCGTGGTGGTCGCCGGTCCTGGTCGGGGGCATGGTGGCGGCCGTCTTCGGGATGGCCGCCACGGCGTCCTTCGATCCACGGGCCGCGCTTTCCCGGGCGACGATCGCCGGGGTGGTGGCGCTGCACGCCGCCGGCGCCGGACTGGTCCGGCCCTGGACGACCGCGCTCTCACTCTTCAGCATCGCGCTGATCGGCGTCGTGGTGGCCGTGCTGGCCCGCAATCTCGCCGGAACGCTGGTGGAGGACGTCGAGACCGAGGGCATGCCATCGCACCTGGCGCAGATCGGCGGCGCCGCCGCGGGCGCCACGTTGCTCGCCCTGCCCGGCGCGCTCGCGGCGCTGGCCGCCGAGTTCGGCCACTCGGCGCAGGTGGTGCTGACGGCGGCGCTCGCCGCGTCCAGCCTCGGGCTCGCGGCGGTGGCGGCGGCCCGCCGCCGCATCCCGCAGTACCTGCCCTGGGCCAGCGTGGCCGTGGTCGGCGGCGCGACCATCAGTGCCCTGGCCGCGTTCCCCACCGGCCTAGCGGTCGGCGTGTATGCGGCCGCGGCGGCGCTGCTCGGCGTACTTGCCGAGCTGGTCCGTGCGGCCACCGCTCCGCCGACCGGCGCGGCAGAGCCGGTACGACGGTGGTCGGTGCTGCTGGACGGGGCGCTGCGCCGGTTCGACGGCCCGGAACAGCGCCGTTGGCGGGTCAGCCCGGCCGCCGGGGCGTTGGCCGCGGCCGTGCTCCCCACCGCGCTGGCGCTCGCCTCGATCGCCGAGGCCCTGGCGGTGGCGCTGGTCGAGCCGCACCGGACGCTGACCCGGATCTGGCAGGGCCCACCGCCGGAGCTGCTCACCCCGCCGCCGGGGGCGGCGGATCCCACGCACGTGCTCACCGCGCTCCTGCTGACCGCGACGGCGACGCTCGCGGCCACCGGCTTCAGCGGCGGTCGGCGTGCGCGAGCGGTACCGGTGGTGCTGCCGGGCGCGGCGATCACGCTGCTCATCGCTCCGACAGCGTTGGGCAGCGGCTGGCCGGCGAGCGCCCTCGCCGCGCTCGCCGTCTTCACCATCTCGATGCTCGGGCTCGCCCTGACCCCACCTCCGCCGCTGGTCGAGCCGGCCCGCTCACTACGCCTGGCCCGGGTGCTGGTCTTCGTGATCGGCCTGGCGGCGGGCGGTGCGGGACTCGCCGGCAGCCTCGCCACCCGGGAGCTGACCCTCTTCACCCTCGGCGGAGCGGTCGGCGTCGGTACGGTGGCCGCGCTCTTCGGCACCACGCAGCGCGCCCGGATCCTGGGCTGGCTCTTCGCCTCGCTGATGGCGCAGCTCTTCGTGCTGACAGCCGGTCTCGTCGCCGGACTGGCCGCGGTCTGGTCGGCGTTCGGGGTCCTCGCGGTCGGCGCCGCGTTGCAGGTCTTCGCCGCCATGCTGCCCCGGCTGCGCCGTCCGGAGGCGCAACGCGAGGCGGCCACGGTGGAGTGGAGCGCGCACGCGGCCGCGCTCATCGCGCTGGCGCTGGCGTTCGACTCGCCCCGGCACATCGCCGCGCTGCTGGCGGCGTGGGGCGCGGTGCTCGGGGTGGCCGCGACGCGACCCAACCGGCGGCCGGTGGAGCGACGGATCCTGTTCTGGGCGGTGGTGGTCTGCGAGATCACCGCCTGGTGGATCCTCATGCGGGTCGCCGACGTGGCGCTGCCCGAGGCGTACACGCTGCCGTTCGCGGCGCTGGCTCTGCTCGTGGGGGTGCTGGAGCTGCGTCACCGCCCCGACCTGAGCAGCTGGGTGGCGTACGGTCCGGCGCTGCTCGCCGCGTTCGTGCCGAGCCTCGCGATCGTGCTCGCCACCGGCTCGACCACGCTCCGGCAGGTGCTGCTGCTGCTCGGCGCGGTCGCGGTGCTCGTCTTCGGCTCGTCGAGCCGGCAGCAGGCCCCCGTGATCGTCGGCGCCACGGTCACCGCGATCACCGCGATCCACGCGCTCTTCGCCTTCGGTCCGTGGCTGGCGCTGATCCCGGTCGGGATCCTCCTGCTGGTCCTCGGGGCGAGCAACGAGCGCCGCCGCCGGGCTCAGGAACGCCTGCAGACCGCGCTGCGCGGCATGCGATGACATCGGAGGGTCACAACGGGCGCCGTCGAGTGTGAGCAGAGCACGCCGGGCCGATGCACGCCCTGCGCCGCCTTCGGCCGGTGCAGGGCTCAGCGCGGGTCAAGAGAGGCTGGCCTGCAGCTTCGCGTCCTTCTCGTTGATCATCTGCTCGAGGTTCTCCTGGAAGGAGGCCATCCGCCCACGCAGTTCGAGGTCGGTGGCGCCGAGGATGCGGACCGCGAGCAGGCCGGCGTTGCGGGCGTTGCCGATCGACACCGTGGCGACCGGGATGCCCGCCGGCATCTGGACGATGGAGAGCAGCGAGTCCATCCCGTCCAGGTGCGTGAGCGGCACCGGCACACCGATCACCGGCAGCGGGGTCACCGAGGCGACCATCCCGGGCAGAGCGGCGGCGCCGCCGGCCCCCGCGATGATCACCTGCAGGCCCCGCCCGGCGGCGGCCTGGCCGTACTCGATCATCTTCACCGGGGTGCGGTGGGCGGAGACCACGCCGACCTCGTAGGAGACCCCGAACTCGTCGAGGACCTCGGCGGCGGCCTTCATGGTCGGCCAGTCCGAGTCACTACCCATGATCAAACCGACGGCGGTCACGCTCTTCTGCCTCTCATCGACGGAATCGGAAGCCCGTCCGCTCACTCGCGACCCTCGCGCAGCCAGCGCGCCGCGCGTACCGCGCGTGCCCGTACGTCGTCCAGGTCGTCACCGAGCACCGTGACGTGTCCGATCTTGCGGCCCGGGCGGACCTGCTTGCCGTAGAGGTGCACCTTCGCGCCCGGCTCGGCGGCGAAGAGGTGGTGCAGCCGCTCGTCGATGGAGATCCCGCCCGGCTCACCGCCGAGCACGTTCGCCATGACCACCACCGGCGCGGCCAGCGAGGTGTCCCCCATCGGGTAGTCGAGCACCGCGCGCAGGTGCTGCTCGAACTGCGACGTACGGGAACCCTCGATGGTCCAGTGCCCGGAGTTGTGCGGCCGCATGGCCAGCTCGTTGACGACGATGCCGGGCCGCCCCGAGGCGTCGGTCACCTCGAAGAGCTCGACCGCGAGCAGGCCCACCACGCCGAGCGAGGTGGCCAGGTCGATGGCGAGCTGCTGGGCGGCGAGCGCCACGTCCTCCGGCAGGTCCGGCGCCGGGGCCAGCACCTCCACACAGATGCCGTCGACCTGCACGGTCTCCACGACCGGGTACGCGGCGACCTGCCCGAACGGCGAGCGCGCCACCTGGACGGCCAGCTCCCGTCGCAGCGGCACCCGCTCCTCGACGATCAACTCGGTGCCACCGGCGAGCAGCGTGGCCGCCAGCTCCGCGGCCTGCGCCGCGTCGGTCACCATCCAGACACCCCGGCCGTCGTACCCACCGCGGGCGGCCTTGAGCACCACCGGCCAACCCGTCTCGGCACCGAAGGAGACCAGCTCGTCCGGCTCGCCGATCGGCCGCCAGGCGGGCACCGGAGCGCCCAGCTCCGTCAGCCGCTCCCGCATCGCCCGCTTGTCCTGGGCGTACCGCAGCGCGTCGGCCGGCGGGTAGAGCGTCGCACCCTCCGCCGCAAGGGTGCGGATGTGCTCGTTCGGCACGTGCTCGTGGTCGAAGGTGACCACGTCGCAGCCCTTCGCGAAGGTGCGCAGCGCCGCGAGATCGGTGTGATCGCCGTACTGCACGTCCGCGGCGACCAGCGCGGCACCGTCGTCCGGGGCCAGGGCGAGGACGTGCAGCGACTGGCCGAGGGCGATCGCGGCCTGGTGGGTCATCCGGGCCAGCTGGCCACCACCCACCATGCCGACAACAGGCAGACCGGTACGGGAATCCATAGCGGCGCAAGCCTATCCGGGCGGCTGCTCAGGGCCGCCTCCGGATGGCGAATCGCACGTTCGGCCGCCGCGACGGGCCGGAGGCCACCGGAGCCTGCTAGCCCCGGCAGTCCGGCCCGGCCGGCCTCGCTCAGCGCCGGCCGAGCTGCGCCACCAGGTCGTCGACCTCGTTGACGGGGCGCTCGCAGACGAAACCCCGGCAGGCGTACGCGGTGGGCCGTCCGTCGACCATGGGACGCTCGGCGAGCAGCGGCACCCCCGGCTGGTCGCTGCGACCCGCCACGATCACCGCCCCGGGCGGCGCGTGCCGGTGTGCTGCCGAGAGCAGCGGCTCGTCGTCCGGCTGGTCGGTCACCACGGCGATCTCGTACGGCCCGGAGACGAGCGCCTCGCCGACCGTCGCCGCGTACCCGGTGAAGCGGGCGTGCCGGGCGACGATCGGCGCGACGGTGGCCAGCGCGGCCTCCGCCGCCTCCCGGTACCGCGGCTGGCCGGTCAGCGCCGAGTACGCCACCAGCGCCGCGACGATCGCCGAGCGGCCGGAGGGGGTGGCGTTGTCGGTGGGGTCCGCCGGCCTGGTGACCAGCCGTTCGGCGTCGTCGGCGGTGTCGTAGAAGCCACCGCCCGGAGCGGCGAACCGGTCCAGCGCGACGTCGAGCAGCTGCCCGGCCAGCTCCAGCCAGCGCCCCTCCCCGGTGAGCTGGTGCATCGCGCAGAACGCCTCGGCGACGCAGCCGTAGTCCTCCAGGACGCCCGCGGGCTCGCCGACGACGCCGTCCCGGGAGACGCGGCGCAGCCGCCCGTCCACGATGTGCGCGGTCGCCAGGTGCTCGGCGGTGTCGCGCATCGCGCCGTCGGTCACGATGACGACGCCGTCCATCAGATTGACGTCCTCGTCGTCCGGGTTCGCGTAGACCCTGGCGACCTGCTGGAACTCGGCGAGCGCGGTGACCGCCAAGCCGTTCCAGGACGCCACCACCTTGTCGTCCCGGGCCGGCTGCGGGCGCGTGTCCCGGGCCGCCAGCAGCCGACCGACGACGCCCCGCCAGCGGGCACGGATCTCCGGGTCGGCGTCGTCCACGTCGCGGGCCAGCTTCAGCACGCTGGCACCGTGCTCGAAGGTGCCGGACTCGGTGACACCGAACAGGTCGGCGGCCCAGCGGCCGTCCTCCTCCCCGAGCGCCTCGACGAGCTGCTCCGGCGTCCAGACGTAGGTGAGGCCCTCGACGCCCTGGGTGTCCGCGTCGAGGGCGGAGGCGAAGCCTCCCCCCGGCCGGTGCAGCTCGTCGGCGAGGAACCGGGCGACGTCCCGGGCCACCCGCCGGGCCAGCCGGTCTCCGGTCAGCCGCCAGAGCTGGGTGTACGCCCGCAGCAGCAGCGCGTTGTCGTAGAGCATCTTCTCGAAGTGCGGCACGGTCCAGTGCGCGTCCACCGAGTAGCGGGCGAAGCCACCGGCCAGTTGGTCGTAGATGCCGCCCCGAGCCATCGCCTCGCAGGTGTGCCGGACGATCTCCAGACTCCGCGCGGAGCCGGTGCGCTGGTGGTGGCGGAGCAGGAAGAGCAGGTTCATGTGCGGCGGGAACTTCGGCGCGCCGCCGAACCCGCCGTGCGTCTCGTCGTACTCCGTGGCGAGCTGTGCGGCCGCCGCGTCGAGCAGGTCGGCCTCCAGCGGCGCGGTGGGACCGCCCACGGCCTGGGCGCCGCCGATCGCCTCGACCACCGCGGCGCCCTGGCGCACCACCTCCTCCCGCTGGTCGCGCCAGGCGGCGGCGACCGACTGGAGCAGGCGGAGGAAGTTCGGCTTCGGGAAGTAGGTGCCGCAGAAGAACGGCGTGCCGTCGGGCGTGGCGAAGACGGTCATCGGCCAGCCGCCCTGGCCGGTCATGGCCTGCGTGGCGGTCATGTAGACCGCGTCGACGTCCGGACGCTCCTCCCGGTCCACCTTGATCGAGACGAAGTCGGCGTTCATGACGGCGGCGACGGAGTCGTCCTCGAACGACTCGTGCGCCATCACGTGGCACCAGTGGCAGGCGGCGTAACCCACCGAGATGATCACTGGCACGTCGCGGCGGCGTGCCTCGGCGAACGCCTCCTCGCACCAGGGCCACCAGTCGACCGGGTTGTCGGCGTGCTGGAGCAGGTACGGGCTCGTGGCGTCGGCGAGTCGATTCACCTGACGACCATAACCAGGCGACCTGGGGGCTAGGAGGCGCCGTCGGCCCGAAGCGGGAAGACGTTGGGGCGGGCCTCGTCCAGCAGGGTGCCGAGGACCGCGCCGATCTTGTCGGCCGGCATGGGCTTGAAGAAGTGGTAGCCCTGGGCCGCGGTGCAGCCCAGCTCGGCCAGGGCCAGCCGCTGCTCGGCGGTCTCCACCCCCTCGGCCACCACCCGTAGCCCCAGCTCGTGCGCGAGACCGACGGTGGTCCGTACGATGGCCGCCGCCTCCGGCGAGTCGGCCATCCGGATCACGAAGGAGCGGTCCACCTTCAGCTCGTCGACCGCGATCCGGGTGAGGAACGTCAGCGACGAGAAACCGGTGCCGAAGTCGTCCACGGCGAGCTGCACCCCCATCGACCGCAGGGTGGCCAGCACCTCGTCGATGACCTCCAGCTCGCTCATCACCACCGTCTCGGTGATCTCCAGCACCAGCCGGTGCGCCGGCACCTGGTGGCGGCGCAGGGCCTCGGCGATCTCACCGGGCAGGCGAGGGTCCAGCAGGCTGCGCGCGGAGAGGTTCACCGAGATCGGGACGTCCAGCCCCTCCCGGGCCCAGCCGGCGGCGACCGCGAGCGCCTTGTCCAGCACGTACCGGGTGAAGGTGCCGAGCTGTTCGCTGTTCTCCACCGGCCGGATGAACTCGACCGGGCTGAGCCAGCCGCGGCGCGGATGCCGCCAACGGATCAACGCCTCGACCCCGGTCGGCGCCCCGGTGGCCAGGTCCACCGCCGGTTGCAGCGCCAGGACGAGCTGGTCGTCCACCTCGAGCGCCTCGCGCAGCTCGGCGAGCAGGGCGAGCTGGTCGGTGCTCGCCGCGTCGCGGGTGCTGTCGTACCCGGCGACGTTGCCGCCGCCCTCCTTGGCCTGGTACATGGCGATGTCGGCCCGGCGCAGCAGCTCGGTCAGGTCGGCGGCGCCCGCGTCGGCCACGACCACGCCGACGGAGACCTCGACGGACATCCGCACCCCGGCGATCTCGGTGGGCGCGGCCAGCCGCTCGGCGATCTCGCGCGCCTGACGCAGGGCGTACGCCATCGGGGCGTTCCGGTCGCCGACCACCGGCACCGACGTCAACAGCAGCGCGAACTCGTCGCCGCCGAGCCGGCCGAGGAGGTCCCCTGGGCGGGCGAGCGCGCCCAGCCGGTTCGCGGTGAGCCGCAGCAGCTGGTCGCCGGCCACGTGCCCGAGGGTGTCGTTGACCTCCTTGAACTGGTCGATGTCGAGCAGCAAAAGCGCCACCGGGTGGTCGTGCGCGAGCTGCCGCAGCGTCTGGTCTCCCCGGCTGAGAAGGGCCGCCCGGTTCGCCAGGCCGGTCAGCGGGTCGTGCACCGCTTCGTACGACGACCGCGCGGTGACCTGACGCAGCTCGCGGTGCGTCGCCGCATCGTGCAGCGCGGCGGCGAGCGCGTCACCGAACGCGGCCACCGCGTCCCGGTCGCGCCCGACGGGCGGCGCCGACCGGGGGAACCGGACCCGCAGCCGCCCGACCGGCAGGTCGCCGACGGCGAGCGGACGGACGAGCTCGTGCTCCTCGGGCTCCGCGGGCCCGGGTTCGGCGACCTCCCGGTCGACGAGACCACCCGCCGCGTCGCCCCGGTAGCGCCACCAGCTCCCGTCTGCACGGGCCACGTCGACGTCGACCAGCTCGGCGTGGAAGAGGGCGAGCGCGCCGGCGACCGCCGCGCCCGCCACCCCCCGCTCGTCGAGCTGGTTGAGGGCGGCGGTGGACTCGGCGAACGTCCGCCAGGTGCGCTGCTCCTGGTCGGCCCGGAGCCGGTGCCGGTAGGTCTGCTGGAGCAGCCAGAGCGGTGGCGGGAGGAGCAGCAGCCAACGCGCGTCGACGTGCAGGAGCACCACCACGACCAGGCCGACCGCCACGTTGCCGACGAACATCAGTAGCTTGCCGCGGAGCGCGGCCAGCAGCGGGGGCCCGATCGGCACGCCGAGCCGCAGGCCGAGCGTGACCCCGCTGAGCCAGGCGGTGACGAGCAGGTACGTCACCGCGCCGGCGATCATGGCGGCGGAGAGCCCGGGCGTCGGGGTGGCGAGCAGCGGGTGCCCGAGGGTGGTGGTGACCGCCACGGCGAGCGCGGACGCGGCCGACAACGACGCCGCGATCCGGACGGTCTCCAGCACCGGCCGCCGTTCGCCGTAGGCCGAGAGCGCGGACCAGGCGAGTCCGGCGCCGATCAGGGTGGCGGACGGGATCCAGCCGGCGGGCACCAGGTAGAGGCAGATGATCAGTGCCGCCTCGCCCCAGCTGATGCTCACCATGCCGGCCGGCGCACGGAAGCGCAGCCGGGCCAGCTGGGCGAGGGCGAGTACGGCGACGGCGATGCCGTAGCGGGCGGGGGCGGGGAGCGGATCGTCGACGGGCAGGCGGTGCGGCAGCGTCAGACCGACCACCGCGGCCACGAGAGCTGTCACGGTGACCGCCGCCGTGAGCACGAGCACCCGGGGCGGGTTGCCGCGCAGCCCGAGCCGGTCGGCCTGCTCGCCGGCCTGGCCGGAGGTCACCGACCCGCTCCGCGGCCCGGTGCGCACCCGGTACGACGGGCAGCCGCTGCTGTGACGGTCATCGGCGCCCCCTCCCGCGCACGGTTCGGGGACGCGTGGTCCCCCCGGCGAGAGGCTAAGCCAAACCCGGTGGCCGCAACAGGGGTCGACCGCCGGGTTCGGCGTGATTCACGCTCGGACTACCCGTTTCGGCGCTGCTGGTGCCCGGTGGGAGCCTCCGGGGATGAATCCTGTTCCTCACTCCCGTCCGTCGGATCGACGGCCACCGCGTCCGCCTTGCCCGGATCGCCCACCGGACCCTGTTGCGGGAACCGATCGGGCAGTCGGCGCAGCCGAGCGTTCATGTTGCGGATCAGCAGGACGGTGGCGGTGCCCAGCACCAGGATCAGGAGCAGACCCATCGGGCCGGCCAGGCCACCCGTGCGGGTGTCCCCGAAGTTGTTCTCCGCGAGCACCTGGGCAGCGGTCAGCATGGCGTTCCTCCGATGTGCGGTTGCCCACCAGCGTAACGCCGTCCCAGATCAGCGGGCATGCGCCGTCCCGCGTACTCCGGCGAAGAGGTCCGACTCGGGCAGCTGGCTCTCGACCAGCGAGCGCGCCAGGTGGAAGTCCTCGGTCGGCCAGGCGTTCTGCTGGATCTCCATGGGCACCCGGAAGAAGAAGCCGTCCGGGTCGACCTGGGTGGCGTGGGCGCGCAGCGCGTCGTCGCGGACCGGGAAGTACTGCGCGCAGGGCACCCGAGTGGTGATCTCCGGACGCTGCTCGTCCGGGTTCTCCTCCCAGCGCTTGAGCCAGTCCTGGTAGGGCGACTCCAGCCCGGCGGCGAGCACCGCCTCGTGCAGCGCCATGATCTTCGCCTTGGAGAAGCCGATGTCGTAGTAGAGCTTGAGCGGCTGCCAGGGCTCGCCGAGCTCGGGGTAGCGCGCGGCGTCACCGGCGGCCGCGAAGGCCTCGACGCTGATGTTGTGGCACATGATGTGGTCGGGGTGGGGGTAGCCGCCCCGCTCGTCGTACGTGGTGACCACGTGCGGGCGGAACTCGCGCATCAGCCGCACCAGGGGCCCCGCGGCCACCTCGACGTCCTGGAGCGCGAAGCACCCCCCGGGCAGCGGCGGCAGCGGGTCGCCCTCGGGCAGGCCCGAGTCGACGAAGCCGAGCCACGCCTGCTCGACGCCGAGGATCGCGCGCGCCGCGTCCATCTCGCCGCGGCGGATCTCCGCGATGTTGGCCCAGACGTCGGGTTGGTCGAGCTTCGGATTGAGCACGCTGCCGCGCTCACCGCCGGTGCAGGTCGCGACGAGGACCTCCACGCCCTCGGCGACGTACTTGGCCATGGTGGCGGCACCCTTGCTGGACTCGTCGTCCGGGTGTGCGTGGACGGCCATGAGGCGTAGCTGTTCTGCCAACGTCGGCACTCCTCGTCTGGGGCGGCCGGTCGGCCCCGAAGGCCGGTGACCTGCCATGATCCTCCGCCCGATGACACCGGACGGTCACCTCCGGTGGCCGACCTGCCATGCTTGACGCCGGGCCGGGCTGGGAGGATGGACTGAGCCATTCTTGCTGATGCCACTGACAACGACGCCAGGAGATACCCGCCGGTGAGCGAGACGCACACCACAGTTGCCCCGGAAGCACCGGTGTTCCCCGCCGGACGGTACGGCCGCCGCCGGGAGCCGGGCCGTCGCCGCTCGAAGGTTCCGGCCATCGCGGCGCTGGTCGTCCTACTGGCCGCGCTCAGCGTGATCTCGGTACGTCTCTACCGCCAGTACGGCGATCCGAACTACGACGCCCAGGTCATCACGTACACGGACATAACCGACAATCAGCTACGGCTCGACTTCCGGGTGACCGTGCCCTCCGGCGGCTCGGCGGTCTGCCTGCTGCGTGCCCGCGACCGGGCCGGCAACGAGGTGGCCCGCGAGCAGACCACCGTGACCGCGGCGCCCGGGCAACGGCACGTCACCGTCCAGCACCGGATGACGACCACCGGACGGGCCTTCATCGGCGAGGTGCTGCGCTGCCGCCCGCCGGCCTGACCGCGTCGCCGACCCGCCGCTGACGGCCCTCGCCCGGGGGCCGGCCGAGGGTCTCGCCACTCCCCGAGGCCCCTGCCTGACCAGCCCGTACGCGGCTGACGCGCAGCGCACGGGCCGACGGAGGACCATCCTCGCAACCACCTGCCGAGGCGATCCGCCGGTGGTGTTCGTGGCCACCTCGTGTCGTATCGCACTGGTAACTTGGAGATTCACCTGTCGTCCAGCCCCGCACAACTGAGGAGACCGCCTGTGTCCACTGGCAACGAGGCGCCCGCCACCTGGCTGTCGCAGGACGCTTACGACCGCCTCCAGGCCGAGCTCGACGAGATGATCGCCAACCGCCCGGTCATCGCCGCCGAGATCAACGCCCGGCGCGAGGAGGGCGACCTGCGCGAGAACGGCGGCTACCACGCCGCCCGTGAGGAGCAGGGCAAGGCCGAGGGGCGCATCCGCTACCTCCAGGAGCTGCTGCGCACCGCGAAGGTCGGCGAGGCGCCTTCCGCCGACGCGGTGACGCCCGGCATGGTGGTCACCATCTACTTCGACGACGACAAGGACGACACCGAGACGTTCCTGCTCGGTTCCCGCGAGATCTCGTCCACCACCGACCTGACCGTCTACAGTCCGGAGTCGGCGCTCGGCAAGGCCATCCTCGGCGGTCGCGCCGGGCAGACCTGCACCTACACGGCGCCCAGCGGGGCCGACATCAAGGTGACCGTGGTCAAGTTCGAGCCGTTCGGCGGCTGACCCCCGGGCCGGCCGGCCCCTGCGTACCGTCCTGCGAGGCGTGACACCGACAGGTGTCACGCCTCGTCGGCACGGAGCACCTGATGCTCACGCCTCGCCGGCGAAGACCACCTGGTAACCGCTCGCCCGCAGCGCACTGATCAGAGTGTCCGAATGCTCCACACCGCGGGTCTCCACCGAGAGCGCCACCTCCACCTCGCCGAGGTGCAGGTGCGGGTGGGCACGCTGATGCACCACGTCCACCACGTTCGCCCGGTGCTCGGCGATCTCACCGAGCAGCGAGGCGAGCTGACCGGGACGGTCCGAGCAGCGCACCGTGAAGCGCAGATAGCGGCCGGCGGCGGCCAGGCCGTGCTCGATCACCCGCATCATCAGCAGCGGGTCGATGTTGCCGCCGGAGAGCACCGCGACCACCGGCGCCTCCACCTGCACCACACCGGCCAGCAGCGCCGCCACACCGACCGCCCCGGCCGGCTCGACCACCTGCTTGCCACGCTCCAGGAGCATCAGCAGCGCCCGGGAGATGTCCTCCTCGGAGACGGTGACCACCTCGTCCACCAGCTTGCGCACGTGCGTGAAGGTGAGGTCACCGGGCCGCCCCACGGCGATGCCGTCGGCGATGGTGCTGAACGCCGGCAGCCGCACCGGCTCCCCCGCGACCAGGGAGGGCGGGTAAGCGGCCGCGCCGGTCGCCTGCACCCCGATCACCCGTACGTCCGGACGCAGCGCCTTGGCGGCCACCGCGATCCCCGAGACCAGGCCACCACCGCCGACCCCGGTGATGATCGTCTTGACGTCCGGGCACTGCTCGAGGATCTCCAGCGCCACCGTGCCCTGGCCGGCGATCACGTCCCGGTGGTCGAACGGGTGGATGAAGACCGCCCCGGTCCGTTCGGCGAACGTCTGCGCCGCCACCAACGACTCGTCGACCGTGTTGCCGATCAGCTCGACCTGCGCCCCGTACCCCTTGGTGGCCGCCACCTTCGGCAGCGGCGCGTTCACCGGCATGAAGACCGTGGCGTGCGTCCCCACCAGGCCGGCGGCGAGCGCCACCCCCTGGGCGTGGTTGCCGGCGCTCGCCGCGACCACCCCCTGGGCGCGCTCCTCCGCCGACAACCTGGAGATCCGGACGTACGCGCCGCGCACCTTGTACGACCCGGCCCGCTGCAGGTTCTCACATTTGAGCCAGGTCGGACCGCCGAGCGCGGCGCTCAGCGGCCGGGAGGGCTCCAGCGGGGTGGTGCGGGTGACGCCGGCGAGCAGTTCCCGCGCGGCCCGTACGTCGGCGAGACCGACCAGTTCCGTCATGCCCCGATCGTGCCACCCGCCGGTTTGGCTCCCGGCGGCGACGCCCGGGAAGGTCAGCGCCGCCGGCCGGCTCGAACGATCACGCGACTGCGGGTGACCCCGTACCGACCCGGGGGTAGCCGGGGGCGTGCCGGGGCCACGGCGACTCCATCTCGAACTGCCCGGCGACGCCGAGCAGCAGCAGCTCCGAGCCGGGCGGCCCGATCAGCTGCACGGCGACCGGCAGCCCGTCCGGACGGCGCCCCACCGGCACCACGATCGACGGCAGGCCGGCGATGTTCCAGGGCGCGGCGAACGGGGCGTACCGGATGTTGGCCGCCATGTTGGCCCGCCACGAGCGCGACGACCAGCCGGCCGCCTCCGGCGGCGGAGCGGCCAGCGCCGGGGTGAGCAGCAGGTCGATCGAGTGGTCGCTGAAGAAGCCGACGGAGCGGACCCGCCAGGCGGCCCGGTCGGCCTCCCGCACGTACCCCCGTCGCTGCGCCCACTCGCCGAGCGCGACGTGCCGGCGGCTGCGCTGCTGAAGGCTGCGCCGGTCGACCCCGCTGGCCCGCACGTCGGCGGCGGCCGCCGCGAACCAGGTGGCGATCCCCTGAAGGCCGAGCCGGGTCGGGTAGACCGGGTCGGCCGGCACGGTGTCGTGGCCGGCGGCGGCCAGCAACCGCCCCGCCGCGGCGACCGCGTCCCGGTTCGGCGCGTCCGGCGACACACCGCGCACCGGCGAGCGGAGCGAGACGCCGACGCGCAGCCGCTGGGGCGGCACCAGCTTCTCCGGACGCCGCCCGGCCAGCACCGAGAAACCCACCGCCGCGTCGGCGACGGTGGTGGTCAGCACGCCGTGCTCGGCGAGCCCGAACCAGTCGTCCGCACCGAGCTGGGACGGGATGACCCCACGGCCGGGCTTCAGCCCGACCAGGCCGCAGCAGGCGGCGGGGATACGGATCGAGCCGAGACCGTCGTTGCCGTGCGCCATCGGCACCAGCCCCGCCGCGACCGCGGCCGCCGCGCCACCGGAGGAGCCGCCCGGAGTACGTCGGGTGTCCCACGGGTTGCGGGTCACCGCCGTCTCGTCGTCGGTGAGCGCCCAGAGGCCGAGCTCCGGCATCCGGGTCACCCCGAGGATCACCGCGCCGGCCCCGCGCAGCCGGCGGACCACCTCGTGGTCGGCCTCGGCCACCGGCGTACGCACCGCGGCCGACCCGTTCCAGGTGGGCAGGCCGGCGACGGGGGTGTTCTCCTTCACCGCCACCGGCACCCCGGCCAGCGGAAGGTTGGCGAGATCCTCCTCCTCGTCGACCTTCTCCGCCTCGGTGATCGCCTCCCCGCCGCGTAGGACGCGGAACGCGGCGAGGTCGGCGTCGGCCCGCGCGATGTGGTCGAGGTGGTCCGCGACTACCTGGGTGGCGGAGACGTCACCCCGCCGTACGCCCCGGGCGACCTGCTTGGCGGTCGCCCCGACCCAGGTCGGCATGATGTCCTGCACGGCCACCCTCCCCAGCCAGCGGTCAGCCCAGCGCCTGCTCCAGATCGGCGAGCAGGTCGTCGACCGTCTCGATGCCGACAGACAGTCGCACGAGATCGCCGGGAACTTCAAGCGGTGAGCCCGCAGCACTTGCGTGTGTCATCCGGCCCGGGTGCTCGATCAGCGATTCCACCCCGCCGAGCGACTCGGCGAGCACGAACAACTTGGCCCGATTGCAGATCTCGACGGCGTGTTCCTCACCGCCCGCCGCCCGGAACGAGATCATGCCGCCGAACCGGCGCATCTGCTTCGCCGCGACCTCGTGGCCCGGGTGCGAGGGCAGCCCCGGGTAGATCACCTGCGCCACCTTCGCGTGCCCGTCCAGGTACGCGGCGAGCCGCTCGGCGTTGTCGCAGTGCCGGTCCATCCGTACCCCGAGGGTCTTGATGCCCCGCAGGGTGAGCCAGGCGTCGAACGGGCCGTTGACGGCGCCCATCGCGTTCTGGTGGTAGCGCAGCTCCTCACCCAGCCCGGCGTCGGCGGTGACCAGCGCGCCGCCGACCACGTCGGAGTGCCCGCCGACGTACTTCGTCGTGGAGTGCACCACCACATCGGCGCCGAGCGTGATCGGCTGCTGCAGGTACGGCGAGGCGAACGTGTTGTCGACGACCAGCAGCGCCCCCGCGTCGTGCGCGACGGCGGCCAGGGTGGCGATGTCGGCGATGCCGAGCAGCGGGTTGGTGGGCGTCTCCACCCAGACGAGCTTGGTGCTGCCGGGACGGATCGCGGCGCGGACCGCGTCCGGGTCGGAGACCTTGGCCGGCGTGAACTCCAGGCCCCAGCGCTGCTGGACCCGGGCGAAGAGACGGTACGTGCCCCCGTACGCGTCGTCGGGGATCACCACGTGGGAACCGGGCTCGCAGACGGCACGCAGGAGGGTGTCCTCGGCCGCCAGACCGCTGGCGAAGGCGAGCCCGACCTGGCCGGCCTCCAGCGCCGCCAGGCAGTCCTGGAGCGCGTCCCGGGTCGGGTTGCCCGAGCGGCTGTACTCGTAGCCGAGCCGCGGCGCGCCGACCGCGTCCTGCGCGTACGTGCTGGTCTGGTAGATGGGTGGGATCACCGCGCCGGTGCGGGCCTCGGGGTCCTGGCCGGCGTGGATGGCGAGCGTCTCGAAGCCGTGACTCATTCCCGTGACGTTAGTCCGCCGGCCCCGCCGACCGGGCGCAACCCAGCGCGTCGCGTCCGCGCGCTCTCCTACCGGTCGGCGATAAGGGCCCGGTGACCTCGACCGCCCTCCCCTCCCGCCTGATCGGTGCGGCCGATCGCATTCCGGCCTCGCTCGCGGAGCTGGCCGGTCCCGAGCACGGCCGGGTCGAGCTTCCGGTACGACTGGCCTGGTCCGGCCTCAGCAGATTCGACGTCGGTGACCCACGGCAGCGGCTGACGCTTTATCGGACTTTGATGGACTGCGGCCAGCGCGAGGACATCTCCCGCTACGTCAACTCGGAACTGCTGCGTCGAGACTGGCCACGGATGCGCCGGCTGACCGCCCGGCGACTGATCTCGCTCTGGGAACGGCGGCTGCCCGAGCTCGCCACCGCCTGATCGACACCCTGCACCGCCGGCTGGTCGAGATCGCTCGACCCGGCCTGATCCCACCGGCGGGCCCGGCATAGCCTGGCCGGATGGCGGGCTGCGTCTTCTGCGGGATCGTGTCGGGTGAGCTGCCCGCGATGCGGGTGACCGACGAGGCCGACGGGGTGGCTTTCCTGGACACCCGGCCGGTCTTCAAGGGGCACGTGCTGGTAGTGCCGCGTCCCCACCTGGTGACGCTCGCCGACCTGCCGCCGGAGTCGCTGCCCGGGTACTTCGCCCTTGTCCGGCGGCTCGCGGTGGCGGTCGAGGCCGGTCTGGGCGCCGGTGGGACCTTCGTGGCGATCAACAACAAGGTGTCCCAATCCGTGCCGCACCTGCACACCCACGTCATTCCCCGGACCAAGGGCGACGGCCTGCGCGGCTTCTTCTGGCCGCGCACCCGCTACTCGGACGACGCCGAGGCGCAGGAGTACGCCGACCGGATCGCCGCCGCGCTCGCCACCGGGTGAGCCGAGGCGCAGCGGGTAAGGATGGGGCACCCCGCGGTGTTGCACGTGCTGGGAAAGCCATGAGAGGAGTCCCACTGTGTTCCTGCGCCGCATGAAGGCCGAGATGATCTCCGCCGACCAGGCCTTGCCGGGCCGCCTGATCGCGATGCCGGTGGCCGACCGGCACGAGGTCCTCGGTACTCCCCTGAAGGGCCCCTTCCCCGAGGGCAGCCAGGTCGCCGTCTTCGGCATGGGGTGCTTCTGGGGAGCCGAGCGGCTGTTCTGGACCCTGCCCGGCGTCATCACCACCTCCGCCGGCTACGCGGGCGGCTACACGCCGAACCCGACGTACGAGGAGGTCTGTTCGGGTAGGACCGGCCACGCCGAGGCGGTCGAGGTGGTCTACGACCCCTCGAAGATCACCTACGAGGACCTGCTGAAGGTCTTCTGGGAGAACCACGACCCGACCCAGGGCATGCGCCAGGGCAACGACGTGGGCACCCAGTACCGGTCGGCGATCTACGCGACCACCGACGAGCAGCTGGCCACCGCGACCGCGTCCCGCGACGCGTTTGCGCCGATCGTGGCCCGCGCCGGCAAGGGTGAGATCACCACGGAGATCGACCGGCTCGGCACGTACTACCTGGCGGAGGATTACCACCAGCAGTACCTTGCCCCGACGAAGAACCCGAACGGCTACTGCAACCACGGCCCAAACGGTCTCAGCTGCCCGGTCGGAGTGGCCCGGGTCAGCGGTACGCACTAGCCCACATCGCGACCTAGAAAGGGGGACCTTGAAGTCCGGTCCCCCTTTCAGTCACAACGAAAGGTGCGAACCCGACGTCGACCGTGTCGACGGCCAGGTCCGAGAAGACCAGGGAGACGTTGTGGCCGTTCGTCCCGATGACGGCTTCGTGCAACGGGAGATCTAGATCTTGTGACCACCGCTCCGCGTCGGGCGAGTCGGTCAGCAGTCTCATACCCGGGTACAACTCCTGCCACTTGACGCCCCACACGTATCCGTCGAGGTCAACGCCCTGTTCATAATCAACGAGCCGCTCGTCGAGTGATTCTTTCCAGACGGCGGGCGGTACGGCGGAGGTGGCCACGGCCCGGACGCAGTACTTGAACCGGTACCTCAGGTGCTTGGGCGCGATTCCGGTGTGGGGGTCGGCGGTGGCGTAGATGAAGACGTCGTAGTCACGCATATGGTCGGCGAAGCCGTGGAACACGATGGCTTGATCGAATACGTCCTCGAACGCGGCCCGGATCTCGGCAACATCCACGTCCGCATGATCGCATCAACGGTGAACCGCCCGGGCTGAGCCATCTCCGGGTCTTACGAAGTACCACATCGTCCGCCAGAGTCGAAGAACCCGAACGGCTACTGCAACCACGACCCGAACGGTATGACCTGCCCGGTCGGCGTCGCCCAGGATGCGCACCACCCTTCCCCGCCAACATCGACGTGGAAATCTCCGGCCCGAGGTGTCGCATCGGCCCGACGCCGTTCGTAGCGAAGATGGGGCGAACAGAGGGTCCGCCCGAGACGAGGGAGCAGACATGGCCGAGTACCTCATCTACTTCAACCAGCAGTGGGTGGGCGACCACACTGAGGAGTGGTTTCGTGGGCGTGGGCCACTCGCCGCGGCGGTCGTGGACGAGATCAAGGCGGCCGGGGCGTACGTGTTCGCCGGGGGCCTGGAAGAGGACGGCCCCGTCTTCAGTGCCGACGCCACGAGCGGCACGTTGATGTTCACCGACGGGCCCTACGTCGAGACCAAGGAGTGGCTGGGCGGGCTGACCGTGGTGGACGTGGCCGACGAGGAAACGGCCCGGATGTGGGCCGGCAAGATCGCGGAAGCCTGCGGCTGGCCCCAGGAGGTCCGACGGTTCGGGCGGCAGCCCGAACCCCGGTGATGAGTGAGGGCGCGCATTCCCGGCCGGCATGTGATCGAAATCCGTTGCCGAGCCGCGCGGGGAGTCGATAGCGTGGCCGTACACGCGAAAGGAGGTGGTCCAGACTTGTATAGCAATCGGACTCGTGAGGTGGCTGTCCGCTAGCCGCTGTCCTCGACAGTGATCACGTCCGTCGCGAGGCGGGCACTGCACCATCGTCGAGACCGTGTGGCAGCGGTGCGGCGAAACCACGACAGCCACCCGACCCCCGGGGCGCCGGCCCAGTCCAGCCGGCCCGCGCGCAAGCGCGGACGCCCCGGGGGTCGCTTCATATGCAGCGAAGGGGTACGCCGTGTCGATGCGCGAGCTGGTGGTGCTCGGGACGGCCAGCCAGGCGCCGACCCGGTCGCGCAACCACAACGGGTACGTGCTGCGCTGGGACGACGAGGTGATCCTCTTCGACCCGGGCGAGGGCAGCCAGCGGCAGCTGCTGCACACCACTGTCACCGCGACCGACCTGACCCGCATCTGCGTCACCCACTTCCACGGCGACCACTGCCTGGGGCTGCCCGGCACCATCCAGCGGCTCTCCCTGGACCGGGTGCCGCATCCGGTGGCGGTGCACTTCCCGGCCGGTGGGGCCGAGTACTTCGCCCGGCTGCGCCACGCCACGAGCTTCTACGAGACCGCCGAGCTGCGGGTCGAGCCGATCGAGGCCGACGGGCAGCGGATCGAGCTGGGCTGCGGCACGTTGGAGGCCCGCCGACTGCGCCACCCCATCGAGACGTACGGCTACCGGCTGGTCGAGCCGGACGGCTGCCGGATGCTGCCGGAGAAGCTGGCCGCGTACGGCGTCAACGGTCCGGCGGTCGGGGAGCTGATCCGCGCCGGACACCTGGACCTGGACGGACGCCGCGTCACGCGGGACGAGGTGAGCGTGCCCCGACCGGGGCAGCGGTTCGCCTTCGTGATGGACACCGGTCTCTGCGACGGGGTGTACGCCCTGGCGGAGCAGGCCGACCTGCTCGTCATCGAGTCGACCTTCCTGGAGTCGGAGACCGCGCTCGCCGCCGAGGTCGGCCACCTCACCGCGGGTCAGGCCGCCCGGGTGGCGACCGAGTCGGGCGTACGCACGCTGGTGCTCACCCACTTCTCCCAGCGTTACGCCGACCCGCGCCGGTTCCTCGACGAGGCGCGGGCGCACTTCGACGGCGACCTGGTGATCGCCGAGGATCTCGCCACCGTTCAGGTTCCTCCCCGCCGCGGGTAGCCTCGGCCCGGTGACCGTCACCCTTCGCCCGGCGACCACCGACGACCTGATGGCGGTCGGCGCGCTGCACCGGCGCTCCCGCGTCGCCGCGTACTCCTCGTTCCTGCCGGCCGAGGCGCTGGCCGAGCCGACGGCGGAGGCGATGGGCCGCTACTGGGTCGAGCGGTGGGGCTGGGAACGCGACGACCACCTGATGACCGTGGCCGAGCGGGACGGCGAGCTTCTCGGCTTCACCTACCTGGGCCCGGACGACGAAGGCGACCCGGCGACCGGGCTGCTGAACGCGATCCACCTCGACCCGGCCGAGCGGGGCCGCGGGACGGGCCGGGAGCTGATGATCGACGCGCTGGCCACCATGCGGAAGTGCGGCCGGCGGCGGGCGGTGCTCTGGGTCCTCGCGGAGAACGCCTCGGCCCGGCGCTTCTACGAGCGGGGTGGCTGGTCGCCGACGGGCGTCGAGCGCGAGGAGTTGATCGGTTCCGCGGTCACCGCGCAGCTCCGGTACGCCCGCGCGCTCTAGCCACGAAGATCCGCGCAACTTCGGTGGGGTAAGTGCCTCCGCTCGGCGTGAGGCCACTACTTCCCCGAAGTTGCGCGGATCTTGATGCCGCCGGGTCGTCGCCTCGGTCAGCGGGCGCCGAGGTGGGCGAGCAGGTCCTGTCGGGTCAGCACGCCCTTCGGCTTGCCGTCGACCAGCACCAGCGCGGCGTCGGACTTCTCCAGCAGGCCGACCGCCTCGCTCACCGGCTGGCCACCGCCGATCATCGGCAGCGGCGCGGCCATGTGCCGCTCGATCGTGTCGTGCAGGTGCGCCTGGCCGGTGAAGAGCGCGTCCAGCAGGTCCTTCTCGGCGATCGAGCCGGCCACCTCACCGGTGACGACCGGCGGCTCGGCCTTGAGCACCGGCAGCTGGGAGACGCCGTACTCGCGCATGTAGTCGATCGCGTCGCGGACCGTCTCGGTCGGGTGCACGTGCACCAGCTCGGGCAGCGCCCCCGGCTTGCTGGCCAGCGCGTCCGCCACGGTCGGCTCGGCGCCCGAGTTGTCCAGGAAGCCGTACCGGGCCATCCACGCGTCGTTGAAGATCTTGGACAGGTAGCCCCGGCCGCCGTCGGGCAGGAGCACCACGACGACGTCGTCCGGGCCGGCCTTGCGGGCCACCTCCAGGGCGGCCACCACGGCCATCCCGCAGGAGCCGCCGACCAGCAGCCCCTCCTCGCGGGCCAGCCGCCGGGTCATCTCGAACGACGCCTTGTCGGAGACCTCGACGATCTCGTCGGCGACGCCGCGGTCGTACGTCTCCGGCCAGAAGTCCTCACCGACTCCCTCGACGAGGTACGGCCGGCCGGTGCCGCCCGAGTAGACCGAGCCCTCCGGGTCGGCGCCGACCACCCGCACCCGCCCCTCGGAGGCCTCCTTCAGGTAGCGGCCGATGCCGGAGATGGTGCCGCCGGTGCCCACCCCGGCGACGAAGTGCGTGAGCTGACCCTCGGTCTGCCGCCACACCTCCGGACCCGTGCTCTCGTAGTGCGACCGCGGGTTCGCCGGGTTGCTGTACTGGTCGGGCTTCCAGGCGCCCGGGATCTCACGGGCCAGCCGGTTGGAGACGTTGTAGTAGGAGCGCGGGTCCTCCGGGGCGACCGCCGTCGGGCAGACCACGACCTCGGCGCCGTACGCCCGCAGCACGTCCTGCTTGTCCTGGCTGACCTTGTCCGGGCAGACGAAGACGCAGCGGTAGCCCTTGAGCTGCGCCACGAGGGCCAGCCCGACACCGGTGTTGCCGCTGGTCGGCTCGACGATCGTGCCGCCCGGCTTGAGCAGCCCGGCCGCCTCCGCGTCCTCCACCATCCGCAGCGCGATACGGTCCTTCACCGAACCGCCCGGGTTGAGGTACTCCACCTTCGCCAGCACCGTGGCCTGGATGCCCTCGGTGACGTTGCGCAGGCGCACCAGCGGGGTGTTGCCGATCATGTCGACGACGTTGTCGTAGTACTGCACCTAGATGTTCCTTCTCCTCGGCGCCGGCGTCGGGGCGGCCGGGCAGCTGGGCGGATTCCCAGCGCCCAGGGTACGTGCCGTCAGGGCGCCACATGCCCAGGGATGACCTGGCTACGACGCGTCTCCCACTCCAGGAACCGCTCCGTCTCGGCGAGCACGCTGCCGGCCAGCCAGGCGACCAGGACCGCGTCGTCGGCCAGCCCGAAGACCGCCAGCGGGATCTCCGGAACCAGGTCGATCGGCGAGGCGATGTACGCCGTGGCGGCGGCCATCAGGGCCAGCCGGAGGCCGCCGTCGTACTCCCGGCGCGCCGTCGCCCGGATCATCCGGGGCAGTGCGGCCAGCCGGGCACCGACCGACGGGCCGCCGCGCGCTCCGCTCGCCAGGGCCCGCGCCAGGGCCGCGAAGGCCGCGCTCCGCTTCAAGTTCTTCGCCATCCTCGTGCTCCTTCCCGCGAGCAGCATGTCGCCTCGACGCAAGGGCCCGGCTCGGACGGGCCGACCGGCGGCCCCGCACAGGAGGTACCCAGAACGGTCGTACCTGCCCCAGGTTCGTCTGCCCGCACGACGACAGCGCGCTGTCGGGGCGGCGCGATACTGTCGCGGTATGGGGGTGGCTGGCTCCGTCGTACCGGTTCGTCCGCGCTGGCAGCGCGCTCGGCAGATCGCCCGCCTCACGGCGATCGGCACGGGTGCCACAGCGGCGGCCGTGGTCGCCACCGCAGGAGTGTTGCTCGGTCAGGCCCGGCAGGCCCGGCGCATCATTCCGATGGCCGAGGCGCCGCCACCCCGCTGTGACGGCGTCTACGGCGCGAAGTTCCCCGGGCCGCCGCTCACCATGGTGGTGCTCGGTGACTCCTCGGCCGCCGGCTACGGCGTGCACCGCCGCCGGGAGACGCCCGGGGCGCTGCTCGCCACCGGCCTGTCCCGCCGGTCCCGGCGACAGGTGCGGTTGCGCCGCTTCGCCGTGGTCGGGGCGATCTCGGCCGGCCTGAAGCACCAGGTCGACGCCGCGCTGGAGTGCCAGCCCGACATCGCGGTGATCCTCATCGGCGGCAACGACGTCACCAACCGCACCCCGCCCGCGTTGGCCGTGCGCTACCTGGTCGAGGCCGTCCAGACGCTGCGCGCCGGCGGCTGCGAGGTGGTCGTGGGCACCTGCCCGGATCTCGGGGCGATCCAGCCCATCCAGCCGCCGCTGCGCTGGCTGGCGCGACGGTGGAGCCGGCAGCTCGCCGCCGCTCAGACGGTCGCCGTGGTCGAGGCGGGTGGCCGTACGGTCTCCCTCGGCGACCTGCTCGGTCCCCGGTTCGCCGCCGAACCGGCCCGGATGTTCGCCTGGGACCGGTTCCACCCCTCGGCCGAGGGGTACGCCATGGCCGCGGCCGCGCTGCTGCCGACGGTGCTCTCCGTGCTCGGCGTCGGGCAGGAGCCGCGGGCAGCGGCGGTCCTCGGTCGGGGCGTACGGTCACTGCCGGAGGCCGCGCAGGAGGCGGCCCGGCACGCCGGCACGGAGGTCAGCGGCGCCCAGGTCCGCGGTCGCGACCGTGGGCCGGCCGGCCGGTGGGCGCAGCTGCGCCGGCGGGCCTTCTTCGGGGTCGGCGCGGTGCCGCAGTCCGGTCCCGCCTCCGACTCACCCACCGTGGAGGGACTGGCATGAGCGAGCGCAAGCGAGCGAATCATCAGCACAGCGCGGTGGTGCCTCAGGACGGCGGCGAGCGCAGCGAGGCGGCGGCATGAGCGAGCGGCAGCGAGCGAATCATCAGCACAGCGCGGTGGTGCCTCAGGACGGCGGCGAGCGCAGCGAGGCGGCGGCATGAGCGAGCGCAAGCGAGCGAATCATCAGCACAGCGCGGTGGTGCCTCAGGACGGCGGCGAGCGCAGCGAGGCGGCGGCATGAGCGAGCGGGACTTGGCCACCAGGCTCGCCGGGCGGCTCGGCCGCGCGGCGCTGCTCACCCTGGTCGCGGGCACGGTGGGGGGCGCCGCCGTGCTGGCCGGCGAGGCGTTCATCGCCCGGCACCGGCGTTACGCCGAGCCCGAACTCGGGCTGGCCCTGCGCGCGACGGTCGGCCGGACCGGCGCGCCGCCGCTGCGGCTGGTTCTGCTCGGCGACTCGTCCGCCCTGGGCGTCGGCGTCGACCGGCTCGACGACACGATCGGCGGCCAACTGGCGAACCTGCTCGCCGAGGGGCCGACCGGCCGGCTGGTGCACCTCTCCAGCGTCGGGGTCAGCGGCTCCCGCTCGACCGACCTCGCCACCCAGGTTGCCCGGGCCCTGCTGGGCAGGCGGCCCGACGTGGCGCTGATCCTCATCGGGGCGAACGACGCCACCGGGCTGCGCCGACCCGCCGAGGCGGCGGCTTACCTGGCCGCTGCCGTGCATCGGCTGCGCGAGGCGGGTGTGGAGGTCGTGGTCGGCACCTGCCCGGATCTCGGCGCGGCCCGGGCCATCGCACCGCCGCTGCGGCAGGTGGTCGGCTGGTCGGGACGGCGGATCGCCCGCGCCCAGACGGCCGCCGTGCTGGACGCCGGTGGCCAGGTGGTCGATCTGGCCACCGAGACCGGGCCGGTCTTCCGGGCCGACGCCGGGACGCTCTGTCACGACGGTTACCACCCCTCGGCGGACGGTTACCGGGTCTGGGCGCACGCGCTGCTGCCGGCGGTCGCCGCGGCGGCGGCGGTCGCATCACCGCACTGACCGGTAGTGACATTTCTCGTTGCGTCGCCGGCTTCCACCCGAAGTTACCGGCGGGTTAACGTTGCGCCATGCCGACTGAGTCGTCCCGCGACGCCGTCATCGTCGCCACCGCCCGCTCCCCCATCGGCCGGGCCCACAAGGGATCCCTGCGTGAGGTACGCCCGGACGACCTGACCGCGACCATCGTCCAGGCCGCCCTCGACAAGCTCCCCGAACTCGACCCGGGCGAGATCGACGACCTCTACCTCGGTTGCGGTCTCCCCGGCGGCGAGCAGGGCTTCAACATGGCCCGGGTGGTCGCCACCCTGATGGGCCTGGACGGTCTGCCCGGCGCGACCCTCACCCGCTACTGCGCCTCCTCGCTGCAGACCACCCGGATGGCGATGCACGCGATCCGGGCCGGTGAGGGCGACGTCTTCGTCTCCGCAGGCGTGGAGACCGTCTCCCGGTACGCCCGGGGCAGCTCCGACGGCCTGCCGCCGGAGGCGCAGGCGCTGGTCGGCGGCGGATGGGAGAACCCCCGCTTCGCCGCCGCCCGCGCCCGGTCGAAGACCCGGGCCCAGGGCGACGCCGAGGTCTGGACCGACCCGCGCGAGTCCGGCGAACTGCCCGACATCTACCTGGCCATGGGGCAGACCGCGGAGAACCTGGCCCAGGTGTACGACGTGACCCGCGCCGACATGGACGAGTTCGGCGTACGCAGCCAGAACCTCGCCGAGAAGGCCATCGCGGACGGCTTCTGGGCCCGGGAGATCACCCCGGTGACCACTCCGGACGGCACGGTGGTCAGCATCGACGACGGCCCGCGCGCCGGGGTCACCCTGGAGGGGGTGGCCGGGCTCAAGCCGGTGTTCCGGCCGGACGGGCGGATCACCGCCGGCAACTGCTGTCCGCTCAACGACGGCGCCGCGGCCGTCGTGGTGATGAGCGCCCAGCGCGCTCGGGACCTGGGCATCACCCCGCTGGCCCGGATCGTCTCCACCGGGGTCACCGCGCTCTCTCCGGAGATCATGGGCCTCGGCCCGGTGGAGGCGTCCCGGCAGGCGCTCGAGCGGGCCGGGATGACCATCGACGACGTCGACCTGGTCGAGATCAACGAGGCGTTCGCCGCCCAGGTGATCCCCTCGTACCGGCAGCTGGACATCCCGCTGGAGAAGCTGAACGTGATGGGCGGCGCGATCGCCGTCGGGCACCCGTTCGGGATGACCGGCGCGCGGATCACCGGCACCCTGCTCAACGCCCTCGAGTGGCACGACAAGACCGTCGGGCTGGAGACGATGTGCGTCGGTGGCGGCCAGGGCATGGCCATGGTGATCGAGCGGCTCGGCTGAGCCGGCCCGCCGCCGAGGAAGGTCAGAGCGCGCTGCGGGTCGCCGTCACCTCGGCGGCGGCCCGGGCGAGCACCTCGGGTGCCGCGCCGGCCGCGATGAGGTCGGCGGCCACCACCCGGAGCTGGTCGGTCAGGGCCAGGTCTTTCGTCAGCCTGGGCACCGTGTGGCGCGGCTCGCCCTCGGCGTCGGCCCCGAGGTTGGCGACCTCCTGCACCAACCGGTGCACCACGTCCGCTCGGGAGACGTTGCCGGTCTCCCCGGTCGCCGCCCACCGGGGCTGCTCCCAGTGCCCGACCTGACGGACCAGCAGCTGTACCGCCCGTTCCAACTCCGCTGCGCTCATCGCGCCGAGTCTACGGACCGGCCGGCGCCGTGGCGGTGCGCGTCGCCGGGTTCAGCGGCGCAGGTAGCTGAGCAGCCGTAGCAGCTGCCAGTAGAGGAAGACCAGGCCGGTGAGGAGCCCGAAGGCGCAGAGCCAGGCGTACCGGCGGGGCCGGCCGGCGCGGACCGAGCGTTCGATGAGGTCGAAGTCGAGGATGAAGCTGAAGGCGCCCGCGATGATCGCGATGATGGCGAAGCCGTACGCCCACCCGCCGACCTCGCCGGTGAGGCTGTAGACGACCAGGCCCTGCCGGCCGGTGACCAGGTAGACCACCAGGTTCACCAGGCCGATCGCGACGACGCCGAGCAGGGTGCCGATGACCAGCCGCGCCAACCGGGGCGTGGCCCGGATCAGCCTCGCCCGGTAGAGCAGCGCCATGCCGAGGAAGACACCGAACGTCCCGGCCACCGCCATCGCCACGATGCCCGGATAGACCAGCTCGAACGCCCGGCTCGCCACACCGAGCAGGAGCCCCTCGATCACCGCGTACGCGATCATGGGTATCGGGTTGGTGATCGCGCGCAGGGAGATGACCAGGGCCAGCACGATCGCCGCCAGGGCGGTGCCGGCGAGCGCGAAGGGCGCCCAGACCGCCGGCGGCACGAAGATCCAGGAGATCAGCGCGGTGACGCCGGTGAGCAGGAGCAGCCCGACGGTACGGACCACCACGTCGTCGACGGTCATCGCGTCCGCGACGCCGACCCCCTGGCCCGGTAGCCGCGTGGTCTCGTCGACCCGGTTCAATACCGGGTTGCTGCTGCGCACCGCGTCACCCCCTCGCCGCCGTACCCCTCGCAGTCACTCTGCACCGGCGGGTCGGACGGCGGCGGGTAAACGCCCCAGCGGGACGTGACCCAACGCGACGGCGCCCGCCCCGCGGTGCGGGTACGGGCGCCGGTCGGACGTGGACGAGGACTGTCAGTCGTCGCCCTGGAAGTAGCTGAGCAGGCGCAGCAGCTCCAGGTAGAGCCAGACCAGGCTGACCAGGATGCCGAAGGCGGCGACCCAGGAGTAGCGCTGCGGCAGGCCCATCCGGACGCCGTCCTCGACCTCCTTGAAGCTGAGCACGAAGCTCAGCGCGGCGACCACGATGCAGATCAGGCTGAACCCGATGGCGAGCTTGCTGCCGTCGCGCAGGTGGGTGTTGACGCCGAAGAGCGCCAGCACCAGGTTGATCAGCATCACGGCGAAGAGGCCGGCCATCACGGCGACCATGCCCTTGACGAACGCCGGGGTGGCCCGGATGACCCGCGCCTTGTAGAGCATCGCCATCACGAAGAAGACGCCGAAGCTCGCGACCACGGCCTGGAGCACGATGCCGTCGTACGCCCGCTCGAAGGCCTTGCTCACCATGCCGACGAAGACACCCTCGACGACGGCGTAGGTGACGACCAGAGCCGGGTTCGCCATCCGGGAGAACGAGATGATCAGACCGAGGACCAGGCCGACGACGGCCGCGCCGATCCAGGCCACGCCGACCAGCGCGTCGGGCACGAGCACCCAGGCGGCCGCGGCGGAGACACCGAGGATGCCGAGGAGGGTGACGGTCTTGACCACCACGTCGTCGATGGACATGGGCGCCACGGTGGGCGGCGCCGCCGGGTAACCGGCCTGGCTCGGGTACTGCTGCGGAACGCCGGGCGCGCCGTACGGCCCGGTCGGGGCGTACCCGGCGGAGCGCTCACGCTCGGCCGCCTGGCCGAGCCGGGCGAGCACCGGGTTCGAGGTCTTCACTGTCTGGCCTCCCTCAGGGGGTCGTCATGCACGTAGACGCGCACACCCAAGAGTAAACCGCCACGCCCATCCGTGGAGATCATCGATCGGATGAGGGGGATCGCAATGTGTCGGTGCCCGGGGCGGGGGTCGAACCCGCACGCCTTGCGGCAGCCGCTTTTAAGGCGGCCGTGTCTGCCGTTCCACCACCCGGGCCGGGCGGCACCGGCGCGTCGACACGCGGCGGTGCAATGCCACGTTAACCGGTCGCCCGCGACTCGGCGCACCCCGTCGCCGTTGCCGGATTGTGAGCAGCGCAGCCACCACGGCAACCGACGTCGTCCCCGAGCGTGCCCCCGGCCCCGCCGAGCGGGCCGCGAGCCGCCCCCGTGCCGCCCGGATCCGGGCCGCCCTCGGCCGGCACCGCAGCGACCTCGCGGTCTCGCTCCTCTTCGTCCTGCTCGCCGGCTGGCTCACCCAGGGGCTGTGGCCGAACCCCGGTACCCGAACGCTGGCACTGAACCCCGCGGACCAGGCGCTCTACGAGTGGTTCCTGGCCATCGACGCGCGGGCCCTGCTCGGCGACTTCGGTCTGCTCAGCGACGGGCTGAACGCGCCGGCCGGGGTGAACCTGATGACCAACACCTCGGTCATCGCGCTCGGCATCGTGCTCGCCCCGGTCACCCTGCTGCTCGGGGCGCCCGTCACGTTCGCACTGCTGGCGGCGGCGAACGTGGCCGGCACCGCGATCGCCTGGTACCTGCTCTTCACCCGGGTCCTGCGCGCCCGCCGGCTCGCCGCCGGGCTCGGCGCCGGCCTGTGCGGCTTCGGCCCGGGAATGGTGTCGCAGACCAACAGTCACCTGCACATGACGGCGCAGTGGCTGGTACCCGTGATCGTGTGGCTGGTGGTCCGGCTGCTGCGCGCCGCCGACCCGCGCCGGCTGGCCGCCTCCGCTGCACCGGGCGGCGTCGTCAGGTTCGGCGCGGACCGCCGCCGGATGGTGAGCTCCGCGGTGGGTCTCGCCGTCACGGTCAGCGCCCAGGTCTTCATCGGCGAGGAGGTGCTCTTCCTCGCTGCGGTCACTCTGCTGATCATGGCCGTGACCTGCGTCGTGCTGGACCGCGAGCTGGCCCGCCGGGCCCTGCCCGGCTTCGCCGGCGGCATGGCGCTCGCCACCGGCCTCGCCTCGCTGGTGCTCGCGTACCCGCTGTGGTTCCAGTTCGCCGGCCCGCAGGGCGTCGCCGACGGGGTCTTCAACCCGCTGCACTTCTCGGCCGACCTGCACAGCTGGTGGGCGATCTCCCCGCTCTCGCTGGGCGGAACCGAGAGCGCGGCCGCGCTGACCACCGGACCGGCCGAGTACAACACCTTCCTCGGCTGGCCCCTCCTGCTGGTCACCGTGGGCTGCACCGTCTGGCTGGGCCGCCGCCGGCGGATGGTGGCCACCGCCTGCGTGGTCGCCGCGGTGGTGATGGCGGCGCTCTCCCTCGGGCCGGCGCTGGTGCTCGGCGGTACGCGTACCGGGGTGCCCGGACCGTACGCCCTGCTGGCCGGGCTGCCGGTGGTGGACGGGGCGCTGCCGATGCGGTTCGCGCTCGCCGTGCTGCCGCTGGTCGGGACGCTACTGGTGCTGGCGGTCGACCGGGCGTTGCGCGGCACCGGGCGGGCCCGGCGGCTGGTTCCGGCGGCGGTCGGCGCGGCCCTGCTCCCGCTGCTGCCCACCCCGCTGCCGACCGTCGAACGCCCACCGCTGCCGGAGTTCGTCACCGGCGGGCACTGGCGGGCGTGCGTCGAGCCGGGAGGCGTGCTGGTTCCGGTGCCGCTGCCCAGCCCGAAGGATCCCTGGCCGATGCGCTGGGCCGCCGCCGACCCGGCGTTCGGGCTGCCCGAGGGCTTCTTCATCGGCCCGTACGGCCGTCGCGGCACCGCCGCGTTCGGCACCTACCCGCGGCCCACGTCGCGCCTGCTCGCCGAGGTCGCCAAGCGGGGCGACCGCCCGGTGATCGGGCCCGAGCAGCGGCAGCAGGCCGCCCGGGACGTGGACTTCTGGAACGCCTCCTGCGTGGCGCTCACCGACGGCACCCCGCACGCGAATAGCCTGCGGATCGTCCTGGAACAGCTCTACGGGCCGGCCACCCGGATCGCGGACGCCTGGACCTGGCGGGTGTGACCGGCCCGGCCCGCCCGCCCGGCACGGTCAGCGGCACGGAGACGACGCGACCCCCCCGGCCAGCCGGCCGAAGGGGTCGCACACGAGAGCCGGGTCAGCCCTGGCGGGAACCGACCGGCGCCGACGCCTCGAGGAACTCCTCGCGCGGCTCGTGCAGCTGACCGAGGGCGACGGCCTCCCGCTTGAGGAAGAAGGCGAGCGTCCAGTCGACCACGACCCGGACCTTGCGGTTGAACGAGGGGATCCGGCTCATGTGGTACGTCCGGTGCATGAACCAGGCCGGCCAGCCCTTCACCTTGATGCCGTACACCTGGCCGACACCCTTGTGCAGACCGAGGCTGGCCACGCTGCCGGCGTGCTTGTGCTTGTACTCGACCGGCTCGCGCCCGCGGATCACGTTCGCGATGTTGTCGGCCATCCGGGCGGCCTGCCGCACCGCGTGCTGCGCGCTCGGCGAGCAGTAGGCGCCCGCCGGCTTGGTCAGGTCCGGCACCGCGGCGCAGTCGCCCGCGCTCCAGGCGCCTTCGACCACCTTGTCGCCGTCGACCAGCTGGAGCGTCGGCACGCAGGTGAGGTGGCCCCGCTCGCCCCGCGGCAGATCGGTCTTCGCGAGCAGCGGCGACGGCTTCACACCGGCGGTCCAGACGATCGTGCCGGCCGGGAAGCTGTCACCGTCGGAGAGCTTCACGATCCCGTCGACGCAGGACTCGAGCCGGGTGTCCAGCCGGATGTCCATGTTCCGCTTGAGCAGCTGCTGCACGGTGTAGGCGCCCATGTCCCGATCCACCTCGGGCAGCACCCGCTGGGTCGCCTCGACGAGCACCCAGCGCATGTCCTCCGGCTTGAGCTCCGGGTAGTAGCGCAGCGCGTCGCGGGCCATGTCCTCCATCTCGGCCAGCGCCTCGATGCCGGCGTAGCCGCCGCCGACGAAGACGAAGGTCAGCTCGCGCCGACGGACGTCCGGGTCGGAGGTGGCGGCCGCCAGGTCGAGCCGCGCCAGCACGTGGTTGCGGAGGTAGATCGCCTCACCGATGGTCTTGAACCCGATGCCGTGCTCGTGCAGGCCCGGGATCGGCAGGGTACGGGAGACCGAGCCGGGAGCCACGATCACGTGGTCGTACGCGATCTCCCGGGTCGGCCCGGCGATCGGCTGAACCGTCGCGACCTTACGGGCGTGTTCGATCCGGGTGACCGCACCAGACACGACCGTGCAGCGGCGCAACTCCCGGCGCAGCGGCACCACGGAGTGCCGGGGGGAGATGTTGCCGGCCGAGGCCTCCGGCAGGAAGGGCTGGTAGGTCATGTGGGGCTGGGGGTCGACCACGATGACCTCAGCCTCGAGGGAGCTGAGCTTCTTCGACAGGCGCAGGGCCGCGTAGAGGCCGACGTGACCAGCACCCACCACAAGGATCCGCTTCGGATTCACGCCAGCTATCTTTCCCCGGGCCGCTCGGCTAATCCCGATCGCGCCCCTCTTCTGTGACGGAGCACAACCGCTGTGACCTGCGCAACGTTCTCAGACCCCTGGTTTCACCTCCGCCTCAGCAGCCAACCGAGCAACGCGGCCACACCCACGGCGACCAGCAGTCCACCCACCGTGACCAGCTGATGCCCCGAATTCCCGCCCAGCCCACCGGCCACCATGACCAGCACACCGAGCACCGAAGCCGCCAGCACCACCGCACCCGCCCGCAGCAGCCAGCGCGTGATCACGTCCGGATCCACCACGGCGTCGTAGGGCAGCAACGCGGCGAGCGCGCAGAGCGTGTGCGCCAGGTAGAGCAGGGCGGCCAGGGCGAGCAGCCGCCACAACTCGACCGGCCGGTCGTACCCGTCCGCGGCGAGCAGCCATCCGCCCACCGCGACGAGCGCCGCGAAGGTCGGCCAGACCCGGCGCGGGCCGACAGCGGGCAGCAGCGCCGCGAGCGCCAGCAGGCCGAGCGTCCGGCCGGAGAGCACCTGCACCGGGTAGGCGAGCACGAAGCCGGCCAGCACGGTGAGGAAGACGCCGGCGCGGACGAGCAGCGGCGGCAGGCTGATCCGGGTGGCGGCCGACGCCAAGGTGCGCACCCGCGTGGTCAGGGCGTCGATCATCGCGGCCCACCTCCGTCCACCGGCCGGCCTCCCGCGCTCACCGGCCGCCCACCCGAGGCGCGGTGGCCAGCCGGGCCACGTCGCGCAGCACCTGATCCAGGCTGCCCGCGCCGGCCCACCGCACCACCGGCACACCGTGCTCGCGGAGCTGGGCGATCATCGTGTCCCGGTCCAGCCACCACAGCCGGTACGCCACCTCGGCCCAGCCCCGGTCCTTCGGCGGGGCGAGGTCGCCGGGCAGCGTGTCCACCGCGACCACGAACCGGCCCGAACGGGTCAGCCGGGCCAGCATCTGCGCGGAGCGCTCGTCCAGCAGCGGGGTGAGCACCACCACCAGCGCGTCCGAGGAGAGCAGCTGCGGGCCGAAGACCTGGTCGTACGGCTCGTGCGGGCCGCCGCCGTCGACGTGCACGTCGAGCAGCCACTCCAGCACGGTCAGGTACTGCCGGCGACCGGTCGCGGGGCGCAGCCGGCGGGCGGCCGGACCGTACTCCAGCAGGGACACCCGGTCACCGCGGTGCAGGTAGTGCTCGGCGATGGCGGCCGCCGCCCGCACCGTGGTGTCCAGCACGGACGCCGCGCCGTCGACGCCGCCCGAGCGGCCCGCCTCGGCGAGCACGTCGAGCAGCACCACCACCTCGGCGTCCCGGTCGGAGAGGGTGGCCGCCACGTGCAGCTGCCGCGCCCGCAGGGAGACCCGCCAGTCGATCCGGCGCAGCCGGTCCCCGGGCGCGAAGACCCGTACGCCGGCCAGCTCACCGCCCTCGCCCGGCCGTCGGGACCGGTGCGCGCCGACCAGGCCGGCGGCCCGGGGCATCGCCTCCACCGCCTCGAACGGCTCGGTCTTCGGGTAGACCTTCACCTTGACCGGTTCGGTGACCACCGCCCGGGAGACCAGCAGGCCGCCGGCCGCGGCGACCCGCGCGCCGGCCGGGCCGATCGGATGCCGCCCCCAGCGCAGCGCCGTGCCGGTCAGCTCCAGGTCGACCGCCGCCGCAGTGGGCACCGACGTCACGAACGGCCGCTCCGTCGCCGCCCGCCCCTCGGCCCGGACGCCGCTGGCGAACCCGGCCCGGTCGATCCGCAACCAGGGCGAGAGGCGGCTCCGGACCACCACCACCTCGTAGTCGACGGTGTCCGGATTACCGACGGCGACCGCGGCGGCCAGATCACTCCCCTCGACCAGGTGCCCATCGTCGGTCTCGACCCACACCTGCGGCAGGGCGGCGGGCCGGCGGCGCAGCGCGTACGCGGTGCCGAGCGCGAAGGGCGCGGCCAGCACGATCAGGTCGATCCGGCCGAGCACCACCCCCGCCACCAGCAGCAGGCCGGTGAGCAGCACGGCGCGGCCGAGCGCCCGGGTAGGCGCCCAGCCAGTCGCCGCCGGCTGCTGGTCCGGCACGCTCGCCTCGGCCATCAGCGACTGTGCCCGCCCGCCGCGTAGCTGGGCAGGGCGCCACTGGCCGGTGCCGGGGTGCCCTCCAGCACCTCACCGACCACGAAGGACGGATCGACCCGGCGCAGCCACATCTCCGGCCGGAGCGTGATCCGGTGCGCCAGCGCCGGGGCGGCCACCTCCTTGACGTCCTCCGGCACCACGTAGTCCCGACCGCCGAAGACGGCCCGGACCCGGGAGAGCAGCAGCAGTGCCAGCGAACCGCGTGGCGACGCGCCGACCAGCACCGACGGGTGCTCGCGGGTGGCCGCGGTGAGCGCCACGATGTACCGCCCGATCGAGTCCTCGACCACGACGTTCTCGAGCGCCGACTGCATGGCGCGCAGCGTCGCCGCGTCCACCACCGGCTTGATCTCGGCCTCCTCCCGGCGGCGGGCCATCCGCCGGCGCAGCACCTCCCACTCCTCCTCGTGGTCGGGGTAACCGAACGAGACACGGAGCAGGAACCGGTCGAGCTGCGCCTCGGGCAGCGGGTAGGTGCCCTCGTACTCGACCGGGTTGGCGGTGGCCAGGACGTGGAACGGCTCGTCCAGCCGGTAGGTGACGCCCTCGACGGAGACCTGCTTCTCCTGCATCGCCTCGAGCAGGGCCGACTGCGTCTTCGGCGGCGTCCGGTTGATCTCGTCGGCGAGGAGCAGGTTGGTGAAGACGGGCCCGGCCCGGAAGGAGAAGTCGCCGCTGCGCTGGTCGTAGAGGAACGAACCGGTGACGTCGGCGGGGAGCAGGTCGGGGGTGAACTGGAGCCGGCGGAAGTCCAGCCCGAGCGCCTGCGCGAACGAACGCGCGGTGAGCGTCTTGCCGAGCCCGGGCAGGTCCTCCAGCAGGACGTGCCCGCCGGCCAGGATCCCCGCGAGGACCAGCTCCAACGCGTCCCGTTTGCCGACCACGACCGTGCCGACCGCGTCCAGCACCGCCCGGGCCAGGTGCCCCACCTCGACGGCGGGCATGCTCCGGTCCACGTCGTTCATCAGATGTTCTCCAGTTCGGCGACGATCGCCGCGAGGTCGCGCGGCGACGGTGTGCGGCGGGGGGAAGTCTCCAGAAACAGCCAGAGCCGTTCGCCCAGCAGGGTGCGGGCGCGGGCCGGGTCCGACTCGCGGGTGACGCCGTGCCTCAACCGCAGCCGTTCGTCGGCCAGCTCGACGAGGCGGGGCAGGATCACCCCGGTGAACCGCTCGGGCCGGGTGTTCGACCACTCGAGTGGCGTCGCCCAGCCGTCGATGGCTCGACGCAGCGCGTCCTGGGCGGTCCAGTTCCAGGTGCCGTCGTCCGCCCGGGTGACCGGGCGCCGGGGTGGGGGTGGGAGCGGTCCGGGGGCGAGCGCGGCGACGATCCGGCGTACGACGAAGAGGGCGAGCACCCCGGTGATCAGGATCAGCAGCGAGACCTGCAGACCGACCGCGCGCAGACCGACGATCACCACGACGACGACCGCGGCGACCCCGAGGAGCAGGCGCAGCAGCCCGCCGAGCCGGCCGCGCCCGCCCTGCTCCTCCCGCCGGGGCCGCTCCTCCTCGAAGGTGAGCAGGTCGTCGATGCTGGCACTACCGCTCATGACGCCGCCTCGCTGCGCTCAGCGTCGCCATGAGGCACCACAGCACAGCAACGATGATTCACTCGCTGACGCTCGCTCATGACGCCGCCTCGCTGCGCTCAGCGTCGCCATGAGGCACCACAGCACAGCAACGATGATTCACTCGCTGACGCTCGCTCATGACGCCGCCTCGCTGCGCTCAGCGGTGAGTTCGCCGCGCAGTCGCCGCAGCGCGGCCCGGGCCTGGTCGCGGGTCCGCTCGTCGACCGGACGGGTCGCGTACCGCGCCTCGCGGTAGACGTGCGCGAACTCGGCCAGCACGTCGGTGCTGGCGATCGCCGGGACCCCGGCCGACGGGTCGCCGCGAAGCAGGCGCAGCACCAGGTCGGTCGAGGTGTCGCCGGCCAGCCGGGGCACGCCGGCCGCGCCGGCCGCCTCCTCCAGCCGTACCCAGCAGGCGATCACCGCTACCCGCGGGTCGATGGCCTGGTCGTCGAGCTCGACGAGACCGGCGTCGACCGCGGCCACCACGTCCCGGGCCGTGCCCTGGGCGGTGTGCCGGTGTCGCTGGCGGGGCAGCGCGCGGGTCCGTCGCCGCAGCGCCCCGCGCAGCAGGATCCAGAACAGGTAGCCGAGGGCGGCGGCGACGGCCAGCCCGCCGAGCACTATCGCGACGGTGACGATCCACTGCGGGATCTCCCGCGCGTTGGCCTGGCCGGTGTCGCGGGGCTCGACGGGAATCGACGGCTGCGCCGACGGGTACTCGGGCAGGAACGGGAGCTCCTTGGCGGCCGGCGGGATCCGGCTCGCACCGATCGACGAGTGACCGGCCGCCACCGCGGCGACGCCCAGCAGCAGCACCACCGCGACCACCGGCCACCAGCGACGCATCAGGCCGGTACCGCTGCGCGGGGCGGCGTCCTCGCCCGGAGCGTACGGCGTGGGCTGACGCGCACCGTTCGTCATCGCCACCGTCCCACGCAGGTTCAGTCCACTCCGGCCAGCTGCTTCGCCCGGGCGAACACGTCGTCCAGCATTCCTGGTGTCAGCCGTCCCGTGAAGGTGTTCTGCTGGCTGACGTGGTAGGAGCCGAGCAGATCCGGTACGGCCGTGCCGGACCAGTGTGCCCCATGCGCGAAGGCGGGTCGCGGGCTGGGCGGACGCAGGCCGTACACCTGGCGGAGCGTCGGCCACCATGCGGCCCAGGCGAACGCGCCCAGCGCGACCACGACGCGCAGCGTGGGCCGGATGAGGGTCACCTCCCGGCGCAGCCAGGGGGCGCAGTTGTCCCGCTCCTGCGGGGTGGGTTTGTTCTCCGGTGGCGCGCAGCGCACCCCGGCGAAGATCCGGGTGTCGCGCAGGGTGAGCCCGTCGTCGAGGGCGACGCTGGTCGGTTGGTTCGCCAGACCCGCCCGGTGCAGCGCTGCGAAGAGGACGTCGCCGGAGCGGTCACCGGTGAAGATCCGGCCGGTGCGGTTGCCGCCGTGTGCGGCGGGCGCGAGCCCGAGGATGGCTATCCGGGCGTCCGGATCGCCGAAACCCGGCACCGGGCGACCCCAGTACCGCTGGTCGCGGAACGCCGCGCGGCGGGTCCGCGCCACCTCCTCCCGCCAGTCGACCAGACGCGGGCAGGCGAAGCAGTCGCTCACCGCCGAGTCGAGGTCGGCGAGGTCGGTCGCGCGCGCGGCGCGCTCGACCACCTCCTCCGGCGTACGGAACTCAACCAAGCTTGGCCCGGAAGAGTTCGAGGGTGCGGGCCCAGGCGGTCGCGGCGGCGCGCTGGTCGTAGTTCTCCGGCCGGTCCTCGTTGAAGAAGGCGTGGGCGGTGCCCGGGTAGTCGTACGTCTGGCAGGTGCCGCCGGCGTTCTCGATGGCCCGGCGTGCGGTCTGGACGCCGTCGTCGGAGGACGTGCCGTCCGCTTCGGAGCAGTGGATGACCGCCGCCTTGCCCGCGTAGTCGTTCCACTCGTCGCTCATCCCGTCCCACGGCAGCCGCGGGTAGAAGGCCGCAGCGGCGACGATCCGCTCCGATCGGGTTGCCGACCAGAGGGCCAGGCTGGCTCCGGCGCAGAAACCGGCGCAGCCGACCTTGCCGGCCACCTCGCCACGACCGGCGAGGTAGTCGGCCGCGGCCGCGATGTCGGCCGCCGCCTCGTCCATCTGCACGCTGTTCAGCATCTGCCTCGGCTCGCTCGGTCTGCTGGCCGGCTCACCGTGGCGGAAGTCCGGAGCGAGGGCGACGAATCCGGCCTCGGCGAACCGGTCCACGACCGCCCGTACGTGGGGCACCAGTCCCCACCAGTCCTGGATGACGATGACCGCAGGGCTGGCCGCACCGCCGGAGGGTATCGCGAGATATCCCTCGGCCGCGCCCTGGCTGCGATAGCTCACCATTTCGCCCATCGGCGCTCCTCCTAGCGGTCAGTCATCGTTGGCTGGTCGCCCAGTGCCGGTAGCCTGCCACGCCGCGACCGCGCCGGGAAGATGCCGGAACAGTGGTATTCACCTCCTGTTCCCTCGCTCTGCGTTCGGCATACGCCGACGGCGGCGCGAGTGTTCGCGCCGCCGTCGGAAGTGTCTGCCGGATGTCCTGGCAGGCCTGCTGCGATCAGGCCTTGTCGGTCAGGCAGAGCAGGTAGCCGGTCTTGCCGGGCTCGATGCTGTAGAAGAGGTAGCCGTCCTGGCCCTCCTTGAAGAACGGCTCGCACGCGGTGCCGGCCTGCGCCTGCGCCTCGGTCTGCCCGTCCACGCGACCGACCACGTTGTACACGGCCTCGGTCGAGGTGCAGTCGACGATCTTGGCGTCGTCGACCTCCTCCTCCTCGGTGCCGAGAACCTTGGGCAGCTCGGCGATGCAGTCGCCGACCTTGGCCTCGGCGGTGGCGTCCTTGTCGAAGACGTTCCTGATCACGCTGGCGAGACCGAACTTGAGCCCCGCGATGACCACGAACACGACGATCGCGCCGATGATGCCGAGGGCCTTCTTGCCCCCGGACTTCTTCGTCTCCGGCTCGGCCGGAGGCGGCACCTGCCCGGCTGGCGGGACCTGCTCGGCCGACGGGGCCTGCGGCGCCGGGTGCGGCTGCTCAGGAGTGGCCGAGGGGGGCGGTGCGACCTGCTCTGACACGGGGGTTCCTTCCGGGGGGTGAATGAGCAGACGACACGCTAGCGATCATGAACGCCGTCCGCCGCCCCACGAACCTCATCCGTTCAGCTATTTCTCAGCATTTACAGCAACCTCACAGCTTCAGCCGTACGGGCGGAACCCCCGGTCGCCACCGGAGGGCGGCCAGGGGTTCCGCAGGCGTTCAACCCGTGACGCTCGGCGTTGGCGTCACGCTCGCCGGCCCACCCGGATCGGCGGTTGCGGTCGGCTCCGGAGTGATCGACGCCTCCGGGGTGGTCGACGGCCCGGAGGTGGTCGTCGCCTCCGGGGTGGTCGTCGGCGAGGCAGCCGCGGTCGCGGAGGGGCTCGACAGTGGTGGAAGGGCCGGTGCCGGCGAGGCGCCGACCGGTGCCCGCGGCGCGAAGGGCGCCTGGTCCGGGCAGTACGGGTACGGACGCAGCAACGGGTTGCCCGGCTGGGTTCCGCCCTGCGGATCGAACTCGTCGAGGCAGTCCGGATAGCCGAGCCGGATCGGGTTCCCGTTCTGGTCGAAGAGCCGGGCGTTCTGCACCAACCGCCCCTCGCTGTCGTAGACGAAGACGTCCCGGACCTGGTCGTACGGGTTGACGACGGCGATCGGGTCGTAGCCGCCGTAACCCGCCCGCCGCTCGCCGTCGGCCAGACCGGCCAGGCCGAAGACGACCAGCACGATGCTGCTGGCGTGCAGGGCCAACCGGGGCCAGCGACGCAGCCGCTCCGAGCGGCGGCCCAGCCAGATCGAGCCGAACAGGAACCCGATGAGCATCACCACGCCGGCGAGGAGTTCGCCGCCGAAGCGGGGAAGGAGACCGAGCGAGCCACCGGTGGTCACGACGGTCACCAGCATGGCGGCCAGGTAGGCGCGCAGGACCCACCAGCCGGGGCGGAGCAGCCGTAGGAAGTCGCTCCCGCTCGGGTACCCCAGCGGCGGGCCGAGCCGCCGGTCGAGCGCACGCAGCCGACCCAGGGCACCGCTCACCAGGCCGGCCACCCGCTGGTCCAGCTTCCGCCGCTTGAGGTCGGGGGCCCCGGCGGCGTCCCGCAGCTCCGCGGCGTACGCCTCGGGGGTGCCGAGCCGGTCGACCAGCGCGCCCTCGCCCTCGGCGGCCACCTCGGTCAGGTGTTCGGGCAGATCCTCGGTCAACTCCTCGCGCAGCGCGGGCGGCAGGTCCGCCAGCGCGGCCCGGACCCGGGCGACGTACTCCGTGATCTCCTGCTCAGTGACGGTCATGCCGCCGCCCCCCGTTCGTCGAGCAGTGCGTCCATCGTGGTGGCGAACGAGCGCCACAGCTTGCCGGAGCGGGCCAACTGGTCCCGCCCGGCGGCGTTGAGTGAGTAGTACTTGCGGTGCGGGCCGGATTCGCTCGGCACGACGTAGGTGGTCAGCAGTCCCGCGGCGAAGAGCCGGCGCAGGGTGCCGTAGACGGAGGCGTCGCCCACCTCCTCCAGACCGGCTTCCCGGAGCCGGCGGAGGATGTCGTAGCCGTAGCCGTCCTCGTCGCGGAGCACGGCGAGCACGGCGAGATCCAGCACGCCCTTGAGGAGCTGGGTCGTATCCACGTATCGCACACTACTGTGTTTTGCGTAATAGCGTCAACGAACGCAGGCCGGCTCGGCACGCCGTCACGGCGGCGCGGATGATGATCGCCCCGGACCGGGGCCGGCGGGGTCAGCCGACGCTCGGCGCGAGGCTCCAGGCGATGCCGTCGAGGATGTCGTGCTCGGACGCGACCACGGAGGGCATCGCGGCCCGCTCCATGATCACCTTGAGCACCAGCGCCCCGGCACCGATGACGTCGGCCCGGCCCGGGTGCATCACCGGAATCGCCAACCGCTGCTCCCGCGTCTTCCCGAGCAGATCGGCGGTCACCTCGGCGACCGCCTCGTACGACACCCGGGCGTGGTGGATGCGCGCCGGGTCGTACGCCCGCAGGCCCTGAGCGATCGCCACCACGGTGGTGACCGACCCGGCGAGCCCGACCAGGGTGGCCGCCTCTCGACCGGGCACCACCGCCAGCGCCCGATCGACGGCGACCGCGATGTCGGCCTGCGCGGCGGCGATCTCGGCCACGCTCGGCGGGTCGCCGTGCAGGTGCCGCTCGGTCATCCGGACGCAGCCGATGTCCATGGACACCGCCGCCCGCACACCGTTTTCCCGGTCGCCGACCACGAACTCCGTGGAGCCACCACCGATGTCCACCACCAGGAACGGCGCCTTCGCGTCGGCCGGCAGCCCACGCACCGCGCCGGTGAAGGAGAGCCGCGCCTCCTCGTCCCCGCTAACCACCTCGGGGGCGACCCCGAGGGTCCGCTCGACCATGGCCCGGAACTCGTCGGCGTTCTCGGCGTCCCGACTCGCCGAGGTGGCGCACATCCGCACCCGTTCGGCGCCGAGCTTCTCGATCTCGGCCGCGTAGTCGACGAGCGCGACCCGGGTCCGCTCGATCGCCTCGGGCGCCAGGCGCCCGGTGCGGTCCACGTCCTGCCCGAGCCGGACGATCTCCATCCGCCGGCTGAGGTCGATGAGCGGGCTCTCCGCCCCGGCCGCCGGATCGGGCAGGTCCGCCACCAGGAGCCGGATCGAGTTGGTACCGCAGTCGATGGCGGCCACGCGCGTCGTCACGCCCGCAACCCTACGGCAGCCGCCGGGCCGCAACCGTGGTCACCGGCGGTCACGCCGCCGGCGGCGCACCGAGCAGGTGCGCGCCCAGCGGCGTCAGTCGGTGCCGCGCTGCTCCACCCGTCCGATCCGTGCTGAGCAGGCCCGCGCCGCGCAGGGCGGTGGCGTGCTCCGAGGCCGACGCGAGGCTGATCCCGGTCGCCCGGGCGAGCGTCGTGGTGGTGTGTCCGCCCGGCTCGCCCAGCCGGCGCAGGACGGCGGCCCGGGTGCGACCGAGCAGCCGGGCGAGGGGATCCACCTGGGGTGCGGCGATCAACGCCGAACCGACCGCGACGGGATAGACCAGCAGCACCGGCCGGTCCGGCTCGACCAGCACCCGCGGCCGCATACCGGCCAGCGGCGACGGCACCAGAATGAGCCCCTGCCCGGTACCGGGCAGGTCACCGCTCCACCACGTCTCGACGTCGAGCACCGGCGCCCGCCACCGGATGAGCGGGTGCAACCCGTCGAGCAGGCCGTCCAGCCCCGTCGACGCGTACTGCTGCGCGGCGGTCTCCACCTGCCGCTGGTGGGCGAGCACCAGCTGCGCCCAGTGCGGTGCGAGCACCGCCTCGAACCAGGTGCGCGTCGCCCGCACGAGCAGGTCGAAGACCTCCGGATCGGCCGCCGCTAAGCGCCGCCGCAACGAGGTGGCCGGCAGCTCGGCGTACGCGGCGGTGACGTCCGCCCGTACCCGCCGGGCCGGCACCGCCCGGATCGCGTCGAGGCCCGCCTCCAACGACTCGAGTCCGTCGAAGGGGGTCAGGAAATCCGGCAGCCGGCCACGGGCGGGTAGCAGGTGAGCCAGCGCCGCCGTCGCGGCCCGGAAGTCGCCGCTGGTGACCCCGCCGACCCGGTCGACCAGGGCAGGCGCGTTCGCGGCGACCGTCGGGCCACGCAGCGCCTGACTGGCCAGCAACGCCGTGCCCACCGGATGCAGCCGGTCGGCGAAACGGATCCGGCGAAGGTCCGCCGATCGGAGCCGGAGGCGAAGCATGCGAGCAGCCTGCCCGCCTTCGGGCAGGACCGAAAGGGTTGACCGGGTAACGCACGGTGGCCGAGGGTGTGCGCGATCGAGGACGAAGGGACAGGCATGCGACGGTTCTTGGCGGTAGCGGCGGTGGGACTGATGCTCTTCGGTACCGCGTGTGACGGGGGCGCCGCAACGCCGGAATCGTCGCCCTCGGGTGCGGCCGCGCAGCCGGCCCCCGGGGACCACCGGCTGACCCTCACGCACGGCGGGCAGGAGCGCAGCTACCTCCTGCACGCCCCGCCGACGTACGACCGGACGAAGCCCAGCGCCCTGGTCGTCGCGCTGCACCCCTACCCCGGCAAGGGCACCGTGATGCAGGAGATGGTGGGCCTCGACGCCCTCGCCGACCGGGAGAACATCCTGGTCGCGTACCCGGACGGGCTCTCCGGCGGCTTCAACGCCCTGATCTGCTGCGGCACCGCCGACGACGTCGGCTTCCTCACCGCCCTCACCGAGCACCTGGTGAGCAGCTGGGGTGCCGACGCCGACCGGGTCTACCTGACCGGCATCTCCAACGGCGGCGACATGAGCTTCCGCGCCGCGGTGGAGGCGGCCGGCGTCTTCGCCGCCATCGGCGTGGTCAGCGGCGGCTACAGCGGCCAGCTGACCGAGTCGGAGGAGTTCGTGCCGAAGCAGCCGGTCTCGGTGATCACCTTCATCGGCGGCCAGGACCGGTACTTCGACATCTTCCGCACGGGAGTGCAGACCTGGCAGCGACGGCTCGGATGCAAGCCGACGCCGGTCGGGAACACCGGAGCGCCGGGAGTCACCCGCACGGACGCCCGCTGCGCCGACGGCAGCGACGTCACCGTCTACACGCTGCCGGAGATGGGCCACTCGTGGCCCGGGGCGGCCGCCGGGCAGCTCGCCGCCGCCGACGCCGGGGTGAAGGCGACCGATCTGATCTGGGAGTTCTTCTCCGCCCACCCGCGCCGCTCCTGAGCGGGACCGACCTCGGCGGCGGTCAGAGACGCAGCAGCATCCGGCTGTTGCCGAGGGTGTTCGGCTTGACCCGCTCCAGGTCGAGGAACTCCGCCACACCCTCGTCGTACGAGCGCAGCAGCTGCTCGAAGACCGCCTGCGGCACTGGCGCGCCGTCGATCTCGGTGAAGCCGAACGAGCCGAAGAAGCGCGTCTCGAAGGTGAGCACGAAGATCCGCGCGACGCCCAGCTCGCGCGCCGAGTCGATCAGCTCGCCGACGATCCGATGTCCGAGCTTCAACCCCCGGTACGACGGGTCGACCGCCACGGTCCGGATCTCGGCGAGGTCCTCCCACATCACGTGCAGCGCACCGCAGCCGACGACCGTCCCGTCGTCGGCGCGTACCGCGACGCGGAACTCCTGCACGTCCTCGTAGAGCGTGACGGTGGCCTTGCTGAGCAGTCGGCGGTCATCGGTGTAGGTGTCCACCAGCCGACGGATCCCGCGCACGTCCCCGGTGCGCGCCCGCCGTACCACGATCTCGTCGGTCACCGCGCTCACTCCGCCGCCGGCACGTCCACGCAGGGTCCGGTCGTCCACCAGGGCTCCACCAGGGCCAACGTCTCGTCGCCGAACGGGTTCACCCCGGGCCCCGCGCCGAGCGCGTGCCCGAGGTGCACGTGCAGGCACTTCACCCGGCCGGGCATCCCGCCGGCGGAGATCCCGTCGATCTCCGGCACGTGGCCGATCGCCTCCCGCCGGGCCAGGTAATCCTCGTGCGCGGCCCGGTAGTGGGCCGCCAGCTCGGGATCGGCCGCCAGCCGGTCGGCCATCTCCTTCATCAGCCCGGCCGACTCCAGCCGGCTGCACGCCGCGGTCGCCCGGGGACAGGTGAGGTAGAAGAGCGTCGGGAAGGGAGTTCCGTCGGCCAGCCGGGGCGTCGTCTCCACCACGTCGGGCAGGCCGCACGGGCAGCGGTGCGCCACCGCCCGCGTACCGCGGGGTGGGCGGCCGAGCTGCGCGGCCACCGCCGCCAGGTCGGCCTCGGTGGCCGGTTCCCGCTGCGGCGGGGGTACGGAATCCGCCGCGGGCTGCTGCGGTGGTACGACAGTCACTGTCCCCATCTCTCGTTCGCGACCTCGGCCGGTGCTCACTTCGCGGGCTGCTCGTTGGCCGCCCGCACGCTCGACCAGAGCGTGTCGTACCAGGGGTCCGGGGTGGCCGGCGCGCCGGGCCCGGCCTTCCCCGCGTCCCGGGCCGCGCCCTCCGGGTCATTGAGCACGATCACCAGCTTCTCCCCCGGCCGGCCCATGAAGAACCGGTCCCGCGCCTCGGCCTCGATGAAGGCCTTGTCCTGCCACTTGGCGGCCTCCTCGGAGAGGTCGGCGATCAGCTCCTCCTGCGCCGCCTGCGCGGCCTCCATCCGCTCGATGTCGGCCTGCTGCTCCAGGTAGACCCGGACCGGGTAGGTGTAGGCCAGGGCGAGCGCGATGAGCACCGCGAACAGCACGGTGGCCCGCCCGGTGAGGCGTCGGGGACGGGGTGCGGAGAGCCGCTTGACCGGACCGCCGGCGCCGGTGCGCCGGGCCGCGGCCGGCCGGCTCGCGGAGCGTACGCCCTCGGTGCCCCGGGCGACGCCCGGAGCGCGACCGGCGGCGCTCCTCGGCTCGGCGCGGACGCCGGCCTCCCGGAGCGACCCCCGGGCGCGGGCCCCGCCCGGCCGACCCGACTGGCCGGGCCGGCGGGCGGGACGCTGACCACCCGGTGTGCGGCGCTGCTGCATCGTCACACCCCTCCCCCGAGGCCTCGCGTGTCTAGGCCGAACGGTAGCGCGGGAACGCGCCGGCGCCGGCGTACCGCGCCGCGTCGGCCAGCTCCTCCTCGATCCGCAGGAGCTGGTTGTACTTGGCGACACGGTCCGATCGGGCCGGCGCGCCGGTCTTGATCTGGCCGCAGCCGGTCGCCACGGCGAGGTCGGCGATGGTGGTGTCCTCGGTCTCGCCGGAGCGGTGGCTCATCATGCACTTGAAACCGGCACGGTGGGCCAGGTCCACGGCGTCGAGGGTCTCGGTGAGCGAACCGATCTGGTTCACCTTGACCAGAACCGCGTTCGCCGCCTTCTCCGCGATACCACGGGCGATGCGCTGCGGGTTGGTGACGAACAGGTCGTCACCGACGATCTGCACCCGGTCGCCGATCGAGGCGGTCAGCGTCTGCCAGCCGCTCCAGTCGTCCTCGGCCAGCGGGTCCTCGATCGACACGATCGGGTACTCGTCGGCCAGCTTCGTGTAGTAGGTGCTCATGTCCTCGGCGGACTTCGCGGCGCCCTCGAAGGTGTAGGTGCCGTTCTCGAAGAACTCCGTGGCCGCCACGTCGAGCGCGAACACGATGTCGGTGCCGAGGCGGTAGCCGGCCTTCTCGACCGCTTCGGCGATCAGGTCCAGCGCCGCCGCGTTGGTCGGCAGGTTCGGGGCGAAGCCGCCCTCGTCGCCGAGCCCGGTCGACAGGCCCTTCTTCTTCAGCACCGACTTCAGCGCGTGGTAGACCTCCGCGCCCGAGCGCAGCGCCTCACGGAAGGTGGGGGCGCCGATCGGCGCGATCATGAACTCCTGGATGTCGACGTTGGAGTCGGCGTGCGCGCCACCGTTGAGGATGTTCATCATCGGCACCGGCAGGAGGTGTGCGTTCGGGCCACCGAGGTAGCGGAACAGGCTCAGCTCGGCGCTGCCCGCGGCGGCCTTCGCCACCGCCAGGGAGACGCCGAGGATCGCGTTGGCGCCCAGCTCCGACTTGGTGTCGGTGCCGTCGACGTCGAGCATCTTCTGGTCGATGAGGCGCTGCTCGCTGGCCTCGAAGCCGATGATCTGATCGACGATGCGGTCCTCGATGTTCGCGACGGCCTTCTCGACGCCCTTGCCCAGGTACCGGTCGGCGTCACCGTCGCGCAGCTCGAGTGCCTCGAAGGCGCCGGTGGAGGCGCCGGAGGGCACCGCGGCGCGGGCCACCGTGCCGTCGTCCAGACCGACCTCGACCTCGACGGTCGGGTTGCCCCGCGAGTCGAGAATCTCCCGGGCGACGATTCCCTCGATGGTTGCCACTGAGTCGCTCCTCGTATGTGTGGTTCGGGTGCGGCCGCGACGGTGCGGCTGAGGCAGGTGTTGAACGCAGCGTAGCGGGCGACCCTGGGGCCCGGGCCGTCCGGGCGTACGCGGGCCTCTCCGCCACCTGACCTTCGCGGCACCGTGCCCGGACATTCCCGGATTCTCCGGCCTCAACCGGCAACGGGTTTGCATCGGGTGGACCCGATCTATAAGGCTGGGCACCATGCCCGCCGCCTCGACCAAACTCCGCGTGCTCGCCGTGTCGGTCATCGCGTCGCTCACGGTAACCGGATGCCAGACCCTGGACGACGCCGGACGGGTGGTCGGGCGAGCCGATCTGGTCAACGACCTCGCCGCCCGGCTGGACCGGGCGCTCGAACTGACCTACTCGGCCGACTACCAGCTGCCGGGCGGGCAGAGCGCCTCGATCGCCCAGGCGCAGGATCCGGCCCGCTCCGCGTACAGCTACCCGGGTGGCAAGCTCACCGTCACCGGCGAGGCGACCACCCAGTGCGAGGCGACCGGCGGCCGGACGGTCTGCACGCTGGCCCCGCCCCCGGCCGCCGGGAGCAAGCCCTCGGTGGCCGTCTTCGCGGAGGCGAAACGACGCGGCCTGATCACCCCGCCGGTCGTGGTGGGCATGTTGACCGCCGCCGCGCTCGAACCCGAGGCGATCATCAAGCAGGACGACACCACCGTGGCGGGGCACCACGCCACCTGCGTGGACGTCGACCGGGCGGGCGACGACTTCGTCGCCTGCGTGACCACGGACGGCGTGCTCGGCAGCTTCACCGGGCAGGTCGACGGCGAGCCGGTCGAGGTGACGCTGAACCGCTACTCGGAGACGATCGACAGCTCGGCGTTCGACCTGCCGCCCGGCGCCGGCATCGTCGACCGGCGCTCGACCACCTCGTGACCACCGCGCCGGTGCCCGTCCCCGACGCCGAGCCGGTCCCCGCCCCGGCCACCGGGCCCGAGCCGCTCTTCCTGCCCGGTGCGGGTGTGCCGGGGCCGCCGGAGCCGCACCATCTCGCGCTGGTGGTGGCCGGCCGGCGGCTGCTGCTCGGCGCCGACGGCCGGTTTCCCCGCATCCGCGACCTGCCCGCCCGCTCGGACTGGGTGCCGCTCGGCACGCTCGACGGCGTACCGGCCTGGGGTGGCGCGCAGCCGGACGGCGAGGAGCCGGCGGCCGACGGGGCCCGCACCGACGAGCCGGGTCGCTGGACGGGCTGGCCGGCCCTCGCCGCCGAGGTCTCCGCGCCGCTCGCCGCGCTGGCCGGGCGGGCGCTCCAGGTGATCACCTGGCGGCGCAGCCACCGCTGGTGCGGTGCCTGCCGAGCCGAGCTGGCCGAGGTGCCGGGCGAGCCCGCCCGCCGTTGCCCCGACTGCGGTCTCTACGTCCCGATGCAGCTCTCTCCCGCAGTGCTGGTCGCGGTCACCCGGCCCGGCCCCGCCGGCCGCCCCGACGAGCTGCTGCTGGTGCGGCACTCGTACGGGCCGACCGAGCTGTGGGCGCTGGTCGCCGGCTTCGTCGAGGCGGGCGAGACGCTGGAGGCGGCGGTGCACCGCGAGGTCGGCGAGGAGGTCGGGCTGACGCTGACCGAGCCGGTCTACTTCGGCAGCCAGCCGTGGGCCATGTCCGGCCCGGGCGTGCTGCTCACCGGATTCACCGCCACCTCGGCCGACCCCACCGCCGAGCCGGTGGTGGACGGCCGGGAGCTGGTGGCGGCCCGCTGGTTCCCACTCGACGCGCTGCCGGCCGAGCTGCCGCCCGCGTACTCCATCTCCCGCTGGCTGATCGACGCGACCCGCGCTGGGACGCGGCGCTAGGCGCCTCGCCAGGAGCACCCGGGCGAGGCCCCTACAGGTCGAGCAGGGACCGAAGGTGGCGCGGCGGTGGGCTGCCGTGGCCGAGCATCGCGTCGTGCCAGTCCCGCAGCGGCACACCCTCCGGCCGGGCCGCGGCGATCTCGGCGACCTCGGTGTAGCCCACGAAGTACGTGGAGAGCTGGGTGGAGGTCAGCAGGGCCCGCCGCCACTTTCCGGCCGCCTCGCCCTCCTCCTGGAACCCCCGCTCGGTCATCAGCGCCATCGCCTCCGCCTCGGACAGCTCCTCGCAGTGCACCAGCTGGTCCAGCAGCGCGTTGATGGTCATCCGCAGCTGCATCTTGAGCTGCTGCAACCGCACCGGCACGCCACCGAAGCCGAGCCCGGTCATCACCTCCTCGGCGTAGACCGCCCACCCCTCGATGAAGGGGCCGGACTCGGCGAGCGCCCGCACCCGGGTTCCACCGGCGTACCGGCGGGCGTGCGCGAGCTGGAGGAAGTGCCCCGGCATCGCCTCGTGCACCGTCAGGTTGCGGATCATGTGGTTGTTGTACTCGCGGTAGAACGACTCGACCCGCTGCGCGGACCAGCTCGCCGGGGTCGGCGCGAGGCAGTAGAAGGTGGGGACGTCGGCGACCTCCAGCGGCCCGGGCGCGTCGCAGTAGGCGACCGCCACGCCCCGCGCGAACTCCGGCATCTCCTGGATCACGCACCGGTCGTCCACCAGCGTGACCAGGTCGTGGGCGCGGACGAAGTCGGTCGCCTCGTCGAGGGTGTTCGAGGCGAGCTCCACGATGGTCGCGTCGTCCGGATGCTCGGCCGCGAGCAGACCCAGCGCCCGGCGTACGGTCTCGTCGTCGGCGGGACCACCGACCAGCTCGACCGCCGCCTCCCGGATCTGCTCGGTGATCCGGTCCAGGTTGGCCCAGGCCCGCTTCAGGATCTCCGGGGCACCGAGCTCGGTGTCGAGGGTGTGCCAGAGCCGCGCCTCCCAGCGGCGCCGGCCCAGCCGCGGATCACGTCCCGGGCCGGCGTCGGCGGCGAGTCCGGTGCGCAGCCAGGCGACGAACTCCTCCACGGCCGCGATCGCCGCGGTGGCGGCCGGCTCCACCCGGTCGTACAGCTCCGGGGCCTGGGCGAGCAGCGCCGGCACCTCGTCGCGGATCAGCGCCGCCGTGCCGGTGAACTGACCGACTGCGGTCTCCGCGTGGATCCGCGGCATGTCACGCAGCGTCCCCCGGGCGATCGCCAGGGTGTCCGGTACGGCGGCGAGCCGCCCGGCGAGCTGCGTCAGCCGCACGTCCGCCGGGGCGTACGGGCGGGCCACGATCGCGTGCAGCAGCGGACCCGGGTTGTGCCGGAGCGGGTCCCACTCGTACGCCCGGATCTCGGTCAGCTCGAAGAGTTCCCGGTCGACGAGGGCGCTGAGCAGGGCGTGGTCGACCCGCTCCTCGTCCTCCAGCGCGTCCCCGTCGATCTCGGAGAGCGCGTTGGCGGCGTCGGTGAGCATGGCCCGGTCGGCCGTGCGCCCATCGGGCGAGAAGTCGGGCAGCTGGTCGTCGAAGCGGTGGTCACCGGCGGACGAGGCCAGATCGGGTCGGCTCTCCAGCAGCGCCTCGACGATCCGCTCGGCCAGCGGGGCAAACGATTCCACCCGCCGACCCTACCGACTCGGCCCGCACTCCCCCCGAACCCCCGCCCGGCCCCAGCCGCGGTGATCAAGAGGTTTGCGTCACCGGGGTGGCCGTTTCTGACGCGAACCTCTTGATCAACTTGGCTGGGTGGGGGGTTCGGGGGTGGGGGGTTCGGCGGCGCGGATGGCTTCGGCGTAGGAGAGGGCGGCGCGGCGGAGAGCCGCTTCCGGGTCGAGACCGGCCTCGCGGGCGGCGGCGACAGTGGCCAGCAGACCGGCACCCAGCCGCGCCTCCGCGTCCACCTGCCCCTGCGCGAGCGGCGGCGGCACGGCCAACCCGAACCGCTCGGCGCGCTCCAGGATCTTCGCGGCCAGGGCGAGCGCCGGCTGGCTGAGGGCGACCCCGTCCAGCACGGAACCGTTCGGCTTCTCGGCCCGCTTGATCCGGTCCCAGTTGGCGGTGATCTCCTCCAGGGTCTCCGCCTCGACACCGGCGAAGACGTGCGGATTGCGCCGGATCATCTTCTCGACGAGGCCGCCCGCCACGTCGTCCACGTTCCACCGCTCGCCCTCGGGCAGCTCCTCGGCGAGCCGGGCGTGCAGCACCACCTGGAGCAGCACGTCGCCCAGCTCCTCCCGGAGGGCGTCGGTGTCACCGGCGCTGATCGCGTCGTACGCCTCGTAGGACTCCTCCAGCAGGAACCGGGACAGGCTCTCGTGCGTCTGCGCCCGCTTCCACGGATCACCACCGGGAGAGGCCAGCCGGTCCATCACGGCGACCGCGTCGAGCAGCCGGGCGCCGGGCGGGTCCCACGAGCCGTACATCAGCTCCAGCTCCGCCAGGCCGGGCTCCCGGGCCAGCCGCAGCCCCAGCTCCCGCGCGAGCGCCTCGTCACCGCTCGGCCCGGCCAACCAGACCACGGTGCCGTGCTCGCGGACCGCGTCGAGCAACGCCTGCGTCGCCGGGCCGTCGACCACCGTGACCCGACCGCCGACGGCACGGATCGCCACCGTCGACTCGCTCTCCGCGCCGGTCAGCACCGGAGCGGAGCGTACGACGTCCCACGCGGCCGCGCTCAGCAGCCCGGCCGGCAGCCGGGGCGAGGTGACCAGCAGGACGATCCGGGCCGACATGCTCAGTTGCGCACCGGCTCGGTCACTCCGGCCGGGTCGTTCGGGTCGACCGGCTCGGCCGGCTCGCTCGACTGGGGCGGCTCCGGGGTGGAGATGTCGGTCACCGGGCCATCCTCGTCGACGTACGGCAACGCGTACACGATGGGGCCCTGCGGGCCGCTCACGAAGGACGGCACGCCGAGGGAGCGGAACCGCGGGTTGACCGACACGTCAGCCCGCTCGGCCTCCTCCTGGAGGGCGACGCTGACCGCCGTCGCGCTGCGCACGAAACCGCCGTCGCCGAAGGCCTGGCGGACCTCCGCCACCGAGAGCCCGCTGTCGATCGCGCCGGTCTCGGCGATGGCGTGGTAGACGGCCATCACGGAGTCGTCGCTGAGTTCGGCCGGCGGGAGCTGCTGGTTCAGCGCCTCGAGGATGTCGATCCACTCGCTCCACAGCCGGGTGTACTCGGTCGTGGCCGGCACCCGCAGCACGCTCTCCAGCTGCGTCGCGCTGACGTTGTCCGCGACCTGCAGGTTCTTCTCGGCCACGACGCGCTTGCCCAGCTCGAGGCTGACCAGCAGGTTCAGCACGTCCTGCCGGGTCACCGTGGACCGCAGCTGCTCGGGCGACGGGCTCACCCCGGTGCGGCCGAGCTCCTGGCGCACGGCCTCACCGAAATCCGCCTGGACGTCGTCGTAGATCGCGTCGACCCGCTCGGTCGACCAGGTGGCGTCACCGACGTACGCGGCGACGTCGGGCGCGGACCGGCCGCAGGCGGCGAGGGAGAGCACAGCGAGGGCCGCGACGCTGGCGGCGGCGATGAGTCGGCGAGCACGCATGAAGGTCACTCTCTCACGCCGACCATCCACCTGTGACGCCCCCCACCCGGCCCGGCCCCACCACCCGCGATCATGAAGTTGTTGCGCGTGGTGGCGGTGTGTCGCAGCAACAACTTCATGATCGACGCGGAGGGGCGGAGGGGCGGAGGGTCAGGCGGGGGTGGCCGCGAGGGCGGGTTCGCCGAGGACGTCGGAGAGGAGCTGGGCGCACCACTCCAGCAGGGCCTGGTCGCGCAGCGGCTCGCCGCCGACCCGACGGGTACTCGGCCGCGGCACGCTGACCTGGTCGGCGGCCTGCTTGTAGACCGCGTCCGGGTGGTAGCGCTTGAGCCGCAGCTGCTTCGAGTCCGGCAACGGCAGCGGGCTGAACCGAAGGTGCTTGCCCTGCATGGAGACGTCGGTGAGGCCGTACCGGCGGGCCAGCAGCCGGAACCGGGCCACCGCGACCAGGTTCTGCACCTGGACGGGCGGCTCGCCGTACCGGTCGGTCATCTCGGCGACCACCTCGCGCAGCCGCTCCTCGTCGCGCGCCTCGGCGAGCTTGCGGTACATCTCCAGCCGCAGCCGCTCCACCCCCACGTAGTCGTGCGGCAGGTGCGCGTCGATCGGCAGGTCGATCTTGACGTCGGTCTCCTCCTCGGGACCCTCGCCCTTGAACGCCTGCACCGCCTCGCCGACCATCCGCACGTACAGGTCGAAGCCCACGCCCTCGATGTGCCCGGACTGCTCACCACCGAGCAGGTTGCCGGCGCCCCGGATCTCCAGGTCCTTCATGGCCACGTACATGCCGGCGCCCAGCTCGGTGTGCTGGGCGATGGTGGCCAGCCGCTCGTGCGCGTGCTCGGTGAGCGGCTTCTCCGGCGGGTAGAGGAAGTACGCGTACGCCCGCTCCCGACCCCGGCCGACCCGGCCCCGGATCTGGTGCAGCTGGGCCAGGCCGAGCAGGTCGGCGCGCTCGACGATCAGGGTGTTGGCGTTCGGGATGTCGATACCGGACTCGACGATCGTGGTGCAGACCAGTACGTCGAACTCCTTCTCCCAGAAGCCGACCATCACCTTCTCGAGCGCCTCCTCGCTCATCTGCCCGTGCGCCACCGCGACCCGCGCCTCGGGCACGAGCTCCCGGATGCGTCGGGCCGCCCGCTCGATCGACTCGACCCGGTTGTGCAGGTAGAAGACCTGCCCGTCGCGGAGCAGCTCCCGGTGCACGGCGGCGGCCACCTGCCGGTCGTCGTACGCCCCGACGGCGGTGAGCACCGGGTGCCGCTCCTCCGGCGGGGTGGCGATGGTGGACATCTCCCGGATGCCGGTGATGGCCATCTCCAGCGTGCGCGGGATCGGCGTGGCCGACATGCTCAGCACGTCGACCGAGGCGCGCATCGTCTTCAGGTGCTCCTTGTGCTCGACGCCGAAGCGCTGCTCCTCGTCGACGATCACCAGGCCGAGCGACTTGAACCGGGTCGCCGCCTGGAGCAGCCGGTGGGTGCCGATGACGATGTCGACCGTCCCGTCCGCGGCCATCGCGAGGGTCTGCTCGGCCTCCTTCGGGGTCTGGAACCGGGACAGCTGCCGGATGGTCAACGGGAACTGGCCCATCCGCTCGGCGAAGGTGTTGTAGTGCTGCTGCACGAGCAGTGTCGTCGGCACCAGCACGGCGACCTGCTTGCCGTCCTGCACCGCCTTGAACGCCGCCCGTACCGCGATCTCGGTCTTGCCGTAGCCGACGTCGCCGCAGATCAGCCGGTCCATCGGGACCGTCTGCTCCATGTCCCGCTTGACCTCCTCGATCGCGGCGAGCTGGTCCGGCGTCTCCTGCCACGGGAACGCGTCCTCCAGCTCCCGCTGCCACGGCGTGTCCGGGCCGAACGCGTGCCCCTTGGACGCCTTCCGGGCGGCGTAGAGCTGGATCAGCTGGGCGGCGATCTCCCGGACCGCCTTGCGGGCGCGGGCCTTGGACTTCTGCCAGTCCGAGCCACCCATCTTGTGCAGCGTGGGCTGCTCACCGCCGACGTACCGGCTGAGCTGGTCGAGCTGGTCGGTCGGGACGAAGAGCCGGTCGCCGGGCTGGCCGCGCTTGCTCGCGGCGTACTCGATGACCAGGTACTCCCGGCTGGCCCCGTTGACGGTGCGCTGCACCAGCTCGACGTAGCGGCCGATGCCGTGCTGCTCGTGCACCACGTAGTCGCCGGCCTTCAGCTCCAGCGGGTCGATGGTGTTGCGCCGCCGGCTCGGCATCTTGCGCATGTCGCGGGTCGACGTGCCCCGACCGCCGGTGAGGTCGTTGCCGGTGAGCAGCACGAAGCGGGACGCCTCGTCGACGAAGCCGGCGCTGAGCGAGCCGCAGGTGACCAGGAGTTCACCGCCGGTCGGCGCGGCGGGCACCTGCTCGGTGAGCCGGGCGCCCAGCCCGGCGTCGCGAAGCACCTCGACGGCTCGCGTGGCGGGACCGTGCCCCTCGAAGACCAGCGCGATCGACCAGCCCTCGCCGGCCCAACGCTTCAGGTCCTCGACCACCCGCGCGGTCTCGCCGTGGTAGAGCGGCGCCGGCTGCGCGGCCAGCGTCACCGAGATCGCGTCGTCGGGGGTGACGGTGGCCTCGTCCGGCGCGTCCTCCCAGGGCTGCCGCGCCGGGGTGGCCTCCGCCTCGATGAGGCCGAACGGGGAGAGCGTCCACCACGCCTGGCCCAGCTTGCCGGCGGCGGCGCGCAGTTCGGCGAGGCTGCGGAAGGCGGCCGCGCCGAGGTCGACCGGCGCCTGACCGCCGACGGCCGCCGCGGCCCAGCTGGCCTGGAGGAACTCCTCGGAGGTACGGACCAGGTCGTGCGCCCGGGTGCGGATCCGCTCCGGGTCGCAGAGCAGCACGTGGGTGCCGGCCGGCAGCACGTCCAGCAGCAGCTCCAGGCTCTCGTCGCCGAGCAGCGCCGGGACCAGCGACTCCATCCCCTCGACCGGGATGCCCTCGGCGAGCTTGTCGAGAATCTCCGCCAGCTCCGGGTGCTGCTCGGCCAGCGCCGCGGCCCGTTCCCGCACCTGCGGGGTGAGCAGCAGCTCCCGGCACGGCGGTGCCCAGAGCTGGTCGACCTGCTCGATGGTCCGCTGGTCGGCGACGGCGAAGGTGCGGATCTCCTCCACTTCGTCGCCCCAGAACTCGACCCGGGACGGGTGCTCGTCGGTGGGCGGGAAGACGTCGAGGATGCCGCCGCGTACGGCGTACTCGCCGCGCTTGGTGACCAGGTCGACCCGGGCGTACGCCATGTCGGTGAGCCGGCGGGCGACCTCCTCCAGGTCGGCCTCGGCGCCGGGGGCCAGCTGCACCGGCTCCAGGTCGCCGAGCCCCTTGAGCTGGGGTTGCAGCAACGAGCGCACCGGGGCGACCACGACCCGCAGCGGGCCGGTACGACCGTGCGCGTCCGCCGCCTCCGGGTGGGCCAGCCGGCGCAGCACGGCGAGCCGTCGGCCGACGGTGTCGGAGCGGGGCGAGAGCCGCTCGTGGGGCAGCGTCTCCCAGGACGGGAAGACCGCCACCTGCTCCGCCGGCAGCAGGCTGCCCAGGGCGGCGGCGAGGTCGTCGGCCTCCCGGGTGGTCGCGGTGACCGCGAGGACCGGCCGGCCGGCGCCACCGGCGCCCTCCGGACCGGCGTCGGCGGCCACGGCGGCCACCGCGAACGGGCGCAGCGCCGACGGGGCGGTGATGTCGAGGCCGTCGGCCTGCGCGGCACCGGAGCGCGCCAGGTCACGCGCCCGGGCCAGCCCGGGGTCGGCCAGGGCGGCGGAGAAGAGTCCGGTGAGCATCTGCGATCACTTCCAGAGGAGTCGACGCGTGTGGTGCGCTCGGGGCACACGACAGAGACCCCGCGTCCAGCCGGACGGGGGGTGCACGACCACCAGCCTATCTCCGCCGACCGACGGTGGCCCCGTTCCGCCCCGCCCGTCACCTGCCCACCCGCCGGCGGACGGCGCACCGCCGGGTCGATCCAGCAAGATCCGCGCAACTTCCCCGAAGTGGTGGTCTCCGGGCCGGCGGAGGCCGCTACTTCCCCGCAGCTGCGGCCTCCCCGGAGTCGCGCGGATCCTCGAGGACGGGTGGGGATCTTGACCGGGCGCGGGGCGCCGTGGTCGGGTTTCGGGATGAGCGAGCAGTGGCGGGCGCAGTTCGACGCCGAGGTGAGCTTCGCCAACGGCGGCGGGCTGCGTACGGAGGGCTTCCGGCTGGACCTCCCCGGCCGGAAGATCGGCGACGCCGACCTGGCGGCGCTCCTGGTCCGCCACCTCGGCCTGCTGATGGTGGCCGAGGTACGGATCAGCAACGTGACGATCATCCAGGAGCCGCACAAGGGCGGCCGGGGTGTGGCCGGCGCGGCGCCCGGCGGCCGCCGGCTCGTCGAGTTGAGTCACGTCATCCACGACGGGCTGGTCACCCTGCCTGGCTGGCCGGCGCCCCGGGTGAGCGAGTGGCTGACCCGGGAGGCATCCCGGGCGAACTACGCCCCGGGCACCGAGTTCCAGGTCGGCCGGATCGACATGATCGCCAACACCGGCACGTACCTGGACACCCCGGCGCACCGCTTCCCCGACGGGGCCGACCTGACCGGGGTGCCGCTGGACCGCCTCGCCGACCTGCCCGGGATCGTGGTCCGGGTGCCGCCCGGCGCCCGGGCGCTGGACCGGCTGATGCTCGCCCCGTACGACGTGGCCGGCAGGGCGGTGCTGCTGCACACCGGCTGGGCCGCCCACTTCGGCACCCCGCGGTACGGCGCGCCCGAGGCGCCCCACCTGACCGGGGAGGCCGCACGGGCCCTCGCCGAGGCGGGAGCCGCGCTGGTCGGCATCGACTCGATCAACATCGACGACATGAGCCCGGCGGCGAACGGCGAGCGCCCGGCGCACACCGCCCTGCTCGCCGCCGGCATCCCGATCGTGGAGCACCTGACCGGTCTCGACGCGTTGCCGCCGGACGGTTTCCGGTTCACCGCCGCCCCGCCCCGGGTCGCCGGCATGGGCACCTTCCCGGTCCGCGCGTTCGCGGTGGTCGACGCCTGACACCCGGCGCGACGACCGCCCGGAGGTCGCCGCCTCGGCCGAGGCGGAGCCGGCGACCTCCGGGAGGCTGCGGGGATCCCGGCCGGGGGCTCAGTAGCGCACGCTGATCCGGCGTTCGATGGCGTCGATCCGCATCTCGCCGCCGTACGGGATGATCAACTGCGGGTCGGTGTGACCGAGGTCGACGTCGAAGACCACCACGGCGTCCGGGTGGTACGCGGCCAGCGCCTTCGTGACCGCCGCCCGCTGCGCCTCGCCCCAGGCGATCCGCTGCTCCAGCGTGTGCGGCTTGTCGAACTCCCACGCCTTCGGCCGGCCGACCACGATGGCGGGGAACCCGGCGAGCAGGCCGCGCTCGCCCATGTTCCGCACGATCCGGAAGACCTCGGTGTCCGGCGGCAGCTCCTCGGAGGTCTCGAGGATCAACACCGAGCCGGCCAGCTCGGCGGCCGAGGGGACCCGATCGGCGGCCAGCAACCAGTGCAGGATCTCCAGGTTCCCACCCCACGTCGGCCCCTGCACCACCCGCTCCGGGCCCTGCCAGCGCCAGCCCTCGCCGGGGAACATCACCGGCTCCTCGGCCAGCGCCGCCGGGTCACGCCAGTCGCGCGGCTCGTCGCCCCACTCCCGCGCGGGCGTCAGCTCGTACCAGCCGGAGGTGAAGAGGGCGGCGCGCAGCGAGTCGAAGGTCAGCCGGTGCGGCGCGCCGGCACGGCCGAGGTGCACCAGCACCGACCCACCGTGGTACGCGACCACCCCGAGCCGGTGCAGGTGGTTGAGGACGTTGGTGTTGTCGGAGTACCCGAAGTACGGCTTCGGGTTGGCGCGCAGCACCGCGTCGTCCAGGTGCGGGGTGACGGTGATCAGGTCGTCGCCGCCGACGGTCGCCAGCACGGCGGTGATCGACGGATCGGCGAACGCGGCGGTGAGGTCCCGGGCCCGGTCCCGGGGGTCGGCACCCATCACCCGGGTGGTCGGGTACTCGACGGGCTCCAGGCCGAACTCCTCCCGCAGGCGCCGCAGCCCCAGCTCGTACACGTGGGGGAAGATCGCCGGGAGCCCGGCGGAGGGCGAGACGACGGCGACGCGGTCGCCCGGTTTCGGTTTCGGCGGATAACGCAACGGCGGCATGATCGAACGCTAGTCGGCTCGACAATCCCTTTTCCACGGGTGGAGAGCGTCCGAGCCTCACCTACGACCGGCCCGCGACGATGGCAAGAGCCCCCGGCTATGAAAAAAGCGATAGCCAGGGTCCCCTCCTTACATCCACGTCCACGCGGATACGATCCAGTAAGTCGGACAGCGCTGTCCTTCGTACGCCACGTAAGGAGCGCCCCGTGACCGACCAGCACGACCACGACGGCCCCGACGCCGCCCTGCGAGCCGACATCCGCCGCCTCGGCACCCTGCTCGGCCAGACCCTCGCCCGCCAGGAGGGCCGCCCGCTGCTCGACCTCGTCGAGGAGATCCGCGCGCTGGTCCGCTCCGAGGCCCCCACCGCCGCCCAGCGGCTCGCCACGCTCGACGTGACCACCGGCACCAAGCTGGCCCGGGCCTTCTCCACCTACTTCCACCTCGCGAACATCACCGAGCAGGTGCACCGGGCCCGTGACCTGCGCCGCCGCCGGGCCACGCACGGCGGCTGGCTGGACCAGGCGGCCAAGATGATCGCCGAGCGCGGGGTGCCGGCCGAGGAGGTCGCCGCCGTGGCCCGCCGGCTCGCCGTCCGGCCGGTCTTCACCGCGCACCCGACCGAGGCGGCCCGCCGGTCGATCCTGTCGAAGCTGCGCGCGATCGCCGACGAACTGGACGCCGAGACCGCCAACGCGATCCTCTACGGGGCGAGCGACGAGGGCCCGGCGAACCGGCGCCTCGCCGAGCTGCTGGACCTCATGTGGCAGACCGACGAGCTGCGGCTGGATCGGCCGGACCCGACCGACGAGGCCCGCAACGCCATCTACTACCTGCGCGACCTGTACGCCGAGGCCGCCCCGCAGGTCCTCGACGACCTCGCCGAGACGCTGCGCGCCCTCGGCGTGGAGACCTCGCCGACCGCCCGGCCGCTGAGCTTCGGCACGTGGATCGGCGGCGACCGGGACGGCAACCCGTTCGTCACCCCGACCGTGACCCGCGAGGTCCTGCGGATCCAGCACGAGCACGGCATCCAGGCCACCGAGACGGCCATGGAGCACCTGATCAACGAGGTGTCGGTCTCCCGGCGACTGCGCGGGGTGTCGCTGGACCTCTCCGCGAGCCTCGCCGCCGACCTGGACGCGCTGCCCGAGGTGGCACCCCGGTTCCGCCGGGTCAACGCCGAGGAGCCGTACCGGCTCAAGGCGCGCTGTGTGAAGGCCAAGCTGGCCAACACCCGCGAGCGGCTACGGCAGGGCACGCCGCACGTGCCGGGCCGCGACTACCGGGGCTCCAGCGAGCTGATCGCCGACCTGGAGCTGCTGCGCGCCTCGCTGGCCCGCAACTCCGGCCAGCTCACCGCCGTGGGACGGCTCGCCTCGACGATCCGCACCGTCTCCGCGTTCGGTCTGCACCTGGCCACGATGGACGTCCGGGAGCACGCCGAGGCGCACCACGCGGTGCTGGCGCAGCTCTACGCCGCCGTCGGCGAGGTCTCGGACTATCCGGCGCTCAGCCGGCTGGAGCGGACGAAGCTGCTCGCCGACGAGCTGACCGGTCGCCGGCCGCTCTCCACCCTGGACACCCCGCTCACCGAGCCGGCCCGCAAGACGTTCGACGTCTTCAGCGCCGTCCGCGAGGCGCAGGACCGGTTCGGCGACGAGGTCATCGAGTCGTACATCATCTCGATGACGCTCGGCGTGGACGACGTGCTCGCCGCGGTGGTGCTCGCCCGCGAGGCCGGCCTGGTGGACGTGCACAGCGGCCGGGCCCGGGTCGGTTTCGTGCCGCTGTTGGAGACCCCGGCGGAGCTGAACGCCGGCGGTGAACTCCTCGACGAGCTGCTCTCCCTGCCGGCCTACCGGGCGCTGGTCGCGGCCCGCGGCGACGTGCAGGAGGTCATGCTCGGCTACTCCGACTCCAACAAGGAGGCGGGCATCACCACCAGCCAGTGGTCGATCCACCGGGCGCAGCGGGCGCTGCGTGACGTGGCCGCCCGGCACGGGGTCCACCTGCGCCTCTTCCACGGTCGTGGCGGCACGGTGGGGCGCGGCGGCGGGCCGACGCACGAGGCGATCCTGGCCCAGCCGTACGGCACCCTCGACGGCGCGATCAAGGTGACCGAGCAGGGTGAGGTCATCTCCGACAAGTACACCCTGCCGTCGCTGGCCCGGGAGAACCTGGAGCTGACCCTGGCCGCGGTGCTCCAGGCGACCCTGCTGCACACCGCGCCGCGGCAGCCCGCCGAGATGCTGGAGCGGTGGGACGCCGCCATGGACGTCGTCTCGGCGTCGGCGTACCGGTCGTACCGGTCGCTGGTGGAGGATCCGGACCTGCCCGCGTACTTCTGGGCGTCCACGCCGACCGAGCTGCTCGGGGCTCTCAACATCGGTTCCCGCCCGGCGAAGCGACCGAACACGGGAGCGGGCCTGGCCGGTCTGCGGGCCATCCCGTGGGTCTTCGGCTGGACGCAGACCCGGCAGATCGTGCCGGGTTGGTTCGGGGTCGGCTCCGGGCTGGCCGCGGCCCGCGAGGCCGGCCTCGCCGACGTGCTGGCCGAGATGCACCGAAACTGGCACTTCTTCGGCACGTTCCTGTCGAACGTGGAGATGATGCTGACCAAGACCGACCTCGGCATCGCCCGGCGCTACGTCGAGACGCTCGTACCGGAGCAGCTCCACCCGATCTTCGAGAAGATCGAGCAGGAGTACGAGCTGACCCGGCGTGAGGTGCTCGCCGTCACCGGGTCCCCCGCGCTGCTCGACAGCTCCCCGGTGCTGCAGCGCACCCTCGCGGTGCGGGACACCTACCTGGAGCCGCTGCACCACCTCCAGGTGGCGCTGCTGCGTCAGTACCGCGACTCGGGCGCCGCCGGCCGGGCGGTCGCCACCGCGCCGGGCGGTCGGCGGGCTCCCAGCGACGGTACGGCGCTGGAGCGGGCGCTGCTCACCACGGTCAACGGGATCGCGGCCGGGATGCGCAACACGGGCTGACCGCCGCGCGGCACGTTCGGGCCGGCCCGGAGGGCGCGCGGACGAGTTGCCAGGTCTCCGGCAGGGGCGCCGCTTCCAGGCGCGCGTCGGAAGCTGGGGCCTCCGGATTCGCACACTCACCGACGAGAGCCTGATACCGCTGAGTCATAAAATGCTGCAGCGGTATCAGGCTCTTCCGCGCCGGTCGGGGCGCGCGCCGCGCGGGGCGGGATCAGTCGCCGCCACCCCCGAAGTCGCCGCCGCCGAAGTCGCCCCCGCCGAAATCGCCGCCACCGCCGAAATCGCCGCCGCCCTGGTCCGCGCCGCCCTGGTCACCGAAGTCGTTGCCGTCGGCGAAGCCCTCCTGGTAGCCGGCCTCGTAGCCGTAACCCGGGTCGGCGAAGGCGGGCGAGAAGAGGGCGTCGGCGATGAGCACGCCGCCGAGCACCCCCGCTCCGGCGCCGAGCGCGGTCTTCCACCAGGGCGTCGAGTACCAGCCGGCCGGCACCGGCCGCCCCTGGAACCGGCCGCCCGGGTAGTAGTACGGCGTATCCCGGCCCGGCTGGGGCCCCGCCTTGAAGGTCTGCCCCTGCACCTCGACCTGCCGTTCCCGGGTCAGCTCCCCGGTGCCCGCCGCGGCGGTCAGCGGCGGCAGCTCGGGGCCGGGATCGATGCCGAGCGCGATCCGGGCCGCCCGCGCGTAGGCGAGCCCCTCCAGCGCCGTCTCCCGGGCCAGCCGGAACTGGTGCACCGTCGCGGCCTGCTCCAGCTGACTTCCGGCGGCGTTGTACCGCTCGGACGCGTCGACCAGCGCCTGCCGCACCGCGGGCTCGTCACCGTGCAGGTTCATCACCTGGCCGCCGAGACGCTCGTACCAGCGCTGGGCGTCGGCGCGCACGTCAGCCAGCTCGCGGGCGTGCCGGGCAGCCGTCTCGCGCCGCCACCAGACCAACGCACCCACGACCACCGCCACGAGGACGACCACGAGCAGAATTTTCATGGCCACGACGGTACCGAAGCCGGCAAGGTCGTACGCGTTTGGCAAGCTTCGGTGATGGACTTCCCGACGCTCGCCGTGGTGGTGGTCTGTCTCAGCGCCGGCGGCGCGGTGGGGTGGCTCGCCGCCCGGTCCCGCGCCTCGGCCGAGATCGCCCGGTTGGACGCCACCCTGCGCGCCACGCGCGAGGGCGAGGGGCGGCTGGAGCAGTCCCTCCGGGCGCTGAGCTACGAGGCGACCGCGCAGTCCCAGGAGGCGGTCTCCCGGGCCGTCGCGCCGCTGCACGAGACCCTGCGCCGCTACGAGCAGCGGGTTGCCGACCTGGAGCACGAGCGGGTCGACGCGTACGCGGAGCTGCGTGAGCAGGTGCGCTCGATGAGCGTGGTCTCGGGTGAGCTGCGCACCGAGACGAAGCAGCTCGTGGCGGCGCTGCGCGCCCCGCAGGTCCGCGGCCGATGGGGCGAGCACCAGCTGCGCCGGATCGTCGAGGCGGCCGGCATGCTGGAGCACTGCGACTTCGCCGAGCAGGTCACGGCAGCCACCGATCACCAGGTGGTCCGCCCCGACCTGGTCGTACGACTGCACGGCGGCCGCTCGGTGGTGGTCGACGCCAAGGCACCGTTCGACGCGTACCTCACGGCGATGGAGGCGCGCGACGAGCGCAGCCGGGACACCCACCTCGACGCGCACGCCCGGCACCTGCGGGCGCACGTCGACGCCCTGGCCGCCAAGACCTACTGGGCCGCGTTCGACAGCACACCGGAGTTCGTGGTGCTCTTCGTGCCGGCGGATCCCTTCCTCGACGTGGCCCTCCAGCGCGACCCGACGCTGCTGGAGCACGCCTTCGCCCGCAACGTGGTGCTGGCCACCCCGGCCACCCTGGTCGCGCTGCTGCGTACCGTCGCCTACTCCTGGCGGCAGGAGGCGCTGGCCCGCAACGCGGCGGCGGTGCACTCGCTGGCCCGGGAGCTGCACGGCCGGCTCGCCACGCTCGGCGACCACGTCTCCAAGCTCGGTACGGCGCTGGGCAGCGCGGTGACCGCGTACAACCGGGCGGTCGGCTCGTTGGAGGCGCGGGTGCTGGTCAGTGCCCGCAAGCTCGCCGAGCTGGGCGTCTCGGACCGGGAGCTGGAGGCCCCGGCGCAGGTCGAGTTGGCGCCCCGGCAGCCGCAGGCGCCGGAGCTGCTCGACGCGGCCGAGAACGAGCTGCCGTCGCGCTGATCCCGGCTCGCCGAGGCGGCCGGGGCACCCGCCTCAGGAGCGCCGCGCGGCCTCCACGACGAACGGGGTGCCCTGCTGGCAGGTGGTCATCATGCCGGGCTGGACGCGTCCGCTGACGGTCACCTCGGCACCCACGGCGAGGACGTCGCGCGGGCCACCGATCAGCAGGTAGCCGTCGAGCAGCAGGCAGTTCGGCTCGACGCCGGCCACGATCGTGCCGGTCAGCTCGGTGCCGCCGACCGGCGGCGGCAGGGTGGGACCGCCCGGCTTGATCGTCCCGCGCGGCGGGGTCGAGGCCGGCGTGGGCGTGGCCGGGTCGGTCGGAGAGGTGGACGGGTTCGCGGGCTGGTCGGTCACCGGAGCTGCTCCCGTGGCGGTGGGCGTGGGGGTCGTGGTGCCGGTGCCGTCCTGACCGCCGCAGGCGCTCAGCGCGGCGACGGCGACCAGGGCGACGGCGGCGAGCCGAAGGGTCCTCATACCGGTATCGGACGTGTCGGGACGGCCGGGAGTTCCCGGGTCAGCCACGCGCCGCGGCGGCGGCCCGCATGTCCCGCTTGAGCTCCTGGGGGAGCGAGAAGGTGAGCCGCTCGTTGGCGGTGGTGATCTCCTCGACCTCGCCGAAGCCCCGCGCGGCGAGGTGCTCGAGCACCTCCTGCACCAGCTCCTCGGGGACGCTCGCGCCGGAGGTCACGCCGACCGTACGGGCGTCGGCGAGCCAGGCGTCGTCGATCTCGTGCGCGAAGTCGATCAGGTGGCCGCCGCGGGCGCCGGCGTCCAGCGCGACCTCGACGAGCCGGACCGAGTTGGACGAGTTCCGCGAACCCACGACGAGCACCACGTCGCAGTCCGGCGCGATCTGCTTGACCACGTGCTGCCGGTTCGACGTGGCGTAGCAGATGTCGTCGCTGGGCGGGGACTGGAGCAGCGGCAGCCGCTTCTTGAGCCGGGCGACCGTCTCCAGCGTCTCGTCTACGGAGAGGGTGGTCTGGGAGAGCCACACGACCTTGTTGGGGTCGCGGACGGTGATCTGGTCGGCGGCGTCCGGGCCGTCGACGAGCTGGATGTGCTCGGGGGCCTCGCCGGAGGTGCCGATGACCTCCTCGTGCCCCTCGTGGCCGATCAGCAGGATGTCGTAGTCCTCGGCGGCGAAGCGCTTCGCCTCGTGGTGCACCTTGGTGACCAGTGGGCAGGTCGCGTCGATCGCCTTCAGTGAGCGCGACTTCGCCTGCTCGTACACCTCGGGCGCGACGCCGTGCGCGGAGAAGACGACGGTGGCGCCCTCCGGCACCTCCTCGTTCTCCTCGACGAAGATCGCGCCCTGCGCCTCGAGCGTCTGCACCACGTGCTTGTTGTGCACGATCTGCTTACGGACGTAGATCGGGGCGCCGTAGAGCTTCAGCGCCTCCTCCACGGTCTGCACCGCGCGGTCGACTCCCGCGCAGTAGCCGCGGGGCTTGGCCAGGAGCACGCGCTTACCGGTCCGGGGAGTCGCTTCATCCTGAGTCACCCGTCCATCGTACGTGCCCGCCCGGGACCGGGCTCCCGCTGCGACCCCCACCCGTGCCACCTGCCCGTGGCCTCACCCACCCTGTTGATCATGAGGTTGACGGCGGTTCCGGAGCTCGACTCCGCCGTCAACCCCATGATCAACAGCAGGATGGTCGGGGGTGGGCCGTAGGGTGGGCGGGTGAGCACGGGTGAGGTGGATCGGAGCACGTCGGAGGAGCCCTGGCCGGTCCGGGTGGTCAGCCAGAAGATCGGCGCCTGGATCGCCCGACTCGGCTGGGTCTGGGTCGACGGGCAGGTGGCGCAGATCAGCCGCCGCCCCGGCGCCAGCACCGTCTTCCTCACCCTGCGGGACCCGTCGGCCGACCTGAGCCTCACCGTCACCACCAACCGCGACGTTCTCGACGCCGGCGCACCCGAGCTGCGCGAGGGCGCCCGAGTGGTGCTGCACGCCAAGCCCGAGTTCTACGCCGCCCGCGGCACGCTGAGCCTGCGCGCCGACGAGATCCGCCAGGTGGGCCTCGGTGAGCTGCTGGCCCGGCTGGAGAAGCTCAAGAAGCTGCTCGCCGCCGAGGGGCTCTTCGACCGGGCCCGCAAGCGCCGCACCCCGTTCCTGCCCAACCGGATCGGTCTGATCACCGGCCGTGCCTCGGCGGCCGAACGGGACGTGCTCACCAACGCCCGCCGGCGCTGGCCGGCAGTGGAGTTCCGCACGGTCAACGTGGCGGTGCAGGGGCCCGGCGCGGTGCCGCAGATCGTCGACGCGCTCAAGGTGCTCGACGCCGATCCGACCATCGACGTGATCATCATCGCCCGAGGCGGTGGCAGCCTCGAGGACCTGCTCCCCTTCTCCGACGAGGCACTCTGCCGGGCGGTCTTCGCCTGCCGCACGCCGGTGGTGAGCGCGATCGGCCACGAGACCGACGCGCCGCTGCTCGACTACGTCGCCGACCTGCGCGCCTCGACACCGACCGACGCGGCCAAGCGGGTCGTGCCGGACCTGTCGGAGGAGGTACGCCTCATCGGGCAGGCGCGCAACCGCCTCGAACGCGCCGTACGCAACCTGATCGACCGCGAGGCGCACCGGCTCGACGCGCTGCGCTCCCGGCCGGTCCTGGCCCGCCCCCAGGTCATGATCGACCAGCGGAGCACCGAGCTGACCCTGCTCCGCCAGCGCTCCGGGCGCTGCCTGCGCCACCGGCTCACCGCCGCCGACGACGAGCTGCGGCACACCCTGGCCCGGCTCCGCGCGCTCTCTCCGGCGGCCACGCTCGATCGCGGGTACGCGATCGTCCAACGCGCCGACGGGCATGTGGTCCGGGCCGCCTCCGAGGTGGGCAAGGGCGACCCGCTGCGGGTACGCCTCGCCGACGGCGAGCTGGCCGCGACGGTGGACGGGTGACCCGCTCGATCTGCCGCGGCGGCCCTGCGAGCCGCGCCGAGTTACGGAACGACAGGAAGCCGCTCGTGGCACGGGACGGCCTTGTGCTGGGATGGAGCCGATGACAGAGCAGACGAAGGCCGGGCCGGACGAGCGGCTCAGCTACGAGCAGGCCCGCGCGGAGCTGGCGTCGGTGGTCGAGCGCCTGGAGGCCGGTGGCACGTCGCTGGAGGAGTCGCTCGCGCTCTGGGAGCGGGGCGAGGCGCTGGCGGTGATCTGCCAGCGCTGGCTGGACGGCGCCCGGGCACGAATCGAAGCCGCCCGGGAAGCCGAGACCTCCTGACCTCGCCCACCCCGGGCCCACCCGCCGGAGACGCGGTTGCGGCACCCGGAACGGGTGCCGCAACCGCGATCGAGGGCTCGAGAACCGCGACGGATCAGTTGAAGAGGTTGTACAGCTCGGCCGGGGCCTCGACGACCTGGTCGGGCGCGGGCTTCTGGGCAGCGGTGGCGTTGCCGTAGTCCGAGTAGGTGATCCGCACGTCCTGAGCCTTCTGCTGACCGGCCGCCGGGACCTGGATCACCAGCTCACTGAGCCGGCCCTGGGCGTCCACGCGCGCGGTGAAGGGGACGGACTTCGCCTGCGGCCCGAGCGCAGTGATCATGGTGGCGTCCAGCGATCCGGCCTCGGCCGCCTTCGACACGTCGATCGTGCCGGCGTAGGCGCCCTCGCCGGTACGCCGTACCTCGGTGACGCCCTGGGTGAGCACCTCACTGCCGGCCGGGTCGAGCCGGTCGAAGTCGAAGCCGAGATTGCGGTTGCCCTTGATCCGGGTCTGGTCGAGGTGCTGGTACTTGCCGAGGTTCAGCGCCTCCTGCCCCGGTACGCTCTGCGCCGCCCGACCGCCGAGGTCGACCTTCACCCAGCTGTCCGGCCGAGAGTGGATCACGTCGAGCATCATCGACAGGTCGGAGGAGGCGTCACCGATCGACACCTTCATCCGCGCGCTCTGGCTCGGCTCGTGCACCTGCCCCTCGGCAGCGCTCCCGGCGCCGGTCATGCTGAACCGGAAGTTGCCGTCGCGGATCGCCGCCGTGGAGGCGAGCAGCGCCTGCTTCGCGTCACCGCTCCCCGGCGACGCGCTGCCGGTGGCGGTGGCCGTTGCGGAGGCGGTCGGCGAGGCGGCGCCTCCCGGGGCTTCGGCGTTGCACGCGGCGAGGCCCGGGGTGAAGAGCGCGGCAGCCACCAGGCCGGCGCCGAGTCGTCGTCGAACAGTCATCCGTGTCTCCCGAGAAGGTCACCCGACGCGGGCTCGTGCGCCGGAACGGGGCGGCGTGGCGATCCTCGGCCACGCCGCGCGAGCCGGCTCCGCCGAGAAATCGGCAGACCCGCTCGCCCCTCCTCTGTTCCCCGCCGAAGGTCCGGACAATCGCCCGGCTTCCCCTTTTCGGGAACGGGGACGACAAATCGCCGATCGACCTCGGGACCGGGTGGTCGGCTCAGCGCAGCGAGCCGGCGAGTTCGCGCAGCTCGTTCTCCCGGGCGTCGCCCACGACGATCACCGTACGGCCGGGCTCCAGCAGCACCAGCGCCTGCTCGTTCTCCCGGGCGGTGTACCGCTGCCAGTTCCGCCCGGCCAGCTCGGTCTGGCCCTGCGGCTGCGCCCGGTCGGTCAGCTCGGTGGGGATCAACTGCTCGGCGGGCACGTTGCTCTGCAGCAGCTGCGCTCCCTTCCCCTCCGGGGTCACGTAGCCGATCCGCAGCGTCGAGCCCCCCTCCGCCGCCTGGTAGCGGGCGTTCACCGGACGCCACTCCTCGCCGAGACCGGCCGGCTGGCTCACCGGGAAGGCGTTCGCGGCCTGGGCCTGCTCGACGGCGGGCGCCGGGTCGACCGGGGTCGGCTGGTCACCGCCGAGGAAGCCCCGGTAGAACGCCAACAGCAGCGCGATCGGGACCAGCAGCACCAGCAGCGAGATCGCCATGTCCTTCGGTGACCGCTCGGAACGGCGCGTGGCGGCCACCACCGGCGACGCGGCAGACTCCCGCGCGGCTGCCGTCGACGGCTCGGGCCGGCCGGCCTCGGGCGGATCCTGCAGCGCGGCGCTCGCCTCGACCAGGGCCGGCTCGCCGGCCGCCGGCACTCGGTCGGCGGCAGCCACCGGGGTCTCGGCGGGCTGCCCGTCGATCTCGGCGCGGGCGTCCGCCGGTCCGGCGGTGGCCGGGTCGGGGCCGTCGGTCGGGGTCCGGTCGGTGGGTACGCGGTCGGCTGGCTGTGCGGGTTCCACCCCGCCATTCTCGCAGCCGCCCCGACCGGCGGTATCCGGGCCATCACCGCCCCGCCCCAGCGCCGCATCCGCGATCGTGTGAGGATCAGCGACATAGCCGGCAGCGGAGCACGCCCGCGACGCCCGGCCCACCCCGCACCGTCGCGAGGAGGAGCCGTCATGACGAACACCAGGACCCGCGTCCCGCAGAATCTGGACCGCAACCTCGCCCTCGACCTGGTCCGGGTCACCGAGGCGGCGGCGATGGCCGCCGGCCGGTGGGTCGGCCGTGGCGACAAGGAGGGCGGCGACGGGGCCGCCGTCGACGCCATGCGCAAACTGATCAACTCGATTCCGATGCGCGGCGTCGTGGTGATCGGCGAGGGCGAGAAGGACAACGCCCCGATGCTCTTCAACGGCGAGGAGGTCGGCGACGGGACGGGTCCGGAGGTGGACGTCGCGGTCGACCCGATCGACGGCACCACGCTGATGAGCAAGGGGATGCCGAACGCCCTCGCGGTACTGGCGGTCGCCGAGCGCGGCGCGATGTTCGACCCCAGCGCCGTCTTCTACATGGAGAAGCTCGCCGTGGGCCCGGCCTACGCGGACGTGGTGGACATCAACGCGGGCGTGGCCGACAACCTGCGGCGGATCGCGCGGGTCAAGGGCACCGACGTCTCCGAGGTGACGGTCTGCGTGCTGGACCGGCCCCGGCACAAGGACCTGGTCGACCAGATCCGGCGGGCCGGCGCGGGCATCCGGTTCATCTCCGACGGGGACATCGCCGGCGCCATCGCGGCGGCCCGGGGCGAGTCGGACGTCGACGTGCTGATGGGCATCGGCGGCACCCCCGAGGGGATCACCTCCGCCTGCGCGCTCAAGTGCATGGGCGGGATGATGCAGGCGAAGCTCTGGCCCAAGGACGACGAGGAACGGGAGAAGGCGCTCGCCGCCGGGCACGACCTGGACCGGGTGCTCTTCACCGACGACCTGGTGACCGGGGACAACTGTTTCTTCGTGGCCACCGGGGTGACCTCCGGGGACCTGCTGCGGGGGGTGCGCTACCGCGCCGGCGGGGCGTACACCCAGTCGATCGTGATGCGCTCGAAGAGCGGCACGATCCGCGTGATCGACTCGTACCACCGTCTGGAGAAGCTGGCGCTCTACTCGGCCGTCGACTTCGACGGCCGCCCCCTGGCCGAACAGGAGTGAGCGCCGCCACCACCGAACGGCCCGTCCTGCCGGCGACCCAGCGGATCGCCGGGGTGGGTCTGGCGACCCTCTCGGGGGTCGCCGTCGCCGTGCAGTCGCGGATCAACGGCGAGCTGGGGGTACGTCTCCGCGACGGTTTCGGCGCCGCGGTGATCTCCTTCGGCATCGGGCTGCTGGTGCTGCTGGTGCTGGTTCCCGCCTCCCCGACCGGGCGGCGTGGTCTGACCGCCCTGCGCACGGCGCTGCGCGGCGGCGCGCTGCGGCCCTGGCAGTGCCTGGGCGGGGTGTTCGGCGCGTTCCTGGTCGCCACCCAGGGGCTCACCATCGGCACGCTCGGCGTCGCGGTCTTCACCGTGGCCGTGGTGGCCGGCCAGTCCGGCAGCAGCCTGGCGGTCGACCGGGCGGGCATCGGCCCCGCCGGCGCGCACCCGATCACCGGCCAGCGGCTGGCCTCGGCCTCGCTCGCCGTGGTCGCGGTGCTGCTCTCCGTCAGTGACCGGTTCGACCAGCCGGACACGCTGGTGCTCGCCGTGCTGCCGCTGCTCGCCGGCGTGGGCATCGCCTGGCAGCAGGCGGTGAACGGGCGGGTTCGCGGGGCCTCGGGAAGCGCGCTGACGGCCACCCTGGTGAACTTCACCGTCGGTACCGTGGCCCTGCTCGTCGCGTTCGCCATCGACGTGGCGGTACGCGGCTGGCCGGCCGGGAGCCTGCCCGCCGAGCCCTGGCTCTACGTGGGTGGGCCGATCGGCATCGTCTTCATCGCGGTCGCCGCGGCGATCGTCCGGTTCACCGGCGTGCTGCTGCTCGGCCTGGCCACCATCGCCGGTCAGGTCGTCGGCGCCGTCCTGGTGGACCTGGTCGTGCCGACGGCCGCCTCGCACCCCAGCCTCACCACCCTGGGCGGGGCCGCCCTCACCCTGGTCGCCGTGCTCGTCGCCGCCCTGGCCCCGTCGCGCTGACCCGGCTCGGCGCACGCCGTTCGGGCCCGGGGCCCGGCGGGTGGTCGCTCGACCGGCGTCTCCTCGCCTAACCCGTCAGCTTCCGTCCGAGGAGTGGCCCGGGAAGAGGTGCGCCTTCGGGTCGATCACCACGGCCGCGTTGTTCACCGCCGTGGCGGCCTCGCCGAAGCCGGTGGCGATCAACCGGACCTTGCCCGGGTACTCGGTGATGTCGCCGGCCGCGAAGACGCGGGGCAGGTTCGTGGCCATGGTGCTGTCGACGACGATGTGCCGGCGGTCCAACCGGAGTCCCCACTCGGCGAGCGGGCCGAGGTCGGCGGTGAAACCGAGCGCCGCGACGACGGTGTCGACCGGCAGGGTCTCCGGGGCGCCGCCCCGTACGGTGATCTCCGCGCCGGTGACCACCTCCGCACCGAGCAGCCGGGTGACCTCGGCGTTGACCACCACCCGGATGGGCAACGCCAGAACCCGGGAGACGGTCGCGGCGTGCGCCCGGAACTTCTCCCGCCGGTGCACCAGCGTCACCGAGCGGGCCAGCGGGTGCAGGGTCAGCGCCCAGTCGAAGGCGGAGTCACCGCCGCCCACGATCAACACGTCCCGGCCGGCCAGCTCGGTCGGCTGCGGCACGAAGTAGACGATCCCGGCCCCGACGAACTCCTCGGCGACCGGCAGCGGCCGTGGGGTGAAGCTGCCCAGCCCGCCGGTGACGACCACCGCGCCGCAGCGCAGCCGCTCGCCGCCGGCGAGGCCGAGCACCGGACGTTCATCGGCGTAGGTGAGCTTCTCGGCGCGGGTGCCCAGCAGGTAGCACGGGTCGAAGGGCGCGGCCTGGGCGAGCAGGTTCGCCACCAGGTCGCGGCCCTTGACCGACGGGAAGCCGGCCACGTCGAGGATGAGCTTCTCCGGGTACATCGCGGTGACCTGGCCGCCCGGCTCCGGCAGCGCGTCGATCACCGCCACCGAGAGCCCGCGGAAACCGGCGTAGTACGCCGCGAAGAGGCCGGTCGGACCGGCTCCGATCACGGCGACATCGACCTCGCGCATGGCGTACCGTCGCTTCCCGCTCGCGGATCAACGCGTGCTGATGTCGACGGTATGGCCCTCGCCCGGCCCGGGGCAAGCATGTCCCGCCGGTGGCGCGCGGGCAGGTCACGGCGGGTACGCGGGCCCGGCGTCGTGCTCCGCGACGGCGCGGTCGGCGGCCTGGGCCAGCCTGTTCACGGCATGGAGAAGGTGGACTCCGAGCGGCTGGGGTCGTGCCGGCGACGCCGGAACAGGATGGCGGCGACCACCCCGCCGAGCAGCCCGAACAGGTGCCCCTGCCAGGAGATCCGCTCGTCGGTGGGCAGGACGCCCACCAGCTGCCAGCCGTAGAGGAGCCCGACCAGCAGGAAGACTGCGAAGTTCCACCAGCTGCGCTCGAAGATGCCGCGGGTGAAGAGGATCCCCAGGTAGCCGAAGATCACGCCGCTCGCGCCGACCACCACCGAGTTGGGCGAGCCGGTGAACCAGACGCCGAGCCCGCTCACCAGGATGATCAACAGGGTGGACCAGAGGAAGCGGCGGGCGCCGGCGGCGAGCACGAAGGTGCCGAGCAGGATCAGCGGAATGCTGTTGCTGTAGAGGTGGTCGAAGCCGTGGTGCAGGAACGGCGAGAAGAAGACGCCGTCCAGGCCGTCGATCCGCTTCGGGATGATGCCCGCGGCCGCGTCCAGACCGAACGAGAGACCCTGGTCGGCGACCTCGATGAGGAACAGGAACGGCACCACCGCGCACATCGCCACGAAGGCACGGCCGAGCGCGGCGTAGAACGCCTCGGTGCCGAACCGGTGGGGGTCGTTGCTTCCGGAGAGCAGGGTCACCCCACCACTGCTATCAGTAATCCCGCCCGACCGCCACTCACGTCTCGTACCGAGCACGGAAAACGGGGCGGGTGTTCAGCACCCGCCCCGCTTCCGAACGCTTCCGGCTCAGTACCAGCCGCTGCTCTGGGAGTGCGCCCAGGCGCCGCAGGGGGTGTCGTACCGCCCCTCGATGTAGCCCAGCCCCCACTCGATCTGGGTGGCCGGGTTGGTCTGCCAGTCGTCCGCCACCGAGCTCATCTTGTCGCCGGGCCTCGCCTGCGGGATGCCGTACGCGCCGGACGAGGCGTTGCGGGCCTTGTGGTTCCAGCCGCTCTCCTTGGTCCAGAGCTTGTCGAGGCAGGGGAACTCCTTGATCGGGAAGCCCGCCTTGATCATCTCTGCGCAACCGATCTTCCGGTTGCCGCTGTACTCCTCGCACGAGGCGGGGATCGGCCCGTCGTACGGCTTCGCGGCCGCGTTCTCGGCCTCTTCGGCCTTCTCGCGCTCGCGCTTGCGGGACGCCGCCGCCTCCTCGGCCCGCTTGGCCCGCTCGGCGGCGGCCTTGGCGGCCTCGGCGGCGCGCAGCTTCGCCTGGTACTCGGCGGCCCGCTGCCGAGCGGACTGCACCTGGTGGACGGCCTGGCGCTCGCGCTGGTACTCGTGCTCCGCCTGGTCGACCTCTGCGCTGACCTGTGCTGTCAGGCCCTCTTGCTGGGCTTCCCGGTCATCGCCGAGATAGACGCCGCCGGCAACGCCCACGGAGAGCAGCGCGACGGCGGCCGTACGGGCACCCAACCGGCTCCACAGCCGACTCACGAAGTGGTCCCTTCGTCGGGGGCAAGGACACGGCGGGTGCCCGGGTCGTCAACGGCCGGGCCGCGCCGTGAGCGCCCCGACCGTCGTCCGGTCGCAGCCGACGCACCGGTGTCGTGACAGGTGTGACGAATGATCCCTGACGATCTCTTCGGTGCGTGAGCGCTCGTGGGACACGATCGCGCACGGTGAGGCCGATGGGAAACCAAGGGACGGATTTGTGACTTGGGTCACACCAAAAATCGGGATGAATTGGCACTAACGGGTCATCACAACGGGTTGTCCTCCAGCAGATCCGTCACCATCGCCGCGATGGGCGAACGCTCCGAACGGCTGAGCGTCACGTGGGCGAAGAGCTGATGCCCCTTCAATGCCTCGATCACCGCGGTGACCCCGTCGTGCCGGCCGACCCGGAGATTGTCCCGCTGCGCCACGTCGTGGGTCAGCACCACCCGGGAACCCTGCCCGATCCTGGAGAGCACGGTGAGCAGGACACCGCGCTCCAGGGACTGCGCCTCGTCCACGATGACGAACGCGTCGTGCAGGCTGCGGCCCCGGATGTGGGTCAGCGGAAGCACCTCGAGCAGCCCCCGGCTGGTGACCTCCTCCAGCACGTTCTCGTGCACCACGGCGCCGAGAGTGTCGAAGACCGCCTGGGCCCAGGGCGACATCTTCTCCAACTCGGTGCCGGGCAGGTAGCCCAGCTCCTGGCCGCCCACGGCGTACAGCGGGCGGAAGACGACGACCTTCTTGTGCCGGCGACGCTCCATCACCGCGTCCAGCCCGGCGCAGAGCGCGAGGGCGGACTTACCGGTGCCCGCCCGGCCGCCCAGCGACACGATCCCGACCGACTCGTCCAGCAGGAGGTCCAGGGCGATCCGCTGCTCCGCCGAGCGACCGTGGACGCCGAACGCCTCCCGGTCGCCGCGGACCAGCCGTACCGTCTTGTCCGGCAGCACCCGGCCGAGCGCCGACCCCCGCCCGGAGTGCAGCACCAGGCCGGTGTGGCAGGGCAGCCCCGCCGCCTCGTCCAGGTCGAGCGTCTCACCGGCGTACAGCTGGCCGATCTGCTCCTCGCTCAGCTCCAGCTCGGCCATGCCCGTCCAGGTCGGGTCGCTGGCCTGGCCGTGCCGGTACTCGTCGGCGCGCAGACCGACCGAAGCGGCCTTGACCCGCAGCGGCATGTCCTTGCTGACGAGCGTGACCGCCCGCCCCTCGGCGGCGAGGTTCAACGCCACGGAGAGGATGCGGGCGTCGTTGCTCTCGTTGCGGAAGCCGGGCGGCAGCACCCCGTCGTCGGTGTGGTTGAGCTCCACCCGCAGCGTGCCGCCGCTGTCGTTCGCGGGCACCGGCCGGTCCAGCCGACCGTGCCGCACCCGCAGCTCGTCCAGCATGCGCAGCGACTGCCGGGCGAACCAGCCCAGCTCCGGATGGTGGCGCTTCCCCTCCAACTCGGAGATCACCACCAGCGGCAGGACCACCTCGTGCTCGGAGAACCGGTGGAAGGCCGCCGGGTCGGAGAGGAGTACCGAGGTGTCCAGAACGAAGGATTGGCCGGCTGGTCGGGGCTCCTTGGCGTCGGCCGGCGCGGTGGCCGCCGTGCGGCGGCTCCGGGTGGCTCGGCGGGTCACGGCAGTCGCGGCCGGGGTCTGATCGGCACCGGCAGTGGTACGGCGAGTCGTCACAGGCCTGCTCCGGCGGATGTGCACCCGGCCATCCGCGTTCCGCCACCGCCGGTGCCCGGGGACACGGGGTCGGATGCGGGCCCCATGCGCGTGGGTCGCAGGTCCGGGCTTGCCGGTTGGCCCGGGAGAACCCCGTGCCATGCCTAGACGCTAGCCGGGCTCGGGCATCCCGGCTAGAGGTTGCAGGTTGCTCTCCGCCGACCGGTACATGAACGGCCTGTCATCACACCGGTCGCCGGTGCGCCCGGCCGCGAGGAACGCCCCCGCGGCAGCCGGCGCGATCGGGCACGCCGGCTGCCGAGCCGGGGGCGGCGGGGCCGGCCGGGATGCATGCCCCCTGCGCGCATCCCGGCCGGTGGGACCACGGTCACCGGTCTGACGTGGCCCCGACGGTGCGTGTCCGCCGCGGACGACGCACCGCGCCTTCGTGCCGGTCGGTCGGCTGCCGGCCGGCGAGCCGCCTCGGCCGTCTCAACCGGTTCGTCTGACCAGGGTGCCGGTCGGGTGCCGCCCGGTGACCGGGGCGGCCGGCGCCGAGAACGACGAGCCGGTGTACGTGGTGCCGGGGCGGGGCACCGTCCCGGCCACTCGGATGGTGCTGGGCGCGGGCTCGGGCGCGGAGAGCGCCGAGGCGATGGCGGCCTGCGCGTCCCGGCGACGCCGGTTCCAGGCGCCGCGGTCGCCGTCGAAGTAGCCCTGCCGGTAGCCGAACCGGTAGCCGATGCGGTAGCTCAGCTGGCCGTGCAGCCGGCCGGCCGCGTAGCTGGCGGCACCGAGCACCAGCACGAGGAAGATGGCGAGGAAGGGGCTCATCGGGCGGCTCCCGGTCGCCGCCGGTGCCGCGTCATCGCTCCTCCGGGTCGACCGAGGCCGGGTCGGCGACCAGCAGCTGGTCCAGGTCGCCGGTGCTGACCTCCTCGACCAGCTCGACGCTGATCCGGCAGCAGTCCAGGACCACCTCCGCCACCGAGGACCGGCGGATCTCCCCGCCGGACTCGTAGACCCGCACGCTCAGCTCGGGGCAGCCGAGGTGGGTACGCCAGGCGTTCCACTCGTCCCGGTCGCCGACGCTCAGCGACAGGTAACGGCAGCCCCGGGCGAGGTAGAGGCGCCAGGGAGCGCTCAGGCCGGCGGCGACGCCCTCGGCGATCAGACCGAAGGCCTGGGCACGCGTCGCGAGTTCGGTCACCACACCCCCCTCGCACCGGGGGCGTGACGCATGTGAGCACCAATCGTCTCAGGCACGTGACACACCGTAGGTTGTCCCATGGGCGTGACAGTATCAGCTTTTCGTCCGCTTACGGCGCCACCAATGGTCATCTATTCTGCCCAGGTGACACCCCTCAAAAGCAGAGCTGGATCGTTGACCCCAAAGCCGAGCCAGCCGTCACTTTCACGTGACAGTCGCGCGCCAGGGACCGAATCCACGTCCGGGTGGCCGTACCGTCACGAGGTGACCGAGACCGCCAACGCCCGGAAGATCGCCTTCGCCACCTTCGTCCGACGCGCGCTCGACGAGGCACGAGCCACCCGGGCCTGGAGCGGCACAGAGGTCTCCCGACGCACCGGCGTCTCCCGGCAGACCATCAACCGCTGGGTGCGGGGCGACTGGGCCAGCGACCCCGAGGCCGAGCGGGTGGTCGCCTTCTGCGAGGGCCTGGGCCTCAACCCGGCCACCGCGTTCGCCGCGCTCGGCTGGGAACGCGCCGCCACCGCCCCGCACGCCGGCCAGCCCGGCCCACCGATGGACCCGGACGTGGAGGCGCTACTGCGCCGACTCGTCGACCCGAACGTGTCGGACGCGGAGAAGTTCCATATTCGAGAAACCATTCGGTACCTCGCTTATCGCCCAACCCTCCCGGTGGATGTCCGAAAGCGCGGGAAACAGGCCGGGTAGTTCCTCAGATAGCGAAAGAACAGCAGGTCAGCCTCATTCGTTTCGCTCCGGGGCCGGAACGGGCACGCTAGCGTCCCTATTCGTACTGCTTGGGCTCGTCGTCGGCGGGGGGACGGGACAAGGCCGAACCCAGCCCTGCGGGACAGAAGGAGGGGTCTGTCCATGACCCTGAAATGGTTGGCAGTCGTGGTGGCCACGGTGTCGATGACACTGTGCGTCACCGGCAACGCGGTGACACTCGTGGTCGACGGCGGGCAGCTTCCCCTGCTCGTCAACCTCTTCACGCTCACCACCGCCGGCACAGCGGTCGTTCTGGCCGTGCTGGCCGAGCTGAACGAGCGGTTGAACAACCGGGTCAGCGCACTCACCGAGTTCCTCGTGGCCCGGCTGGACGAGATCGAGTCGCGCGCCGGCGACCGCAACACCGGCTTCGTGGAGGGCTACCTGCTCAACCACGGCCAGGACGCGGCGGTCGTGCCGTTCGGGAGAAGGGGAAGGGGAGCCGCCGAACGCTGATTCGACGCCCCGCGAAGGGGCCCCGCTCAGCCACGAATGAGCCCGCGATGCCGGGGTACGCTGACGCGCGTGCCGCCGTTGAATCTGGGAAACCAGCAGCCGAGGACCCCTTTGAGTGCCGACGACGCCTGGCGCGCCAACGCCGACCGGGCGGCCGGAACCGTGCTCTTCTTCGACTTCGACGGCACGCTCGCGCCCGTCGGCGACGACCCGACCGCGGTCCAGCCCGCACCGAGGGTGCTCGGCGCGATCGAGGCGCTCGCCCCCCTCGTCCGACGGATCGCGATCGTCTCGGCCCGACCGGTGGACTTCCTCCGCGATCGCCTCGGTGGCCTCGCCGGGGTCGACCTCTACGGGCTCTACGGCCTGGAGCACAGCCACTCCGGCGGCGAGACGGTGACCGAGCCGGCCGCGTTGCCGTGGGTGCCCACGATGGCCGAGCTGGCCGAGCTGGCGCGCACCGAACTTCCCGCCGGCACCCTCGTCGAGTTCAAGCGGCTCTCGGTGGCGCTGCACTGGCGTACGGCGCCCCAGCTCGGCGAGGCGGTCCAGGAGTGGGGCCAGGCCCAGGCCGACCGGCTCGGGCTGCGGGTGCAGGGCGGGCGGATGGTGCTCGAACTCAAACCCCCGGTCGACCGGGACAAGGGCATGGTGATCGGCGAGGCGGTCCGGGACGTGAACGCGGCCTGGTACTTCGGCGACGACGTCTCCGACATCAAGGCGTTCGCCGCGCTGCGCGCCCGCGCCGCCGCCGATCCGAGCTTCCTCGGCGTCTGCGTCGCGGTCGCCAACCCGGAGACCGGTCAGCAGGTGGCCGACGCCGCCGACCTCACCATCGACTCACCCGCCGCGCTGGGCGACTTCCTCGCCGAGGCCGCCCGGCACCTCGCCTGATACCGCCGGCACCTCACCTGACCCGGCCGGTGCCTGCTCGGGCGGAGGGTCAGCCGCCGAAGCGCCGCTGGCGGTTGGCGTACGAACGCAGCGCCCGGAGGAAGTCGACCTGCCGGAAGTCGGGCCAGTTCAGCTCGCAGAAGTAGAACTCCGAGTGCGCCGACTGCCAGAGCATGAACCCGGAGAGGCGCTGCTCGCCACTGGTCCGGATCACCAGGTCCGGGTCCGGCTGGCCGCGCGTGTAGAGGTGCTCGGCGATGTGCTCGACGTCCAGCACCTCGGCCAGCTCCTCGATGCCGCCCCCGGTCGCCGCGTGCTCCAGCAGCAGCGAGCGCACCGCGTCGACGATCTCCCGCCGGCCGCCGTACCCGACGGCGATGTTGACCTGGGCCCCACCGCTACGCCCCCGGGTGCGCTCCTCGGCCGCCTTGAGCGCGGCGGCGTGGTGCGCCGGAAGCACGTCGAGCGCGCCGACCATCCGCAGCCGCCAGGGGTTGCCCTCCTCGGCCAGCTCCGTGGTGAGGTCCTCGATGATCTGGAGCAGCGGGTCCAGCTCGGCGGCCGGCCGGGTGAGGTTGTCGGTGGAGAGCAGCCAGAGTGTGACATGCCCCACGCCGGCCGCATCGCACCAGCGCAGCAGCTCCTTGATCCGCTCGGCGCCCATCCGGTGGCCGTCGTTCGGGTCGACGAAGCCCATGTCCCGGGCCCACCTGCGGTTGCCGTCGCACATGACGCCAACGTGCCGGGGCACCGGCTTACCCACGAGCTTCGCCTTGAGGCGGCGCTCGTACACGGAGTAGACAAGGTTCCGCAGAGACATCACCTAGCAGCGTAGCGACCTACCCGAGGCATCAGCGCCGCGGAGCCTCATCCCGCGCCGGGAGACCGATCCCAATCATCGCGAGGGTGCGGGCGTCCAGCCGTCCGTCGCCCAGCCCGAGCTCCACGACGCTCCGGTAGACCCGGTCGTCGCGCCGGGCGGCCCGGACCGCCGCGTCCACCACCCGCCGTCGCCGGGCCAGCCAGGCCGCCAGTGAGCTGTGCCGCAGGTGGGTGCCGAGCCGACGGCGGAGCGAGTCGGCGTAGCGTCGCACCGCCCGTTCCGGCGTTCGGGCCGCCGCGGCGCCCGCGAGCGCCCCGGAGAGCAGGGCGTAGAAGATCCCCTCGCCGGTGAACGGATTGATCAGGGAGAGCGCGTCGCCGGCCAACAACACCCGCTCGCTGCCGGGAGCCGGGCGGTGCGTCGACAGGGGCAGATGATGCGCGCGCAACGCCCCGACCCCGGCCGGATCGGTCCCCGGCAGCAGCGTGGCGAGCCGGTCGAGCAGGTACGCCCGGCTCAACGGCTCCCCCCGCAGCACCTCCCCGTACCCCACGTTCGCCCGCCCGTCGCCGATCGGGAACGACCAGGCGTACGCGGGCCACCGGGCACCGGAGGTCACGATGAGCTGCTCCGGCGGCCCCGGAAGGGCCGGAGCGTATCCCCGGATGGCCAGCGCGAGATGCCGGTCCGGGTTGACCGCGTGCCCGAGCAGCCGCCGGACCACCGACCCGGCCCCGTCCGCCCCGACCACGACCCGCGCCGCGATCTCACCGTCGAGGACGACCCGGCCGTTGGTCTGCTCGAAGCGGCGTACGGTGTGCCGGCGCAGCTGCGCACCGGCCGAGACCGCCGCGGCGACCAGCCGCGCGTCGAAGACCTCCCGGGGCACCGTGTACGCCGGGCGGGGAAGTTCCCGGGCGACGGTGCCGCCACCCGGCCCCACCAGCCGCAGCGCCGGCAGCGGCGGATAGCCGGCGACCGCGTCCCGCACCCCCAGCTCGGCGAGGACGTCCACCGCGTGCGCGGCGATCCCGTCCCCGCACGCCTTGTCCCGGGGGAAGTCCGCCCGGTCGAGCAGCAGCACCCGGGCATCGGCACGACGGGCGGCCAGTGCGGCGGCCGCCCCCGCCGGTCCCGCCCCGACCACCACCACGTCGAACTCGTCGCTCATCGCGTCGCCCTCCTCCGGCCTGCTGATCGGGGTCGCGCTCGCCCGGCCGCACCCGCACGAGCCGTTCAGGTGACCAAGCTCACTCCCCCATCCTGCCCGCTCCGCGCCCTCGACCGCCGACACCGCGTCGCCGGGCGCGTCCGCCGTCGGGTGCCCGGCCCGTCGCGCCCGGTCGGGCTCAGGCCATTCGAATCGGGCGCCCCTGGTTTCGCGGTGACCAGATCACCCGGCAGGCTCGGATGCGGAACCGAACCACCGGCCGGTCTCGCCGGAGAGGCAGCGCGACAGCGTCAGGCGACGCCCACATCCCCGTCCGTCGGCGATTCGGCGGCGGCGCGATCGGCACGCCAGACGCCGTACAGCGCCACGCCGGCGGCGACCAGCAGTGGCCCACCGTCCCGGATCAGGCCGTCCAGGCCGAGCAGCCACAGACACAGTGGAAGGTCGACGGCGAGCACCAGGACCGTGACCACGACGAGGAGCAGGCGGGCCCAGCGCCGGCCACGGAGCAGGAAGGCGGTGCAGAAGAGCACCAGGTAGCTGGCGGCGATCCCGGCGCCCAGCCAGAGCAGCACCGCCGGCACGGCGATCAGCCGCCCGTCCAGCACCGCGCCGACGGCGGCCAGCGCCGGCACGAGCATGAGCGGGCTGTACGTGAAGGCGGCCACCCGGCTCGTCAGCAGCCAGCCGCTCGCCTCGGGCCGCCGCGGCGCCACCTCGCGCCAGAAGATGCCGTTGCGGTCGACGACCAGCCGTCGACGATGCCGGACCAGGTGCTCGGCGAGAGCCGGCGAGCGGTAGAGCTGCCAGACCACGGCCGCGCAGAGTGCGGTGAGCAGGGCGAAGCCGGCCACTCCCGGCGCCGGTGGCACGCCCTGCCGGGGCACGATCAGGCGGCCGACCGCGAAGACCGTGGTGACGGCGAGGATGAGCCCGAACGGCCGGGCGATGGTCCTGCCCCGACGGACGTGCCCGATCAGCACCAGGAAACCGAGCGAGCGCAGCAACGCCCAGCCGGTACGGACCGCCAGCCCGAAGCCCTGCTCCGGGGCGTACCACCAGTTGAGCACCTCGACCACGACGGTGGCCGCCGCGGCGGCCGCCAACATCCAGGTCAACGACCGGACGGCGGACGGCCGCCGGACCTCGGTCGCGGCGGCCGTCCTCATGACATCCGATGATGCCCCTACCCGGGGCGCGCTACACCTAGCGCTGCGGCTGTGCCGCGTCGAGCCGGGCGCGCAGCGCGTCCAACTCGGCCCAGAGGACACCGGGCAGCTTGTCGCCGAACTTCTCGAACCACTCGGTGACGAGCGGCAGCTCCTGACGCCACTCCTCCGGGTCCACCTTGAGCGCGATCCGGACGTCCTCGGGCGTCATGTCCAGGCCCTCGACGTCCAACGCGTCCTGCGCCGGCACCATGCCGATCGGCGTCTCCACCGCCTCGGCGCGCCCCTCGATGCGCTCGACCACCCACTTGAGAACGCGGGAGTTCTCACCGAAGCCGGGCCAGAGGAAGTTGCCGTCCGGGTCCTTGCGGAACCAGTTGACGTAGTAGATCTGGGGCAGCTTCGACTCGTCGCCGTCGGCGCCCTTGCCCATCTCGATCCAGTGCCGGAAGTAGTCGCCGGCGTGGTAGCCGATGAACGGCAGCATCGCCATCGGGTCACGCCGGACCACACCGACGGCGCCGGATGCGGCGGCGGTGGTCTCCGAGGAGAGCGTCGCGCCCAGGTAGACGCCGTGCACCCAGTCGCGTGCCTCGGTCACCAGCGGAACCGTGTCCCGGCGGCGGCCACCGAAGAGGATCGCGTCGATTGGCACGCCGTTCGGGTCGTAGTAGTCCTCGGCGAGGATCGGGCACTGGGTGATGGGAGTGCAGAACCGGCTGTTCGCGTGCGAGGAGAGGCTGTCGCTCTCCGGCGTCCAGTCGTTGCCCTTCCAGTCGGTCAGGTGCGCCGGCGGTTCACCCATCCCCTCCCACCAGATGTCCCCGTCGTCGGTCAGGGCCACGTTGGTGAAGACGGAGTTGCCGCGGTCGAGCGTGCGCATCGCGTTGGCGTTGGTCTTCCAGTCGGTGCCGGGCGCGACGCCGAAGAGGCCGTACTCCGGGTTGACGGCGTAGAGGCGGCCGTCCGGCCCGAACCGCATCCAGGCGATGTCGTCACCGATCGTCTCGACCTTCCAGCCGGGGATCGTCGGCTCCAACATGGCCAGGTTGGTCTTGCCGCAGGCCGACGGGAAGGCGCCCGCGATGTGGTAGACCCGCCCCTCCGGCGAGGTGATCTTCAGGATCAGCATGTGCTCGGCGAGCCAGCCCTCGTCGCGCCCCATGACGCTCGCGATACGCAGCGAGTAGCACTTCTTGCCGAGCAGCGAGTTTCCGCCGTAGCCGGAGCCGTACGACCAGATCTCCCGGGTCTCCGGGAAGTGCGAGATGTACTTGGTCTCGTTGCACGGCCAGGCCACGTCCTGCTGACCGGGCGCGAGCGGCGCGCCGATCGAGTGCAGCGCGTGCACGAAGTCCGCGTCGTCGCCCATGGCGTCGAGGATCGACCTGCCCATCCGGGTCATGATGCGCATCGAGGCGACCACGTAGGGGCTGTCCGTGATCTCCACCCCGAACATGGGGTTCTCCGCCTCGACCGGTCCCATGCAGAACGGGATGACGTACATCGTCCGGCCACGCATGGCACCCCGGTAGAGGTCGGTCATCACGCGCTTCATCTCGGCCGGCGCCATCCAGTTGTTGGTGGGGCCGGCGTCCGCCTCGTCAACGGAGCAGATGAAGGTGCGCTCCTCGACCCGCGCCACGTCCGAGGGGTCGGTGCGGGCGTAGAAGGAGTTCGGCTTCTTCTCCGGGTTCAGCCGGATCAGGGTGCCCGCGTCCACGAGTTCGTCGGTGAGACGACGCCACTCCTCGTCGGACCCGTCCACCCACACGACCCGGTCCGGGGTGGTCAGTTCTGCGACCTCACGGACCCAGGCGAGAAGTTTGGGATGGGACGTCGGGGCCTGATCGATACCCCGAACAACAGCCGGAGCAACCATGACACATCTCCTTGTGGTCGACGCTGACCGATCTATGGGATGCACGAGTCTGGGCGGGCGGGAGCCGCTTCGCCTTGTGGAAACCTGGGATTGGGCTCAGCGTAAACCGGGCAGCCTCCCCAGTCAGTGGGACTGGTTGTGAAGAACTGCACAAGGTAGGGACACGCTGCGGCATCGCGATCTGATACCCGTTTCTGCGCGCAGTTTCACGCAAATCTTCGAGAAAACCTTCGACGGCGCGGCATTCGCCGGGGCGTCCCCGGGGCGCCGGCGATCGTCGGCACGGCGTCGATGGCCTCCCCCGTTCGACCCCGCACCGCCGTCCCGGCGATTACGCTCTGTCCATGTCGACCGCGGTCGCCGCGGGTGCCGCCCATGCCGGCCGCACCCGCTCGTCGTTGCTACCGGTGCCGCGTGTCCTCAGCCGGTAGGCTCCGCGTGTGGCCGCGACGATGACGGGAGAGCAAAAGGGCTCTCGACCGACCCGTTCCGGCCCGCTCCGGGCGCTGTTCGACCGTTTCGGTCACCTCATCCACGAGATGAGCAAGTTCGCCACGGTTGGCGGGATCGCCTTCCTGCTCGACTTCGCGCTCTTCAACTACCTGACGGTGATGCAGGGGCTCGAGCAGGTCACCGCGAAGACGATCTCCACCGTGATCGCCGCGACCATCGCCTTCGTGGGCAACCGGTTCTGGACCTGGCGGCACCGCCAGCGCAACAACCCGGCCCGCGAGTACGCGCTCTTCTTCTTCTTCAACGGCGTCGGCCTGGGCATCGCCGTCGCGTGTCTCGCCATCAGCCGCTACGGGCTGGGCAGCCTCTGGCCGGAGGTGTTCCGCACCCCGCTGGCGGACAACATCGCGAGCTTCATCGTCGGCACCGGCCTCGGGACCCTCTTCCGGTTCTGGTCCTACCGACGGTTCGTCTTCCCGGAAGCGGGAACCCCAGCCGTTCCGGAAGTGACGTACGACCGAGACCACGGGGCGTGACCTGCCGCCCATCCTGTCCGGCCGGAGCCTGCCGGCCCAGACCACTGTCTTAAGGTGTTCCGCATGCGTCTTGTCCGTCTGCTGCCCGAGCGCTGGCAGAAGTTCATCCACGAGGCGCTCAAATTCGGCATCGTCGGTGGCATCAACACCGTCATCAATTACGCCGTGTTCAATGCGCTGGCACTGACCGTTTTCGTCGACGGTCAGCTGAAGGCGACGGTGATCGCGACGGTGGTGGCGACCATCACGTCGTACCTGATGAATCGCCACTGGACGTACCGCGATCGTCCGAAATCGGCACTACGGCGCGAATATGTCCTGTTTTTCCTGTTCAACGCCACCGGTCTGCTGATCGAACTCGGTGTGCTGGCCGCGGCGAAGTACGGCCTCGGTGTCACCAGCCTGCTGGCGTTGAACATCGCCAAGACCGGCGGCGTGCTGCTCGCCACGATGTTCCGGTTCTGGTCCTACCGCACCTTCGTCTTCCAGCCCGCGCCGGCCGCGGAGGAGAAGACCTGGCACAGCGTGCCGCGTGACGAGTGGGACACGATGGCCGAGATGGACCCGGTCGCCGAGCTGGCCGAGTCGGTCTCCGAGCTCGAGGAGGCCGAGGCCGCGTCCTCCGAAGACCACCCCAGGCCCACGAACGGCCACACGACACCGACCCAGAAGCGGCTGAACCCGCGGCTCCCCGACGACCTGGATGCCGCCCTGGCCGCCGAGCTCGAGCGCACCACCCACCCGCGCCCCCGCCGCTAAACCCCGCACCCACCCTCCCCCGGTGGGGGCAACCCGGGGCGATGGGGGTGATCATGAAGTTGTTGCCGCCGCGCTCGGCGTGTCGCGACAACAACCTCATGATCGACGGCAGTTCGCCGACGAGCCTGACGCAGGCGGATCAGGCGGAGGGGTCGCGCAGAGGCTTGCCCTCGCGCATGTCGGCCAGGATGTCCCGCATCTCACCGTCACCCAGCGAGTGCTTGTCGTGCTGCTCCTCGACCAACTCGTAGAGCTTCGTCTGCACCTGACCGACATTGGGAACGTCGGCGAGGACGGACTGGCCACGCTCACCGGCGGACTCGATGGTCAGCGTGCCCGCGCCGAGCAGCCGCTCGATGAACTTCTGGCTCATCGAGTGGTCGTTCACCCGGGTGAGCGGGATGTCCCGGCGGTCGCGGGAGAAGACACCGTGCTGGAGCAGCACCCGCTCGTTGGTGAAGAGGTAGTGGGTGGTGCGCCAGACCAGGAACGGCCAGAGCGTGAACCAGACCACCGCCACCAGGGCGAGCGCCCCGATCACGGCCAGCCCGACCGACCCGCCGGTGCCGGCGGGCAGCAGTACCGTACCGACCACCACCGCGGCGACGGCCAGCACCAGCACCACCACCGGCCGGATCAGGGCCTTCCAGTGCGGGTGCAGGTGCAACACGACGTGCTCGTCCTCGGTGAGCACGTCTTCAGGGAACGCCACGCGAACCTCCTCGCAGAAACGGACGCGGTGACCGTAACCGGCCACCGCACATCCGACCATCAGCCGCGCGGTCGGCCGTCACTGACCCCCCACCATCCTGCCGTTCGGCACCGGCCCACCCTGACGGCCGGCGAGCTGACCGGCCGAACCCGTCAGCGCAGGTGCAGGAGGTCGCCGGCGGCCACCTGGCGCGGGCCGTCCGAGGTCTCGACCACCAGCTGGCCGTCCCGGTCCACCCCGGTCGCGGTGCCGGTCAACTCGCTGCCGTCGGGAAGCAGCACCCGTACCGGCCGGTCGATCGTGGCGCAGGCGGCCACGTACGCCTCCCGCAGGCCGCTGGCGACCGCGTCGCCCCCGGCGCTACGCCACCGGTCGTACCAGTCGGCCAGCGCCCGCAGCAGCGCCCTCAGCAGCGGGTCACGGTCGGTGGTCGCCGCGCCGGCCAGCTGCAGCGAGGTGGCCGGCAGCCCGGTCGGATTCTCGGGCAGCTCGTCGGCGCGGAGCGTGACGTTGAGCCCGATGCCGACGACGACGGCCGGTGGCTGGTCCCCGGCCACACCCGGCACCGCCTCGGCGAGCAGACCGGCGCACTTCGCCCCATCGATCAGCAGGTCGTTGGGCCACTTCAGGGTGGCGTCCAGCTCGCCCAGGCGGGCTACCGCCTCCACGAGCGCGACCCCGGCCAGCAACGGCAGCCAGCCGTACGCACTCGGCGGCGCCGCCGGCCAATCACGCTCCGCGACCGCCTCCCCGGGCCGGAGCAGCACGCTCGTCGCGATGCCGGCCCGCGGCGGCGACTGCCACACCCGGCCGCGTCGACCACGGCCGGCGTTCTGCTGCTCGGCGACCACCACCAGCCCCTCGGGCTCGCCCGCCCGAGCCGCCTCGGCGACGTCGGCGTTGGTGGAGCCGGTCTCGGCCTTCAGCTCGAGGCGGGCCCACGGGCCGTACGGGGCGACCAGCGCCCGGCGCAGTCGCGCCGCCGAGAGCGGCGGTCGGTCCAGATCCGTGTACGGAGAGCCCGGCATTCCGCCAGCCTACGGCCGGGGGTGAGCAAGCGTACTGAGGTGTACTGCACAGCGGCGCGGTCCTGAACCATCGTTATATTCCGTGGGTGACTACCGACACCGGGACCAACACTCACACCACCGCCGGCAAGCTGGCCGACCTGGAGCGCCGGGTCGACGAGGCGGTGCACGCCGGTTCGGCGCGGGCGGTCGAGAAGCAGCACGCCCGGGGCAAGAAGACCGCCCGGGAGCGGATCGAACTGCTGCTCGACGAGGGCTCCTTCGTCGAGCTGGACGAGCTGGCCCGGCACCGTTCCACCAACTTCGGGTTGGAGCGGTCCCGCCCGTACGGCGACGGTGTCGTGACCGGTTACGGCACGGTGGACGGCCGGCAGGTCTGCGTCTTCGCCCAGGACTTCACCGTCTTCGGCGGCTCCCTCGGCGAGGTCTTCGGCGAGAAGATCGTCAAGCTGATGGACCTCGCCATGAAGATCGGTTGCCCGGTGATCGGCATCAACGACTCCGGCGGCGCCCGCATCCAGGAGGGCGTGGCCAGCCTCGGCCTCTACGGGGAGATCTTCTTCCGCAACGTACGGGCCTCCGGCGTCATCCCGCAGATCTCGCTGGTGATGGGGCCGTGCGCGGGCGGCGCCGTCTACTCCCCCGCGGTCACCGACTTCACCGTCATGGTCGACCAGACCTCGCACATGTTCATCACCGGCCCGGACGTGATCAAGACCGTCACCGGCGAGGACGTGGGCATGGAGGAGCTGGGCGGCGCGCACACCCACAACACCCGCAGCGGCAACGCGCACTACCTCGCCACTGACGAGGAGGACGCGATCGAGTACGTCAAGGCCCTCCTGTCGTACCTGCCGTCGAACAACCTGGACGAGCCGGTGGTCTACGACGCCCCGGCCGAGCTGTCGGTGACCGACGAGGACCGGGAGCTGGACACGCTGATCCCCGACTCGGCCAACCAGCCCTACGACATGCACCGGGTGATCGAGCACGTGCTCGACGACGGGGAGTTCCTCGAGGTTCAGCCGCTCTACGCGCAGAACATCCTCGTCGGCTACGGCCGGGTCGAGGGGCGGCCGGTCGGCGTCGTGGCGAACCAGCCGATGCACTTCGCCGGCACCCTGGACATCGCCGCCTCGGAGAAGGCCGCCCGCTTCGTCCGCACCTGCGACGCGTTCAACATTCCGGTGCTGACCTTCGTGGACGTTCCCGGCTTCCTCCCCGGCACCGGGCAGGAGTGGGACGGCATCATCCGCCGGGGCGCGAAGCTGATCTACGCGTACGCCGAGGCGACGGTCCCGAAGGTCACCGTCATCACGCGCAAGGCGTACGGCGGGGCGTACGACGTGATGGGCTCGAAGCACCTCGGCGCGGACCTGAACTTCGCCTGGCCGACCGCGCAGATCGCGGTGATGGGGGCGCAGGGGGCGGTGAACATCCTCTACCGCTCGGAGCTGGCGGGTGCGGAAGACCCGGCCGCGCTGCGGGCCGAGAAGATCGCCGAGTACGAGGACACCCTCGCCAACCCGTACGTCGCGGCCGAGCGGGGCTACGTCGACTCCGTCATCACGCCGCACGAGACCCGCGGCCAGATCGTCCGCGCGCTGCGGGTGCTGCGGACGAAGCGCGAGACCCTGCCGCCGAAGAAGCACGGCAACATCCCGCTGTAGCCGGGCTGCCGGGGCGCCCGGTGGGCGCCCCGGCCGGTCAGCAGCGTCGGTCCGCGTCGGCGCACATGCGGCCGGCCACCGTCCTCGCCAGCTCGCGCAGTTGGTCATCGGTGAGGTGCGGCTGGTCGATGATCGGGCGGACGACCCCGGTGGACGGTGTTCCGGCCACCGCGACCAGGTCACCGACCCGCACCACGAAGAGCACCGCTGCGGGCAGTTCCTCCGCGGTGGACCGCACGGGCGAGCTGCTCGGGGCCGTCACCCGACGGAGCAGGAGCGCTCGATCGCCGGCGAAGTCGCGTGCCACCACCTGCCAGCCGTACTCGGTCACGTTCTCGGGCCGCTCGTCCGGCTGAGCCGGCTGCCGCCACCAGGAGCAACTCGACACGGAGCGGTCGAGGTCGGCGAGAATCCGGTCGGCCTCGTCGGCGTTCACCCGGTAGACGTCCTGCGTGAGCACCGATTGCACGCTCTGCCGTCCGTCGGTCTCCGGATGCCGCAGGAGGCTACGAGATCGCGAGTAACGGGACACGACCGGATTCACGGGCAACCCGCGCTGCTGGGCGCACTCGTCGAGCAGCGGATCGACCCGTACCGACTCCCGGGCCCCGGATTCTCCGATCTCGATATCCGCCGGCACCGGCAGATCGGACTTCGACAACAGGGCTTCGGCGGGAACCCCGACACCGGCCGCACCAACCCGGCCCCCGCTCGCGGCGACCGTGCGCGCCTCGTCAGCGCGGTTGACCAACGCCACGGTGGCGCCCGAGAAGACCAGCACCGCAACCGCCGCGGCCGTGGCTCTCCGCCGGCTGCGCCGCCGGGCGCGGGCGCGGATCTCGTCCGGGTCGGGCCAGCGCACGTCCCGCAGGTCCCGCTGCACCTTCTCGACGAACGTCGGATAGTCACGCATCTGCGGCCTCCTCCAGGTCCGAGACGGCGAGCAGCCCGGCGAGCGCGGTGCGCCCACGGGAGAGCCGGGCCTTGACGGTCCCCACCGGGGCGTCGGTCTCCCGGGCGACCTCGGCGACCGGCATGCCGAGCAGGTAGTAGAGCGCGATCGCCGTGCGCTGCTCCTCGGGGAGCCGGCGCAGCGCGGCCACCACGTCGACGGTCTCGGTGCCGGGGCCGGGGGTGGTCTCGACGGCACCGTGCCGCAGGTACGCCCGGGCCCGGCTGCGCAGGCTGCGCCAGCGGCTCACCGCGATCCGGCTGGCGACGACCCGGGTCCACGCCTCCGGGTCGTCGTAGCCGCTCACCGTCGACCAGCGCTGCCAGGCCCGGATGTACGCCTCCTGCACCGCGTCCTGCGCCTCGGCGAGGTTGCCGGTGAGTACGTACACGAACCCGAGCAACCGTTGCCGGCTGCCCCGGTAGAACTCGTCGAACCCTTCGACGTCCGGCACCTGGCCACCTCCCCCGTGCGGTCGCAGTGGACACGCGCCGCACGGTGCACGCGGTTGCCCCGGTCAGCCGAGCAATTTCGCCAGCTCGTCCGGCGGGAATTCGCCGGCCGGGATCCGTTCCCGCACGGCGCGGCGTACCGCCTGCTGCACGGCGGCGTTGGCCGGTGTCGGTACGCCGTGCAGCCGGCCCAGCAGCACGACCTCCCCGTTGAGGTGGTCGGTCTCGACCGCGCCGGCGCCTCGGGCCAGGCTCTGCCAGGTGGATCCGCCGGACCGTTGCTCGCCGCCAACCGGTCGGTGCTGCACGAGGTCGCCGCGTTCGGCCGCCTCCTCCGCCCGGCTGGTGTACGCGATGCCGGCCGCGGCCAGCACCGCCTCGCCCTCGGCCCGGATCCGGCCGGCCAGCTCCTCGGGGACGTCCCGACCGAAGAGCGCCTGAAGCGCGTTACCGAGGTTGCCCAGCAGCTTGCCGTACTTCCAGCGCATGACGTCCGGCCGCAGTGGCGCGACGAAACCGGCGGCGGTGAGGTCGGCGGCGACCGCCCGGTCGGTGTCGTCCGGGCCGGACGGGTAGCGGCCGAGGTGCAGCACCCCGGGATGCGGGTGGCCGTTGGCCACCACGACGCCCGGTTCGAGATGGGTCGCGGGGAGCCAGACACACACCCCGTGCACCCGGGCGAAGAGCCGCAGGGCGGCGGGCTCGTTGGCCACCCCGTTCTGCGCGGTGAACAGGGGCAGCCGCTCACCTGCGGTACCGCCGCCGACCACCGGGGCGTCGACCCAGGCCGCCAGGGCGCCGGCGGTGTCCTGCGACTTGACGGCGAGCACGAGCACGGTGTCGGCCGGCAACGGCCGCCCGTCCGGGCCGTCGAGCGCCGGCAGCCGTACCGTCCGCTCCTGCTCCGGCTGTCGGAGGGTGAGGCCGCGTTCCCGCAGGGCGGTCAGGTGCGCGCCGCGCGCCACCAACGTGACGTCCTGCCCGGCCGTCGCCAGTCGTGCGCCGATGGTCCCGCCCACGGCGCCGGCCCCAATGATCACGTACCGCATGCGGCCCATTCTGCCCCGGGCCGCGGCCGGTGCCGATCAGGCCCTGCGGCCGGTCGATCCTGGTCAGAGGGTGGGCAGTGGGGTGCCGTCCAGGAGGGGATCGGCCAGCAGGGCGGCGCCCACGGCCAGCACGGCCAGGTTGACCAGGGCGAAGACGGTGACCCAGAAGAACGCCGGGAACGGGGTTAGCCCGGCGAGTTGGTCGGCGTCGGAGGCGGGCATGCGGCCCCGGGAACGCAGCCGTTGCAGCTCGACCACCGGCCGTACGCCGCCGAGCAGCAGGAACCACACCCCGGTGTACGCGAACGCGGCCTGCACCTGCGGCGAGGCGTACCAGGAGACGGCGAGCACCACGCCGCCGCTGACGAGCAGTGAGATCACGCCGAAGGCGTTGCGGATCATCACGAGCATCGCGAGCAGCAGCGCGACGGCCACCCAGAGCAGCAGGGTGATCCGGTTGCCGCCGAGCAGCCAGGCCCCGGCGAGCCCGACCAGCGGCGGGGCGACGTACCCGGCGAGCAGCGTGAGGATCATGCCCGGCCCGGTGGGACGGCCGGCGGAGAGGGTCAGCCCCGAGGTGTCCGAGTGCAGCCGGATGCCGCGCAGTTTGCGGCCGGTGAGCAGGGCGATCAGCGCGTGACCGCCCTCGTGGGCGATGGTGATCGCGTTGCGGGCGACCCGCCACGGGAGCCGGGTGGAGACCACCACCAGCGCGGCGAGACCGGTCAGCACGACCAGCAGCGGCGGCGGGTCGGGCTGTGCACCGAACAGCCGGTCCCAGAGGTCGGTCAGCCCGTCGAACGACACCATGGGGCGCGAGCCTACCGGCCCGGGGCACCGGAGATCACCTCCGTCACGCATGGTCGCGTACCGAGCACGTCACGTGCTGGCTGCCGGGCGCCGTAGCACCGCCGCTGAAAGTTTCTTTTGCCCCCCTTGCGATCTTGGGTGATTAGCTCCAAAGATTTCCATCAATAGATATGCCCCCGCTTCCTGGAGGTATCCATGTCCCGCACCGGATCACCGCTGCGTCGTCTGCTCGCAGCCGGCCTCACCGTCCTCGCCACCGCGGCCGCGACGCTCGTCGCCACCACCGGCCCGGCCGCCGCCGCCACCGTTCCCGGCATCGACGTCTCCCACTACCAGGGCGTCATCAACTGGACCAGCGTCCGCAACGCGGGCATCCAGTTCGCCTTCATCAAGGCCACCGAGGGCACGAGCTACAAGGACCCACGCTTCAACACCAACTACGTGGCCGCCTACAACGCGGGCGTCATCCGCGGGGCGTACCACTTCGCCCGCCCCAACATCTCCTCCGGCGCCGTCCAGGCCAACTACCTGGCCTCCAACGGCGGCGCCTGGTCGGCCGACAGCCGCACCCTCCCCGCAGCCCTGGACCTGGAGGCCAACCCGTACAGCGGCGGCTACTGCTACGGCCTCAGCACCACCGGGATGCGCAACTGGGTGCAGGACTTCCTCAACACCTACCGCTCACGCACCGGCCGCTACGCCGTCATCTACACCACCACCAGCTGGTGGAACCAGTGCACGGGCAGCTGGAGCGGGCCGTGGGGCAACCACCCGCTCTGGATCGCCCGCTGGGCCAGCGCGCCCGGCACCCTGCCGGCCGGCGCCCCGGTCTGGAGCTTCTGGCAGTACACCAGCACCGGCAGCGTCGCCGGCATCAGCGGCAACGTCGACCGCAACTACTGGAACGGCGACCGCTCACGCCTGATCGCGCTGGCGAACAACACCCCGTGAACGGGCAGGTGGCGGCAGCGGGATCGGCTGTCACCGTACGGTCGACAACCGGTCCGGCTGCCGCCACGGCCACCTGCGTGTACGTCAGACCCGCCGCCGGTAACGGACCGGCACCGCGACCCGGGCGGGCATCGTCCCCTCCCGGACCAGCGCGGCCCGTCGGGCCACCAGCCAGGCACCCACCCCGGCGACGGTGACGGCAACGACGCTGACCAGCGCGACGAGCGCCGGAATCCCGAGACCGGCCAGGAGCAGGACCGCGTCGCCGAACGCCACGAGCATCCACAGTGCCACCCGCGGCCGGGCGTCCCTCCGTCGGTAACCCATGTCGTACCTCCTTCCGTCGTCAAGGTCCAGTTACCCCGGACGGCGGAAGGTCATGCGAGGAAGACTCGCACCGGTGCGACTCGCGTGGTCAGTCCTGCCGGTCCGGCACGAACTCGCGGAAGATCATTTCGAAGTTGGGCAGGCTGGCGTTCCAGTCCTTCTGCGCGACCTCGAAGCGGAGGGCGAAGCCCCGGTTGTGCGCGGTCACGAAGCCCCGGTTCCGGACGTGGATCCGGGTGCCGTCGCGGGTCTCCAGCCAGTCCCAGTCCGCGCAGGTCCGCCATCGGCAGTCGATGGATTCCAGGCTGAGCTTCTCGTAGTTGTTCACCAGCCGCTTCCGGGCCGGCTCGATGTCCTGCCAGGCCTTCTTAGCGTTCGACCCCGGAGTGTTAGTCCGGTCGATCGTCAGCTCCCCGACGCCGTTCGGGTCCGCGTACCGCACCCAGGTTTCGCCGGCGCTGCGGGTCCACCCCTTCGGAATCGGCAGTGAGAAGCCGACCGGATCCTTGCGCAACGACCACCCGGCCGGAATGCCGCTGCTCGGGGAGGTGCTCGGGGAAAGGCTGGCGCTCGGCGTCACGCTCGGCGCGGCGCTGGTCGGCGGCGGTGAGGCGGGCGCGGAGCCCGGCGGCGCGGAGACGGAGCCGACGCTCGACCCGGCCGTCGGACGGCCATCGTCCTCGGGGTCGTCGCCACTGGTCAAGAGCGGCACGGCCACCGCGAGGCCGACCAGAAGCACGGCCACCAGCACGCCGACCAGCAGGTTGCGTCGCTTCCGATCGTCCGGCGTGCCGCCGGTCGCCGGGATCGGCGCACGCCCGGTCGGCCCGGCCGGTGGGCTCACCGGCAACACCGACGTCGGATTGGCCGGCCGGCGCGGCGCGGCGACGGGTCGCTCGGTCCGCCGACCGTCGGCCGGCTTCGACTCCTCGACCGATGACCCGGAGCCGCCGGCCTTCGTGTCGGGCCGGCTCTGCGCGGAGGTGGCCGGACGCTCCATCTTGGCGGTGCGGTCGGCGTCGAGCGTCGACCGGTCGACCTTCGCCGTCGGCGCATCGTCAGTCGTCGCGCGGTCGGCCTTGGCCGTCGGCGCGTCGTCTGCGGTCGATCGGTCGACAGTCGTCGTCGGCTCGGCGTCCCCGGCCGGAAGGTCGATCTTCGCGGTCGGGTCGGCGCTCACGACGGGCGTCGGCCGGTCGACATTCGTCGTGGGCTCCGCGTCCACGGTGGACCGCTCGACCTTCGCGGTCGGGGCGGCGTCGGCGCCGGCAGGAACCTTCGCGGTGGCCTCCGCCGCCGGCCCCGCCAGAGCCGCCGCCGACGGCGCGCGAGGCGCCGGTGGGGCGACCGGCGGCTCGGCCGGCTCGGCCGGGCGCGGGGCCGGCACCACGGTCGGGCGCGGCAGTCGCGGGCCGTTCGGCCCCGGCCTGCGTACGCCGTCGAGCAGCGAGATTCCCCGCGCCCGCCGCCCGTTGGCGCGACGCAGCATCCGCTCCGCCGTCTCCGCGTCGATCCGCTCCCGCGGGTCCTTGCGCAGCAGCCCCTGCAACACCGGCTTCAGCGGGCCGGCGTTCTTCGGCGGCGGCAACGGCTCGGTGGCCAGCGCCGCGAGCGTCGCGATCGCCGACGGCCGCGCGTACGGTGACTTCCCCTCGACCGCCGCGTAGAGGGTGGCGCCCAGCGACCAGAGGTCGGCCTCCGGCCCGGCGGTGCCGTCGTGGGCCCGCTCCGGCGCGATGTACGCGGGCGAGCCGAGCACCATGCCGGTGCGGGTGACGTTCGGGTCACCCGGGATGGTGGCGAGACCGAAATCGGTCAGCACCACCCGACCGTCGTTGCCGAGGAGCACGTTGCCCGGCTTGACGTCACGGTGCATCACCCCGGCCTTGTGCGCGGACTTCAGCGCGCCGAGCACACCGAGACCGATCTCGATCGCGCGGGCCGACGGCACCGGGCCGGACTCGGCAAGAGTGTCCTGCAACGACCTCGACGCGACGTACTCCATGACGATCCACGGGTCACCGTCGGTACGCAGCACGTCGAAGATACGGACGACGTTGATGTGGTTGAGCCGGGCGATGGCCCGGGCCTCCCGCAGCGAGCGTTCCCGCATCTCACGACGCTCGTCATCGGTGAGGCTGGGCGGCGGGACCAGCTCCTTGATGGCCACGTCGCGGTGCAGCACCTCGTCACGCGCCTTCCACACCCGACCCATGCCACCCTGACCGAGCGGCGAAAGCAGCCGGTACCGGTCAGCGACGAGTTGGGGAAGCGCGTTCGACATCGCTGAGACGGTACCCGGCCACGCTGACAGCCACACCGGCGGCACGCCACGTTGCGGTGAAGCTCCGGAAGCTCGGCGCGTACCCTGACCTCATGTCTGCCGAAGAGCCGCTGCTCCGGGTCGTCCGCGGGGTTCCGACCGCCGAGGAGCTGGCCGCGCTGGTGGGCGCGGTCGTCAGCCGGTCGCGTCCGGCCGCCGCGCCCGCCCCCGCCGCCGCCTCCGCCTGGGCGCGCAGCGGACGGCCGGCCGCCGGCGTCACCGCCGGCCCCGGGGCCTGGCGCGCCTCCGGCCTGCCCAGCTGATCCCTGGCAGGCGCTCACCGTTCCCCCCGCTCGCCCGGCACTGTTCTTATTAGGGGCTGCCGCAATCATGTCTTCATGGGCCTCATGTCCTTATGAGGCATTGCCGCAATCGCGGGGCTGCCTGGGGGCTTGTGGGGCTGCCTGGGGGGCCGTCAGCCGTTAACCTCACTCAGGGACACGGCGTCGTGACGGTATGGGAGGGTCGATGATCCCTGGAGAGGACCGCCCGCCGGCCTGGCTGAGCGGCTACGGTTCGATCGACGCCGACATCCGCCAACTGCGAGAGTTCGCCGACCGGCTCACCGCCGAGGTCGAGCGCAACTACGCGCCGCACCTGCCGCGCATCGCCGAGGACGTGACCGCGCCGCTGCCCAACCCCTGCGACGCGTTCATCGAGCTGGTGCACTTCCTGCAGGCCCACCACGAGACCCAGCAGGCCAGCGTCGACATGGTCTGGGGCGTCTGCGGCGCCACCGGCCACCTCGCCGCCGCGGCGGGCACGGTCGCCGACCGGTACGCCGGCGCCGACGCCTTCTCCGCGGCGAGGGTCGCGGACGTCGAGCACGCGCTCGCCAACCCCCGCGCCGTCGGGGCCGCCGGACCGCCATCGGTGCTGCTGGGAGACCCGACCGGTCCGGAGAACGGCCCGGCGGTGAACAGATGATCGAACGAGGCAGCGGCCGCACGTCCAGCCTCACCGACTGGCACCGGATGGACGTGAACAGCATGTGGGCCTGCCTGCAGGACCACGACACCGCCAACCACTGGAAGCAGGTCGCCGGCTGGCGCAAGATCTGCGACCTGGCGCAGGCCCACCTCAGCCGGCTCCAGGAGTACCGACGGGGTCTCGCCGCAGCATGGCCGCCGGCCAGCAACACGGCCGCCCTCGCGTACCTCAGCCAGCTCGACGAGCTGATCGACAAGGTGCGCCGTACCCACGACGCCGCCGCCACGAACTACACCGCGCTCGCCGCCGCCACCCAGGCCATCGGCGGCACCCGCACCAGACTTCAGAAGATCCACGAGGAGTACGCGGCCAAACTCCAGCAGAAGCGGGCGTACGAGGCGACGGCCGCCGACCCGAAGGCAGCCATGGGCAGCCGCGTGACGGATCGGCCGGTCACCGACGCCGACCTTGAGCAGCTGAACGTCCAGGCGCGCGGCATCATGTACGGCCTCAGCACCGAGCTCCAACAAGCCCAAGCAGCGCTACGCCAGCCGCCAGTGCCAACGAGGCCGCCGAGGCAATCAGACAATCCCGATGTTTATGGCTCAATTCCCACGCCAGCGATTCCGCCCATCGTTCCGGTGCCTGTACGGCCGCCCGCACTCACAAAGCCAGTTCCCCCCAGCAGAGGAACCGTTCGGCCAACCGCGACCCCACCGTCACTGAGCGGGCCCGTGCTAGGCGCCGCCGACAGGTCGACGATTCCTCCGGCCAAAATAGGTACGCCTACAACACCACCTCCGGTTGATCCCAATTCACTCCCGAGCCTGCCTTCAGGAACGCCATCCCGGCCCAGCATTCGAAACGGGTTGGGGCTACCCCCGAACGCTTCGGGCAAGCTCAGCATGAGCGACCGCAATCTTCCACCAGCTACGAGTTCATCGACTCAACCCCGTGCAACGCCGTTCGGCGGCCTGATCGGCAATCCTCCAGGGTCGGGCGTCGGAAATCGAACCTCAAACGACTCTCAGGCGGGTCGAGCCAATCCCATTGGCGGAGTAATAGGGGGAGGCGGAGCCGGTACGGCACCCGCCGGTGGAGCCGGCTCACGCCCCGGCGGGGGCCGAGGCTTCGGCACACCGTCATTCGGTGCCGCAACGAATCCAGCCCCGGGCACCTTTTCAAGCAGGGGCGAGGTGTCGCACAGGACAACGCCTTGGGGTTCCGATGCGGACAAAGCAAGGAGGTGGGATCCGACCAACCCGTGGCAAGTTGACAGAGGCGTCGACCCCGTAGTGCTACCTCCCGGCGAGGATGGTCCAACTGATCCCGGACCGGCAATCGGGCTAGACCGGTGATCTTTCAGACGACCATCTGGATAGTCGCACTGCTCGCTACGTCCGCTACTGCCCCCTGCTCGTCTGCGTACTCGGCGACGACTCTAAACCGAGTCGAACCGATACAGGAGGGCGTCGATCAAATCAGAGACGACCAGTGGCATCTGCAATTCCTAAATATTGCTGGCGCCCACCGATTGTCACTTGGAGAGGACGTCTTAGTTGCGGTACCCGACACTGGAGTAGACCAACATCCCGACCTACGGAACAATTTGCTTCCGGGCATCGACATCATTCCAGGAGGCTCCGGGGACGGGCGAAGCGACAGGGACAGTCACGGCACATCAATGGCAGGCCTAGTCGCGGCGCACGGCCGAGGCGAGAACCAAGGCGCACTTGGCATTGCACCACGAGCTAAAATCGTTCCTATCTTCGACTCACCCCCTCACGGCGAAGGCGACTCGACAGCTTTAGCTCAGGCCATTGACTTTGCAGTGGAGCGAGGCGTCGACGTCATCAGCATTTCGAGTTCTGGTAATGCCACCCCACAGCTCGAACGAGCCGTCCGCACTGCAATGGCGGCGGACATAGCCATCGTTGCAGCAGCAGGAAATAAGCCCGGAGACAGGAGAGTTGCATATCCCGCATCCGAGGAAGGCGTTATAGCCGTAGGCGGCATCACACGGTCCGGAACTTACTCTGAGCTCTCAGTAAGTGGGCCTGAAATCGACCTGGTCGCACCTGCGGTGGATATCTATAGCACCAGCTACGGCGGGAAGTACTCGAAGGGGACCGGCACTTCGGGTGCCACCGCAATCGTTGCGGGGGCTGTGGCGTTGATTCGGTCGAAGTACCCGTACCTGCCGGCGCGGGAGGTCGTGCATCGACTCACTGCGACCGCCATCGACAAGGGCCCGCCTGGGCGGGACGACGAGTACGGCTACGGAGTGATCGACATCGTTGCGGCGTTGACTGCTGACGTACCGCCGCTGGGGTTCGGATCGGCGACGGCGAGCGCACCGGCCGGCGGTGGCCCGCGCACGACGGCGGCCGCCGAGCCTCCCGGCGACGGTCTCGGTAGCGACAACGCGGCCACGGTCCGCGGGCTGGCCACGCTCGGTGTGATCGTGGCGGCCGCTGTGACGTGGGCGGTGATCGTGCGTCGACGCAGGCGCGGGGACGATCCGCCGCCGCGGATCAGCCGCTGACGAGCCCCGACGCGAGGTTCCGGTTGCAACGGTGCCTGGTTGCGGCCCGGCCGCGAGTTGGTCAACTCGTCTTCCTTGAAGTCGGGGCCTCCCACGCCACTTGATACCCCGACTTCAAGGAAGACGAGTTGATCTGCGAGTTGATCTCCGGGGGCGGGAGGGGGCGCCGGGTCGGGGACAGGGCCGGCGGGAGGGGGCGCCGGGTCGGGGACAGGGCCGGTGGGACGGGGTGCCGGGTCGGAGGCGGCGTTGGGGGGTGCCGCACGGCCCGTGGCAGGGGCTGAGCCGGTAACGTCGGCGGGGTGCCTGATCAGCTGCCGCTCCGCCTCGTACTCGCCTCCGCGAGTCCCGCCCGCCGCAAGATCCTGCAAGCCGCCGGTATCGAGCCGGACGTACTGGTCAGCGGCGTCGACGAATCTCTGGTGGTGACAGACCGGGCCGACGAGCTCTGCCTGGAGTTGGCCCGGCTGAAGGCGCAGGCGGTGCTCACCCGGCTGCGGCCGGCCACCGAGGAGCGCACCCTGGTGATCGGCTGCGACTCGGTGCTCGAGTTCGACGGTGAGATCTTCGGAAAGCCGGCCGATGCCGCCGACGCCGCGCAGCGCTGGCGGCGGATGCGTGGACGCAGCGGGGTGCTGCACAGTGGGCACTGCCTGATCGACGTGACGGCGGTGCGGCGCGCCGAGGCGGTCGCCTCCACGGTCGTCCACTTCGCCGACATCAGCGACGAGGAGATCCAGACGTACGTCGCCACCGGTGAACCGCTCGCTGTGGCCGGGGCCTTCACGATCGACGGGTTGGGCGGGCCGTTCGTGCAGCGGATCGACGGTGACCCGAGTACGGTCATCGGGCTCTCCCTGCCGCTGCTGCGCAAGCTCCTCGCCGACCTCGACCTGCGGATCACCGATCTGTGGACGAAGGTCTCGCCGGGCGGCCAGTCGGTCGAGCCGCTCGGTTAGCGTGCCACCATGACCACCAAGTCGATTCCGCTGACGGACGAGCTGCACGCGTACCTCGTCGGGCACGGATCCCCGCCCGACGAGATCATCCGCGACCTCGCGGAGGAGACCCTAACGGTGCTGCCGGACGAGGCGACCATGCAGGTCGCGCCGGAGCAGGCCGCGTTCCTGACCTTCCTCACCCGGATCCTCGGGGCGCGGCAGGCGGTGGAGGTGGGCACGTTCACCGGGCTCTCCTCGCTGGCGATCGCCCGGGGCCTGGCCGAGGGCGGACGGCTCACCTGCTTCGACATCTCCGAGGAGTACACCGGGATCGCCCGCCGCTACTGGGCACGGGCCGGGGTGGACGACCGGATCGAGCTGCGCATCGGCCCGGCCGGAGACACTCTGCGCGAGCTGCCGCACGAGCGGTACCTCGACTTCGCGTTCATCGACGCGGACAAGACGGGTTACCCGATCTACTGGGCCGAGCTGGTGCCACGGATGCGGCCCGGGGGCGTCATCGCCGTGGACAACGTGCTGCGCGGCGGTGCGGTGATCGCCCCACGGAACGAGAGCGACCGGGCCATCGCCGCCTTCAACGACGAGGTGCTCGCCGACGTCCGGGTGGACGCGGTGATGCTGCCGATCGCCGACGGACTCACCCTGGCCCGGGTGCACTGACGGCGCCAGCCTGATCGACTCCGGTTCATTGATGTCGGGGTGTCGAACCGCGTTCGACACCCCGACATCAATGAAGGCGAGTGGATCAAGCGAGCCACCACCGCGAGCGAGCCACCACCGCGAGCCGCGAGCAAGCGACCGCGAGCCGGCCAGTGATTTCAGCGGACGCTGCGGGCGAACTGCCTTGCCGCCCAGTAGACGCCGAGCACGGCGAGTACGGCGATGATGCTCAGCCCCTGCCAGACCCGGTCGTTGCCCAGGTCGCCGGCGAAGAGGGCTCGGGTGCCGTCGACCGCCCACGAGAACGGGTTCCAGTCGGCGACGCCCTGCAACCAGCCAGGCGCGAAGCTGAGCGGCAGGAGGATGCCGGAGAGCAGGAGCACCGGCTGGGCGACGGTGTTCATCAGTGGGGCCAGCGCGTCCTCGCTCTTGACCTTCAGCGCGACGCCGTACGAGACGGCCGAGGTCATCAGCGCGATCAGCGCGAGCATCAGGTACGCGAGCAGCAGGTCTCCCAGGACGACCCGCAGGTCGAACGCGAGGGCGAGCAGCGTGATGATGATCGCCTGCACGATCAGCGAGACGACGTCGCGCAGGGAGCGCCCGAGCAGCAGGGCGAGCCGGCTGACCGGGGTGACCCGGGACCGCTCGATCACCCCGGCGCGCAGCTCGGCGATCAGACCGAAGCCCTGGAAGAGGCCACCGAAGATGGCCAGCAGCACCAGCAGGCCGGGTACGAAGATCTTGTAGGCCTCGGCCTGGGTCGGCGCGTTCAGTGCGGGCTTGAGCAGCGGGGCGAACAGGAGGAGGTACATCACCGGCTGGAAGACGCCGACGAAGACCCAGACCGGGTTACGGACGAGCAGCTGGAACTGGCGTTGGAAGATGAGCCAGGTGTCGCGGGCGAGTTTCATGATCGATCTCCGGTTCGTCAGGACTCGCGCAGCGAGCGGCCGGTCTTGGTGAGGAAGACGTCGTCCAGGCTGGGGCGGTGCAGCTCGATCGAGGAGAGCGCGAGGCCGGCGTGGTCCAGTCGGCGCAGGATCTGCGGGATCGCCGTGGCACCCTCGTCGACGTACAGTCGCAGGCCGCCGTCGTCGCCGGTCTCCAGCTTCCGGACGTACGCCTCGCCGTCGAGCGCCTTCGCGGCCTGCGGGGTGTCGGCGGCGTCGAGGCCGACCTGGACGACCTCGCCGGAGATCTCCCGCTTGAGGTCGGCCGGCGTGCCCTCGGCGACCAGCTGACCGTGATCCATGATCGCGATCCGGTCGCAGAGCGCGTCGGCCTCGTCCAGGTAGTGGGTGGTGATGAAGACCGTCATCCCCTCGGTACGCAGCCGGCGGATCTCGTCCCACATGTGTGCGCGGCTCTGCGGGTCGAGCCCGGTGGTGGGCTCGTCCAGGAAGACGATCTTCGGCTCGTGGATGATGCCGAGGGCGATCTCCACCCGCCGCCGCTGACCGCCGGAGTAGGTCTTGCACTTGCGGTCGGCGAACTCGGCGAGTTGGAAGGCGTCGAGGGCGCGGACGGCCCGCTGGTGCGCCTCGGTCTTGCCGATCCCGTAGAGCCGGGCCTGGAGCACCAGCTCCTCGCGGGCGGTCGACTCGTCCCAGGTGCTGCCGCCCTGGGCCACGTAGCCGATCCGGCGGCGCACCTCGCCCGGCGCCTTGCGCAGGTCGGCGCCCGCGATGATCGCCTCCCCGTCGTCCGGCTCGATCAACGTGGCGAGCATCCGCAGCGTGGTCGTCTTGCCGGCGCCGTTGGGGCCGAGGAAGCCGAAGATCTCGCCCTCGGCGACGGTCAGGTCGACCCCCCGTACCGCTTCGACGGTCTTCGTCTCCCGCCCGGCACGGGAGCGGAAGGACTTGCGTAATCCCCTGGTCTCGATCATGCGGGCTCCTGGTCGTCCGGGCCGGTATTCCCGGCCACGGGTCGGCGGGGAAGGCAGCGCGGTCGCCGGCCGCCGAGCCGCGGCGGGCAGCGTGGGACGGCGCACTTCCCCGTACGTCGCGAAGAGGCTAACGCGATATAGCTTTTCTGGTCAACGTTGATTATTCAGATGAGGACGGATGCTCCGGCAGTCGCTGCTCCCACCCGGACCAACCCTCCGCCTGTTCCAGCCCAGCAGGCAGGTACGACACTCCGGAATCGATACGTTCCGCGATGCGCTCGCACCACGCGATCTCCGCCTCCGCCCGGGCCGTCCAGAGCTCGAACATCCAACCCACGTGGACCGGCTTGGTGTCGCGCAGCCAGTCCGACTCCAGCGAGGTCCGCATCCACGCCATGCCGGCCCGCAGCAGGTTCGCCCGGTTCCGCAGCGCGGCCGCCGCCTCCTCGCGCGGCAGCGCCGGCAGGAACGAGAAGGCCGCCGTGAACGGGTCGGCCGGCTCGTTCAACTGCCACCAGAGGCCGCGCAGCAGCGACTCGAACTCGTCCTGCCCCTTCTCGGTGATCTCGTACGTCGTGCGGGCCGGGCGTCCGCCGACCTGCTCGGTCGCGACCGCCCGCAGCAGCCCCTCCTCGGTCAGCTTGCGCAGGGCGTGATAGATCGAGCCGGGCTGTACGTTGGCCCACTTGTCGGCGCTCCAGCTGAGCAGCTCGCGCCGCACGTCGTAGCCGTGCACGGGCTGCATCCAGCGGACCAGACCGAGAATCATCATTCGGGTGGCAGACACGGCACAAGCGTATTAGGCAAATTTGACTAGAGCGCGATGTGACCGTGCCCCAACCCACACTGAGCGATCGTTAGGGCCCGACCGGGTGGCCTATACACTCCCGGTCAACGACCTCCCGGGAGGAGCCCCCACGGTGCGTAAGGTACTCATCGCCAACCGCGGCGAGATCGCCGTCCGCGTCATCCGCGCCTGCCGCGACGCCGGCCTGGCGAGCGTAGCCGTCTACGCCGACTCCGACCGGGACGCGCTGCACGTGACGCTGGCCGACGAGGCGTACGCCCTCGGCGGGGACACCGCGGCGGAGAGCTACCTGCGCATCGACAAGCTGGTCGACATCGCGGCCAGGGCCGGCGCCGACGCCGTGCACCCGGGCTACGGCTTCCTCTCCGAGAACGCCGACTTCGCCCAGGCCGTCATCGACGCCGGGCTGACCTGGATCGGCCCCACCCCGCAGGCCATCCGCGACCTCGGCGACAAGGTCACCGCCCGGCACATCGCCCAGCGCGCCGGCGCGCCGCTGGTGCCCGGTACGCCGGACCCGGTCGGCAGCGCCGACGAGGTGCTGGCCTTCGCCGTCGACCACGGGCTGCCGGTCGCCATCAAGGCCGCCTTCGGCGGCGGCGGGCGCGGCCTGAAGGTCGCCCGCACGATGGAGGAGATCCCCCAGCTGTTCGAGTCCGCCACCCGCGAGGCGGTCGCCGCCTTCGGCCGCGGCGAGTGCTTCGTCGAGCGTTACCTCGACAAGCCCCGCCACGTCGAGGCCCAGGTGCTGGCCGACCAGCACGGCAACGTGATCGTGGTGGGCACCCGGGACTGCTCGCTCCAGCGGCGGCACCAGAAGCTGGTCGAGGAGGCGCCCGCGCCGTTCCTCACCGACGCCCAGCGCACGCAGATCCACGAGAGCGCCAAGGCGATCTGCCGCGAGGCCGGTTACCACGGCGCCGGCACCGTCGAGTACCTGGTCGGCGGCGACGGCACCATCTCCTTCCTGGAGGTGAACACCCGGCTCCAGGTCGAGCACCCGGTCACCGAGGAGACCGCCGGCATCGACCTCGTCCGCGAGCAGTTCCGCGTCGCTGACGGGGAGAAGCTGCGCTTCACCGAGGACCCGACGCCCCGCGGGCACGCGATCGAGTTCCGCATCAACGGCGAGGACCCCGGTCGTAACTTCCTGCCCGCCCCCGGCGCCATCACCGCGCTGCGGCTGCCGACCGGCCCCGGCGTACGGGTGGACACCGGCATCTCGGCCGGTGACGTGATCGGCGGGAACTTCGACTCGCTGCTGGCCAAGGTCATCATCGTCGGCGAGACGCGGACCGAGGCGCTGGAGCGGGCCCGCCGGGCGCTCGACGAGATGGTGGTCGACGGCATGGCCACGGCTCTGCCGTTCCACCGCCTGGTGGTCCGCGATCCGGCCTTCACCGCGGAGCCCTTCACCGTCCACACCCGGTGGATCGAGACCGAGTTCGACAACACGATCACGCCGTTCACCGCGACCGCCGGCCCGACCGCCGAGCCCGCCGAGCGGGAGACCGTCGTGGTCGAGGTGGGTGGCAAGCGGCTGGAGGTCAGCCTTCCGGCAGGTCTCGGCACCGGTACGGGTACCGCCGCGCCCGCCGCCCGTAAGCCCGCCCGCCGTGGTGGCGGGGGTGCGAAGGCCGGCGGCACGGTCAGCGGCGACGCGCTCACCTCCCCGATGCAGGGCACCATCGTCAAGATCGCCGTGGCGGACGGGGACACCGTGGCCGAGGGCGACCTGATCGTGGTGCTGGAGGCGATGAAGATGGAGCAGCCGCTGCACGCCCACAAGGCCGGCACGATCAGCGGCCTGACGGCGGACGTCGGCGCGGTGATCAGCGCGGGCGCCCCCATCTGCACCATCTCCTGAGACCGGGTCGGGCGGGCCCCCTCCGCGTGGGGGCCCGCCCGGCTGGTCAGCGGAGGGCTTCGGCGGCCACCGCGCGTACGGCGGTGGTGAGGCCGTTCAGCGCCGCCGACTCCAGCCGCCAGTGCTGCCAGTACAGCGGCACGTCCACCTGCCGGCCCGGGGCGATGTCGACGCACGCCCCGGAGGCGAGATCGTCCTCGGCGATCTGCTCGGGCACCAGACCCCAGCCGAGTCCGTGCCGGATGGTCTCGCTGAACGCCGGCACCGACGGCACATAGTGCACGGGCGGGTCGAGCGTGCGCCCGGTCAGCGTACGGATGAAGCGGTGCTGCAGCCGGTCCCTCCGGTCGAAGACGACGGTCGGCGCGCCGGCCAGCGCCGCGGCGGTCAGCCCGTCGGCGAAGTGCGCGGCGGCCAGCGCCGGGGCGGCGAGCGCCCGGTAGCGCATGGCGCCGAGCCGGCGTACCCGGCAGCCCTGGACCGGCTCGCGCTGCGCGGTCACCGCCGCCGTCACCACCCCGTCGCGGAGCAGCTCGGCGGTGTGGTCCTGATCCTCCTGACGGAGGTCCAGGGAGAGTTCGAGCCCTTCCGGCAGCCGGGCCAGGGCGGCCGGGAACCAGGTGGCGAGCGAGTCGGCGTTCACCACCACGGCGAGTCTGGTCCGCGCGCCACCGCCGGTGAGCGGGCCGCGCGCGTCGGTCAGCGCCTCCCGCTCCAGCAGTACGAGCTGCCCGGCGAGACGTAGCAGCGGTGCGCCCGCCTCGGTCGCCACGCAGGGCCGGGCCCGCCGAACGAGCACCTGCCCGACCGTCTCCTCCAGGGCCTTGACCCGCTGGCTGACGGCCGAGGGGGTGACGTGCAGCAGTCGGGCCGCCGCCTCGAAGCTGCCCTCCGAGACCACGGCGGCGAGGGTACGCAGCTGGACGAAGTCGAGCCCTTCCATCAGCTGAGCTTAACCGGCGTCAGAATCTTTAGTTCGACTGACGGAACGAGCCCGCCTACGGTCGGAGACGTGCTCAGCTCCGCCGTCGCCGGCTTCTCCGTCTCCATCGCCCTGATCGTCGCCATCGGGGCGCAGAACGCCTTCGTCCTGCGCCAGGGCCTACGCCGGGAGCACGTGGTACCCGTCGTCCTCACCTGCGCCGCCTCGGACGCGCTGCTCATCGGGGCGGGCATCGCCGGGGTCGGCACGCTGGTGACCGGCCGGCCCGTCCTGCTCACCGCGATCCGCTGGGGCGGCGCCGCGTTCCTGCTCTGCTACGCGGCGCTCGCCGCCCGCCGCGCCCTGCGGCCCGGCGCGCTGCTGCCCACCGAGCGGCCGCCGGCCACCCTGGGCGCCACCCTGCTGGCCTGCCTCGCCTTCACGTACCTGAACCCGCACGTCTACCTCGACACCGTGCTCCTCCTCGGGGGGATCGCCCAGCAGCACCCGCACCGCTGGCTCTTCGGCGTCGGCGCCACCCTGGCCAGCGTGGTCTGGTTCACGGCGCTCGGCGTCGGCGCGCACCGGCTCGCCCCGCTGCTCGCCCGCCGGACCGCGTGGCGACTGCTGGACGGGCTGATCGCCACGTTGATGGCCCTCCTCGCCCTGGCACTACTACTGGGCTGACCGTCCCTCCCCCGCGTTCCCCTCGATGATCAAGAGCTTGGCGTCAGATGCGGAGCGATTTCCGACCGAAACCTCTTGATCACCGAAGCCGGTGGGGGCGGGAGGGCCTGGGAAGGTGTTTTCCGCTACCAGCGGCGGCGATACCCGTATCGAGCAGCCATGATTGCCGGGTGCGGTTCCTTCACGGCGCGGCTCCCGCGCACGACCTGACCTACAACGACGTCTTCATGGCGCCGTCCCGCTCCGACCTGGGCTCCCGCCTCGACGTCGACCTCGCCAGCTCCGACGGCACCGGCACCACCATCCCCATCGTGGTGTCGAACATGACGGCGGTCGCCGGCCGGCGGATGGCGGAGACGGTGGCCCGGCGCGGCGCGGTCACGGTCATCCCGCAGGACATCCCGATCGACGTGGTGGCGAACGTGGTGTCCTGGGTCAAGCAGCGCCACCTGGTCTACGACACCCCGATCACGCTCGGCCCGACCGACACCGTCGGTGACGCCATCCACCTGCTGCCCAAGCGCGCGCACGGCGCGGTGATGGTGGTGGACGAGGCCGGCCGACCGCTGGGTGTGGTCACCGAGGCGGACACCGTGAGCGTTGACCGGTTCGCCCAGCTACGTCACGTGATGTCCACTGAGCTGCACACCGTTCCCGCGGACGCGGACCCGCGTACCGGGTTCGACGTGCTCTCCGCCGGTCGGCGCCGGCTCGCCCCGGTGGTCGACGCGCAGGGGCGGCTGGTCGGCGTCCTCACCCGCAAGGGGGCGCTGCGGGCGACCCTCTACCGGCCGGCCGTGGACGAGCAGGGGCGGCTGCGGATCGCGGCGGCGATCGGGATCAACGGCGACGTGACCGGCAAGGCCGCCGCCCTGCTGGAGGCCGGGGTGGACACCCTGGTGGTGGACACCGCGCACGGTCACCAGGAGCGGATGATCTCCGCGCTGCGGGCGGTACGCCGGCTCGACCCGGGCGTCCCGGTGGCGGCCGGCAACGTGGTCACCGCCGAGGGCGTACGGGACCTGATCGAGGCGGGCGCCGACATCGTCAAGGTCGGCGTGGGACCGGGCGCGATGTGCACCACCCGGATGATGACCGGGGTGGGGCGGCCGCAGTTCTCGGCCGTGCTGGACTGCGCGGCGGCGGCCCGGGCGCTCGGCCGGCACGTCTGGGCCGACGGCGGCGTCCGGCATCCCCGGGACGTGGCGCTCGCGCTCGCCGCCGGCGCCTCCAACGTCATGATCGGCTCCTGGTTCGCCGGCACGTACGAGTCCCCCGGCGACCTCTACACGGATCCGGACGGCCGGCGCTACAAGGAGAGCTTCGGCATGGCCTCGGCCCGGGCGGTCAGCGCTCGCACCGCCGAGGACAGCCCGTACGACCGGGCCCGGAAGGCGGTCTTCGAGGAGGGCATCTCCTCGGCGCGGATGCACCTCGACCCGACCCGCCCGGGCGTCGAGGACCTGATCGACGAGATCATCGCGGGTGTCCGCAGCTCCTTCACCTATGCGGGCGCGCGCAACCTCTCCGAGTTCCACGAGCGGGCGGTGGTCGGCGTGCAGAGCGCGGCCGGCTACACCGAGGGGATGCCGCTGCCGACCAGCTGGTGACGGCGGTCCGGCTCGCCTACTCGACGAGCCGGCTGATCACGTACCGCGCCGCCTCCCGCGGGTCGTCGCCGACGCGGGGAGGCAGCGCACCGGCGAGCCAGAGGGTGGCGAAGCCGTGCACGATCGACCAGGCGGCGAGGGCGTCCCGCCCGGGCTCGCCGGCGCCACCGTCGCGCGCCGGCAGGCCCGCCACCCGATCGCGCAGCACATTGCCGGCCCGGTCACTGGCGGCTCGCACCTGCGGGTCCTGGGCCCGGTACAGCTCCGGGCGGAACATCACCTCGAAGTGCGCGCGGTGCCGGACCGCGAAGTCCACGTAGGCGACGCCGGCGGCGAGCAGGTCGTCGCCCGCCTGGCCGAGGGTCTCGGCGAGCAGATCGAATCCCTGTACGGCGAGCGCGGTGAGCAGGCCCGCCTTGTCGCCGAAGTGATGCGCGGGGGCGGCGTGCGAGACGCCGGCCCGCCGGGCGAGGTCACGCAGGCTGAGCGCGGCGGGGCCGGATTCGGAGATCGCCTCCACTGCGGTGTCGAGCAGGGCACGGCGTAGATCGCCGTGATGGTAGCCACGCGTCGGAGTCATGACGTAATCCTATCTTGCCATTGACAAGATGACACTCGACGAGCAATCTTGCCAGTGACAAGTTTCGACCCGAGGAGGATGTCATGGCTCCACTGATCACGCTGATCGCCGGTTTCGCGGTGGCCCGGATCGTCGGGCTGGCCGGATTCGACGCCCTGGACAGCACGACCGACGCACTCCGGATCGGGCTGGCCGCCATGTTCGTAATCACCGGGCTCGCGCACTTCAGCGAGCCCCGCCGATCCGGCCTCATCGCCATGGTCCCGCCCCGCCTGCCCCGGCCGGCGCTCCTGGTCACCGTGACCGGCGTGCTCGAGTTGGTCGGGGCGGCGGCGCTGCTGGTCCCGGCCACGGCCCGGTGGGGAGCGGCCGGGCTGGGACTGCTGATGTTCGCGATGTTCCCGGCCAACGTCTCCGCGGCACAGCGCCGGCTCACCCTGGCCGGACGGCCGGTCACGCCGCTGGGGCAGCGCACGGCCATGCAGATCGCATTCCTGGTCACCGCGGCGGCAATTTCGTTTGGTGCCTGACTATCAGGGGGCTAACCTGCAGACCGTGGATCTCGTCACCCTCAACGACGTACCGATGGGTCGCCTCCTGGCCTTGGCCGGCCACATGGTCACCCAGCGGTGGAACCGCTTCCTGGCGGAGAAGTTCAACCTCACCCAGGCCGGGATGGTCGCCCTCATGACGCTCGACAAGAACGGCCCGATGCCCCACCGCGAGGTGGCCCAACGCTGCTTCGTACGGCCCGCCACGCTGACCGGGATCGTCGACACCCTGGAACGGGACGGCCTGGTCGAGCGGCGACGCGACGACAGCGACCGGCGCAGCGTACGGCTCGCCATCACCCCCGCCGGCCACGAACGGCTGGCGGGGGTGGGCGTCCTGATCCGGTCGGGTCGGCCGCTCACCTCGGTCGACGCCGACCCCGAGAAGGCGGCGGTGATCCGCGAGTTCCTGCTGGAGGTCATCGGTAGTGGAGAGGAACCAGGCATGACAGTGCCCACGGACGGGACGGGAGGCCAGCAGAAGTGCTGATCCGACTGCTCCGCGAACACCTGCGCCCCTACTCGAAGCCGCTGGCCGCGGTCCTGCTGCTCCAGTTCGTCGGCACCATGGCCTCGCTCTACCTGCCGAGCCTCAACGCCGACATCATCGACAAGGGCGTGGCGCGCGGCGACACCGGCTACATCATGTCGACCGGCGGCTGGATGCTCGCCGTCAGCCTGGTCCAGATCGTCTGCTCGATCGCCGCGGTGTACTTCGGGGCGCGTACCGCGATGAGCTTCGGCCGGGACGCGCGGGCCGGGATCTTCCGGCACGTCAACCGGTTCTCCGCCCGCGAGGTCGCCCGGTTCGGCGCACCGTCGCTCATCACGCGCACCACCAACGACGTGCAGCAGGTGCAGATGCTCGTGCTGCTGAGCTGCACCATGCTCGTGGCCGCCCCGATCATGTGCGTCGGCGGGGTGGTGATGGCGCTGCGGGAGGACCTCGGGCTCTCCTGGCTGATGCTCGTCTCGGTACCCGTCCTCGCCATCGCGCTGGCACTGGTCATCCGGCGGATGGTGCCGGGCTTCCGGCTCATGCAGACCCGGATCGACGCGGTCAACCGGGTCCTGCGCGAGCAGATCACCGGCATCCGGGTGGTCCGCGCCTTCGTACGTGAGCCGTACGAGACGCAGCGCTTCGGCGTGGCGAACACGGACCTGAGCGCCACCGCGCTGCGGGTCGGGCGACTGCTGGCCCTTATCTTCCCGGTGGTGATGCTGGTGCTCAACGTCTCCAGCGTCGCGGTGCTCTGGTTCGGCGCGCAGCGGGTCGACTCCGGCGCGATCCAGATCGGCGCGCTCACCGCCTTCCTTCAGTACCTCATGCAGATCCTGATGTCCGTCATGATGGCCACCTTCATGCTGATGATGGTGCCGCGCGCGGCGGTCTGCGCCGAGCGCATCGTCGAGGTGTTCGACACCGACACCTCCGTGGCGCCGCCCGCGACGCCGACCGCCGAGGTGTCCGGACGGGCCGAGTTGGAGCTGCGCGACGTGCGCTTCCAGTACCCGGGCGCGGCCGACCCGGTGCTGCGGGACATCTCGTTCCGGGTTACGCCCGGCAGCACCACGGCGATCATCGGCAGCACCGGGGCCGGCAAGACCACCCTGCTGTCGCTGGTGCCACGACTGGTCGACGTCACCGCCGGCGCGGTGCTGGTCGACGGAATCGACGTACGCGACCTGGCCCCCGACGAGCTGTGGCGACGGATCGGCCTGGTGCCGCAGCGGCCGTACCTCTTCACCGGCACGGTCGCGAGCAACCTGCGGTACGGCAACCCGGACGCCACCGACGAGGAGCTCTGGAGGGCGCTGGAGATCGCGCAGGCCGCGGACTTCGTGATGCAGATGCCCGAGGGGCTGGAGGCGCCCGTCGCGCAGGGCGGCACGAACGTCTCCGGTGGCCAGCGGCAACGGTTGGCGATCGCCCGGGCCCTGGTCCGGAAGCCGGAGATATACCTCTTCGACGACTCGTTCTCCGCGCTCGACCTGGGCACCGACGCGCGGTTGCGGGCGGCGCTGCGGCCGGTCACCGCGGACGCCGCCGTGGTGATCGTGGCCCAGCGGGTCTCCACGATCGTCGACGCCGACCAGATCATCGTGCTCGAGAACGGGGGAGTCGTCGGAGTGGGACGACACGAGGAGCTGCTGGAGAGCTGCCCGACGTACGCCGAGATCGTCGCCTCGCAGCAGACCGCGCAGGTGCCGGCATGAGCGACCGCAGGGAGCGAATCATCAGGCACAGCGCGGAGGAGGCGGCGTGAGCGACAGGAAACCCGTACCGGCGCAGAAGCCGGCTGCCGGTTCGGCACCGCGCCGGGGGCCGGGCGGTGGCCGCGGCCCGGGCTTCGGGGCCGGGATGCCCGCCGAGCGGTCCATGAACTTCGGGCCGTCGGCACGGCGTCTGCTCGGCCGGCTCCGGCCGCACCGGCTCCAGCTCGGCGGGATCATCGCGCTGGCGCTGGTGAGCGTCGGGTTGAGCGTCGCCGGGCCGAAGATCCTCGGGCACGCCACCGACCTGATCTTCAGCGGGGTGATCGGCCGGCAGCTCGAAACGGGCAGCACCGTCGAGCAGGCCGTCACGGCGGCCCGCGCGAGCGGCAACGACGCCTTCGCCGACATGCTCGCCCGGATGAACCCGGTGCCCGGCGCCGGCATCGACTTCACCGCGCTGGGCCGGGTGCTGCTGCTGGCGCTCGGGCTCTACCTCGGCGCGGCGGTGCTCTCCTGGTGGCAGGGCTGGCTGCTCAACGGGGTGGTGCAGCGGACGGTGCTGAAGCTCCGTGCGGACGTGGAGGAGAAGCTCAACCGGCTGCCGCTGCCCTACTTCGACCGGCAGCCCCGGGGCGAGCTGCTCAGTCGGGTGACGAACGACATCGACAACATCTCGCAGAGCCTCCAGCAGACGTTGAGCCAGCTGCTCACGTCCGTGCTCACCGTGGTCGGCGTACTCGGGGCGATGTTCTGGATCTCGCCGCTGCTGGCGCTGGTGGCGCTGGTGGCCGTGCCGCTCTCGGTGCTGGTCACCCAACGGATCGCCAAGCGGTCGCAGAAGCAGTTCATCGCCCAGTGGGCGCACACCGGTGAGCTGAACGGCCGGATCGAGGAGGCCTTCACCGGCCACGAGCTGGTCAAGGTCTTCGGCCGGCAGCGGGAGGTCGAGGCGGCGTTCACGGAGAAGAACGAGGAGCTCTTCAAGGCCAGCTTCGGCGCCCAGTTCATCTCCGGGATCATCATGCCGTCGATGATGTTCATCGGGAACCTGAGCTACGTGGCGATCGCGGTGGTCGGTGGGCTGCGGGTCGCCAACGGGACGATGAGCCTCGGCGACGTGCAGGCGTTCATCCAGTACTCCCGGCAGTTCACCCAGCCGCTGACCCAGGTGGCCTCGATGGCCAACCTGCTCCAGTCCGGCGTGGCGTCGGCGGAGCGGGTCTTCGAGGTGCTCGACGCCGACGAGCAGACCCCCGACCCGGTCGAGCCGGCCCGGGTGACCCAGCCGCGCGGCCGGGTCGAGTTCGAGCACGTGTCCTTCCGCTACGTGCCGGAGAAGCCGCTGATCGACGACCTGTCGCTGGTCGCCGAGCCGGGTCACACCGTGGCGATCGTCGGGCCGACCGGCGCGGGCAAGACCACCCTGGTCAACCTGATCATGCGGTTCTACGAGCTGGACGCCGGCCGGATCACCCTCGACGGGGTGGACACCACCAGCATGAGCCGCGACGACCTGCGTGGCCGGATCGGCATGGTGCTCCAGGACACCTGGCTCTTCGGCGGCACCATCCGCGACAACATCGCGTACGGCCGGCCGGACGCGACCGAGGAGGAGATCCTCGCCGCCGCCCGGGCCACCTTCGTGGACCGGTTCGTCCGCAGCCTGCCCGACGGCTACGACACCGTCATCGACGAGGAGGCGAGCAACGTCAGCGCGGGCGAGAAGCAGCTCATCACCATCGCCCGGGCGGCCCTCGCCGAGCCGTCGCTGCTGATCCTGGACGAGGCCACCAGCTCGGTCGACACCCGCACCGAGGTGCTGCTGCAACGGGCGATGGCCGCGCTGCGCTCGGACCGGACCAGCTTCGTGATCGCGCACCGGCTCTCCACCATCCGGGACGCCGACCTGATCCTGATGATGGAGAACGGCCGGATCGTCGAGCAGGGCACGCACGAGCAGCTGCTCGACGCGCGCGGCGCGTACCACCGGCTCTACCTTTCCCAGTTCACCCAGGCGATCACCGAGGAGGACGAGGGCGAGGAGGCCGCCCGGACCCCGGCAGCGGCCCAGGGGGCGCTCTCCGCGTGACCCACCCGGCCGGGTAGGCGCGCGAGGTTCCCGGCCGGGTGCAGGCGGGCCTGCCCCCACCCGGCCGGGACCATCGGCACCGGCCGTGGGCCGGCCGGCACGAGCACCGGCCGGCCCACGGACTGACTGCCGCCGCGCCCGAGTCAGCCGGGCAGCAGCTGCCCGGTCCGGCTGGCCACCACGTCGCCCACCAGGGCGAGCGCGTCCGCCACGGGCAGCGGGTCGAGGGACCGCCCGTCGCGCAGCCGCAGGGACACCCGCCCGTCGGCCGCCTCCCGGGCACCGACCACCGCGGCGTACGGGATGCGCCGGCGGGCGGCGTCCCGGATCCGGGCACCCAGTGAACCGGCGGCGTCGATCTCGACCCGCAGCCCGGCCGCCTCGGCCCGGCGGGCGAGGTCGGCCGCCGCGCCGGCCTGGCCGGCGTCCACCGGCAGCACCGCCAACTGGACCGGCGCGTACCAGGCGGGGAAGGCGCCCTCGTGCACCTCGATCAGGTAGGCGAAGAGTCGCTCCATGCTGCCGACCAGGCTCCGGTGCACCATCACCGGGCGCCGCCTCGCCCCGTCCCGGTCGGTGTAGGCCAGGTCGAAGCGCTCCGGCTTGTCGAAGTCGAGCTGCACGGTGGCCAGGGTCGACTCCCGCCCCCGGCCGTCGACGATCTGGACGTCGATCTTCGGACCGTAGAAGGCGGCGTCCCCGGGTGCCACCTCGTACTCCACCCCGGCCAGCGCGTCGCGCAGCAGCTCCTCGGCGCGGGCCCACTGCGCGTCGTCGCCGACGTACCGCTGCCCGGGTCCGCGTACCGACAACCGGAACCCGGCCGGGCGTACGCCGAGCGCGGCGTGCGCCTCGCGGATCAGCCGGAGGATCTCGGCCACCTCCGCCCCCACCTGCTCCAACGCGCAGAAGTTGTGCGCGTCGTTGAGCGAGATGGCCCGTACCCGGGAGAGGCCACCGAGCACCCCGGAGCGCTCGGCGCGGTACATCCCGCCCAGCTCGGCGACGCGCAGCGGCAGCTCACGGTAGGAGCGCCCGCGCGCGCCGAACACCAGCGCATGGTGCGGGCAGAGCGCCGGCCGCAGCACGAACTCGTCGTCGGCGGAGAGGCGCATCGGCGGGAACATGTCGTCGGCGAAGTAGCCGAGGTGGCCGGAGCGCTCGAAGAGCTCGCGTTTACCCAGCGGTGGCGAGTAGACGTGCTGGTAGCCGGCTCGGCGCTCCAACTCCCGGACGTACTCCTCGACCGCGTGCCGGGCGGCGGCGCCGGCCGGCAACCAGATGGGCAGCCCGGCGCCGGCCAGCGGATCGGAGACGAACAGCTCCAGCTCCCGGCCGAGCCTGCGGTGGTCGATCATGTCGCTCTCCCTGATCGCGTACGACCCGGAGGCGACCCGGTGACCGAGGTCCGCGCGGCCCCCGGGAGCGGTCGCCCCGGGGCCTCGTGGACAGAAACGTCAGTGCGGCACGCCGGAGTCGTCCGGCGTCGTGGTCAGATCCGCGCTGCGCATGCCGAGACGGTACGCCCGGTGCGGGCGCGGGCGCACCCGCGTTTTTCGCCGCAGGCGGCGTGGCTCCCGGCCGCCTGACCGACTGGGTCTGCGGTGATGTCAGGGTGTCGGCGCGAGCGGGTCACCGCGACGTCGTCGAGGCGCGGCGACGGACCGCCCCGCCGAGGCCCGGCCCGGCCGGGTCAGGGGCGGGCCGCCGGCACGGGACCTGCCGGCGGCCCAATGCGGCCCGATCGTCGAGAACGGGGGACCCGACGGTCGTTGGGGCCGCGCTCGCCAACGGTACGCCGACGAACGCCGATCCGCCGACCGTGACCGGGAGCTATGGAGCGTCGTTGTACCTGGGTGACCTTGCCGTGTCCGTGGTCACCGCCTGTCGGGGCCGTCCGTCGTGACGCCGGACACGCCGTCAGGCTCGGTACATCAGATCGGCCACATACGGCGAGGTGGCACGCGTGCCCGAACTACTCACTGACGTCACGTCACCGACGTGGGCGTACCTCGCGCTGCTCGGGCTGTTGCTGCTGGACGCCTTCGTTCCGGTCATCCCCACCCAGGCAATCATGATCACCGGCGGGGCGCTCACCGTCTACGGCGGGCTGGACCTGCCGCTCACGATCGCCGTCGGCGCGCTCGGGGTGCTCGCCGGAGACCTCGTCTGCTACCTGCTGGGCCGGAGCGCACCCGATCGACGGGTACGACGACATACCCGGCAGAGTCGCGCCCAACGGACCGCCGCCCGGTTCACCCAGGGCCTACGCCGTCCGGGGCCGATGGTGATCCTGCTCTGCCGGTTCGTGCCCGGCGGCCGGATGGCGGCCTGCTTCTCGGCCGGCCGCAGCCGCTACCCGTACCGGCTCTTCCTGAGCTACGAGACGATCGCGGCGCTGGGCTGGGCCAGCTACGGCGCCCTGGTCGGGCACCTCGGCGGGGCGGCGCTCGCCTCGTCCACCTGGCGGCTCGCCCTGGTCGCGGCCGTCGCGGCGGCCGGGTTCGGCGCCGCCGGCTGGGCGATGACATTGGTAGGCGCCCGCAACGCCCGCCGGGCCGCCGCCGAACTCCCCATCGACTGAGTGTCGCCGCCGCAGACTCGTATAAGCTGCATTTATATTGATGACGTGTGGAGCGTGAAACTGCATCCTGAGGTCGAAGACTGGTTCCTCGGCTTATGCAAGACCGATCCAGCAAGCGCAGATCTGATCGCCGAGGCGATAGACCTGCTGGCCGAACACGGTCCGGCATTGGGTCGTCCGATGGTGGACCGACTCAAGGGCAGTTCCTTCCACCACATGAAGGAACTCAGGCCGGGTTCCACGGGCTCGACGGAGATAAGGATGATCTTTGCTTTCGATCCGTTGCGGGAAGCCGTCTTCCTGGTGGCCGGTGACAAATCGGGCCATTGGCAGAGTTGGTACCAGGTGGCCGTGCCGTTGGCGGATGGGCGGTTCCAGGAGCACCTCACCTCGTTGAAGGAGGCGGAGCGATGAGCGACGGCACCGACTGGCGGGACGTCAAGGCCAAGGCACGCGAGATGGACCCCGATTGGGATCACCCTGATCGGGTGGCGCGACGCGGTCGCCTGCGCGAGCAGATGCTTGCATCGGTGAGCGGAGCTCAACTGGCTGAGATCCGCAAGCAGCTCGGGATGACGCAGCGCCAACTGGCCGAGGCCGCAGGGCTCTCCCAGGCACGCATCAGCCAGATTGAGAATGGCGAGCACACCAACCTCGAAACTCTTCGGGCGTACGTGACGGGACTCGGCGGTCATCTCGACGTGGTCGCCCGGATCGGCAACATCCAGCTCAACGTGGCGTAGCGGCTCCACCGCGACCTAGGGGTGGTCCCGGGGATCGAATTCGGTGGCTCGCCCCGATCCGTCTCGGGTGCCTCCGGCGACAGGCTGAGGCATGCCTGGAACGCGGAACTCGGGCCTGCTGGCCCTCGGCGGGATCGCCCTCGCGGCGCTGCTCGCCGTGATCGGTCACGTCGAGGTGAACGAGGATCTCTCGCCCTGGTCGCTGACCGTCAGCGACTACGCCGTCTCCGACCGCGGTGGCGTCATCGACGTCGCCATGGTGGTGCTGGCCCTCGCCACGGCGGCCCTGCTACCCGCGCTGCGCCGAGCGGGCGCGACCCGCCGGGTCGGGGTTCTGCTGCTGGCCTGGATCGGGGGCCTGCTGCTCGCCGCGGTCGTGCCGACCAACGAGCCGGGGCTGCCGATGGACGCGGCGGCGTACGTGCACCGGTACGCCTCGGTCGTCGCCTTCCTGGCCCTGCCCGTCGGCGGCTGGCTGCTGGCCGGTCGGCTGCCCCACCCCGCCGCCCGCTGGGTACGCGGACTCGCCCTCACCAGCCTGCTGCTCGCGGCGACCATGGTCTGGTCGGCCTACCCGGGCGACCGGATGCTGATCGGCCTGGTCGAACGGGTCCTCATCCTGACCGAGGTCACCCTGATCGCGTTCCTGGCGGCGGCGGTGGCCGGGGTCCGACCGCTCACTCCAGCACGTGGAGCATGAGCTGGCGGGCCGCCTCCGTGATCGATCCGGAGAGGCTCGGATAGATGGTGATGGTCTGGGCCAGCTCGTTGACGGTGAGGTTGTTCTCCACCGCCATGGTGATCGGCAGGATGAGTTCGCTCGCCTTGGGAGCCACCACCACTCCGCCGATCACCTGGCCACTGGCGGGACGGCAGAAGAGCTTCACGAAACCGTCGGCGAGGTCGTCCATCTTGGCCCGGGCGTTGCCCGCCAGCGGCAGCATCACCTGCCGGGCCGGGACCGTTCCGGCGTCCACCTCGTTCTGCGAGACGCCCACCGTGGCCAGCTCGGGGGAGGTGAAGGCGTTCGCGGCGACGGTCCGCAGCCGCAGCGGGCGGACGGCCTCACCGAGCGCGTGCCACATCGCGATCCGGCCCTGCATGGCCGCGACGCTGGCCAGCGCCAGCACACCGGTGCAGTCGCCGGCGGCGTAGATGCCCGGCACGTTCGTCCGAGACACCCGGTCGACTGTCACGTAGCCACCCCGGCCCAGCTCGACGCCGTACTCGGCGAGGCCGAGGCCGGCGGTGTTGGGGATGGAGCCGACCGTGATCAGCGCGTGCGAGCCGTACACCTTGCGACCGTCGGAGAGCTCGACCTCGACGCCGTCCTCGGTGCGGCGGACCGCGTCGGCGCGGGAGTTGTTCAGGATGCTCATGCCCTTGGCGCGGAAGACCCGCTCGATCGCCTGCGCCGCGTCGGCGTCCTCCTGCGGCATGACCCGGTCCCGGCTGGACACCAGGGTCACCTCGACGCCCATCCCGAGGTACGCGCTGGCGAACTCGGCGCCGGTCACCCCGGAGCCGACCACGATCAGGTGCTCGGGCAGCTCGGGCAGGTCGTACACCTGACGCCAGGTGAGGATCCGCTCGCCGTCGGGAAGAGCGGTCGGCAGTTGGCGCGGGGTGGCGCCGGTCGCGAAGAGGACCGTGGACGCGTCGATGGTGTATTCGTCGGCACCGTCGGTGGGGCTGACCACCACGCGGTGCGTGTGACCGAGCGTGTCCTCACCGAGGCGGGCGGTGCCGGCCACGAAGGTGACCCCGGCCTTCAGCAGCTTCGCGTGGATGTCCGCGGACTGGGCGAGCGCGAGCCGCTTCACCCGATGGTGCACGGCGGGGGCGTCGACGGTGACCGCCTCCAGCCCGTCGGAGTGCACCCCGAACTCCTCGGTGTCCCGGTAGCCGGTCACCACCTGCGAGCTCGCGATGAAGGTCTTCGACGGTACGCAGTCGGAGAGCACGCAGGCTCCGCCGGCCCCCTCGGCCTCCACCACTGTGACGTCGGCGTCCAGTTGCGCGGCGACCAGGGCCGCCTCGTAGCCGGCCGGCCCGCCGCCGATGATCACGATCCGGCTCACCGCACTCGCCCTTCGTCGATGCTCACAGTGACTTTCTTCTCCTGAACGCGTCCGACACGCACCGTCGTATTCTCCCCCACCCGTCCGCCGGGCTATCGTCATCGCCGTGCGTCTTCACGCCGCCTACGGCTCAAACCTCGACCCCGGTCGAATGCGTGCCTACTGCCCGCACTCGCCGATGGTGGGCACCGGCTGGCTCGAGGGCTGGCGGCTGACCTTCGCCGGCGAGGACGTCATCGGCTGGGAGGGCGCGGTCAGCACCCTCGTCGAGTCCCCCGGCGACCGGGTCTTCGTGGCGCTCTACGACATCCACCCGTACGACGCCGCTCAGCTCGACGAGATCGAGGGCGTCACCTCCGGCACGTACCGCAAGCTGCACGTCCGCGTCTCGACCCTCGACGGCGACCTGACCGCGTGGATCTACGTCTTCGACGGCTACGAGGGTGGACTGCCGACCTCGTGGTACCTGTCGGAGATCGTGAACGCCGCGGAGAAGGCGGGCGCGCCGGACGACTACGTCTCCGATTTGCGGTCTCGCCCCACCGGCACCGCCTCGGCGTAACGTTCGCACGCCTGCAGTCTCCTCCGGGCCGGTCCCCGGTCGCACGGCGGCCCCGGCCCGGGTCGCCTATCACACACCCGTGGCGGCGACCGTCCGCTCGTACATGTCGGTCCAGCGCACCTCGCGCAGCCCCACGGACTGGTAGAGGGTCACCGGGGTGGTCGGGTTGGCCAGGTCGACCCCCAGCCCGGCCGCGGTACGACCCTTGCCGGCGTAGACCGCGAACGCCCGGCGCAGCAGCGCCGCCCCCACCCCGCGCCGCCGGTACGCGGGCAGCACCGACAGCGTGCGCACCCAGCCCATCTCCTGTTCCAGGGCCTGGTCGGAGGATTGGAGGGCGCCGGCCGGCACGCCGTCGACCTCGGCGACGAACCACTCGTCCCAGACCTTGCCGTACGACGGCAGCTGCTCGCGCCACTGCGCGAAACCGACGGGCTCGTAGTCCGGGGTGTCCCGGAACGCGGTGTCGAAGATCCGGTGGAACAGGCGCAGGTCGGCCTCGTCGTCGGCGACCAGCGGACGGACGGTCACCCCGGGCGGGGGCGCCGGTTCGGCGGAGAGATCGGCGAGGGAGCGGGTCATCCGGACGTACCGCTTGATCCGGGTGAAGCCGGCCTCGACCAGCTCGCCGGCCCAGCGGGTCTCCGGGGCGAAGACCCCGGTGCGGGCGGTGAGGTGGGGCAGGCCCCGCTCGGCCGCCCGCTCGGCGACCCGGTCGAGCAGCCGTGCCAGCAGCGGGGCCCGCAGGTCGGCCCCACGGTCGGGGTCCACGAGGACGTCCACCCACTCGCGGCCCACGCCGGTCGGGTTGCTCAGGATCGCCCACGCCGTCACCGTGCCGTCCGGATCGGTGACCAGCCAGGAGTCCCGGGCCGGGTCGACGAAGGGGGCGGTCAGCGCGTCCCGGACGTCCTCGGCGTCGAAGTCGGGGTAGCCGACGGCGAAGACGTCGGCGGCGTGCACCACCTTCAGGATCGCCGGTACGTCGTCGGCGGTGGGGCGGCGGGCGGTCCAACCGGCGGGGAGCGTCACGCGGCCGATCCTGACAGGCGGCGCAGCGTCGCGCCGCCCATTTTCCGACTCAGGCGGCGGGCTGGGAGCGGGTCGCCGGGCCGAGGTGCGCCCGGGCGGCGCGCAGCAGCTCCACCAGCTCGGCGCCGTCGACCGGCCCGAGCGCCGCGAACGCCGGTGCGGCCAGCCGGTGGGTCACCGCCTCGGCCCAGAGCCGACGCCGGACCAGCGGACCCACCGGCGGGTACGGCGGCGGCCAGCCACACGCCATCGCGCCCGCCTCCCCCTCCGGCCCGGCGAGCACCGCCTCCAGCGGGGTCATCCCACTGGCCCGCACGGCGAGCAGGTGCGCGCCGGTGAAGTACTCGCGGAGCAGACGCAGCGCCACCGCGGCGCGGGCGCCGGCGTTGCGGTTCGGCACCGGCATCGCGCGTCCGGCGGCGAAGAGCGGCATGCCGCTGGCGTCCGCGGCGTGCACCGCCCGTTCGAGCAGCCCGACGAGCCGGTCGATCCGGGGAAGGTCGTCCAGGTGCTGCGTACCCCACCGGCAGCACTCGGCGAGTGTCGCGGCGGCCACTTCGGAGGGCCGGACCGTGCGCGCGGCCCCGTCCCAGCCGTCCGCCACCGCGTCGGGGGCGAGGAAGCCGAGCACGGCGGCGACCGTCTCGGCGCGTACGTCGCCGAGCGCTCCGGCCCGGCCGGTGACGTAGAAGGCCCAGCCGGAGATGCCGAGCAGCCGGGCCCGACGCAAGGTGACCGGGCAGCGGCTGTAGGCGTCGCCCAGGACGAGCACCAGGGGTTTGCTGGTCGCGGCGATCTGCTCCGGCGTCATCGGGCCGCCCCGCGCGCGTCGGAACCGGCCCGCCCCGCCCGCACCACATCGAAGTCCATCGGCGTCAGTCTGCCTCGCCGGCGCCCGGGCCGGAATCCCCCTCCTCGGCATCGAGCGCCTCCACGGCCGCCTCCACCTCACCGGTGCGCCGCCGGGCCGCGCTGAGCGCCCGCTCCGCCCCACGGCGGGCCAGCTTGGCCCGGCTCAGCTCCTGCTCGGCGACCGCCCGCCGCCGCTCCAGCTCGGCCAGTTCGGTCTCGATCTCGCCGAGGGCGGCGTCGCCGTCCTGCGCGACCTCCGCCGCGGCGGCCAGCTCCGCCTCGGCCCGCTCCTGGTCGGCACGGGCCTTCGCCAGCTCACGGTCCAACGCCCGACGTCGCCGGGCCCGTTCGGCGCGCGCCTCCCGCTCGGCGCGTTCCGCGGCCCGCTCGGCCGCCCGCCCGCCCGGTGTCCGCTGGGCGGGGGCTCGGCCGGCCTCCTGCCGCCGCTGCTCCTCCTCCTCGTCCTCGCCGCCGGTCACCAGGCGCAGCTGCGGGCGGGGCACCTCACCGAAGCCGGCGTAGCTGGCCGCCCGGAGCAGTCGGCCGGCGCGTACCTGCTCGGCGACCTCGGTGTCGGAGAGCGCTGCGTTGAGCGTCGCCTCCACCTCGGTCAGGGGCAGCTTCCCGGTCGACGGGGCGCCGGGCTCCTCGGCGGCCAGCTTGCGGACCTCGGCGAGGAGCGCGCCGACCACCGCCCGTCGCTGCGCGGAGAGTTCCCGTAGCCGGGGGCCACGCAGCTCCCGTTGCGCCGAGCGCAGCGCCTCGGCGAGCTGCGCGAGGTCGGCGACCAGCTCGGGTCGGCGGATGGCGAGCAGGTTCACCAGCCAGGCGGCCACCGTGGGGCGGCGCAGTCGGGCGATCTGACGGGCGGTCGCCGGGTCACCCGCCCGGCGCGCCTCCGCCGCGGCGGCGTCCCGAGCCGCGACGAACCGGTCCGGCGGCGTGCGGTAGAGCTGCTGGACGAGCTCGGGCGGGGGGCCGGGCATCGGCTCAGGCGTCCAGCCGGGTGCCCGGTTCCAGCCGCCGGTAGTCCGTCCGGGAGAGGGCCGTGTACTGCCGGTCGAGCACGCCGAAGCCGTTCTCGTTGAGCAGCGCGTCGTGCAGGGCGTAGACGCGGCGGGGCGCGACCGCCCGGATGAAGTCGACCACCTCGGAGAACTTCGACCAGGGGGCGTGGATCGGCGCGAAGAGCGTGTCGACCGGGAGGTCCGGTACCACCAGGGCGTCCCCGGGGTGGTAGACCACGTCGTTGATCAGGTATCCCAGGTTCTCCACCACCGGGATGTCCGGGTGGATCACGGCGTGCTGCCCGCCGTAGGCGCGGACGGCCACCCCGGCGGCGGTGAACGACTCGCCCGGCCGGACCGGCCGCAACACCTCGGCCGCGTCGCCGAGCGGCGCGGAGAGCGAAGCCGGCCCGTGCACCGGGAAGGGCCGCCGGTCGAGCTGGGCGGTGATCGCCTGGAGGTTCAGGTGGTCCGGGTGCTCGTGGGTGATCAGCACCGCGTCCGCCCCGTCCAGCGCCGCGGGATCGCTGAAGCCGCCGGGGTCGATGACGAGCACTCCCCCGTCGTGCTCCACCCGCAGGCAGGAGTGGGCGTACTTGGTGAGCTGCATCGTGACTCCTCGATTATCGAATCGTGACGTCCTCAGCGCAGTCTGCCGGAACCGGCGTACTGACGCGCCGCGTCCGAGCTATCGGCCGTCGGGCGAGCGGAGGAGAGCTGAGATGGACCTACGGGACAGGCGGCGTCGGGTGGTGCTGGTCGCGGCGCTGGTGGCGGCCCTCGCGGCGGGCGGTTGCAGCGCGTCCGGTGGAAGCGACGAGGCCACCTCGGCGGCCGGTGCGGGGACGGCGGAGCAGGGGCCGGCGGTCGCGCCGGACCAGGCGGGTGCGGGTGGTCCCGCCGCAGCCGGTACGGGAGCGCCGAACCTCCAGGTGGAGCAGCGCTCCATCATCTACACCGGAACGATGCTGGTCCGGGTCGACGATGTGGACGCGGCGGCGCGCTCCGCCGTCGCGGCGGTCACCGCGGCCGGCGGCTTCGTCGGCGGCGACCAGCGGACCAGTGTCGACGCCGACGCCCGGGCCGAGTTGAGCCTGCGGGTCCCGGCGGCGCGGTTCACCGGGATCGTCGACGAGCTGGCCGGGCTGGGCCGGCAGGAGCGGCGGGAGATCCGCACCGAGGACGTCACCGAGGAGACCATCGACCTGGACGCGCGGATCAGCACCCAGCGCGCCCGGGTGGAGAGCGGCCGGAAGCTGCTGGCCCGGGCCACCACGATCAGCGACCTGGTGTCGCTGGAGGGCGAGCTGGCGAAGCGGGAGGCGGACCTCGCCTCGTTGGAGGCGAAGAAGCGCCGGCTGGCCGACCTGACGGCGCTCTCCACCATCACGCTGACGCTGCTCGGGCCGGACGTGAGCACGGCGGACGAGGAGACCGAGCTGGGCTTCACGGTCGGGCTGAGCGGCGGTTGGAAGGTCTTCCTGGCCTCGATGACCCTCCTGCTGACCGTGCTCGGCGCGCTGCTGCCGTGGCTGGTCGTGCTCGGCGTACCGCTGGCGGTGCTGCTCGTGCTGCTGCGTCGCCGCCGGCGGCGGAACCCGCCGGCGGCGCCGGTCGGCGCGGCCCCTCCGCCGGGCGTCGGGCCGCAGCCCCCGCAGGTCAGCGGGGCGCAGCCTCCAGTGCCCGCAACGCGGTCTGCACCATGACCCGGATGCCGACGGGGATCGCCCGCTCGTCCACGTCGAACGACGCGCGGTGCAGGTCGACGTTGGGTCCGGACCGGCCGACGCCGAGCCGGGCCAGCGCGCCGGGGACGTACTCCAGGTACCAGGAGAAGTCCTCGCCGCCCATGCTCTGCGGGGTCTCCGCGACCCCCTCGGAGCCGAGGGCCGCGCTGGTGGCGGCGGTGAGGATCTGGATCGCCTTGGCGTCGTTGCTGACCGGCGGCCGGCCGCGGAGGTACTCCAGGTCGACAGTGGCGCCGGTCGGCGCGACCACGTCCCGGACCACCTGGCCGACGATCTTCGGCGCGAGTTCCCAGGTGTCGCGGTCCATCACCCGCAGGGTGCCGGCCGCGCACGCCTCGGACGGGATGACGTTGTAGCGGGTGCCGGCCGAGGCGTGGCCGAAGACCAGCAGCAGCCCGCTGTTGGCCGGCACGCGCCGGCTGACCAGGGCGGGCACCTCGGTGATGAGCCGGCCGAGCGCGTCGACCAGGTCGACGGTCAGGTGCGGACGCGCGGTGTGCCCGCCCGGCCCGGTGAGCCGGACGGTGACGTTGTCGGCGGCCGCGGTGATCGGACCGACCCGCAGGCCGATCCGGCCGACCGGCAGGTTGGGGTCGCAGTGCAGCGCGAAGATCTGCACCACGTCGTCCAGGCCCCCGGCCTCGATGACCTCGAGGGAACCGCAGGGCAGGATCTCCTCGGCCGGCTGGAAGATCAGCCTGACCCGGCCGTTGAGCGCGCCACGCTCGGCGAGCTGGCCGAGCAGCATCCCGACGCCGAGCATGATCGTCGTGTGCACGTCGTGGCCGCACGCGTGGCAGACGCCGTCCACGGTGGAGTGGTACGGCACGTCCTTGACGTCGGTCAGCGGCAGCGCGTCGATGTCGGCGCGGAGCGCGACCACCGGGCCGTCGGGGCGACCGTCGATGTCGCAGATCACCCCGTTGCCCTTGGGCAGCAGCCGCGGGTTGAGGCCGGCCATCGTGAGTTCCCGGGCGATCAGCGCCGCGGTGTCGAACTCCTGCCCGGAGAGCTCCGGGTGGGCGTGGATGTGACGGCGGGTCGCGATGAGGCCGGGTACGCGAAGGGCGAGCAGATCGTCCAGCTCGAACGGCAGGGGTTGGGACCCGGATGGCGTCTCCGGCCAGGACGACGCCAGCTGGCTGCCAGTGGGCAGCGTCAACGCACTCGTCACGTCGAAATCTCGTTCGTTAGTGATGGATGGATCATCATGAACAGCAGACAGCCTAGACCTCCGCCGGTGACGCTGCGCAACCTCGTTCCGGTAGTGATCGGAACGCGCAGAGTCACGAATGCCCTGCTGGGAGCGCTCGGAAGTCAGCGGCACAGCAGGTAGATCGCGTTCGGACGCTGCCATCTGCCGCATCACCTCCTACAACGCGTAACCGATCCACGGTCACGAGATCGAGCACTGGCACTCAGGGCCTTCGTTGCGAATTGTCGCATTAGTCAGCTTGATGAACATACACTCCGCCAATTAGCCGACCACTCTCCGCAACGAGCCGGACAGACGCTCACATGTGCCCGCGCACCGGAAGCGCACACGGTGTCCGTTCCGTTCACCCGGCCGGGGTACCCGCAAACCCCGCGGGCACACACCACGCGGGGATGGGGCAGCGTCGCCCCGCGACGTACGACGGCGTCGCGCGTACCGTGCCCGGGGGCCGGCGACGGGATGCGCCTACCCCGACTCTAGCGCTGCGCGAACGCTGCGAAATAGCGCCTGACCAGCTAAAACGCGACAGCCGACCGGACGGTGCGCGGCTGCCGGCGGCGGTCGGCGGGACGGTCAGAACCGGTCGCTGGGCCGGTACTGCCCCCACACCTCGCGCAGGGTCGCGCAGACCTCGCCCACCGTGGCCCGGGCGCGCAGCGCCTCCCGCATCGGATACAGCACGTTCTCCGTGCCGGCGGCCGCCGCACGCAGCTCGGCGAGGGTCCGCCGCACCGTCCCGGCGTCGCGCGTGCGCCGCAGCTCGGCCAGCCGCCCGGCCTGCGCCGACTCGATCGCCGGATCGACCCGCAGCGGCTCGTACGGCTCCTCCTCGTCGACGGCGAACCGGTTGAGTCCGACCACCACCCGCTCACCCGAGTCGATCTCCTGCGCGATCCGGTAGGCGGACTGCTCGATCTCCCGCTTCTGGAACCCGGCCTCGATCGCCTCCACCGCCGAGCCGTGCTCGAAGACCCGCGCCATCAGCTCCGTCGCCGCCGCCTCCACCTCCGCGGTCATCGCCTCGACGACGTACGAGCCGGCGAACGGGTCGACGGTGGCGGTCAGGTCCGTCTCGTACGCCAGCACCTGCTGGGTCCGCAGCGCGAGCCGGGCGGCCTTCTCCGTCGGCAGCGCGATGGCCTCGTCGAAGCTGTTGGTGTGCAGCGACTGGGTGCCGCCGAGCACCGCGGCCAACCCCTGCACCGCGACCCGGACCAGGTTCACCTCCGGCTGCTGGGCGGTGAGCTGCACCCCCGCGGTCTGGGTGTGGAAGCGCAGCATCATCGACTTCGGATTGCTCGCCCCGAACTCGTCGCGCATGAGCCGGGCCCAGATCCGCCGGGCGGCGCGGAACTTCGCCACCTCCTCCAGCAGGGTCGTACGGGCCACGAAGAAGAACGAGAGCCGGGGCGCGAAGTCGTCGACCGCCAGCCCCGCCGCGAGCGCGGCGCGCACGTACTCCACGCCGTTCGCCAGGGTGAACGCGATCTCCTGCACGGGGCTCGCGCCGGCCTCCGCCATGTGGTAGCCGGAAATGGAGATGGTGTTCCACCTCGGCACCTCGCTGCGGCAGTAGCCGAACGTGTCGGCCACCAGCCGCAGCGAGGGCTTCGGCGGGAAGATGTAGGTCCCCCGGGCGATGTACTCCTTGAGGATGTCGTTCTGGATGGTCCCGTTCAACGCCGACCCCGCGACGCCGTTCTCCTCGGCGACCAGCTGGTAGAGCAGCAGGAGCACCGAGCCAGGCGCGTTGATGGTCATCGAGGTGGAGACCCGGTCCAGTGGAATGCCGGCGAAGAGCAGCCGCATGTCCTCGATGGAGTCGATCGCCACCCCGACCTTGCCGACCTCACCGTGCGCGATCGGGTCGTCGGAGTCGTACCCCATCTGGGTCGGCAGGTCGAAGGCGACGGAGAGGCCCGTCGTGCCGGCCCGCATCAACTGGTGGTAACGGGCGTTGGACTCGGTGGCGGTACCGAAGCCGGCGTACTGGCGCATGGTCCACGGGCGCGACGTGTACATGGTCGGATGGACCCCGCGCGTGTACGGGAACTCGCCCGGGTCGCCGAGCCGGGAGTCCAGCTCCTCCGGAAGGTCGCCGGAGCGGTAGACGTCCTCGATCGGAAAGCCGGACTCGCTCGACCGCCGTTGGCTCATCACCGGATGGTAGGAGCCACGACGGCCGGGGGTGAGGGAGCACGCACACCGAGTCCCGGAAGTTCGACCGGACGTGAACGGCCGGGTACGTACCGTTGACTTCGATAAACGTCCGAGCGTCGGCTTTCGCATCGGGCGTCGGAACAAGCAAGATAGGGAGGTTGTGTCCCAGCCCCCTCGATATCCCCCGGTGGCTTTTCTGTGACTCAGATCCCGACCTGGAGCGGCGGACCTGTCAGTCCCCCCAGCGGACGCGCGGCACCCGGCACCACCATCGGTGGTCGCTACGAGCTGCGCTCCGCGGTGGGCAACGGCGGCATGGGTACGGTCTGGCGCGCGACAGACACCCTGCTGCGCCGCGACGTCGCGGTGAAGGAGGTCGTCCTCCCCCCGGGGTTGGCCCCCAGCGACCGCGACGCCATGTACGAACGCACCCTCCGTGAGGCCCGCGCGGCCGCCGCGATCCAACACCCCGCAGTCGTGCAGGTCTACGACGTGGTCACCGAGAGTGGCCGCCCGTGGATCGTGATGGAGCTGCTGGACGCCCGCAGCCTCGCCGACATGGTGATCGAGGACGGGCCGGTCGCGCCCCGCGTCGTCGCCAAGATCGGAATCGCGCTGCTCGGCGCGCTGGAGGTGGCGCACGCCATCGGTGTGCTGCACCGCGACGTCAAGCCGGCCAACGTGCTGATCTGCACCGACGGCCGCTGCGTGCTCACCGACTTCGGCGTGGCCCGGATGCCCACCGACGTGCAGCTCACCACGCCCGGCATGGTGCTCGGCTCACCGCACTTCATCTCTCCCGAGCGGGCCATGGGCCAGGATTTCGGCCCACCCAGTGACCTCTTCTCGCTCGGCGTGACGCTCTACACGGCCGTCGAGGGGCGCCCGCCGTTCGACAAGGGCGACCCGATCGAGACCATGCACGCGGTGGTCGAGGACCCGCCCGCCCCGCCGCAGCGCAGCGGCCCGCTGACCGGGGTGCTGATGGGCCTGCTGGAGAAGGACCCGGCGCGCCGGCTGGACGTGCACGGCGCCCGGGCCATGCTCCGCGAACTGCTGGCCGGGGCGCTGAGCAACAACGCCGCCGCCGTGCACTCGATGACCGACCCGTACTCGGTGGTGCCGCTGCAGCGGCCGGTCACGCCCCCGCCGGCGATCCAGCCGGAGCCGAAGCCGAACGCCCAGATCGGCGGCCGGGCCATGCTCGCCCCCGAGGAGTCGCTGACCGACCGGCTGGCCGCGCTGCGCCGAGGTGAGCGGCCGCAGCCGACCACCGCCCCGGGGGTGGGAGCCCTCGACGAGACCAGCGCCGACGCGCTGGCGGGGCCGCTGCACACGCCCACCGGGGCGATGCCCGGCCCGGGCCTGCCGACCGCCGGTCGTACCTACGGAGGCCCGGACGCCACCCAGCGGGTGACCGCCCAGCCCGACGCGACCCAGCCGGTGACCTGGGGCGTCCGGCCCGACGCCACCCAGGCGGTCCCCTACACGACCGCTCCCGAGGCGACCCAGCGGATGGGTGGCACCTACGGCGGCGGCCAGTGGTCGGTGCCGGGCACCGGCCAGGCGTGGACCTCGCCCGGCAACCCGCCCCAGGAGGGCGGGAACCTGGGCGACCGGGTCCGCCGGATGGGCGCCGAGCTGGTCCGTACGGTCAAGGGGTGGCCGCGCAACGTCCAGCTGGCCGCGGCCGGCGGCCTCGCCGTGGTGCTGCTGATTCTGGTGATCGTCGTCGCCACCGGTGGCGACGACGAGACTCCGAACGCTCCGCAGGCCCAGCCGACCGCAACGGCACCTGCCGGACCGGGGGTCGAGATGCAGGAGCACGCCGCCCGGGGTGTCCAGGTGATGGTGCCGAAGGGCTGGAAGAAGGCGACCGGCGGCGTCTACATCGACTACATCGACCCCGAGGACAGCGGGCGCAAGGTCCGGGTCCTCACCGAGAAGTTCGGCGGCGACAGCTCGATGCGCTGGGCCGAGATCGCCGCGAACGGGCTCAAGTCGGCGAAGAGCTGTGCCAAGCCGTACAGCCAGATCGAGATGACGGACCAGGAGCTGGCCGGGAAGCCGGCCGCCGAGTTCGAGTACACCTGCGGCGAGGGTGACAGCATGCGGCACGGTGTGTGGCGCGGCGTGGTCAGCGACGGGAAGATCTACTCGTTCTACCTGACCGCGACCGACAGCCGGTTCACGGAGAGCAAGCCGATCTTCGACGAGATGGTACGGACCTTCAAGCTCACCGACGCCAGCTGAGCTGGGCTACGGCGGCAGTGGCGTGACCGGCTGAGCCGGAGGGAAGTGTCGGCGGTGCTCCGCCGGCGTGCTATCAAGAGGCATGCCGGCGGAGACCACTGACATCGATGACATTCGCGAGCAAGCGCGGCGCTGGCTCGACGACGACCCGGATCCGGCGAGCCGGACGGAGCTACAGGCGGTCCTCGACCGGTTGCCGGGAAGCGCTCCGGACCTCGCCGACCGGTTCTCCGGTCCGTTGACCTTCGGCACCGCGGGCCTGCGTGGGCCGCTGCGGGCCGGGCCGAACGGGATGAACCTCGCGGTGGTCACCCAGGCCGCTGCCGGGCTGGTCGGCTGGCTCGCCGCCCAGGGCGGCACCGGTCCGCTGGTGATCGGGTACGACGCCCGGCACGGCTCCCGGGAGTTCGCCGAACGCACCGCCCGGATCGCCACCGGGGCGGGACGGCCCGCGCTGCTGCTGCCCCGCCCGCTACCGACCCCCGTGCTCGCGTACGCGGTGCGCCGGCTCGACGCGGTGGCCGGGGTGATGGTCACCGCCAGTCACAATCCGCCGCAGGACAACGGCTACAAGGTCTACCTCGGCGCGCAGCTGGGCGGGGCGCTCGGCGCTGGCGCGCAGATCGTGCCGCCCGCCGACGCCGGGATCGAGGCCGCCATCCGGGCCGTCGGCCCGCTGACCGAGGTGCCGCTCGGCCCGCCCGGTCAGGTGCTCGGCGACGACCTGGTCGCCTCCTACGTGCAACAGGTCGCGTCGGTGATCGCGCCGGACGGCTCCCGGGACCTCGCCGTGGCGTACACCCCGCTGCACGGGGTGGGTGCGGCCGTCCTGACCGCGGCCTTCGCCCGGGCCGGCTTCCCGGTGCCGGGGATCGTGCCGGAGCAGGCCGAACCGGATCCGGAGTTCCCCACCGTCTCCTTCCCCAACCCGGAGGAGCCGGGCGCGGTGGACCTGCTCGTGGGGCTCGCGAACGCGACCGACGCGGACCTCGCCATCGCCAACGACCCGGACGCGGACCGCTGCGCGGTGGCGGTACGCGACGGCGGATCCGGCTGGCGGATGCTCCGCGGTGACGAGGTGGGGGTACTCCTCGCCGACCACCTGATGCGGCGCGGGGTCAAGGGGCTCTACGCCACCACGATCGTGTCGTCGTCACTGCTGCGGGCGATGTGCGCCGCGCGCGGACTGCCGTACGACGAGACGCTGACCGGGTTCAAGTGGATCGTCCGGGCGGGCGGCGGTACGGAGCCGCTGGTCTTCGGGTACGAGGAGGCGCTCGGCTACTGCGTCGCGCCGGAACTCGTCCGCGACAAGGACGGGATCAGCGCCGCGCTGACCGTCGCCGAACTGGCCGCCGGGCTGAAGGCGCAGGGGCGCTCCCTGACCGACCGGCTCGACGAGCTGGCCGCCGAGTTCGGGGTGCACCACACCGACCAGCTCTCGGTGCGGGTGGACGATCTGCGGCAGATCGCCGACGCGATGGCCCGGATCAGGGCGGCCACGCCGACGGCGCTGCTCGGGCAGCCGGTCGACACGGCCGAGGACCTGCTCCCCGAGGCGGACGTGGTGATCCTGCGTACCGCCACGGCGCGGGTGGTGATCCGTCCCTCCGGTACCGAGCCGAAGCTGAAGGCGTACCTGGAGGTGGTGGAGCCGGTCACCGGCGGCGACGTCCCCGCCGCCCGCACCCGCGCCCAGCAGGCAATCACCCACCTCCGCACAGAGATCGCCACCGCCCTCAACCTCTGACCCCACCCCTGTCGGTGTTGATCAAGAGCTTTGCGTCAGGAATCGCGGGGAACCTGACGCAAAGCTCTTGATCAACCGGGCGGGGGTCCGGGAAGCGGGGGGACGGGGTGGGACGGGGGGGACGGGGTGGGGGGTGGGGGTTAGCGGCGGGGGCCGAGGGCGGCGTCGACTGCCTGCGCCAGGGCGGCGACGACCAGGCCCACCGAGGGACGGACCACCGAGTCGTCCAGGCTGACCTCGCCGGAGAAACCGGCGCCGGTCGCGATCTCGGCCAGCCGGTGGCGGGCGGTCTCGGCGGCCTCCCCGCTCACCCCGAGCGCGGACTCCATGCGCAGCACCGCGACGAGCGTGGCCAGCGCGGCGGTCCGCTCGTCCGGGGCAACCCCGCTGGTGAGCGCGTCGGCCAGCCGGTGCCGGGTGTCGGCCTCGACGGTGGCGTCCAGCACCGGGTAGCGGTGCACGTGGATGAAGCCCAGTTCGGTCTCCTCCACGTCCCGGACCACGCCCTGGCTGCACAGGTCACCCAGGATCCGGTCGCGAAGGCCGTGCCGGAGCCGCTGCACCCAGGAGGACGGGGTGTGCGGGGTGTCCTCGGCTATTCGAGCCAGCACACCGTCGGCGACCGCCTCCCCGGTGGGCGTCGGGTCGACCGCCCTCAGGTTCCCGTCGGCGTACGCGATCCGGCCCGCGAGCGCCAACTCGATCAGTACCGCCGCGGCCATCCCCAGGTCGAGGCTGATCCGCGGCATCGTCGCCTTGCCCGTCTCGTCGTCGTACGCGAGGAGCAGCAGCTCTTCGGCGAGCGCAACACCAGTCATGGCCGCAGACGCTATCCCGTCCCCGCACCCCCCGCACCGGGCGCGCCGTCGCACCCCCGCGGTCGCGCACTCGTTCACGACAGAGAGGGCTCATTCAGCGTGGAATGAGCCCTCTCTGTCGTGCGATGTGGCCGTCGCCGGCTCGGCGCGGTGACGGCGCAGGGGTCAGAAGCGGGGCATGCCGCCGAACTGGCGGTCACCAGCGTCACCGAGACCGGGGACGATGAACCTCTCGTCGTTGAGGCCCTCGTCGATCGAGGCGGTGACCAGGCGCATCGGCAGCCCGGAGCGCTCCAGCCGCTCGATGCCGACCGGCGCGGCGAGCACGCAGAGCACGGTGATGTCGGTGCAGCCCCGGTCGGCGAGCAGGCGGCAGCAGTGCTCCAGCGATCCGCCGGTCGCGAGCATCGGGTCCAGCACCAGCACCGGCAGGCCGCTCAGGTCCCGGGGCAGCGACTCCATGTACGCGCGCGGCTCGAACGTCTTCTCGTCCCGGGCCAGCCCCACGAAGCCCATCGAGGACTCGGGCAGCAGGCCCAACGCGGCGTCGGCCATCCCCAGACCGGCCCGCAGCACCGGCACCAGCAGCGGCGGGTTCGCCAGCCGGGTGCCGTCGGTGCCGGTGACCGGCGTCTGAATGTCGTACCGCTCGACCGGGAAGGAGCGCGCCGCCTCGTACACCAGCATGGTGGTGAGTTCGTGCAGCGCCGCCCGGAAGGAGGCGGAGTCGGTGCGCTCGTCCCGCATGGCGGTCAGCCGGGACTGCGCCAGCGGGTGGTCAATGACGTGTACATCCACGATCGCTCAACCTACCGAACGGCCCGGCGCCGGCGTGCGGGGTGCGGCGCAGGGGCGACGCCGCTCACCCGTACCACCCGAACGTGACCAAGATCACTGGGTCGATGGATGCGTAGACTTCCCTGCATGACGGCGACAGCGACGTCGGCCCGGTCGGACCTCTCCGAGCTGGGACGATCCGAGACCGCTCTGCGGACCTTCCTGCACGGCCTGCCCGGCGTGGACCAGGTCGGCGCGGAGCAGCGGGCGGCACAGCTCGGCACCCGCTCCATCAAGACCACCGCCAAGGCCCAGGCGATCGACCTGGCGATCCGGATGGTCGACCTCACCACCCTCGAGGGCGCGGACACCCCGGGCAAGGTGCGGGCGTTGGCGGCGAAGGCCCTGCGCCCCGACCCGGCCGACCCGTCCTGCCCGCACGTCGGCGCGGTCTGCGTCTACCCGGCGATGGTGCCGTACGTCGCCGAGGTGCTGCGCGGCAGCAAGGTGCACCTGGCCAGCGTGGCGACCGCCTTCCCGTCCGGCCAGGCCCCGCTGGAGGTCAAGCTCGCCGACACCCGGGCGGCCGTCGAGGCCGGCGCCGACGAGATCGACATGGTGATCAACCGGGGCGCGTTCCTGGCCGGCCGCTACCAGGAGGTGTACGACGAGATCGTCGCCACCAAGGCGGCCTGCGGGGACGCCCACCTCAAGGTGATCCTGGAGACCGGTGAGCTCGCCACGTACGACAACGTGCGGCGCGCCTCCTGGCTGGCCATGCTGGCCGGCGGCGACTTCATCAAGACCTCCACCGGCAAGGTTCCGGTGGCCGCCACCCCGCCGGTGACGCTGGTGATGCTCGAGGCGGTGCGCGACTTCCGCGCCGCCACCGGCCGCCAGGTCGGCGTGAAGCCGGCGGGCGGGATCCGGACCACCAAGGATGCGATCAAATACCTGGTGATGGTGAACGAGACCGTCGGCCCGGACTGGCTGGACCCGGACTGGTTCCGCTTCGGCGCGTCCAGCCTCCTGAACGACCTGCTTATGCAGCGCACCAAGCTGACGACCGGTGTCTACGCCGGTCCCGACTACTTCACCCTGGACTGAGCCCGATGTTCGAATACGCTCCCGCTCCCGAGTCCCGCTCGGTGGTGGACCTCAAGCCCACGTACGGGCTCTTCATCGACGGGAAGTTCGTCGATCCCTCCGACGGCGGCAGCTTCAAGTCGGTCAACCCGGCCACCGAGGAGGTGCTCGCCGAGATCGCGGAGGCCGGCTCCGGCGACGTCGAGCGCGCGGTCCGGGCGGCCCGGCGGGCGTACGAGAAGGTGTGGGGTCCGATGCCCGGCCGGGACCGGGCCAAGTACCTGTACCGGATCGCCCGGATCATCCAGGAGCGCTCCCGCGAGCTGGCGGTGCTCGAGTCGCTGGACAACGGCAAGCCGATCAAGGAGTCCCGGGACGTCGACCTGCCGCTGGTCGCCGCGCACTTCTTCTACTACGCCGGCTGGGCCGACAAGCTGCCCTACGCGGGCTTCGGCCCGAACCCGGCGCCGGTCGGGGTGGCCGCCCAGGTCATCCCGTGGAACTTCCCGCTGCTGATGCTGGCGTGGAAGATCGCCCCGGCGCTGGCGGGCGGCAACACGGTGGTGCTGAAGCCGGCCGAGACGACGCCGCTCACCGCGCTGCTCTTCGCCGAGATCTGCCAGCAGGCCGACCTACCGCCGGGCGTGGTCAACATCGTCACCGGCGCCGGGGAGACCGGCCGGACGCTCGTCGAGCACCCGGGCGTGGACAAGGTCGCCTTCACCGGCTCGACCGAGGTCGGCCGCGCGATCGCCCGTTCGGTGGCCGGCACCCGCAAGAAGCTCACCCTGGAGCTGGGCGGCAAGGCCGCCAACATCGTCTTCGACGACGCGCCGGTCGACCAGGCCGTCGAGGGCATCGTCAACGGCATCTTCTTCAACCAGGGGCACGTCTGCTGCGCCGGCTCCCGACTGCTGGTGCAGGAGTCCGTCGCCGACCGGGTGCTGGAGGCGCTGAAGCGGCGAATGGCCCAGCTGCGCCTCGGCGATCCGCTGGACAAGAACACCGACATCGGCGCGATCAACTCGGCGGCGCAGCTGGCCCGGATCAAGGAGCTCTCCGACGCGGGCTCGGCCGAGGGCGCGGAGCGCTGGTCGCCGCCGTGCGAGCTGCCGGACCGGGGCTTCTGGTTCGCCCCGACCATCTTCACCGGGGTCACCCAGGCACACCGGATCGCCCGGGAGGAGATCTTCGGGCCGGTGCTCTCCGTACTCACCTTCCGCACCCCGGCCGAGGCGGTGGAGAAGGCGAACAACACCCCGTACGGGCTGTCGGCCGGGATCTGGACCGACAAGGGCTCCCGGATCCTCTGGATGGCCGACCGGCTGCGCGCCGGCGTGGTCTGGGCCAACACGTTCAACAAGTTCGACCCCACCTCGCCCTTCGGCGGCTACAAGGAGTCGGGCTACGGCCGCGAGGGCGGCCGGCACGGGCTGGAGGCGTACCTCAATGTCTGAGCGGGTCGCGGTACGCAAGACGTACAAGCTCTACATCGGCGGGAAGTTCCCTCGCAGCGAGTCGGGACGGTCGTATCTCGTGCAGGACGCGAATGTGTCGTTGGCCTCCCGCAAGGACGCGCGGGACGCCGTGGTCGCCGCCCGGGCCGCCGTGAAGGGGTGGGCCGGGGCGACCGCGTACAACCGGGGTCAGATCCTCTACCGCGTCGCCGAGATGCTGGAGGGCCGGCGGGAGCAGTTCGTGGCGCTCGGTGTGCCGGGCGACGAGGTGGACGCGGCGATCGACCGCTGGGTCTGGTACGCCGGCTGGTCCGACAAGCTCGCCCAGGTGTACGGCGGCGCGAACCCGGTCGCCGGCCCGTACTTCAACCTCTCCGCGCCGGAGCCGACGGGCGTGGTGGCCGTGGTCGCCCCGGAGCGGCCGGCGCTGCTCGGGCTGGTCAGCGTGATCGCCCCGGCCATCGTCTCCGGCAACACCGTGGTGGTGGCGGCCTCCCCGGCGGAGCCGTTGGCGGCGATCACCCTGGCCGAGGTGCTGGCCACCTCGGACCTGCCGGGCGGGGTGGTCAACCTCCTCACCGGCCGGATCAGCGAGACCGCGCCGACGCTCGCCGCACACATGGACGTCAACGCCGTCGACCTGACCGGCGTGGGTGACGCCGAGCTGGCCGTGGAGCTGGAGGTCAAGGCCGCGGAGAACCTGAAGCGGGTGCTCCGGCCGGCGCCCGCCGAGCACGACTGGTTCGCCGATCCCGGGGTGACCCGGATGACCGCGTTGCTGGAGACGAAGACGGTCTGGCACCCCAAGGGCACCTGACCCGCACCCACACCCCTCCCCAAGATCCGCACACTTTCACGGAAAGAGTGGCCTCCGCGCGTCGGATGGCCACTCTTTCCGTGAAAGAGGCATGTGCTGGGAGGGGTGGGAGGGGGCTCTACTACGGGGGGTAGGATTAAGGGGTGACTCGGCTCGGTGATCTCGAACGTGCGGTGATGGACGTGCTGTGGGACTCGGTCCCAAGCACGTCCGACGGCGTGACCGTGCGCGAGGTCGCAGACGCGCTGGCTGGCCGGGAGCTGGCCTACACCACGGTGATGACGGTGCTGGACCGGTTGGCCGGCAAGGGCATGGTGCAGCGCCAGCGGGAGGGGCGGGCCTGGCGCTACCGGGCCGCCGCGAGCCGCGAGGCGCACATCGCCCAGCTCATGCTCGACGCCCTCGACCTGGGCGGCAGCCGGGACGCGGCGCTGGTGCGATTCGCGCGCTCGGTGACCGGCACGGAGGCCGAGGTGCTCCGCGCCGCCCTGGCCGCCGAGGCCTCCGGCGGCGGCGCCGGGCCGGGCGCGCTGACCGGGCGGATCGAGGCGCCGACCAGCACGCGGGCCGAGCGCCCGACCTCCGCCGACGAGGCAGTGGACGGGTAGGGCGGCGGCCGTGGCGTACGCGCTGCACTTCACCCTGACGATCCTGGCCTGCTGGGGGACCGCCCAGGTGCTGGCCCGCTCGACCTGGTCCTGGCACAGCCCCCGGGTGGCGATCGTCTGCTGGCAGGCGGTGGGGTTGGCGCTCGGCCTCTCCGCCATGGGACTGCCGATCGCGCTCGGGTTGAGCGCGTACGACCTGCCTCCCGGCAGCGGGCTGGTGGCCCTCTTCGACGACCTGCTGCACGACCGGCTCCCCGCCGGGGTCAACGTGCTGCACCTGGGCGGGGTCGGCATCGGGTTCGGGATCGGCGCGGTGCTGCTGACCACGACCGTACGCAGCGTCCACGGCGCCCTGCGCGCCCAACGCCGGCACCGGGACCTGCTCGCCCTGGTGGCCCGGGACGACCCGGCCGTGCCCGGTGCGCTGGTGCTCGACCACCCGAGCGCGGCGGCGTACTGCCTGCCGGGGGTGAAGCCGCGGGTGGTGGTGAGCGCGGGCACGTTGAGCCTGCTGAACCCGGCCGAGCTGGACGCGGTGCTCACCCACGAGCGGGCGCACGCCCAGGAGCGGCACGATCTGGTGCTGCTGCCGTTCACCGCGCTGGGCCGGGCGCTGCCCTGGGTCCGCTGGGTGCGCCAGGCGCACGAGCGGGTCGCCCTGCTGGTCGAGATGCGGGCCGACGACAAGGCCCGGGAGCTGCATGCCGAGGCGCCGCTGGCGGGCGCGCTGCGCCGGTTCGCCAGCGCCGGTCACCGGATCACGCCGGCCGGCGCGCTCGGCCTGGGCGACCGGGACCTCGACGTCCGGGTGCAGCGGCTGCTGGTCGCGGACGAGCCGCGTCGGCTGACCGTGGTCACCGCGCTGGCCGTCGCGTCGATGCTGGTCACTCTGCCCGTCTCGCTCTTCCTGAGCTGATCTTACTTCGCAACAACTACTACGCCTTGTCGTATAGTTGACTACGACAAGGCGTAGTAGTTATAGGTAGTAAATCTACGTGTAGGCTCGCTACCAAAAGCGAGCCAACTCGTTGGAGTGCCGGATGGACACCCTGCTCCTCGCCCGACTGCAGTTCGCCACCACGACGTCGATCCACTTCCTCTTCGTGATCGTCACGCTCGGCCTCGTCACCCTGCTGGTCGGCCTCCAGACGGCGTGGGTGATCACCGGAAACCCGAAGTACGAGCGACTCACTCGGTTCTGGGGCCAGCTCTACGTGATCAACTACGTGCTCGGCATCGCCACCGGCATCGTGATGGAGTTCCAGTTCGGCCTGAACTGGAGCGGGCTGTCGCGCTACGTCGGCAACGTCTTCGGCGCGCCCCTGGCGATCGAGACCCTCGTCGCCTTCTTCCTCGAATCCACGTTCCTCGGCATGTGGATCTTCGGGTGGCACCGGCTGCGGCGCGGCGTACACCTCGCGCTGCTCTGGGGCGTGGCGCTCACCGCGTACGCCTCGGCGTTCTGGATCCTGGTCGCCAACGCCTGGCTGCAGAACCCGGTCGGCTACGAGGTACGCGACGGCGTCGCACACCTCACCGACTTCTCGGCGCTGCTCACCAACCCCACCCTCGGCATGGCCTTCGGGCACGTGGTCTCGGCGGCGCTGCTGGTCGGCGGGGTGCTGATGGCCGCGGTCAGCGCCGGGCACCTGATCCGCCGCACCACCGACCACGCGCTGCACCGCACCGCGCTGCGGATCGGGCTCGTCACCGCGGCGCTCTCGATCACCCTGGTGCAGGGCTTCGGGTTCGCCCAGTTCGCTCCGGTCGGGAGCGTGCAGCCCACGAAGTTCGGCGGCGGCGGCGACGAGGCCCAGGCCATGATCGCCGAGTGGACCGCCCGGTTCGGCCCCGGCGACTACACGCCGCCGGTGCTGGCCAGCGCCGGGCTCGGCTTCATGATCATGATTGGCTTCACCCTCGGCGCGCTCTGGCTGCTGGTGCCGCTGCTCTGGCGGGACTGGATCATCCGGCTGCGCTTCCCGCTCTGGCTGCTGCTGCTCGCCCTCCCGCTGCCGTTCGTCGCCGCGATCCTCGGCTGGATCGCGCGCGAGGTCGGCCGCCAGCCCTGGGTCGCGTACGGGCTGCTCCCCGTCGACCAGGCGGTCTCCCCCGTCGGCGCCCCGGCGATGCTCACCTCGCTGATCGGCTTCAGCCTGCTGCTCGGCACGCTCGCCGTCACCAACTGGGTGCTCATCGCCCGGCACGCCGCCCGAGGAGCGCAGGACCCGGGCCTCGGCCGACCCCCGGGACAGCCGCTCGACCTCCGTACCGAGCCCACCTTCGCGTGAGGAGCTGACGTGGAACTCACCTGGTACGTCCTGCTCGGCCTCTTCTTCGGCACCTACCTGGTGCTCGGCGGCTACGACTACGGAGTCGGCCTCTCGCTCGCCCGCAACGGCGACCCCGGGCGCCGTCGCGCCGCGCTCAACGCCGTCGGCCCGTTCTTCCTCGGCAACGAGGTCTGGTTGGTGGCGGCCGTCGGCATCCTCTTCGGCGCCTTCCCCGTGCTGGAGGGCGAACTGCTCTCCGGGTTCTACCCGGCCGTGCTGGTAGCGCTCGCCGGGGTGATCCTGGTGACCGCCGGGGTGCAGCTGCGCAGCCGTCCCAGCCACGAGCGGGTCCGCGCCCGGTGGGACCGAGTGGTCGTCGTCGGCAGCGCGCTCGCCGCCCTCGGTTGGGGGGCGCTGCTCGCCGGGCTGCTCCAGGGCGTACCGCGCGACGCCGACGGGCACATCGTCGGGCTGACCCACCTCGTCACCCCGTTCGCCGCGGCCGCCGGGCTCGCCATGGTCGCGCTGGTGGCGGCGCACGGTGCGACCTTCCTCACACTCCGGCTGCCGGCCGCCGACGCCGACCGGGCCGGCCGGCTGGCCCGCCGACTGCTCCCGGTGGCGCTCGCCGCGGTCGGCGTCGCCACCGTCGTCGGTCTCCTATCCGAACGCGTACGGGCGACCGCGCAGCAACCGCTCGCCGGCGTACTGCTGCCCGCGCTGCTGGTCACGGCGCTGCTGGTGGCCCGCGCGGCGCTCGCCCGAGGGCGCCCGGGTGTGGCCTTCACCGCAACGGCGGCGACCCTCGCGCTGCCGGTAGCACTGGTCGGCGCGACCCTCTGGCCCTACGTGCTGGTCTCCACCACCGACCCGAGCGCGTCGCTGACCGTGGCCGACGCCGCCGCCAGCACCCCCACCCTGCGTCTGCTCGGCTGGCTCGCGCTGCCACTCATGCCGGCCCTACTAGGCTTCCAACTGATGTGTTGGTGGGTGTTCCGGGGACGGACGGACGGCAGAGCACCGGTGTACTGGTGAACCGCCGCCCCTTCGACCCACGTCTGCTGCGTCGGGTCCCCGCGGCCCGCCGCGACCTCGCCCTGCTCGCCCTGCTGGGCGTGCTCGCCGCAGGTCTGATCGTCGCCCAGGCGACCGCGCTGGCCGCCCTGCTCGCGACCGCGTTCGACGGGCGGCTGGACCGCCTCGCGCTCACCGGCTTCGGCGTCACCGTGGCGGCCCGCGCGCTGCTGGTCTGGGCGCAGGGCACGGTGGCCGCCCGGGTCGCCGCGACGGTCAAGGCCGCGCTCCGCGCCGACCTGCTCGCCGCGGTCGGCCACAACGGCCCGGGCTGGGTCGCAGGGCAGCGGGCCGGGCAGCTCGCGACGCTCGCCGGGCGGGGGCTCGACGCGCTGGACGCCTACTTCACCGGCTACCTGCCGCAGCTGGTGCTCAGCGTCACCGTTCCGCTGGCCGTCCTCGCCCGGATCGGGCTCGCCGACTGGAGCTCGGCGCTGATCATCGCGGTGACGCTCCCGCTGATCCCGATCTTCGGCGCGCTGCTCGGCTGGCAGGCCCAGGCCGCCACCGAACGCCAGTGGCGTCGGCTCACGCTGCTCGGCGGGCACTTCCTGGACATGGTCGCCGGCCTACCCACGCTGCGCGCCTTCGGCCGCGCCCGGGCACAGGTCGACGTCGTACGCCGGATGGCCGACGGACACCGGGTCGCCACCATGCGAACGCTGCGCATCGCCTTCCTCTCCGCGCTGGTGCTGGAGCTGGTCGCCACTCTCTCGGTGGCGCTGGTGGCGGTGCCGGTCGGCATCCGTCTGCTCGGTGGCGGGCTCGCGCTGCAGACCGCGCTGCTGGTGCTGCTGCTCACCCCGGAGGCGTACCTGCCGCTGCGGGCCGCCGGAAGCCGGTTCCACGCCAGCCAGGAGGGGCTCGCCGCGCTCAACGACGCGTTCGCGGTGGAGGCGGGCGGGCCCGCCCCACGACCGGCCGCCGGTCGGCTCGTACCCGACGGCCACGGCGAGATCCGGTTCGAGTCGGTGACCGTGGCGTACGAGCGCACCACCGCCCTGCGCGACGTGACGCTGACCGTACGACCCGGCGAGCGGATCGCCGTCGTCGGACCGAGCGGCGCCGGCAAGAGCACCCTGCTGGGGCTCCTGCTCGGCTTCGTGACCCCGACCAGCGGCCGGATCACCGTCGACGGCGTGGACCTGGCCGAGGCCGACCTGGACGCCTGGCGTCGCCAGCTCGCCTGGGTCCCGCAGCGCGCCCACCTCTTCGCCGCCTCCCTGGCCGACAACATCCGCCTCGGCGCGCCGGACACCCCCGACGCGGCCCTCGCCGGAGCGGTCCGCGACGCGGCGCTGGACGAGGTCGTCGCCGGCCTCCCCGAGGGGCTCGACACCCTGCTCGGCGAGCGCGGGCACGGCCTCTCCAGCGGGCAACGGCAGCGGGTGGCGCTGGCCCGGGCATTCCTCCGCGACGCCCCGGTGGTGCTGCTCGACGAACCGACCGCGCGGCTGGACAGCGCCTCCGAGGCGGTGGTGCTCAGCGCCACCCACCGGCTGGTGGCCGGACGGACCGCACTGCTCGTGGCGCACCGTCCCGCGCTGCTCTCCGACGCCGACCGGATCCTGCGGATCGAGGATGGCCGGGTCACCGAAGTGAGCCCCGTACCGACCGGGGAGGCCTCCCGATGAGCGAACTGCCGCGCCCCGAGCCCGCGCCCGGCCCGGCCGACCGGCCCGGACCCGCCCCGAACGGAACCGGTGCGGCCGCGCTCGACGCCGGTCGGGCCGGTCCGCTCGGCCCCGCCGCCGCCGGTGTGGCCGTCCCGTCGGAGTTCGACGTCGCCGGCCCCGCCACGGTCGACCCGCCGCTCGGCCCGGTCGACCCGGCCGAAGGCCCCGGTTCCGCGACCCGGACGGAGTCCGCCGAGCGGGCGGTGCTGCGCCTGGCCCGGCCGTACCTCGGCCGACTGGTCGGCGCGGGGCTGCTCGCCGCGGCCACCGAGTTCGCCGGGCTGGCCCTGATGGCGACCGCGACCTGGCTGCTGATGAGCGCGGCGGGCCGGCCGCCGCTGGACCGGCTCACCGTGGCCATCGTCGCCGTACGCGCGCTCGCGATCAGCCGGGGCGTGTTCCGCTACACCGAACGGCTCGCCGGGCACGACGCCGTGCTGCGGATGATCACCGACGTACGGGCCCGGGTCTTCGCCACGCTCGCCGCCCGCCGTGCCGCCCCGGCACGCTCCGGCGACTCGTTGAGCCGGCTCGTCTCCGACGTGGAGGCGGTCCAGGACCTGCTGCTGCGGGTCCTCGTACCGGCCTCGGCGGCGGCGCTGGTCAGCCTGCTCGCGGTGGCCGGGGCGGCGCTGATCTCGCTCCCCGCCGCGGCGGTGCTCGCGGTCGGGCTGCTCGTCGCCGGGCTGGCCCTGCCCACCCTGGCCACCGCGCTGACCCGGCGCAGCGCCGCCGAGCTGGCGCCGTTGCGCGGTGCGCTGGCCGCCGACGCCGTCGACCTGACCCACGGCGCCGCCGACCTCGCCGCGTTCGGTGCCACCGAATCCGCGCTGCGGGCCGCGACCGGCCGCGCCGGACGGCTGGCCCGGCTGGAACGTCGCCTAGCCGCCGCCGGGTTCGCGGTGGACGCCGTCGGCACCCTGGTCGCCGGGCTCACCGCCGGCGCGGTGGTGCTCGTCGCCCTCTCCGCGGGGGTGCCCGGCGTGCTCGTCGGCGTGCTGGCCGTGGGCACCCTGAGCGCCGTCGAGATCGCGTTGGCGCTGGTCGGCGCGGCCCGGCAGCGTACCCAGCTCGGCGCCGGGCTGACCCGGGTGGCGGTCCTGCTCGACGAGACCGTCCCCGCCGCCCCCGCGGGACCGGCGCCCGACGCTCGGCGGGCCGCCGGGCCCGAGCCCCTGCCCGGCGCCGAACTACCGCCCCCGGCCGCGCCGACCGGGCCGGCGGTGGGCGGTGGGCACGACGTCCACCTCGACGAGGTGACGGTCCGGTACCGGGCCGGGGCACCGCCCGCGCTGGACCGGGTGAGCCTCGACCTGCGGGGCGGACGACGGATCGCGGTGGTCGGCCCGAGCGGGGCCGGCAAGAGCACGCTGGCCGCCGTCCTGACCGGCGCCGTACGCCCCGCCGGCGGGCGGGCGACCGTCGGTGGACGCGACGTGACGACGTACTCCGCCGACGAGCTGCCGCGGCTGATCGGCGGGCTGCTCGCCGAGGCGTACGTCTTCCACGCCACCGTTCGGGAGAACCTGCTGCTCGGCCGTCCGGGCGCGGACGACGAGGAGTTGGCCACCGCGACCGCCGCAGCCGGTCTGCTCGACTGGGTACGCGCCCAGCCGGCCGGCTGGGACACGGTGGTCGGCGAGGAGGGCGGTCAGCTCTCCGGCGGACAACGGCAGCGGCTGGCGCTGGCCCGGGCGCTGCTGGCCGCGCCGCCGGTGCTGCTGCTCGACGAGCCCACCGAGGGGCTGGACCCGACAGCAGCGGACGCGGTGCTCGCCTCGGCGCTGGCCGCCACCCCCGCCGGGCACTCGGTGCTGCTCATCAGCCACCGGCTCACCGGGCTGGCCGGACTGGACGAGGTGGTGGTCCTCGACGCCGGCCGGGTGGCCCAGCGCGGCCGGCACGCCGAACTGCTCGCCACCCCCGGCTGGTACCGGGACCAGTGGCTGCTCCAGGAGGCGGCCGAGCGCGGCTACCTCGCGCTCTCCCCCTGACGGGTTCTCCGGGACGGACCAGGGTTGTCCCGGACAGCACGGAAGCGGTCGACGTGGCAGGGTGGGTCCATGCCACGCCGCGACGACGTCATGGTGGAGGACCACCTGCGGACGCTGGCCGGGCTGCTGCGCGGGCCGGCCCGGATGAAGGCCGACCTGCTGACCGAGGCGCGGCACGGGTTGCTCGACGCGGTCGAGGCGTACCGCGCGGACGGCCTGCCGGCGGTGGAGGCCGAGCGGCGGGCGGTGACCGAGTTCGGCAGCGCGGCGCAGCTCGTGCCGGCCTGGCAGGCCGAGCTCACGACAGGCGCGTTGCGCACCCTGTCGCTACGGGTGCTCGCCGTGGCGGCGCTCCTGGTCGCCGGGGGCGACCTCACCTGGCGCGGGTCGAGTTGGAGCGCCGGGCCCCGCCCGCCGGAGGGCTACCTGCACCTCTCCGAGTCGGTGAGCGTGCTCTGGCTGGCCGCGCTCGTCTTCGCGGCCGGCGGACTGCTGCTGGTCACGTGGGCCGCCCGGTCGCCCGGCTCCGGCGCCGCGACGCTGGTCCGGCTGGTCGGCTCCGGGCTCGCCGGCTCGCTGATCCTCGGCGTACCGGCGGGGGCCGCACTCTTCGCCTGGTCGATCGCGCTCTGGGACGGCGCGCTGACCTGGCCACCGATGATCATCGGGGCGACGCTCGCGGGCGCCGGCTACCTCTGGCTGGGGCGGGCCCTGCGCGGCTGGGTGCTCGCCGTCCGCTGAACTCCGCCCGGCAGGGCCGACCACCGGCGAGCCCCGGTCAGGCGGCCCGTCCGTTTCGGCTCCCGGGCGACGCCCGCCCGGCCGGTGCGGCCACGTCAGGCCGGCGCGGGCGGGGTTCCGGGGTCGAGGAACCGTCCGACTGTCGCGCTGAACTCGTGCCAGCCGGCGCGCTCGCCGGCGAGCGCCCGGTGCCCGGCGTCGGTGAGCTGGTACGTGCGCCGCTCCCGGCCGTTGACCGTGCTCCAGTCGCTGACCACGTGCCCGGCGCGCTCCAGCCGGCGCAGGGCGGGATAGATCGTCCCGGTCGGCAGGTCGAGATTGCCGTCGCTGCGGGCGCGCAGCGCCTCGATGATGGCGTAGCCGTGCAGGGCGCCCCCTTCCAGCACCGCCAGCAGCAGGGCGTCGAGGTGTCCGTGCAGCGACTGAGCCTTCATGCGTAGCTACGCTACTTGTCCGACGGCCGTACCGCCACCGGCGACCGGCGGTCCCGGACCGGGGTGCGGCCACCGGTGTTCCGGAGCGGCCCACTAGGGTATGTGCCCAGAGTCACTCACCGGCAGCAGCGCCGGAAGTGGGCAGCCCGAAGCACACGGAGGTCAGCGTGGCCCGCCAGACGCCTCAACGGCCCGACGCCGACGAGCCCGAGCTCGACGACACCACCGAGCCGGTCGAGCCGGAGGAGGCCGACGCCGACCGCCCCTCGGCGAACGCCGACCGGTCGCTCTGGGATTCGGTCGACATCGACCCGGTGGAGATCGCCCTTCCCGCCGGCACCGGTTTCACGCTGCGCGCGTACCGGTCGGCGCGGGACCTGACCCCGACCGACGTCGCCGAGCGGGACCAGGACGACCCGTTCCTCGCCCGCCGCCAGGTGATCGAGGAGGAGGAGGACGACGAGACCGTCGTGATCCTCGACGAGGAGCTGGCCGACGAGTTCGCGGCGAGCGACGAGGAGGACGAGCGCGGCCGGCGCGAGGCCGACGGCGAGGACGCCGACACCGCCGAGGAGGAGGCCGCCGAGGAGGCGGGCGACGAGGAGGTCCCGGTCTTCCTCTCCCACAAGGGGAAGCTGCTGCTCTTCAAGACCCCGGAGTCGCTGGTCAGTTTCATCCGATCCGGTGCGCCCAACGACCTGTCTCAACTGGACAGTTGGCAAGAACTGTCCGAACGGGTCGAGCCGGCCGACATCGCCCCGCTGGACGAGGACACCTACGAGCTCGACCTGGTGGTGGAGAACCTCCGCGGCGGGCACGACACCTGGGACCCGACGCTGCTGATCGAGGCCGGCGAGGCCGCCCGTGACCTGTCGTACGCCCTGCGCCTACCGGCCGTACTCGACATGCTCTCCGCCGGCTCCAGCCTCGATGACCTGGACGAGGCGCTCCGGGCCTCGGTCAACGGCGGGGTAGGCGGATTCCTCGGTCGACGCCGACTCAAGAAAATCGGGGCACAAACCGCAAGCCTCGGTTGGCGCACCATTGTCGGCAAGATCTCTGCCGTCGTGGACTGGCGCGACTGACCCTTACCGGGGAGCATCAGTCTCTGGCAGAGGAACACCTGTCCCGGGAGGAGGACGACGCCGTGGCGCTCGTGCGCGTGTACTGCGGTCTGGCCTCGGCAGATCCGGCCGACCGACCGGCCTCGGCCGGCTCGGCGCTGACGTCCGCTGTGGTGGATGACGCGGGCCGTCTGCTGCATGTCTGCGAGATCAGCGACGACCCGGCCGGCTACGCCCAGCTGGTCGCGCTGCTCGTGGAGCGGTCGGGCGGGCCGAGCGGTGCCGCGATCGCCGCCGACAGCGACGACCACACCGTCACCTCACTGCTCAGCGCGGCCGGCCGTCCCCTCGCGATCGCGGACGACGACTCGGTGGACGACTTCGCCGAGCGATTCGCCGACGACGACTCGTTGGAGGAGATGCAGTCGCCACCGGCCGAGCGCCGCGCGGTCGGCCTGGCCCGGGCGCTGCAGGCCGGCGCGCTCTCCGCGGTGACCCTCCCCGCCCCTCGGGACCTCGCCGGCTACAAGCAGGTCCTCGCCGCGCACGCCGCGCTGGCCAGCGGACGCCACTCGGCCGCCGCGGCGCTGCGCGAAGTGCTCCGGGAGCTCTACCCGGCCGCGCTGCGCGCGTACCCCGATCCGGCCGAGCCGGTGCCGCTGGCCGTGCTCGACGCCCTGCCCGAGCCGAGCATGCTCGCCGGCACGGTCGGGCAGGGCCGGGAGATGTCGGTCGCCGCGGACGCCATCACCGCACACCTGGCGGCCGACGGCGTCGCCGACGAGGGCGAGATCGACGAGGCGGTGACCGCGCTGCGGGTCGCCATCTCCGAGACGCCCCGGCGGGCCACGGTGAACCGGGCCCTCACCGCCGCGGTGGCGGAGACGATCCGACAGGCGGTGGCCTCGGTCCGGGCCTGCGACGCGGGCTGCGACGCGCTCGTCGACGCGCTCAACGCCCGGGTCACCACGCCCGCCCCGGCCGCCGGCCGACGCGCCGCGGCCCGCCGCACCGAGCTGCCCGGCCTGACCGGCAACACCAGTGGCCTGCGCGCGATCCGCCCGACCACCACCGAGCCCACGCCCTCCGGCGGCGGCCGGCGAAGCCGTCCCGAGCCGATCTCCGCGGGCAGCACCCCGCTGCCGCCCCGACCGCTCGGGCCGCCACCGGTCGCGCCGGAACCGGTCGCGCCTCCGCCGGTCGCCCCGGCGCCGGTCACGCCGGCCGCGCTGGCCGGGCCGCCGGTCTCCGCGCCGCCCGCGTTCACTGAGCCCGCGGCGAGCCAGATCGACGCGCCCACCAACCGGCCCGTCTCCGCACCGCCTCCCCCGCCGCCCGGGATCACGCCGATCGCGCCCGCGCAGCGCGGCAAGGTGCCACCCGCCGAGGCCGGCGAGCCGTTCCGACCGACGTTGACCACCGCGGCGATCCAGAGCGCCCGGGCGGAGCGGCAGCGCACGGTGATTCCGCCGCGGCCGAAGACCAACGGGGGGGACGCCGCGCCGCCGACGGGCGGGTTCAGCGCCACCGACCTGAGTGTCCCGGTGCCCGCTCCCCGACCCGAGCAGGAATCCGCCCCACCCGGCTCGCGGGCCAACTGGCCGCTGGTCAACAACCCGGAGGACCCGTCCGACGGCCCGGCGGAGAACCCGGTCGCCTACCCGTACGGGGGTGGTCGTGGCGTCGACGCGCCGACCGACCCCGGCGCGGGCGAGGGCCGGGTCACCCCGCCGTGGCTCGCCGACGACCTGCCTCAGGAACCGCCGATGCTGCGGCTCGTCGAGCCGCCGCCGCTGGCCGACCGGGCGCTGCGCGAGAACACCGACCCGCAGCTGGAGCTGCCGTCGCTGCGCCTGGTGGACGGCGCGGACTCCGGCCGCAACGGACGCCCCGCCGCCCGGGCGGAACGCCCGCCCGTCGAGCACCGGCAGCCGCCGGCCGCCGAGCATCGGCCGACCCCGCCGCTCGAACAGCGACCGACCCCGCCGCTCGAACAGCGACCGACCCCGTCGCTCGAACGCCGACCGACTCCGCCGCTCGAACGCCGGTCGGCCCCGCCGCTCGAACAGCGACCGACCCCGCCGGTCGAGCACCGGCCGCCGCCGGTGGCCGACGAGAGCGGCGACGGCGATCTGCTGATCTTCGCCCAGGCCAGGTCCGCCTGGTTCGTGGGGCACGACGACGAGGTGGACCTGGACTGGGCCAGCCTGGCCGACACCGGCTGGCAGGCCGCCGAGCAGGCCGCCCAGCCCGCCGTCGGCTCCGAGACCAGGGCCGGGCTGCCCAAGCGGGTGCCGCAGGCCAACCTGGTTCCGGGGTCGCCGCTGCGGGAGGAGCGACCGCTGCGGATCGTCCGGGACGCGGCGAGCCTCGCCGAGAACACCACCGGTTACTTCCGTGGCTGGCGTCGAGGTCAGGAGATCGGCGGTTTCGCGGTGGGTGGCCGCCCGGGCCGAGAGGCCGCCGGCGGCTGGGACTTCAGCCGTGACCACGGTGACCGCGACGACGATCGGGAGTACGAGTACCGCTCGGCCGGGTACCGCTCCTAGATCCGCTGACGCAGCAGAGCCCCTGTTCCGACCCTCCGGGTTGGCACAGGGGCTCTTCGCTTGCCAGCGGCCCGCTCAGGGCGCCTGCCGGGGCCAGCGCGCGGGGCCGAACCGCGTGCCCGAGCACGACCAGGGCCGAACCGCGTGCCTGAGCACGAGCGTCGGTTCGCTCGCGAGATCAGCGGTGGTCGGCCGAGAAGCGACGAGCGCCCCGGCGCGGCCTCAGCCGCACCGGGGCGCGTCGACGGGTTGGTTGCCGGTCAGGCCGGCGTGACCGCGCGGGACCGCCGCATGGTGAGCACGTACTCGACGAGCGAGATCAGCACGTGCTTGGTCGACTCCCGGTTCCGGGCGTCACAGGCCACCACCGGGACGTCGCTCGAGATCGCCAGCGCGTCCCGGACGTCCTGCGGGTCGTGGTACTGCATCCCGTCGAAGCAGTTGATGGCCACCAGGTACGGCAGCCGCCGGTGCTCGAAGAAGTCGATCGCCGCGAAGCAGTCGGCGAGCCGCCGCGTGTCCACCAGCACGACGGCACCGATGGCGCCACGGACCAGCTCGTCCCACATGAACCAGAACCGGGTCTGACCCGGCGTACCGAACAGGTACAGGATCAGGTCACGGTCGATGGTGATGCGGCCGAAGTCCATGGCCACCGTGGTCGTCGCCTTACCCGGCACCTGCCGGGTGTCGTCGACACCCACGCCGGCGGAGGTCATGATCGCCTCCGTGGTCAGCGGCGTGATCTCCGAGACCGAACCGACCAGCGTCGTCTTGCCGACGCCGAATCCACCGGCGATAACGATCTTCGCCGACGTCACGCGCCCGCTTTGGGTCGGCGGGCGGTGCGACATGTCAGAGCCTGCGAAGTCCACTCAGCACCCTCTCCAGCAGTTCAGTGCCCACCGCGTCGTCCGAGTCGTCCAGGATGGTCGGCTCGTGGACTGCGACCAGGCCGTCCGTCGCCATGTCGGCGATGAGCACCCGGGCCACACCGAGCGGGAGCTGCATCCGCGCCGCGATCTCGGCGAGCGACTGGACGCGTCCGTCACACAGCGCGGCAATGTACTGGTGCTCGCGGCCCTGGCCACCACTGCCGTTCGCAGCGGCGGCCCGGCCGCGCACCGTCGTCTCGACGAGCGCCTCCAGCGCGATGTCGAGTCGGGGGCGGGTACGACCACGGGTCACGGCGTAAGGACGGACCAACGCTCCGGTCGGTTCGTCACGATCGGCCATGTCGCCGCTCACCTCCTTCGTACCCGGCACCGGCTCCACCCGGTGCAGCCCCACTTGTCGTCGTTGCTGCCCCGCCGACTTCGGTCAGCAGGTGTCAGCCCAGCATTCCCGCGGCAGCGCGCGGAGCCGGGGTGAGCGCGTCGCCCACCCGGTCGACGAGCAGTGCCATCTCGTAGCCGACCTGCCCCACGTCGGAGCTGCGGGCCGCCAGCACGGCGAAGGACGAGCCGTCCGAGATGGACATCAGGAACAGGAAGCCGTTGTCCATCTCCACGACTGTCTGCAGCACCGCGCCTCCCTCGAAGCAGCGGGCCGCCCCCTGGGTCAGGCTGACCAGACCGGACGAGATCGCGGCCAGCTGGTCGGCGCGGTCACGCGGAAGATCCCGTGACCCCGCGAGGAGCAGTCCGTCCGCGGAGACGGCGACCGCGTGCGCGACCCCCGGCACCCGGTCGGCGAAGTTGGCGAGGAGCCAACCGAGATCCTGCGTAGTAGTCATCGTTATTGCTCCTTCTGCCCGCTCCCGGCCACTGGGCCTGAGTCAGACTGCGAGGATTGCTGCCCACCCGGAGCCGCCTCCGGGTTGGTCGGGTTGCCCTCCGAGGGGTTGCTACGCCCCCGCTGCACGCCCCGATGGTAGGCCGAGAGCAGACCGCGGACGGCCTCCGGCGAGCGCCGTTGGACGGACGTGGTCGGCTTCTCCACCGCGCCGGGCACCAGCTGCGCCATCGGCGTGCGCTTCGGCAACCCGGTCGGGGTGGTCGAGCGTACCGGCACGTCGGTGGCGGCGGTGGCGGCCCGCCAGCCGTCGTCGGCAGCGGTCTCCCAACTGTTGCCCTGCTGAGTCGGCCGGCGGTTGGGCAGGCTCTCGGCGGCGGTCGGACGGCTGCCCCCGTTCGCGCCCAACCCGTTCTCCCGCGGCGTCGGTGTGTCTGCCATCGGTGCGTTACCTGTCGTCCCGGGTGTGGTCGTCTGAACGGCCGGACCGCTGGCGTCGACCGCGGCGAACTGCTGGGTCGGTGCCCCGCTCGTCGCCGCCGGTTTCGCGGCCCCGGCCGTCTCCTCCGGCCCCGGTCGGCGGGTACGGAACCAGGCCGATTCGAGCTCCCGGAAGATCGGCAGCTCCATCGTCTCGTCCGCGTACCGCTGCTGAGGCTGGGGCTGGGGCTGGGCCTGCGGGGCCGGCGCGGGCCGGTTGGGTGCCGGCGGCGCGGCCGGCGCGGGGGCCGGCTGGCTCTCCGGCCGGGGCACCCGCGGCAGTTCGGTCGTCATGTCCAGCGCGGCGGCGAGGCGCTCGGGCACCGGCGGCGTGGCCGCCTCTCGCTCCGTCTCGGCCACCGGCGGCCAGGCCGGCGGCGCCGACGGGCCGGAGTCCGGCCGGGACGGCAGTGGGTTGGCCGGAGCCGGCTGGCCGGCGAAGGGCGGCGCGGAGTACGGCTGCGGCATGGCCGGCGGCGCCGAGTAGGGCTGCGTCGAGTACGGCTGCCCGGAGGCCGGCGGCGCGGAGTACGGCTGCCCGGAGACGGGCGGCGCCGAGTACGGCTGTGCCGAGACCGGCGGACTCGTGTAGGGCGAGGCCGAGGTCGGCGGACCCGCGTACGGCGAGGACGAGACCGGAGCGCCCGAGTACGGCTGCGCGGAGACCGGCGAGCCGGAGACCGGGCCGCCGGAGACCGGCGGCGAGTAGGGGTTCACCTCGGGGCTGCTCGGCAGCTGCCGCGGGATCGCCGGAGGCTGGCCGCCGGACTGGTCGGCCTCGCCCCGACGCTGCGGCAGCGGGTCGATCGGCTGCCCGTTGGCGGCACGCGGGGTGAACGCGCCCGCACCGTTGGCCGGGGCGGCGCCGGTGAGATCCGACCAGGCGGGCATGCCGCGCCCGGGAGCGGCCGGCATCGGCGAACCCGAACCGTTCTGCGACGGCGGGTCGAAGGCGCGGCCGCCGAGGGTCACCTGGTTGCCGGACTCGCTCTGCCGGACGCCCAGCGCGGGCAGCGCGCCGAAGCTCGGCGTCGGGGCGGTCGGTGCCGGGGCACCGGCCGGGGCGGGCAGCGCCGGGGGCTGCTGCACCCGCCCGGAGAGCGCGCGAGGCACCAGCACCGAGGCGGGCAGCACGACCTCCGCCACGGTGCCCCGATCGGTGCCCGGACGCAGCTCCACCCGGACGCCGTGCCGGGACGCCAGGCGGGCGACCACGACCAGGCCCATCATCCGGGAGACGGCCACGTCCACCTGCGGCGGCGTGGCGAGCCGCTCGTTGAGTTCCTGGAGCTGGTCGGCGCTGATGCCGATGCCGCGGTCCTCGACGTAGAGCGAGGAGCGGTCACCGACCCGGCGGGCCTCGACCTGCACCTGGGAGTCTGGCGGCGAGAACGCGGTGGCGTTGTCGAAGAGCTCGGCGACCAGGTGGACCAGGTCGTTGACGGCGTGCGCGGCGATCTCGATGTCGCGGTCGATGACGCCGAACTCGATGCGGGTGTAGTGCTCGACCTCGGACTGCGCGGCGCGCAGCACGTCGATGAGGGCGGCGGGTTCCCGCTGCACGCGGGTGGAGTCGGCACCGGCGAGCACCAGCAGGTTCTCGTCGTTGCGCCGCATCCGGGTGGCGAGGTGGTCGAGCTGGAAGAGCTCGGCGAGCCGGTCCGGGTCCTCCTCGCCGCGTTCGAGCCGGTCGAGGTGCCCGATCAGGCGGTCGACCAGGATCTGCGACCGGCGGGCGAGGTTGACGAACATCGTCGCGACCGAGGCGCGCAGCGCCGCCTGCTCGGCCGCGGTGCGGACCGCCTCCAGGTGGACGGCGTTGAACGCCTCGGTCACCTGACCGAACTCGTCCTTGCTGCGCACCGGGAGCGGTTCGGCGATCTGGTTCGCCAGCTGGGACGGGGAGAGCTGACCGGTCACCTGCGGGTCGCGCAGTCGGGCCACCGCCTGCGGCAGGCCGTACTGGGCCACGGCGAGGGCGCCCTGCCGCAGCTCGCGCAGCGAACGGGCCATCGAGCGGGCGACCAGGTAGGCGAAGAGGATGGCCAGCAGGAGCATGCTCAGCAGGAGGCCGGTCTCCAGGAACACCTGTCGCTGCACGTCGGAGCGGATGCCCTCGGCCAGGCCGACCACGTCGCCGTCGAGCTTCGTCTCCACCGACCGGATCAGCTTCGCGTTGGCGACCATGGCCGCGTCCCACTGGTCGGGCCCGAAGGGGGCCCCGACCATGCTGCCGCTGGTGTTGCCGTTGATCCAGCCGATGTAGCGCTCGGCCTCGCGCCGGTCGCCGCCCGCGATGGTCTGGTCGTGGAAGCGGGCCTCGTCCTCGGTGGCCACCGCCTTGAAGTTCTGCGCGGCCTGGTCCTGGCCGGTGCCGCTGGCGATGTACTCGGTGCGCAGGGCCGGGGTCAGTTGCCGCTGTGCCAGCGCCTGGTGCACCACCACCCGGCGCAGGGAGAGGAACTCCTTCTCCCGCGCCACCGCGGCGGCGGCCCGCATCCGGTCGCTCAGGTTGTTGTCACCGGCGAGCTGCGTGGCCGAGTCGCGGATGGCGAGCAGGTCGGTGATCACACCCTCGTACGCCTGCGTCGCCTCGACCGGCCGGAGCTTGCCGTTGTAGACCTGGCTGCGGATGCCGGGCAGGTCGGTGAGGCTCCGGTCGATCTTGTCGAGCAGGGTCTCGAGCCGGCCCGGGAGCCCCTCGATCGAGGCGCGCTGCCGCAGGTAGGGGGCCTTCGACTGGTCGACCCGGGTGTTCACCCGGTTGTACGCCTCCTGGTACTGCGCTCTCGCCTGCCCCGGAGGTGACACCAGCAGCAGCACGGCGGTGGTCCGCTCGTCCTGCACGGTGTTGATCAGGTCACCCGAGTAGCCGGAGAGGTTGGCAAGGTCGCCGGCCCGGTTGGCATTGTTGAGTGTCTCCAGGTGGTCGACCAGACCGTTGGTTCCCACCACGACCGTGGCGATGGTCGGCACGATCATGATGAGACCGAGCTTGGACCAGATCGGCATGTCCCGAAGTCGACTGGCTGGCTGACGCAGCCGCGACAGGAAGGAGCCCGCCGTCTTCGGCCGTTTGCTCACGTCACCGTCCTCGCGATTTACAGCTTCAGCGCGTTGCCCCGGGCAACGCCCAGCGACCGACCCGGCGGGTCGGACCCCCGAGATTCCATCACGCCGCTCGACAAGAAGAAAGCCCAGGTTGGCTGGTGCCCATGGTGTGGTGAGATGTTGAAGGTTTTTGATAGCACACTGTCTGGCCGGAGTCACTCAAAGTAATGGATCATCCGCACCGCGTCGTACTGTTGGCCGGCCCGTCCGGCTCCGGAAAGTCGTATATAGCGCAGCGAACCGGGCTTCCGGTGCTGTGCCTGGACGAGTTCTACAAGGACGGTGATGACCCTACGTTGCCACGGCGAAACGGGCAGGTGGACTGGGAGTCACCAGAGTCCTGGGACACCGAGGGCGCGGTGGAAACGATCGTGCGATTGGCGCGCGACGGCCGGGCAGAAGTGCCCGTCTATGCGATAGGCGCGGATCGCCGGGTGTCCACCCGGACATTTGACCTAGCCGGATCGCCACTTTTTGTGGCCGAAGGGATTTTCGCCGCCGAGATCGTCAGGGAGTGCCGACGTCGCGGAGTGCTCGCCGGGGCGTACGCACTGCGCCGGCCCCGCGGCGCCACCTTCCTGCGCCGGCTCGCCCGCGACCTGTCCGAGCAGCGCAAAGCGCCGCGGGTGCTGGTCCAACGGGGGCTGGCGCTGCTCCGCAGCGAACCGACGGTGCTGCGCCGACAGACGAACCTGGGCGCGGAGGCGGCCCGGGGCCGCGAGGTGCTGCACCGGGTGGCCGGCCTGCTCGCCGGCCACCCGAGCCACCCGGATCAGTCCCGCAGCAGCGGCGCGTAGGCCGGCTTGATCACCTCGTCGATGATCTTCAGGCGCTCGTCGAACGGAATGAAAGCGCTCTTCATCGCATTGATCGTCAACCACCGCAGCTCGGCCCACCCGTAGCCGAACGCGTCGACCAGCAGCGCCATCTCCCGCGACATCGAGGTGCCGCTCATCAACCGGTTGTCGGTGTTCAGCGTCACCCGGAACCGGAGGTCACGTAGCAGGCCGATCGGGTGCTCGGCGATCGACGCGGCCGCGCCGGTCTGCACGTTCGAGGACGGGCAGAGCTCGAGCGGGATGCGCTTGTCCCGCACGTACGCGGCCAGCCGGCCGAGCACCGGCTCCGGCCCCTCGGTGCTGATGTCGTCCACGATCCGTACGCCGTGGCCGAGCCGGTCCGCCCCGCACCACTGGATCGCCTGCCAGATCGACGGGAGCCCGAACGCCTCGCCGGCGTGGATGGTGAAGTGGAAGTTCTCCCGCTGGAGGTACTCGAACGCGTCCAGGTGCCGGGTGGGCGGGAAGCCCGCCTCCGCGCCGGCGATGTCGAAGCCCACCACACCCGCGTCCCGGTGCCGGACCGCCAGCTCGGCGATCTCCTGCGAGCGGGCCGCGTGCCGCATCGCGGTGAGCAGCGTGCCCACCCGGATCGGGTTGCCGGCCTCGGCGGCCTCGGCGCTGCCCTCGGCGAAGCCGCCGAGCACCGACTCGACGACCTCGTCCAGGGTGAGGTCCCGCTCCAGGTGCTGTTCGGGAGCGAACCGCACCTCCGCGTAGACGACCCCGTCGGCGGCCAGGTCGAGCGCGCACTCGCGGGCCACCCGGCGCAGCCCGGACGCGGTCTGCATCACGGCCACGGTGTGCGCGAACGTCTCCAGGTAGCGCTCCAGCGAACCCGAGTCGGCCGCCCCGACGAACCAGCGCCCCAGCTCCTCGGGATCGGTGGCGGGCAGCTCGTGCCCCACCTCCGCGGCCAACTCGACTATCGTCGCCGGCCGCAGACCGCCGTCGAGATGATCGTGCAGCAACGCCTTCGGGACCTTGACGATGTCCTCGTACCGGATGTTCGCGACCATGCCAAGACCCTAGTGCGGCGTCCGGAGAACGGTCACCGGACCGCGCCGGACCCGGCCGGGTACGGACCGGCGCACCGACGGGTGGGCCTACCGTAGTCGACGTGGAGCTGCCCGATCGCGATCGCCGAGGCTCCGCGGTTGCCCTTCCGCCCCACCGCCACGACGGTGACCTCCGGGCACCCGCGGCGCCGACCAACCTGGACGCCTGACATGGACCCCCGCATCCTCCAGCGGCTCGTCTGTCCGGTCTGCGGCGAGCCGCTGAGCGAGACGCCCGCCGGCACCACCCGAGCGCTGCGCTGCCCCCGCGGGCACAGCTTCGACGTGGCCCGGCAGGGCTACGTGAACCTGCTCGCCGGCCGCGCGCCGCACCCGGGGGACACCGCCGAGATGGTGGCCGCCCGGGCCGATTTCCTGGCCGCCGGGCACTACGACCTGATCTCGGCGGCGCTCGCCGACGCGGCGGAGGCGGCGGTCGGGCCGACCGCCGGGGCGTACCCCCTGGTGGTGGACGCCGGCGCCGGGACCGGCCGGCACCTCGCCGCGGTGCTGGCGGCGCTGCCGGACGCCGTGGGGCTGGCGCTCGACGTGTCGAAGCCGGCGCTGCGCCGCGCCGCCCGGGCCCACCCACGGGTCGCGGCCGCGCTGGCCGACACCTGGCAGCGCCTCCCCGTCGCCGACGCGAGCGTCGCCCTGCTGCTGAACGTCTTCGCGCCGCGCAACGGCGCCGAGTTCCACCGGGTGCTCGACCCGGCCGGGGCGCTTCTCGTGGTGACACCCGCGGCGGACCACCTCGCGGAGCTGATCGGCCCGCTCGGGCTGCTCCGGGTCGACCCGGCGAAACAGGACCGGGTGGCCGGCAGTCTCGGCGGGCACTTCACCTGCTCCGAGGAGACGGTGCACCGCCGGGAGTTGACGCTCACCCGGCCCGAGGTGGCCACCCTGGTGGGTATGGGTCCGAGCGCCTGGCACACCGATCCGGCCGGACTGGCCGCGCGGGTCGCCGCGGTGGCCGAGCCGGTCCGGGTGACCGCGGCGATCCGGCTCGCCGTGTGGCGCCCGGTGCCGCGCTGACCGCGACCGGCCCGGCTCAGAGACCGTCGGAAAACCCCGGGTTCCCGGCGGTGTATCAGGTGGAGAGGTCGACCTCTTCCCAGCCGGGCGGCTCGTCGTGGTACGGCCCGCGCAGCACCACCGCCCACTCCAACGCCCACCGCCGCTGACCGATCGCGTTCGCGTCGACCAGCCCGGGCGGCCGGTGGCCGGCCCGCTCCAGCTCCAGGTACGCCCAGTCCAGGCAGTAGTGCAGGTCGAGCAGGGCGGCCGCGTCGGCGGGGTGCTGCGGCGCGGCGAGGATGCGGGAACGCCACTGGGTGAAGCTCTCCCCACGGGCGATGTCCGGCATCCGCTCGATCAGCCGCTCGTCCACCGGCAGCGTCGGGTCGAGCAGCTTGGTCAGGCCGAGCACCCACGCCAGCGAGAAGAGCGCGTCGTGGTGCAGCACGAAGGAGCGGTGATCACCCTTGCTGCCGGTGACGAACTGCCACTCGGGCGGGGTGACCATCTCCACCAGGTGGGAGGCGAGCAGCCAGCTCATCGCGTCCTGCGGCGGCATCCCGAAACAGCGGGCCAGGATCAGGTGCAGCACCGCGATCCGTGCCTCGATCTCGGTCGTGGGCCGCAGCTCGATCAGGTCGCCGGGCTCCCAGACCAGCGGGAACTGCGGCGGTGGCAGGGGGAGGCCGAGCCGGGACAACTCGTCCAGGCTCGCCTCACGCACCTCACGTGGGTCGGGGGCAGGTACGGTCACGGCGATTCCCTTGCTTGCAACGGCTCAGCGCCGGTTGTCCCCCCTGGCCAGGGAGAATAGCGATCCCAGCTGGGCTGCACCATGCCGCCCCGCCCGATGCCGGGTCAGCCGATCCGCTCGATGACGAGGGGCCGGTCGACCGGTGGCGTCGACGAGATCCGCACCGCACCGGCGGCCTCGGCCATCGCCGGGGGGATCCGCTCGGCCTGCTCGGCCCGCAGCTCGTAGAGCACCTCACCGGCCCGCACCGAGTCGCCGGGACGCTTGCGCAGCAGCACCCCGGCCGGGGCGCTCACCGGGTCCTCCTTGCGCGCGCGACCCGCGCCGAGTCGCCACGCCGCCACCCCCATCGCGTACGCGTCGATCGCCTCGACGTAGCCGTCGGACTCCGCCCGGACCGTCTCGATCTCCGGCGCGGTCGGCAGTGCCGCGTCCGGGTCGCCGCCCTGGGCGCGGATCATCGCCCGCCACACGTCCATGGCGCGGCCGTCGCGGAGCGCCACCTGCGGATCCATGTCTTCGAGGCCGGCGGCGTCGAGCATCTCCCGGGCGAGGGCCAGGGTCAGCTCCAGGACGTCGGTCGGGCCGCCGCCGTCCAGCACCTCCAAGGACTCGGCCACCTCGATCCCGTTGCCGATCGCCAGGCCGAGCGGGGTGGACATGTCGGTGAGCAGCGCGACCGTACGCACCCCGTGCGCCCCGCCCAGCTCGACCATGGTGTGGGCCAGCTCGCGGGCCTGCTCGACGGACTTCATGAAGGCACCCGAGCCGACCTTGACGTCGAGCACCAGCGCGCCGGTCCCCTCGGCGATCTTCTTGCTCATGATCGAACTCGCGATCAGCGGGATCGCCTCGACGGTGCCGGTCACGTCACGCAGCGCGTACAGCTTCCGGTCGGCGGGCGCGAGCCCGGCGCCGGCCGCGCAGATCGCCGCGCCCACGTCGCGCAGCTGACCGATGAACTCGTCGTTGGTCAGCGTCGCCCGCCAGCCCGGGATCGACTCGAGCTTGTCCAGCGTCCCGCCGGTGTGCCCGAGCCCCCGGCCGGAGAGCTGCGGCACCGCGGCCCCGCACGCCGCCACCAGCGGGGTCAGCGGCAGAGTGATCTTGTCGCCGACGCCGCCGGTGGAGTGCTTGTCCACGGTCGGCCGGTCGACGGCGGAGAGGTCCAACCGCTCGCCGCTCGCGATCATCGCGGCGGTCCACCGGGCGATCTCCGGACCGGTCATGCCCCGCAGCAGGATCGCCATGGCCAGCGCGGACATCTGCTCGTCGGCGACCCGCCCCCGGGTGTACGCGTCCATCACCCAGTCGATCTGGTCGTCCGACAGCACGCCCCCGTCCCGCTTGGTCCGGATGACGTCAACCGCAGTAAAAGCGCCACTCATCAAAGATCTCTTTCCAGTCGTTGCAGATACCGCCCCGCGGCCGGTGACCACGACGGGCCGGGGCCGACCGCGCCCGGCGGAGGGATCAAGCCTGACCGCCCGGAGCCGGGCGCGGTCGGCCCCGGCTCTCAAGCTGAACCACGATCAACCCCAGCGGACCGGTATCTCCATCGGTGGCTCACCCTCGCCGGCCCAGAAGATGGTGCCGCTCGCGTCGACCACCACCACCCGGGGCGTACGGGCCAGCCCCCAGGTGATCGCCTCGGCCGGGTCGTCCCAGCTCGGCCCCTCCTCCAGCACACCGGTCTCGGCGCCCGCGTCGTCCCCCGCCGACCGCTCCCAGTACGCCGTCCAGACCTGCTGGCCGGCGGAGAGGTCCGGATGGACGAAGACGGTGCCCCGACCCCGCCAGGCGGCCAGCCGCTCCGGCACCACCGGCAGCGGGGTCTCCCCGACCACCGACTCCAGGTCCTCGACGCCGAACGCGTGCGGCAGCAGCTCGGCCATCCGCAGCGGGCGCCCCTTCGTCTCGATCAGGCACTCCGGGCCACCGTTCTCCCAGAGCAGCTGCCGGCACCGGCCGCAGGGCATCAGCGGCTCCCCCGTCGCGTCGACGCAGGAGAGCGCCACGAGCCGGCCACCGCCGGTGGCGTGCAGCGAGGAGACGACGCCGCACTCGGCGCAGAGCACCACACCGTACGCGGCGTTCTCCACGTTGCACCCGACCACCACCCGGCCGTCGTCGACCAGGCCGGCCGCGCCGACCGGGAACTTCGAATACGGGGCGTACGCGTGCCGCATCACCTCGGTGGCGGCGGCCCGCAGCCCCGTCCAGTCGATCTCCGTCACCCCTACATTGTGCCGAACCGCTGGTCGGAGGCGGCGAGGACCACCCGGGCCGGCCGGTTCAGCCGAGAAGTGCGGCCAGCTCCCGCGGCGACACCTCGACCAGCTGCCCGGCGGCCGCCGCGACGTCCAGGTCGGGTACGTCGACACCGGGGCTGACCAGCACCAGCGCGTCCCCGCGGCGGAGCAGGTGGACGGGGTGACCGTTCTCGCTGCGGAGCCAGTGGTCGGCCGCGAACCGCTGACACGGCCCGTTCGAGGGCGGCAACGAGACGGTGCCCCGCAGCGACACCTCGACCGCGCTCGGCCCGCACCGCTGCGGCGGGGCGAAGTCCGCTGGCACGCGGATCGTGTCGACGGAGAGCCGGAGTGGGCCGTCCGCCAGCACCAGCGAGAGCTGACCGCCGGCCGGGTCGGCTCGGGCCGCCACCACCCGGTACGCCCCGACCTCGGGCACCAGCAGCGGCAGGCCCAGCCGGGCGAAGTTCTCGACCCGTCGGTCCCGCGTGCTGCTCTCCTTGATCGTGGGGAAGAGGACCACCGGAACCGCCAGGAGCACGGCGAGCGCGGCGCGGAGCGCGACCGGCATCCGGAGGCCGGCCACGACGACGCCGACGGTGAACCCGAACGCGGCGAAGAGCGCGGCGAGCGGAACCGAGGGTGGCCTCCAGCCGCTCTGCCCGGCCTGGTGCAGCAGCGTCACGCCCGCCGTGGCGAGGACGCCCAGCGACGTGGCGAGCAGCGGTCGGGCGGCCCCGGCGGCCCGCAGCACCAGCCAGCTGCCGACGGCCACGACGACCGGCCCGAGAAGCAGCACCGGGATCCGCCAGCTCAGGCAGGCGCCGATCGTCTCCGGCCGGCACCCCGACTGGAAGGTCAGCTCCGCGCGCCAGAGGCCGGCCAGCACGGCGCCTCCGATGGTGGCGGGGACGACGGCGGCGACGCCGCGTGGTTCGGTCATTGCCGCTCACCCGCCTTCCGGTAAGGCCCCGCGGGGCCCGACCGCCGGCCGGGCCCCGCGGGAGGTTCTACCACCGATAGCCGTACACATTCATGTACGTGTTGACGATCCGCGCGTAGGCCCGGCTCCCGTCCTTGTTGGGATGCAACGACTCCATGCTGAACAGCTGCTTCGGGTCACCGTCGTCGCCCACCACGGCGTCGCCGGCCTTCAACCCGTTGAGATAGAGGTCGTCGCCGCAGAGGCTGTGCCCGGTGAACTCGCTGCGCGGATCCATGCCGTGCACGCCGTGCGCCGCGTCCGACGGCAGCGCCTCGTTGACCAGCAGGTCACCCAGCTCGTTCAGGAAGATCGTCTCGTCCCACGAGATGCCGACCGTGATGCCCGGCAGCACGGCGCCGTACTCGCACGGCGTCTCGAACAGGTGCGGGTAGCCCATCACGAAGATCCGGGCGTTCGGAGCCCGCACCCTGATCTGCCGGACCACCTCCTGCAGCGACGACTTGACCGGGCCGGTGATCAGATCCCGCTCGGCGTCCCGCAGCGGCTTGCTGTCGCCCTCCATGTAGTAGTCGGGGGCGCTGCAGTCGTACCCGAACCCACAGGACTTGCCCACGTCGGTGAAGCGGGCGTCGTTCCCGCCGATCGAGAACATCACGGCTGTGGTGTTCTCGTTCAGCGAGCCCTGGTCCAGCTGGGCGATCTCGCCGTACTGGCCCTGCGGCGCCTTACCGAGCCACTTGCCGTCGGGCAACAGGGCCGGGCTGAGCATGTTGAGGGTGGTCGCGCCGCTGCACGCCACGAACTGTGCGTCGATCTCCTCGTTGTTCCCCTCGGCCAGCGCGGCGATCGTGCCCGGCGCGTCGGGGATGGTGGCCTGCTGCGACCAGGCGTTCGGGCTGCGCCGGCAGGAGTTCCGCGAGGCGGCGTCGTCGCCGTACTGGTTGCTGACGCGGGTGTAGTCCCCGGTCCCCTCGCCCGAGGAGTACGAGTCGCCGAGCGCCACCACGAAGTGCCGGGGCTTCTGGGTCAGCGGCTGGACGGCGAGGGCGTCCCAGGCGATGTCCTGCACCCCGGTGCCGTCGAGGGTGAAGTTGCTCAGCTCCACCTTGGGCGTCCCCGCGCCGGTGAAGTCGAAGACCCCCAGGTTGACCCAGCTGTTCGACTCCAGTTGGGTGGGGATGATCCGCCTCTCCGTCGCCCCGTTCGGCCGGCGGATCACGTACGTCGCCTGGCGGGTGTGCGCGCCGTGGTCGGGCAGGTGCACCCAGACCCGGGTCCAGGCGTTGGTCGGATCGATCGTCCACGTGCCGGTGACCCGATAGCTGGGTTCCTCCGCCTGCTTGTAGGTGTGGGTGAACCAGAAGTGACCGCCGAAGCCCGCGCCGATCTGGTGCAGGTCCACCTTGCCCGGCGTGACCACGTCACCGTCCGGCTGGGTGTGGGTGGCGAAGTTCAGCGCGAATCCGCCTCCCCTGGTGAATTTCGGCGTACAGCCCTCCGCACCGAGCGGCACCGAGGTGCGGATGTCGTCGATGATCCGTACGTCGTCCGGCAGGCCGGAGACGCGGCAACTGCCGTCGCCGTTCACCGGGGTCGGGTGGATGTTGTCCCCGTCCTCGGCGTAGGGCCGCGGCTCGACCGAGGTGTACTTGCGGCTCTCGAGACCGCAGTGGGTCGCACAATCGGTCCAGGTCACCGGGCCGTGCCACCAGCACCTGAGGTCGTCGCGCTGGCAGGCGCCCGGCTTCGTGTCCGGGAAGTCGCGCGGCACCTTCGGCGGCAGCTTCTCGTCGCAGTCGTTGACCTGCGGTTCACAGAAGGTGTAGCGGGCGGCGTGGGCGATGTCCGGGTTCCGTGCGGTGGCCGTCGCGTAGGTCCTCGAGTACGCCCCGGCCCGGTAGTTGTACCGGATCAACGAGGTGTACGCGAAGCCGATCACGCACTCCGGGTACGACCAGTGGTTCGGGTGCTTGGCGTTGTCGTAGCCGACCACGTCGTCGATGTCGTCGTCGGTGCCCGGGAGGTCGACGTCGAGCGGAGCGGTCAGGAACCGCTTCCGGTCCGCCGGGTAGTCGGTGTTCGCCGGGTTGTTGGCCCACCCGACCCCCCACGGCTCCGACGGGTTCTGCGGATTCTGCGCGTAGAACCCGGTGTTGTACGCCCAGACGGCGAACCACCAGTTCTCCAGGTACCGCGGGTCGCCGTCGTTGGCGATCAGGCCGGCGCCGCGGGTCTGGTTCCACTTGTCCTGCAGGATCCGCAGCCCGGCCGCCACGTTCGTGGCGTAGTCGGTGGCGACCGCCTTCTGCTTCGTGTAGTTCCAGGTCACCCCGGCGATGGTCTTGCCCCGGTCGGAGACCCGCATCCCGGAGGTCACCTGACCGGCCCCGTAGCCGCAGTCCGGGTGCGGGTCGACGTCCTCGTCGAAGTTGATGTCGTTGAAGTCGGGATCGAGGAGGTCCAGGCCGTAGTAACCGAGGCTGGTCAGCGGATTGCCGACCGAGGCGTCGACGGCGTGCCGGCTGGCCTGCCAGAGGTTCGACTCCTGGGCGAGGATGCCCAGGAAGATCTGCGCGGGCACGTTACCGCCGCCGGAGAGCGCCGCCGAGGGGAAGAAGCCCTGCGGTGAGTAGGCCGCCATGCCGTTGTTGTTCCAGTTCGCCGGGCGCTGGAACGTCAACTGGTTCCGTACCGCCAGATCGGCCGCCCACTCCATCTGCGCCACCGTCGGCTGGTAGACCTGCAGCTCCGGGTCGTTACGGGACACTCCGCAGGCCGCGTCCGGCTCCCACGACAGGTCCGGATCGGCCGGGTTCTTGGCGGTGCGTGCGCCCGGCGACCGGGTGGACGCCGCACGCCGGGCGACGGTCGGCGACGGCGCACGTCCGGCGTCGTCGACCTGCGGTGCCACCGAGAACGTCAACTCCTGGCCGCCGGCCGTCCGGTTGGACCGGATCTCCACCTGGTCGGGCAGGCCGTCCGTCGGGCGCTCGGCCAGCTGCCCGGCCGCCTCCCGGCCCGTGGTCGCCCGCTGCACCACCAGCGCGCCGGTGGTCGAGACGTCCGCGTCGGGCAGCCCGTCGACGGCCCGCCAACCACCCGGCAGCCGCGCCGTCAGCGTGGACTCGGCGCGACCGCCCACGGCGAACACCCGGCCGCCCGCGCCGGGGCGCAGCTTGACCTGTCCCAGCGGGACCGATCCGTGGTCGGAGACCCTGCCCGCGGCGAACCGCTTGAACTCGGTCCGCCCATCGCGAGCGATCTGGAACGCCACCGCGTCCCGGCCGTCGGCGAGCATCCGGAAGGGAGTGCCGGGCGTCTGCGCCAGCCGGGTCAACCCGCCACCGGCGCCGACGCGTACCAGGCTGTTGCCCTTCGCACCGATCAGGTCGTCGCCCACCGGCAGCACCGAGGAGACCTGACCGGCGGCGCGGACCGTCCGTACCGCCGCGGCCGGCCGGCTCGTGTCGACCGTGCCGAGCCAGGTGTGTGCCACCTGGCCGGGCTGCGCCGCCACCTCCAGGCGGGACAGCACGACCTTCTCGCCGCTGCCGCAGCCCGGGTTGTGGTACGCCAACGAGACCCGCTCGGGCAGCTTCGTCACCGCGCCGGTCTTCAGGTCCACCACTGCGGCGAAGCCGCCGCGCTGCATGAGCACTTCCCGGTTGGTGAAGGTTCTGGGGGCGTAGACCACCACCGCGCGCCGCCCCGACCCGGTCACGCACGCCTGGCCGATCCACTGGTCGGTGTCGAAGCCGGGCTCGGCGAGGGTCGCCGCGGTCCGCCAGGCGTAGGCGGCCGACTCGTCGGCGACGAGGACGTGCAGGCCGGTGGCGTCACCGGAGGTGGTGACGGCACGGTCGGTCGAGGTACGCCAGGCGGGGCCGAGCCGGGCGTCGGGATCCGTCACCCGATCGGGCCCCCGGCGCGGCTCGTCATTGTCGGCGGTGGCGGCCGGCGGATCGCTGGCCGACGGAGTTCGTCCGGGGGCCGGTCCGGCGGTGGCCACGGACGGGGACAGGAGGATCACGGCGAGCAGTGCCGCGAGCGCGGCCAGAGGCCGTTTCATGGGTCACCTCACGCAGACGGGGGAGAACTGCGTGGAGCGTGACCATCGTCGTCATCGGCGGGTCATCGCAGGATCATCGGGTCGGCACGACGGAGGATCATCGGGTCGGCACGACGGAGGATCATCGGGTCGGCACGACGGAGGATCATCGGGTCGGCACGACGGAGGATCATCGGGTCGGCACGACGGAGGATCATCGGGTCGGCACGACGGAGGATCATCGGGTCGGCACGACGGATGAGGCCCGGGACGATCCGCGGATCGTCCCGGGCCTCCTGGCGCCGACGGGCTGTCAGCCCTTGACGTACGGCTTGCCGTCCGCGGCCGGTGCGCGTACCCGGCCGACCAGCCCGGCGACGGCCAGGATCGTCGCCAGGTAGGGCAGCATGGCCAGGAACTGGCTCGGGATCACGCTGTTGATCGCGCCCAGGTAGGTGGCGAGCTGGTCGGCGAAGCCGAAGAAGAGCGCGGCGAGCAGCGCGCCCGTCGGGTTCCACCGCCCGAAGATCAGTGCGGCCAGGGCGATGAAGCCCTTACCGCCGATCATGTTCTTGGTGAAGGAGTAGAGCGCCAGCGTGTAGGAGGCGCCACCGATGCCGGCGACCACCCCGGCCAGCAGCACGTTGCGGTAGCGCACCCGCAGCACGCGTACGCCGAGGGTGTCGGCGGCGGTCGGGTGCTCGCCGACGGAGCGGGTACGCAGCCCCCACCGGGTACGGAAGAGCCCGATGTGGATCACCAGGACGAGCAGCAGCCCGAGGTAGAGGAAGATGTTGCTGCGGAACAGCGCCGGACCGAGCACCGGGATGTCCTTGAGCAGCGGGATCTCCCAGTTACTGAACCGGGGTGCGCTGTTGTAGCGCTCCGCGTTGGTCTGCATCAGCCGCTCGTAGAGGAAGCCGGTGACGCCCACCGCGAGCAGGTTCAGCACGATCCCCATGACCGTCTGGTCCACCAGGTAGCGGATGGAGAAGACGGCCAGCAGCAGGGAGATGAACGCGCCGCCGATGGCGGCGGCGACCAGGCCGACCCAGACGTTGCCGGAGATGCTGCCGAAGAGGGCGCCGCTGAACGCGCCCATCAGCAGCTGCCCCTCGATCGCCACGTTGACCACGCCGGAGCGCTCGCAGAGCACGCCGGCGAGAGCACCGAAGATCAGCGGCAGGGCCAGGATGAAGGTACCCCGGATGATGTTGACCAGCGGCATGAAGTTCTGCCCGGCCGGGGCCGCGGAGACCTGCCAGCAGAGGAACGACAGCACGAAGGCGACCAGCCCGACGCCGAGCACCAGGAGGAACCAGCGCTTCGGCACCGCGGCGAGCAGCGCCGCGCCGGCGGCGAGCGCGATGACGCCGAAGAGGATCGCGCCGAAGGTTCCGTTGATCTCCAGCGCGGTCCCGGCGGCGTCCTCGCTGAGGGTGAACCGGGCCTGCTGGTCGGTGGCGAGCGCGCCGAAGAGCACCGCGGCCAGCAGGCCGAGCACCAGCAGCACGAGGCCGACCTTGCGGTTACGGGTCCAGAAGCCCTGGTCGACCGCGGCGACCGCCACGTCGGGGACAGCCATGGTGGACATGAGTTACCAGCCCTTCGCCAGGCTCGTCTGCAACCGGGCGGCGCGCGCGGCCCGGAGCTGGAAGATCGCCTTCACCAGGGCCGGCGCGGCGATGAAGATGACGATCAGCGCCTGGAGCACGGTCACCAGCTCCAACGAGATCCCCGAGTAGGACTGCATGCGGTTGCCGCCGGCCTGCAGCGCGCCGAAGAGCAGCGCGGCGAGCGCGACCCCCCACGGCTTCAGGCGGCCGAGCAGCGCCACCAGGATGCCGTCGAAGCCGATCTGCGCCACCACCAGCGGCGTGAGCGCACTGGCGGTCGAGCCGAGCACCATGTTCGCGCCGCCCAAGCCCGCGAGGAGCCCGGCGAAGACCATGATGAGGACGAAGGTCCGGGCGACGCTGATGCCGGCGGTACGGGCCGCGTCGGGGTTGGCGCCCACGGCCCGCAGCTCGAAGCCGAGCGTGGAGCGGTTGAGCAGCCACGCCACCGCCCAGGTGGCCAGCACGGCGAGCAGGATGCCGGCGTGCACCCGCAGGTTGTCACCGAGCAGCCGGGGCAGCTGGGCCGACGGGTCCACGGCCTTGCTGATCGCGTCCGTGCGGTTCGGGTCCTGCACCCCGTTCTGGACGATCAGCCAGGTGAGCAGGTAGGTCCCGATGTAGTTGAGCATGATCGTGATGATCACTTCGTGGGCGCCGGTACGCGCCTTGAGGATGCCCGGGATGAAGCCCCAGATCGCGCCGCCGAGGGCACCGGCGAGCACCGCGACGAGCAGGTGCAGGCCGGGCGGGAGCGGCAGCGCGAAGCCGGCCAGCGCGGCGAGCACCACGCCGACGGTGGCCTGGCCCTGACCGCCGATGTTGAAGAGGCCGCCGCGGAAGGCGAGCGCCACCGAGAGGCCGGTGAAGACCAGCGGCGCGGTGTAGGTGAGCGTCTCGGAGATCGGGGCGAGGACGGCCTGCCAACCGTTGCTGCCGTTCAGCCACCCGCTGAACGCCTCCGGGTCGAAGACCGAACCCTTGAAGAGGTTCGCGTACGCCTCACTCACCAGCGTCCAGCTGGCGTTCAGCGCGTCCGACGGGCGAGCGGTGATGTACGAGTAGGTCGAGAGGACCTCGGGATCAGAAATGATCATGAGGATCGCGCCGACCACGATCGCGAGCACCAGCGAGAGCACGGTGACCGTGACCGTGTTCGCGGCCCAGAGGTTCGCCACGAAGAGTCGCCCGAGGCTGGGCTTCGGCTCCGCCGCGTCACCGGGCGTCGCCGTGGCCGATCCCGCCTGCGGCGTGGTGGCATCCTCGGCCCGCTCGGTGTTGTCGAGCGATTCCTGCGCCGCCTGCGCCTCGCTCGCCGGTTCCTTGTCCGGCGACCCCGACTGCGGATTGGGGGAGCTCATGCCGTCACCTCGCTGCGCTCGGCACCAGCATGAGGCACCACGCAGCTGTACCGATGATTCGCTCGCTGGCGCTCGCTCATGCCGTCACCTCGCTGACGCTCGCTCATTCCTCTTCCTCGCTGGTCGGCGCGTCGCCATCGGTCGCCGGCCGCGCCTCGGCCTGCTCGGTCGCCGCCTCCGGGGTGATACCGGCCATCAGGAGGCCGATCTCCTCGCGGGGGGTGTCCGGGCCGACGATGCCGATGATGCGGCCGCGGTACATCACCGCGACCCGGTCGGCCAGCCCGAGCACCTCGTCGAGTTCGCTGGAGACCAGCAGCACGGCGGTGCCGATGTCCCGCTCGTGGATGACCTGGCTGTGGATGAACTCGATCGACCCCACGTCGACCCCACGGGTCGGCTGGGCGGCGATGAAGAGCTTCAGCGGCCGGGACAGCTCCCGCGCCACGATGACCTTCTGCTGGTTACCGCCGGAGAGGGTGCCCACCGGCATGGCCGCCGAGGAGGTCCGGACGTCGAACTGCTCGATCCGCTCCTTCGCCGAGGCCGCGATGGCGTCCCGCTTCAACGCGAGCCCACCGGCGAACGGCGGACGGTCGTAGATGTCCAACACCAGGTTCTCGGCGACGCTGAACTCCTTGACCAGCCCGTCGACGCTGCGGTCCTCGGGAACGTAGCCGACGCCGGCGCGGAGCACCCGCTTCGTCGACCAGCCGTCGATCTGCTCCCCGTCGAGGGTCACCGAACCGGCGAGCGTCGGGCGCAGGCCCATGATCGCCTCGATCAGCTCGGTCTGGCCGTTGCCCTGCACACCCGCCACGCCGAGCACCTCGCCCGCGTGCACGGTCAGGTCCATCCCGTCGACCGCGCGGATCTGCCGGTCGTCGTCGACGACCAGGCCGGCGACCTCGAGCACCGGCTTGCCCGGCTTCGCCGCGGCCTTTTCCACCGTGAGCCGGACGTTGCGGCCGACCATCAGCGCGGCCAGCTCGTCCCGGCTGGCCTCCGGGGAGGCGGTGCCGACAGTCTTGCCACGGCGGATCACGGTGATCCGGTCGGCGATCGCCTTGACCTCGCCGAGCTTGTGGGTGATGAACACGATCGACTTGCCGGCCGCCTTGAGCGACCGCATGACCGTGAGCAGCTCCTCGGTCTCCTGCGGGGTGAGCACCGCGGTCGGCTCGTCCAGGATGAGCAGGTCGACGTCCCGGGTCAGCGCCTTGACGATCTCGACCCGCTGCTGGATGCCGACCGGCAGGTCCTCGATCACCGCGTCCGGGTCGACGCGCAGGCCGTACCGCTCGGAGACCTCGACGACCTCCCGGCGGGCGCGCCGACGGTCCAGGAAACCGGCGAGGCCACCGCGGGTCCGCTCCGCGCCGAGCATGATGTTCTCGGTGACCGTGAAGACGGGGACCAGCATGAAGTGCTGGTGCACCATGCCGATCCCGGCCGAGATGGCGTCGGACGGCCCGCGCAGCTTCAGCGGCTCGCCGTCGACCAGGATCTCGCCCTCGTCGGGCTGGTAGAGCCCGTAGAGCACGTTCATCAGGGTCGACTTGCCCGCGCCGTTCTCGCCGAGCAGGGCGTGAATCTCACCAGGCTCCACCGTCAGGTCGATGTGGTCGTTGGCGACCAGATCACCGAACCGCTTGGTGATGCCGCGCAGTTCGAGTCTCAGCGCAACCTCCCGGGAGTGCGAGCGATGGTGCAGCCTAGCGGGCGGCCGGCTGCCGGACGACCCGGCCGGGGACGGCGGTCTCCGTGGTGCGCGATCGGCCGCCCCGGCCCGGCGGGAGGTTCCGCGGAGCCGGAGCGGCCGGATCGGTCGTGCGTGTTGCCCGCCGGCCCCCCGATGTTCTCACCAGGGGGAACGGCCGGTCGTCACTTGGTCGGCTGAGCCTTCGAGGTGACGGTGATGGTGCCGGCGGCGATGTCCGTCTTGATCTTCTCGACCTCGGCCTTGAGCTCGGCCGGGACCTTGCTCTCGAAGTCGTGGAACGGGGCGATGGAGACGCCGGTGTTGGCCAGGTCGCCGACGAAGCCCGGCTTGGCCTGGAGCTTCTCGCCACCGGCGGCCTTCAGCACGGCCTCCTTGACGGCCTCCGGGATGTTCTTGACCACGGTGGTCAGGATCGCCGAGCAGTCCGGGGTGCTCTCGCAGCCGTCGACGTCGACCCAGATGACGCTGTACTTGCCGTTCGAGGCCTTGGCCGCGGCGGTGGTGCCGAGGCCGGAGCCGCCGGCGACCGGCATGATGATGTCCGCGCCCTGGGCGACCAGGGTGTCGGAGACCTTCTTGCCCTCGTCCTGCTTGGCGAAGTCGTTGGTGAAGGAGCCCTTCTGGCTCGCCTTGTCCCAACCCAGCGCCTGGACGTTCTTGCCCTTGACCTGGTTGTAGTAGGCCACGCCGTCGACGAAGCCGTCCATGAAGATGGTCACCGGCGGGATCGGCAGACCACCGTAGGTGCCGACCTTGCCGCTCTTGCTCATCCCGGCGGCCAGGTAGCCGGCCTGGAACGCGGCCTGCGCGGTGTCGAACTGCATCGGGTAGATGTTGTCCACAGCCGGGTCGGCGTCGACGATGCCGAACTGCTGGTTCGGGTTCGCCTGCGCGATCTTCTTCGTCGCGTCGCCCATCAGGCCACCGACGGCCAGGATGAAGTCGCACTTCTGGTTCACGAACTGCGTCAGGTTCGGCTCGTAGTCGGCCTCGGCCTTCGACGCCACGAACTTCGGGTCGATGTTGCTGTTGGCCGCCTGCGCGTCCTTCAGGCCCTGCCAGGCAGAGGTGTTGAACGACTTGTCGTCGATGCCGCCGACGTCGGTCACCATGCAGGCGCTGAACTTCTTGCCGCCGTCACCGGCGCCGTTGTTCTCGTCCGGCGCCTCACCACACGCGGCGGCGCTCAGTACGAGCCCACCCGCCGCCACGATCGAGGCGATCCGCATCCCACGCACCGAGCGCAAGACGTCTCCTTCCCATCGCACACCGCGCCTTGTGCGGTGGCTGCCCTTGAGCCGGCCTGCGATGTCGCGGCCGGCGTCCCACGTTACGGACGGGAGCGTACGCCCGCGCCCACCCACCGGCCGCCAATCGTGCACGACTGTTGAGTGCCTGTTACCCCTACGTAACCGTCCCGTGGGGGAAATCACTCTTAGTGCAGGTAGAGCTGCACCCCGGCGTCGTGAAAGTCCGATTTTCGAGCGCCTTCAAGGCTGACGTTACCGCCAGAAGACCGCTACTGCGGCGTTGACCAGGGTCAACCCCACAATTGCCAGGAAATGGCCGCGGTTGACCGTTTCCCGCTTCCGGGAGAAGAACACCATTACGAAGATCAGCAGCGCGATGACGCCCTTGGTCGCGAGCTTGGCCGGGGCCGGCTCGTCGCCGTCCCGAAGCGGCGCGGCGAGCCCGATACCGGTCACGAGCTGGATCACGGACCCCCAGAGCATGGCTCCGTTGATGCGTATCCGCCCGCTGATGTACTGGGCCAACGAACCGCCCAGCAGCAACGCGAACCCGATCAGATGGACGTAGAGAAGGATCAGCCTCAGAGCTTCCACGCGCCCCATCCTGCCCCATCAACGACAGTTCGTAGTAGGGGGACTCGCCCGACCGGTCGCTCCTGCGAGCCGACCCGTTCGAGTACCTGATACCTCTGGGGCATGTGGACGCCCCAGAGGTATCAGGTTTCTCCCCGACCGTCTCACGGCCGCGCCGCGGCGACCCGAGCCCCGCCAGGACCGCGGTCACGCGAGGCGCCAGACCTGGAAGGTCGGGCCGTCGCCGGGCAGCGCGACCGCGCCGCCCCCGTCGGGCCGCAGCGCGGGCGCGCCACCGTAGAGGTTCTCCCCGGCCGGCAGGCCGACGAGCCGCAGCGGCCTCCCGGCGGCCCGACGGGCCAGCACCAGCACGGTGCCGGCCGGCGACTCCCGCAGGAAGACCAGCGTCTCCGGGTCGTGGTGCACCCAGCGCAGGCCGCCGTGCCGCAGCGCCGGCTCGTCGCGTCGCAGCCTGAGCAGCGCCCGGTACGCGGCGAACGTGCCCCCGTCCCAGCGCTCCGGCCGGTGCCACGGCATCGGCGTACGCGAGTCCTCCCCGTTGATGCCGGTCAGACCCAGCTCGTCCCCCGCGAAGATCATCGGGAGGCCCGGCATGGTGGCGAGCAGTCCGACGGCCACCTCGTGCCGGGCCGCGTCGCCCACCACCGTGCGGATCCGGGCCGAGTCGTGCGAGCCGAGCAGCTGCCACGAATGGGTGTACGAGCGCCACGAGACCAGGCTGCGATAGGTGTCCATGGTCGCCAGCACCGCTGCGGCGTCCCGACGTCGGACCCCACCCGGCGTCCCGAGGAAGTTCGGCACCGGCTGCTCGCCGTGGCGCAGCCAGGACCAGACGGGGTCGGTGAAGCCGACGTAGTTCATGGTGCCGTGCCAGCCGTCGCGGTCCAGGTCGCCGGTGTGGTCGTGCCCGTGCTCCGCCATCAGCAGGGCGTCCGGCCGGGTCTGCGTCACGACGGTTCGCAGCAGCGCCGCCACCTCATGGGTGTACGCGTCCGCGCCCCGCCGGCCGGTCATGTTCGCCACGTCGACCCGCCAGCCGGCCAACCCGTACGGCTCGCGCAGCCAGCGCCGCAGCACCGAGTCGGGCGCGGTGGCGAAGCGGCGACGCAGCTCCGCGCTGCCCCAGTTCAGCTTCGGCAGCGACCTGACCCCGTTCCACGATTCGTACGACGGCTCGATTTCGCAGCGCGGCGAGCCGGAGTTGTCGCGGCCGGTCAGCTCGTCGAAGTAGTACAGCCCCCGCTCCGGCGCGTCGACGTCGGCGACGGCCGCCGCGAACCAGCGGTGCGCGTCCCCGGTGTGGTTGCTCGTGATGTCGCCGAGCAGTCGCCAGCCACGGGCGCGTACCGCGTCGGCGAGCCGGGCCAGCGCGGCGTCCCCGCCGAGCAGCGGATCCACCCGGTCGAAGTCCGCCGCGTCGTAGCGGTGGTTGGAGCGGGCCGGGAAGATCGGCGTCAGGTAGACGGTGTTCACCCCCAGCCGGTCCAGGTGGTCCAGCCGCTCGGCGATCCCGTCCAGGTCGCCGCCGTAGAACTGGTACGGCGTCTCGGGCCCGCGGCCGACGACCGGGGTGTCCCAGTCGCAGGGGATCGCCCAGTCCGGCAGCGCCCGCCCGTCGGCCCCGGCCGAGCGGGCGAACCGGTCCGGGAAGATCTGGTAGATCACCGCGTCCCGGGCCCAGGCCGGCGGCGGGGCGTGGCTGACGAGCTTGAAGTCGCCGTGATCCGGCACGTCGTGCCCGACCGTTCCGGCGGCGTTGAGCCAGCGCTGGTCGCTCGCCCCGGTGAGCAGGAACCGGTAGTTGCTCACCGGATTGCGGACCTCGACCGGGGCCCGCCACCAGACGTCGTCGCCGTCGACCCGGTCGACCACCGCCTCGGTGAACCGGGGCTCGCCGTCACCGGTGGTACGCACGTGCACCTGGCGTACGTCCGCACCGGCCGGCACCCGGACGAAGACGTCGACGGTGTCGCCGAGCGAGGGGGCCTGCTCGGGGACGTAGCGGGCGGAGCCGTCGTGGTGCGGTTGCAGCGGCATGCGCCCGCTATCCCTTCACCGCCCCGGCGGTGAGGCCGGAGACGATGTAGCGCTGGAGGAACTGGAAGACCACCACCGTGGGGATCGCGGTGAGCAGGGTGGCGGCCGCGAAGATGCCGAAGTTGTTGTTCCGCTCGTCGCCCTGCAGCAGGCCGTACATGCCGACCGCGAGGGTCTTCGACTCGGTGTCGGTCAGGAAGACGTTCGCCATCAGGAACTCGTTGACAGTGCCGATGAAGGCGAGCAGGCCGGTCACCGCGAGGATCGGCGCCACCAGCGGCAGCATGATCCGGAAGAAGATCTGGGTGTGCGTGGCGCCGTCCATCGTGGCCGACTCGTCGAGCTCCCTCGGCAGCGTGTCGAAGAAGCCCTTCATCAGCCAGGTGTTCACGCCGAGCGCGCCGCCCAGGTAGAGCAGGAGGAGCCCCCACGGGGTGTTGAAGCCGATCGCCGGCCACAGGTCGGTGATGGTGGCGAAGATCAGGAAGATCGCCACGATCGCCAGGAACTGCGGGAACATCTGGATCAGCAGCAGCGAGAGCAGCCCGACCCGCCGGCCACGGAACCGCATCCGGGAGAAGGCGTACGCCGCCAGCGCCGAGAGGATGATCGAGGCGAGCGCGGCGAGACCGGCGATGAGCAGGGAGTTGACGAACCACCGCTCGAAGGCGGTCCGGCCGAACAGTTCGGTGAAGTTCCCGAACGACACTCCGGAGCTCGGCACCAGCGCCGTCGAGGAGAGGGTGCCCAGCGGATTGAGCGCGGCCGAGAGCACGAAGACGATCGGGAAGAGGCTGAAGAGCACGGCGAGCACCGCCACCCCGTGCCGCCAGCCCACCCGCACGAGCCAACGGCGACTTCGCCCGTTTCCGTTCCGGTCGGCGGGCAGGGCGCCGGCCGTGCCGCCGGTGACCGGGGTCCCGGTGAGCGCGGTCATGCGTACACCTCCTCCTGCTTGCGGGTGCGTCGGAAGCTGACCGCCGAGACGACCGCGACGATGGCGAAGATGAAGAGCGAGATGGCCGCGGCGAACCCGAACTCGGCGCCCTGCCCGCCGAACGCCAACCGGTAGGTGTAGGTGATCAGCAGGTCGGTCGCGCCGTTACTCGGGTTGTCGGCCGGGAACGGGCCGCCCTCGGTGGTCAGGTAGATGGCGTTGAAGTTGTTGAAGTTGTACGCGAACGACGAGATCAGCAGCGGCGAGAGCGCGACCAGCAGCAGCGGCAGGGTGACCGCGCGGAACGACTGCCACGGCGACGCGCCGTCCACCGAGGTCGCCTCGGTCAGCTCGCGTGGGATGGCCTGGAGCGCGCCGGTGGCCACCAGGAACATGTACGGATAGCCGAGCCAGAGCTGGACCAGCAGCACCGCGGCGCGCGCGGACCACTGCTCGCCGAACCAGTTGACGCCGAGCCCGAAGAGGTTGTTGATCAGGCCGAAGTCGGTGTTGAACATGTCCCGCCAGACCAGCAGCATCGCGAACGACGGCATGGCGTACGGCAGGATGAGCAGCACCCGGTAGAGGTTCGTGCCGCGCATCCGGGGCGAGTGCAGGGCGAGCGCCACGAACGTGCCCAGCATAAACGTGCCGCCGGTGGAGCCGACGGCGAAGGCGAAGTTCCAGACGAGCGTGCCGAGGAAGGGCCCGGAGATGTTCGGGTCGGTGAGCACCCGGGTGAAGTTGCGCAGTCCGACGCCGACCTTCCACCCCTGGGCGAGGCGCTCGCCGTCGTCGGCCACGAAGGATCCGGTGGACTCGTCCGCGGTCCACGTCCGGCCGGTCTCGCTGTCCCGCACGCAGTCGCAGGCGGCGTCGTACGCCCGAACCGCCTTGCCCTCGTAGGCGCGCGACAGGCCCGAGGAGCGCAGCGCGCCACCGGCGGTCGGCACCACCAGGTCGATGATCTCCTGGCTGCGGGCGCTCGCCTGGCCGAAGTTCAACACGGTGTAACCGCCGGCGGCGCTGACCTTTCCGCCGGGCGCCACGGTGACCTCGTCGGCGTCGAGCCGGCGCAGTCCGGTGGCGTCGCCGATCGAGACGGCGCCGTCGGCCGGGTCGGTGACCAGGAAGACCAGCGGGCCGGTGGCGGGGTCGCCCTCGGTGGCGACGGAGAGCGCGTACTCGGTGGAGCCGGGCACCTGCTCGACCGAGGCGGTCTGGATGGCGACGATCGCGCCCTGCTTGTCGCCGCGGTGCCCGTCGCCGAAGTTGGTGAAGGCCGTGCTGGCCGTGTAGAGCACCGGGACGATCTGGAACGCGATCAGGAAGAGCGTGCCCGGCACCAGGTACTTGGCCGGCACGTGCCGACGGGTGAGGTAGAGGTAGAAGAGCCCGGCCGTGGTGGCGACCAGCAGCGCCAGCCCGACCCACTGCTCCGCCTCGACCAGCGGGAAGGCCGCCCAGATCGCGATCCCGGCCACGAGGCCGAGCAGGATCACCTTGGCCCCGAGGCCGGTCAGGGTGATCGGCGTGTGCTCACCCGCGGTACGACTCTTCGCGGGCCGGGAGCCGACCGGCTCCCGGCCCGGGGCCCGCGTGGACCCCGGGCCGGACGACGGCGTGCTCATTACTTGATCTGGCCCGCGATGGTCTGGCCTGCGGAGGTGATGGTCCTGGCCGGGTCGGCGCCGCCGATGACGGCCGCCTCGGCCTTGCCGAACGGGTCCCAGATCGCGGCCATCGCCGGGATCGCCGGGAGCACCTGGCCGTTCCGGCCGGCCTCGGTGAACTTGGCGAGGTCCGGGTCGCTGCCCTTCACCTGGTCGAGTGCGGCGGTCAGCGCGGGCGGCCGAGGTTCGGCCTGGTACAGCGCCACGGCCAGGTCCGGCTTGGTCACGTGGTTGGCCACGAACTCCTGCGCCAGCGCCTTGTTCTTGCCCTTCGACGCGACGTAGAAGGCCTGCACGCCGACGAACGGTTGGGCCTCCTTGCCACCGGCGAAGCCGGGCACCGGCGTGATGTCGTACGAGATGCCGGCCTTCTTGACGTCCGCCACCGCCCACGGGCCGGAGACGAGGAAGGCGCACTTCTTGCCGGTGAAGGTGGCGATCGAGTTCTCCGGCGTGATGGAGCGCTTCAACGCACCCTCGCCCTTCTCGCCCAGCGCGCCGATCTTCTTGAACGCCTCGATCGACTCGGGCTTGCCGACGCCCAGGTCCTTCGGGTCGTAGTCGCCGTTGGCGGTGGTGCCGAAGAGGTAGCCGCCGGCCGAGGTGTAGAGCGGGTAGATGTGGTACGCGTCGCCGTTCTGGCCGGACTGGAGGCAGAGGATCTCGCTGGCCTTCTTCTCCGCCTTGAGCCGCTTGCCGGTGGCGACGAGCTCCTCGACGGTCTTCGGTGCCTCGGGGGCCAGCGCGGTGTTGCGGATCAGCGCGAGGTTCTCCATGGCGTACGGCACGCCGTAGAGCTGCCCGTTGAAGGTCACGGCCTTGATCGCGGTCTGGTTGAAGGCGCTCTTCTGGTCGGCGGTGAGCTGCACCGGGTCGATGGCGCCGTTCTGCACCATGTTGCCGATCCAGTCGTGCGCGCCGACGACGACGTCCGGTCCGCTGCCCTGCTGCGACGCGGTGACGAAGTTCGTCTGCAGGTCCTTCGAGACGGCCTGCACCTCGACGGTGACGCCGTTCTCCCGGCCGAAGGTCTCGGCGAACGGCTTCAGGGCGGCGGTCCGCTTGTCGTCGGCCCAGATCACCAGCTTGCCGCCGGCCGCCTTGGGGGATTCGTCGGTGGCCGGCTCGTCGCTGCCGCCGCCACAACCCGAGGCGGCGAGCGCCAGGGTGAAGACGGCGATCACACCCGCGGTACGGATGCGCATCGGTACTCCTGTCGTCGTGGCGGTGCGCCGGGGGAAGGGCGTCGTCCGCAAAGGGGGGAAGGTCGGAGGTTCGTGCCGAGCCGGCGCACGGATGCCGCGCCGCTGCGCTCCTGTGTTGCGGGGACGCTAGCAAGACGTTTCAAGGAATGGAAGAGTTTGCAACGTCGTACGCAAGAACTTGCCCTTGAGCTAGAGTGCCCGCCATGCGCGCTCGACTGTCCGACATCGCCCAACAGGCCGAAGTCAGCGAGGCCACGGTGTCGCGGGTGCTCAACGACCGCCCCGGCGTGGCCCCGGAGACCCGGCAGGCCGTGCTCACCGCCCTCGACGTGCTCGGCTACGAGCGCCCCGCCCGGCTGCGCAAGCGCAGCGCCGGCCTGGTGGGCCTGGTGGTGCCGGAGCTGGACAACCCGATCTTCCCCGCGTTCGCCCAGGTCATCGAGTCCACCCTGGCGCAGAGCGGGTTCACCCCCGTGCTCTGCACCCAGACCCCGGGCGGGGTCACCGAGGACGAGTACGTCGAGATGCTGCTGGACCGCCAGGTCTCCGGGATCGCCTTCGTCTCCGGCCTGCACGCCGACACCGCGGCGAACCACGACCGGTACCGGGCGCTGCTCTCCCGGCCACTGCCGATCGTGATGATCAACGGCTACGTGCCGGACGTGCCCGCACCCTTCGTCTCCTGCGACGACGGCGAGGCCGCCGAGCTGGCCGTCGCGCACCTGGTGGCGCTCGGGCACCGCCGGATCGGCCTGATCACCGGACCGGACCGCTTCGTGCCGGTACGCCGCAAGGTCGCCGGCTGGCGCGCCGCGATGACCCGGCTCGCCGGCCTCGCCGGGTCCGAACTGGACGAGCTCGCCGAGCTGAGCCTCTTCGGCGTCGAGGGTGGCGAGGCGGCCGCCGGACGGCTGCTCGACCGGGGCGTCACCGGCGTCGTCTGCGGCTCGGACCTGATGGCGCTGGGCGCGGTCCGGGCGGCCCGGCAGCGCGGCCTCTCCGTACCGACCGACCTCTCCGTGGTCGGCTACGACGACTCACCGCTGATGGCCTTCACCGACCCGCCGCTGACCACCATGCGGCAGCCGGTCACCGCGATGTCGGTGGCCGCCGTCCGGGCACTGGTCGACGAGATCAACGGGCACGGCGCCCCGCACTCCGAGTACCTCTTCCGCCCCGAGCTGGTGGTCCGGGGCTCCACCGCGGTCGCACCGACCCGGCCGCACGCGGCCGCCCGACCGGCCCCGGCCACGCTCGCCGCCACTGCCTGACGGCGGCCCGTTCTCGGCCGGGGAGCAGCCGCAAGCCTTACGCAAGGCCTGCTTGACTCTTGCAACACCCGACCGGCATTCTGCTCCCGCCCGCGCCCACCGGTGTGCCGGGTGCCGCCCTACCGCGCCTGAGAACGGGGATCGCACCGATGACCGCCAGCCACCCCACCCCGCCGACCGCCGACCCCGACTGGTGGCGGTCGGCGGTCGTCTACCAGGTCTACGTGCGCAGCTTCGCCGACGCCAACGGCGACGGCGTCGGCGACCTCCCCGGGATCCGGCAGCGCCTGCCGTACCTGCGGGACCTCGGAGTCGACGCGCTCTGGCTGACGCCCTTCTACACCTCGCCGATGGTCGACGGCGGTTACGACGTGGCCGATTACCGCGACGTCGACCCGAGCTTCGGTACGCTCGCCGACTTCGAGGCGATGGTCGGCGACGCCCACGCCCTCGGGCTGCGGATCATCGTCGACCTCGTGCCCAACCACACGTCGAGCGCGCACCCCTGGTTCGTCGCCGCGCTCGCCGCCGGACCCGGCTCGCCGGAGCGCGCCCGGTACCTCTTCGCCGAGGGCCGGGGCGAGCACGGCGAGGAGCCACCGAACGACTGGGAGAGCATCTTCGGCGGGCCGGCCTGGACGCGCGTCGCGGACGGCCAGTGGTACCTGCACCTCTTCGACCCGGCCCAACCCGACCTCGACTGGCGACACCCCGAGGTCCGCGCCGAGTTCGAGGAGATCCTGCGGTTCTGGCTGGACCGCGGCGTGGACGGCTTCCGCATCGACGTGGCCCACGGAATGATCAAGGCGGCGGGGCTGCCCGATGTCGGGTTCAGCACGATGACCACCGGCCGGCGTCAGGTCGAGCTGCTCGGCAAGGGCCGGCTCCCCTACTTCGACCAGGACGAGGTCCACGAGATCTACCGCGCCTGGCGGCCCATCCTGGACAGCTACCCGGGCGGCCGGATGGCGGTGGCCGAGGCGTGGGCCGAGACGCCGCAGCGGCTGGCCCGCTACATCGGCCCGGACGAGCTGCACCAGGCCTTCAGCTTCGACTTCCTCGACGCCACCTGGTCGGCCGAGTCGTTCCGCAAGGTGATCGACACGGCGCTCGCCGAGGCGACCATCGTCGGCGCGCCGACCACCTGGGTGCTCTCCAACCACGACAAGCAGCGGCACGTCACCCGCTACGGCGACGGTCCCGACGGGCTGCGCCGCGCCCGCGCCGCCGCCCTGCTGATGCTCGCGCTGCCCGGCTGCGCGTACCTCTACCAGGGCGAGGAGCTGGGCCTGCCCGAGGTGCTCGACCTCCCCGACGAGCTGCGCCAGGACCCGGCGTTCCGGCGCACCGGCGAGAGCCGGGACGGCTGCCGGGTGCCGATCCCGTGGAGTGGTGACCTGCCCCCGTACGGCTTCGGGCCAGCGGGGTGCGAGTCGAGCTGGCTGCCGGCCCCCGCCACCTGGGCCGCGCTCTCGGTCGCCGCCCAGGTCGGCGTACCCGATTCGACGCTGGAGCTCTACCGCGACGCGCTGCGGATCCGGCGTACCCATCCGGCGCTGGCCGCCGACGGCGGCATCACCTGGCTCGACACCGAACCAGGCGTGCTCGCCTTCTCCCGCTCCGCCGGCGACACCGAGCTGACCTGTGTGGTCAACATCAGCGGCGCGCCGATCCCGGTCAGCGGGTACGGCGAACCGGCCGTCGCGAGCGAACCGCTCGCCGCGGCGAGCGGGGGCCATCTGCTACCTGTCGACTCGGCTGCGTGGTTCGAACGGCGCTGAGCGGGTAACCCGTAAGCGACCTGGTCGTCCGTCGTGCTCCGCGCCGGCGGGCGGCTGGGGCACCGACCCCTTGTGGTGGGGTGAGGTGATGCCGGCGTCTCGCGGAGTCCGCTCCGCGGGGCGCCGGTGACCTTCCCGCCGAGCACAGTGGGCGGTGGGTGCCAGCTACTGAAGATCTTGGAACGGTTGCGCCCTCGGCGGGGCCGCGAAGTTCCAAGATCGCGGAGACCGTCGCCGCGGCGAGGGTGGGAGGTGTCGAGATGGTGGTACGGGTGGCGCAGTACACCGTCGACGTCGAGGAGGTCGACGTCATGGCGGCGTTCTGGTCCGCCGCGCTCGGCTACCGCGTCGAGCAGGGCGGGGACGGCAGCGCGAAGCTCTACCCGCAGGCGGCCGGCGATGGACCGACCGTGTGGCTGCAGGGCTCGGGCACCGCCAAGCGTGGCAAGAACCGCCTCCACCTCGACCTGGTCAGCGACCGTGACGCGGACACGGAGGTACGGCGGCTCGTCTCGCTCGGTGCGCGGCGGGCAGACGTCGGGCAGACCGGCGACGAGCAGTTCGTGGTGCTCGCCGACCCCGAGGGCAACGAATTCTGCGTGCTGGACCAGGCACCGAGCCGACCCTGATCGCCCCAGGTCAGGAGCCCTTGGCGGTCAGGATCTCGGCGATCCGCCGGAACCCGGCCCGCAGCTCGGCCTCGGTCGGTGGCACCGTCGGCTCGCCCCGGCCGGCCTCGTCCGCCGCCGCGTCCAACTCCTCGTCGATGATGTCCTCGAAGTCTCCGTAGAGATCGGCCTGGTCGACCTGGGTGGCCTCGTCGACCGCGGCGATCTGCGCGGCGGCGATCTCACTGCGGATCTCCTCGGCCGAGAGCGCCGGCAGCAGCGGCTCGACCACCGCCATCAGCTGCTCCTCGGCCACCACCGCCTCGGCCAGGGCGAGGGCGTGCGGCCGTTCGTACGGGCCGCAGACCACCGGCTCCCACTCGTCGACATCGCCGAGCGGGCCGAACGTGATGATCCACGGGAGACCGAGCATCGGCGAGTCGCTCGGCAGGTCCAACGTCACGAGTGCCCCCACCGGCCCATCATGGTCCGTCACCGTGGGCCGCCGTGCGGCATTCGCCCGATCCTCCCTCTCGCCCCGCCTCGCACCGCGCTCCGTCGACCTGGCGGCTCAGCCGGGGCGGGACGCGTCCAGGGCGGCGCGGACCAACGCGAGCGCCGCACCGGGTGGCACACCGAGCCGGCGGGCCGTGAGAGCGTACTCGGCGGCCGAGCGCTGGAGCCGGTCGATCGCGTCGTCCCGCCCCGGCGCCACGAACGTGCCGTTACGGCCCCGCGTCTCGAGCAGCCCACTCCCCTCCAACTCCCGGTACGCCCGGGCCACCGTGTTCGGGGCCAGCGTGAGATCCGCGGCGAGTTGCCGCACGGTGGGCAGCCGGGTGCCCACCGGGAGCCGCCCGTCCCCGATCATCTCGGCGAGCTGAGCGCGCACCTGCTCGTACGGCGGCACCGACGAATCCAGATCGACGGAGATCAGCATGTCGGTCTCCCTGTCCTCAACTGGCACCTCCGGGGGTGCCGGGATCGACCTGCTCGTCGAGGTCCGCCGGCGCCGGGCCCTCCGCCAGGTCGACCACCCGGCCCCGGGAGCTGGTGGCGGCGAGCGCCGCGCCGAAGAGCAGTAGCTGGTTGAGCAGGTAGAGGTAGAGCAGCAGCCCGACCGCGCCGGCCACCACCGTGTACGCCGGGCTCCGCTCGGTGCGGACGACGTAGTAGCGGCCGACCGTGTTGAGCAGCGTGATGCCGATCGCGACGAGCAGCACCACCGGGCGCAGCCGCGACCGGCTCATCCGCAGCCGGGGCACCGCGACGAGCAGCAGCGCGGCGAGGACCGCGTTGACCACCACGCTGAGCACCGCGCTCAACGTGGTCAGCCCGAACGACCCGGTGCTGCGCAGCAGGAAACGCAGCACCGACTCGAGCGTGTCGACCGCCGCCACCGAGAGGCCGAGCAGCACGAAGACGAGGACCATCACGCCGATGTCGACCAGCCGGCGGATCACCAGGTTGCCGGGCTGCTGGTTGAACCCGTAGATCAGCCGCTGGGAGGAGCGGATCGCCTCGATCCAACCGATCCCCGTGAAGGTCAGGATGATCAGACCGACCACACCGACCGTGCCGCTGCTGTCGGCGATCTGCGCCGGGTCGAGGAACGGCAGGTTGTCCCGGAGGAAGTTGCTCGCGGCCACGCTGAACTCGCTGTTGTCGTCCAGGGTCGCGCCGAAGATGGCGTACACGACGAGGGCGAGCGCGAAGACCGCGAAGAAGCCGTAGTAGGCGATCGCGGCCGCCAGCCGACCGCCGAGCACCTCCGCGTAGCGCGCACCGGCGCGCCACACGTGGTCGAAGACCGCCGACCGGCGCCGGCCGGCGCTGACCCAGCGGTCGATGCCCGCCTCGATCCGGCCGATCACGTTCACGCCGTCATCCTCGCCGATGTCGCCGCGCCGTGGGGGTAACCCTCGCGGGCGCGCCCGCCGGCCGACCGGTCAGCCGCCCAGCCGGAAGTCCCGTCGTGGCTGCCAGCGGGCCTGCCCGCTGTGCAGGAACAGGGTGAACGACGCCACGTCGAACATCGCGGAGAAGTCGGCGAGGTCCTCGTACACCTTGTCCAACGCCTCGGGCGCGACGTCCTGCGCCACGGTGACGTGCGGGTGGTAGGGGAAGCGCGCTTCGCGGTGCAGCTCCGGGGCGGCGCTGATCGCGGCGGCGAGCAGCTCGCACTCGCTGATCCCGGCCGCCACCGCCACGAAGACCACCTGCGTCACCGGGCGGAACGTGCCGGTGCCGCGCAGGTGCAGGGTGAACGGCAGGTGGGCGGCGGCGACCTCGGCCAGGTGCCGTTCCACGGCGGGCAGGGCGGCGGCCGGTATCTCGGTCGGGCCGAGCAGCGTCACGTGGGCGGGGATGTCCGCCGCCTGGGGGTCGCCGGCCTCCGCGCGTCGCCGGGTGAGCTGAGCGCCCCACGGCTGCGGGATGTCGACCGCGACCCCGATCTGGATGAGGTCGCCCGCTGCGGGCGCCCCGCCCCTGCGATCCACGCTGCGCGCCACCTCTCCGGCCACCGGCCCGTCTCCACCCGTCCCGCGCCGCGTCGCGGCGCTACTCGCCGCGCACCGGCGGGAAGAAACCGATCCGTTCGTACGCGGCCCGCAGCGTCGGGCCGGCCACCGCTCGCGCCTTCTCCGCACCGGCGGCGAGCAGCTTGTCCAGCTGGGCCGGGTCGTCCAGGTAGCCGTTCGTGCGTTCCTGGATCGGGCGGACGAACTCGGTGACCACCTCGGCCAGGTCCTTCTTGAGGTCGCCGTAGCCCTTGCCGGCGTACGCGGCGACCAGGTCGTCGATGTCCCGACCGGAGAGTGCCGAGTAGATGGTCAGCAGGTTGGCGATGCCCGGCTTGCCCTCGGCGTCGAAGACGATCTCCCGACCGGTGTCGGTGACCGCCGAGCGGATCTTCTTGGCCGTACGGGCCGGCTCCTCCAGCAGGTCGATGATGCCGGCCGGCGAGGACGACGACTTCGACATCTTCGCGGTCGGCTCCTGCAGATCAGTGATCTTGGCAGTGTCCTTCACGATGTGCGGCGCGGGCACGGTGAAGGTCTTGCCGAAGAGCGAGTTGAACCGCTGCGCGAGGTCCCGGGAAAGTTCCAGGTGCTGGCGCTGGTCCTCGCCGACCGGCACCGCGTCGGCCTGGTAGAGCAGGATGTCGGCGGCCTGCAGGATCGGGTAGGTGAAGAGGCCGACGCTGGAGCGGTCGCTGCCCTGCTTCTGCGACTTGTCCTTGAACTGGGTCATCCGGCTCGCCTCGCCGAAACCGGTGATGCAGCCGAGCACCCAGGCCAGCTGCGGGTGCTCGGGCACCTGCGACTGGACGAAGAGAGTGCTGCGCTCCGGGTCGAGGCCGAGCGCGAAGAGCTGCGCGGCGGCGACCCGGGACCGCTGCCGGAGCACCTTCGGGTCGTGCCCGGCGGTGATCGCGTGCAGGTCGACCACGCAGTAGAACGCCTCGTGGGTCTCCTGCAACGCCACCCAGTGCCGCAGCGCGCCCAGGTAGTTGCCGAGGTGGAACGAGTCGGCGGTCGGCTGGATGCCGGAGAAGACGCGGGGGCGGGCGGGAACGTCGGGCATGACGCCAATTCTGTCAGCCCGCCCGGGCGGGCGTCATGACGGCCCGGCGGGTCGCGCCCTGCCGGTCACCGTGGGCGTCGTCACCTCGCGTCGCTGCTCCGGCAGCCGGGCGACGGAGACCGCGATCCGGGCCGCCCGTCGCCCCTCCAGGGCGAGCACCCGCAGCAGCCACCCGCCGGGCGGGTCACCCGGCTCGCCGGCGCCGGCGTCGGCCGGGCCGGGCGCCACCGGCACCTCGTCACCGGCGATGGGCAGCCGGCCCAGCGCGGCCATCACGTATCCGCCGACCGTCTCGTACGGCCCCGGCGGCAGCGTGATCCCGGTGCGCTCGGCGAAGTCGGCGAGGTTGAGCCGCCCGTCCAGCACGGTGGGCAGCCCGGCGCGCACCGGGTCGAACGTGCCGTCGTACTCGTCGTGGATCTCGCCGACCAGCTCCTCGATGAGGTCTTCGAGCGTCACGATGCCGGCCGTGCCGCCGTACTCGTCGACCACCACCGCGAGGTGGTGCCCCTCCCGGCGCATCTCGGTCAGCGCGGCGAGCACCCGCTTGCTGCTGGGCAGCCGTTTCACCTCGCGGGCCAGCTCGCCCACTCCGACGCACGGGTCGGCCTCCGGCCGCAGCAGCACGTCCCGCAGGTGGACGAGGCCGACCACGTCGTCGTGGGTGCCGTCGGTGACCGGGTAGCGGGTGTGCGGCTCGGCCCGTACCAGCCGGGCCGCCTCCGCGATGGTCAGCCCGGCGGGCAGGAAGACCACTTCGGTGCGGGGCATCATCACCTCGCGGATCAGCCGCGCCCCGGCGACGAGCACCTCGTCGATGATCCGGCGCTCGTCGGCGTCGAGCAGGGTGTTCGCGGCCACCAGGTCACGCAGGTCGGCCTCGCTGATCCGCTCCCGGCCGGCCGCCGGGCTCGCGCCGAGCAGGTCGGTGACGCGGCGCGTGGCGGCGTCGGCGGCCCGTACCACCATCCGGGCCACGGCCCGGGCGAACGGCCCCGGGTCCCGGCCCGGCCGTCGCCGGGCGCGTCGCCGGCGCTCGGGGCCGCCCGCTTCCCGCATGTCAGAGATGGTAGACAGCGGGACGTTCCGGCACCGGGTTTCCCACCGGCCGTGGCGCGGCCCGCCGCCGTCCGCCCGCCGCCGTCGAACCCCCACACGTGTTCAACTCTGTTGGATCGTGAGAGTTTATGATGGAATCGGGTTGCCCGGTGGGAAGCGCCGGGTCGACCACCCGCCCGTAGGGTGAGCACCGACACCGGCCGCTGCGTGAGCCGGCCAGGCAGGAGGAGTCGACGTGAAACTGCTCGTCACCGGTGGCGCCGGCTACATCGGCAGTGTCGTGACCAGGATGCTGCTCGACGCCGGTCACGAGGTGGTCGTCCTCGACGACCTGCGCACCGGCTACCGCGTCGCGCTCGCCCCCGACGCCACCCACGTCGACCTGCCCATCCACGAGGCGGCGCAGGTGCTCACCCGGGAAGCCGGCTTCGACGGCGTGCTGCACTTCGCCGCGCTCATCGCCGCCGGCGAGTCGATGGTCAAGCCCGAGCTCTACTGGCACAACAACACCGTCGGGTCGCTCGCGCTGATCGACGCGGTCCGGGCCGCCGGGATTCCACGGATGGTCTTCTCCTCCACGGCCGCCGTCTACGGCAACCCGACCGAGCTGCCGATCCCGGAGACCGCGGTGAAGGCGCCGACCAACACGTACGGGGCGACCAAGCTCGCCGTCGACATGGCGCTCACCTCCGAGGCGATCGGGCACGGCCTGGCCGCCGTCTCGCTGCGCTACTTCAACGTGGCGGGCGCCCACCTCACCGGCGACGTCGCGCTCGGCGAGCGGCACGACCCCGAGACCCACCTGATCCCGATCGCGCTGGAGGTCGCCGCCGGCCGGCGGGAGAAGCTGCAGCTCTTCGGCGACGACTACCCCACCGCCGACGGCACCTGCGTCCGCGACTACATCCACGTCGCCGACCTGGCCCGGGCCCACCTGCTCGCCCTGGACGCCGCCACCGCCGGTCAGCACCGGGTCTACAACCTCGGCAACGGCAACGGGTTCACCAACCGGCAGGTGGTCGACGTGGTCCGCGAGGTGACCGGGCACCCGCTGCCGGTCGAGATGGCGCCGCGCCGCGAGGGCGACCCCGCCGAGCTGGTGGCCTCGTCCCGGCTGGCCCGCGAGGAGCTGGGCTGGGTGCCGCAGAAGCCGACCCTGCACGACATGGTCGGCGACGCCTGGACCTTCTACCGCACGCACCTCCTGGAGCAGGCATGACCGACGTCGCCGACCGCGCCACCGCCGGCTTCCGCCGGGAGTTCGGCGCGCCGCCGGCCGGCCAGTGGGCGGCCCCCGGACGGGTCAACCTGATCGGCGAGCACACCGACTACAACGACGGCTTCGTGCTCCCCTTCGCGCTGCCCCTGCGTACGGTGGCGGCCGCCGACCGGCAGGAGGGCGCGCGCTGGACGGTCTGGTCGGAGCTCTCCGGCGAGACGATCGACTTCGGCGCCGACGAGGTCGACGAACCCGGTCGGGTCGCCGGCTGGGGCGCGTACGTCGCCGGGGTCGTCTGGGCGCTGCGCGAAGCGGGGCACGACGTGCCCGGCGCGCGCCTCGCCATCACCTCCGACGTGCCGCTCGGCGCCGGGCTCTCCTCGTCGGCGGCGCTGGAGGCGGCGGTGCTGACCGCCCTGGTCGACCTGGGCGGCCTCGACCTGCCCGCCGAGCGGCAGCCCCGGCTCGCCCAGCGCGCCGAGAACCACTACGTCGGCGCGCCGACCGGGATCATGGACCAGTCGGCCTCCATCCGCTGCCGCGACGGGCACGCGCTCTTCCTCGACTGCCGCAGCGAGGGCGTCGAACACATCCCCTTCGACCTGCGGGGCGCCGGGCTCGCCATGCTGGTCGTCGACAGCCACGCCCCGCACCGGCACGCCGACGGCGAGTACGCTGCCCGCCGCAAGTCCTGCGAGGCCGGGGCCGAGCGGCTCGGCGTGCCCGCGCTACGCGACGTCACCGTCGACCAGCTCGACACCGCGCTCGCCCGCCTCGACGACCCGGAGACCCGCCGCCGGGTCCGGCACGTGGTCACCGAGGACCAGCGGGTGCTCGACACCGTGGCGCTGCTGCGCGCCGGCCGGGTCCGCGAGATCGGCCCGCTGCTCACCGCCTCGCACGTCTCGATGCGCGACGACTTCGAGATCACCGTGCCCGAGATCGACACGGCGGTCGAGGCGGCGCTCGCCGCGGGCGCGCTCGGTGCCCGGATGACCGGCGGCGGCTTCGGCGGCTGCGTCCTCGCCCTCGTCGAGGCCGACGCCGCCGACCCGGTCGCCGACGCGGTCACCGCCGCCTACGCCGAGCAGGGCTTCCGCGCCCCCGACCACCTCACCGTGCTCCCCGCCCCCGGCGCCGTCCGCCTGACCTGACCCCGTCCCCCTCCTTCACCGAAAGAGTGGCTCTCCGACGCTGGACAGCCACTCTTTCCGTGAAGGAGCCCGCAAGCTGTTCGGCGGTCCGGCCGCTGGACCGTCCAGCAGCGACTGTCGATATGGTGTCGCCCCGGAGCAGAGGAGGCGACGTGACCGACGTCGGATTCGCCGCACAGCAGCGCGCGGGGGCGCTGATGGACCTCGGGCGGCACGACGAGGCGGTGACGGTGCTGCGCGGTGTGCTGGCCGGGCAGCCCCAGCACGCCGGGGTGCTGTTCATGCTGGCCCGCTGTCACCGCGTCCTGGGCCAGTACGCCGAGGCCATGCGCCTGATCGACCAGGCGCTCGGCTTCTCCGTCACCCAGGAGCACCTGCTCGTCGAGAAGGCCCGGATCCTGCTCGCGGCCGACCAGCCCGCCTATGCGGCCTCGGCCGCGCACGCCGCGCTGGAACGGTCGCCCGGCTCCTGGGAGGCGCACACCCTGCTGGCCGAGACGCTCCTCGCCCTCGGCAACCCCACCCGCGTCGTGGTCGCCCGTCGGCACGCGGACAACGCGCTGGAGCTCGCCCCGCAGGTCCCCACCGCGCACCTGCTCGACGCCCTGCTGCACATCCGCATGGGTCGGCTGCGCGCCGCCCGCGCGGCCTGTGGTCGGGCGTTGGCGCTGGACCCGTCGTTCGAGCCGGCCCTGCACCAGCTCGCCCTGCTCGACGCCGGGCAGGACCGCACCGGCCGGGCCGCCCGCGGCTTCACCGCGACGCTCGCCGCCGATCCGCAGGACGGGCCGGCGGCCGTACGGCACGCGGTGACCGCCGCCGCGCTGTGGTGGCGGCTCTTCGACGCGGTGACGCTCGCCGCCGTGGCGCACTGGGCGCTCTTCGCGCTGCTCACCGACGTGGGCCGCCCCGTGCGGCTCGGCACCGCGCTGCTCGTCCTGCCGGTGCTGGCCGCGGCGGCGCTACTGAACCGGCGACGGCAACCGGCGGCGCTGCGGTGGCAGCTGCGCCGGCAGCTCGGCTCCCGCACGGTCGTGGTCTGCCTGGCGCTGACAGTGCTCGCCGCGGCGGGGCTGCTGGTCAACGGTCTCGCCACCGCGACGGAGAGCCCGGCCGGCGCAGTGGCCGGCCTGCTCCTGGGCCCGGCCGGCCTGGTCCTCGTCGTCCGCCTGGTGCGGCAGCTGGGCCGCCGGGCCGGCCCAGCGCTCCGCTGGCTCGGTTACCAGGTCTGGACGAGGCTCGCCGCCCGCACCACCCTCACCGTCGCCGCCGACCCGAGGCGCTGACCGTCGGCGCCCCGGACCGCTGCCTCAACCCGCCTCGACGATCATGCCGGCGCCGACCGTCCGGTTGGTCGTCTCGTCGATGATGACGAAACCGCCAGTGGTGCGGTTCCGGCGGTACTCGTCGGCGAGCAGCGGCACCGTGGTCCGCAGCCGGACCCGGCCGATCTCGTTGAGCCGCAGCTCACCCGCCGACTCGTCGCGGTGCAGCGAGTTGATGTCGAGCCGGTAGTGCAGGCCGCGCACGATCGCGCGCGCCGAGCGGGTGGTGTGCTTGATCGCGTACTTGCCGCCGACCTGCAACGGGCGGGTCTCGTCCATCCAGCAGACCATCGCCTCGATGTCCTGCGCCACTGCCGGCGCGTTGTTCGGCCGGCAGATCAGGTCGCCCCGGGAGATGTCGATCTCGTCGGTCAGCCGTACCGTGACCGACATCGGCGGGAACGCCTCCGCGACCGGCCCGTCGGCGGTCTCCACCGACGCGATCCGGCTGGTGAAGCCCGACGGCAGCACCATCACCTCGTCACCCGCCTTGAGCACCCCCGAGGCGACCTGACCCGCGTAGCCCCGGTAGTCGGTGACGGTGGTGGACTGCGGACGGATCACGTACTGCACCGGGAACCGCACGTCGACCAGGTTGCGGTCACTCGCGATGTGCACCCGCTCCAGGTGGTGCAGCAGCGCCGGGCCCTCGTACCACGGCATGTTCGGCGACCGGCTGACGATGTTGTCGCCGTTGAGCGCGGAGACCGGCACCACCGTCAGATCCGGCACGTCGAGCTTCGCGGCGAACGCGGTGAACTCGTCCGCGATCCGCTCGAAGACGTCCTGGGAGAAGTCGACCAGGTCCATCTTGTTGACACAGAACACCAGGTGCGGCACGCGCAGCAGGGAGCAGAGGAAGGCGTGCCGGCGAGACTGCTCCACCAGGCCCTTGCGGGCGTCGACCAGGATCAGCGCCAGGTCCGCCGTGGACGCCCCGGTGACCATGTTCCGGGTGTACTGGATGTGCCCCGGGGTGTCGGCGATGATGAACTTCCGCCGCGGCGTGGCGAAGTACCGGTACGCCACGTCGATGGTGATGCCCTGCTCCCGCTCCGCCCGCAGGCCGTCGGTGAGCAGCGCCAGGTTCGTGTACTCGTCGCCCCGTGCGGCGCTGACCGCCTCCACCGCGGCCAACTGGTCCGTGAAGAGCGACTTCGTGTCGTAGAGCAGCCGGCCGATCAGCGTCGACTTGCCGTCGTCCACGCTGCCCGCGGTGGCGAAGCGCAGCAGGTCCATGCGTCGGGGGGCGGGTTCGCCACCGGTGGCGGCGTCCGCGCCGGGCGACGCGGTGGTCTCGACGGTCATCAGAAGTAGCCCTCCCGCTTGCGGTCCTCCATGGCGGCCTCGCTGACCCGGTCGTCACCACGGGTCGCGCCCCGCTCGGTGATCCGGGTCGCCGCCACCTCCTCGATGACCTTCTCCACCGTGTCCGCGTCGGAGCGCACCGCTGCCGTGCAGGACGCGTCGCCCACCGTGCGGTACCGCACCCGCTCCTTGAACAACTCCTCGCCGGCCCGCGGCCGGAGGAACTCGTTGACCGCGTAGAGCATCCCGTCGCGCTCGATCACCTCGCGCTCGTGCGCGTAGTAGATCGCCGGCAACGGGATCCGCTCCCGCGCGATGTAGTGCCAGACGTCCAGCTCCGTCCAGTTGGAGAGCGGGAAGACCCGGATCGACTCACCCGGATGGTGCCGGCCGTTGTAGAGCGCCCACAACTCCGGACGCTGGTTCTTCGGATCCCACTGGCCGAACTCGTCACGGAAGCTGAACACCCGCTCCTTCGCGCGGGCCTTCTCCTCGTCGCGCCGCGCGCCGCCGAAGAGGGCGTCGAAGCGGTGCTGCTCCACCGCCGCCAGCAGCACCGGGGTCTGGATCCGGTTCCGCGTCCCGTCCGGCGACTCGCGGACCACGCCGCGCGCCAGCGCCTCCGGCACGCTCGCCACCACCAGCTGCAGCCCGAGCTCCGCCACCCGCTGGTCGCGGTACTCCAGGACCTCCGGGAAGTTGTGCCCGGTGTCCACATGCATCACCGGGAAGGGCACGTTCGCCGGGGCGAACGCCTTCTGCGCCAGGCGCAGCATCACGATCGAATCCTTGCCGCCCGAGAAGAGCAGCACCGGCCGCTCCATCTCGGCGACCACCTCACGCATCACGAAGATGCTCTCCGCCTCCAACGCGTCCAGGTGGGAGACCTGGTAGGCGGGCGCGGTCATGACCCGGGCTCGATTCGCTCGCTCATCCGATTTCCAGACCTTTCCGGTCGGGGAAGTCAAGAACTGGGCACAGGCTACCCGGAATGCCTCTGCAGCGCCGCAAGCAACCGGGGGGCGAGATCCCGACGACACACCAGCAGGTCGGGCAGGCGTGGATCCGCTTCGTTGTATTTCAGCGCAGAACCGTCGATCCGGGAAGCGTGCAGTCCGGTGGCCGTCGCCACAGCGACCGGCGCGGCCGAATCCCACTCGTACTGGCCACCCGCGTGGATGTACGCGTCCACCTCACCGGTCACCACCGCGGCGATCTTCGCGCCCGCCGAACCCATCGGCACCAGGTGCGCCCCCACGTCGTCGGCCAGATCGGTGAGGAACACCGGCGGCCGGCTCCGGCTCGCCGCCAACCGGATCATCCGGCTACCGGCCGCCGCCGCCTCCACCGTCATCGGCGGGTACGCCGGCGGGTAGTCCGTGGCCAGCACCCGCTGCTGCGCGGGCAACCCCACCGCGCCGGCCACCAGCCCGTGCGGGCTCGCCGCGGTACGCGACCAGAGCGCCACGTGCACCGCCCAGTCCGACCGCCCGTCCTCGGCGTACTCCCGGGTGCCGTCCAGCGGATCGACGATCCACACCCGCTCCGCGGCCAGCCGGGACACCCCCTCGGGGGTCAGCTCCGCCGCCCAGGCCAACCGCGACCCCTCGTCCTCCTCCGAGAGCACCGCGTCGCCGGGACGCCACTTCGCCAGCTCGGTGCGGATCAGCTCGTGCGAGACCTTGTCCCCCGCCGACTTCAACGCGCCCGGATCGGCGAAACCCAGCTCCGCGCGCAACGCCAGCAGCGCCTGACCCGCCCGGGCCGCGAGCCACCGGGCGAACGCGCCGTCGATCGTCGGAGGACTGTCCATGGTCCGCTCCCGTCGCCTCGCCACGGCCCGGTTCGTCCCCCGCGACCCGCGCCGCCGGTCGCCACACATCGAAAGGCGCAGACTACCGGCCCGCAGCCGCCGAACGGGTACGCCCCGCCCGCGTCAGGCGCCGTGGTACAGGTTCTGCGTCGGCTCCACGCCTCGGGTGACGACCGACTCCACCACGTCAGCGGCCCGATCGACCAGGAACTCGAGTTCCTTACGCTCGACCGCGCTGAAATCCGACAGTACAAAGTCGGCCGGATCCTGCCGTCCCGGTGGCCGGCCGATGCCGAACCGGACCCGGACGTACTCCTTCGTACCGAGCGACTTGGTCATCGAACGCAACCCGTTGTGCCCGCCCTCGCCGCCGCCGCACTTCACCCGCAGCTGCCCGTACCCGATGTCCAGCTCGTCGTGGACCGCGACGACCTGCCCCGGCACCACCTTGTAGAACTGGGCCAAGGCCGCCACCGGCCCACCGGAGAGGTTCATGTAGGTCAACGGCTTCACCAGCACCAACCGGGGACCGCCGAAACCGAGCCGACCCTCCGCGACCTCCGCCACGGCCCGCCGGTGTCGACCGAACTTCGCACTCACCCGCTGCGCGAGCAGCTCCGCCACCATGAAACCGACGTTGTGCCGGTTACCGGCGTACTCCCGACCCGGGTTGCCCAGGCCGACCACCAGCCACGGCCCCGCCTCGTCCGTCACGACCCAACCTTTCCACGTCCCACCGACCCGACCGCGATACGCCGACAGGCGCCCCCGAACGCGGGGACGCCTGTCGCACGTGAAAACCGACCGGATCAGGCCCCGGTGCGCGCCTCGGCGTTCTCCTCGCCCTCGGCAGCCGGAGCGGCCTCGGCGCCCTCCGACGCCTCGGTGACCTCGCCGACCTCGGCCTCGGCCTCCTCGGTGGCCTCCTCGACCTCGGGCAGCGTCGCCTCGAGCTGCTCCGCGGTCGGGGCGGCGGTCACCGTGGCGACCGGCAGCTCCGGGTCGGCGGCCAGCTCGACGCCCGCCGGGAGGGTCACGTCGCCCGCGGTGACCTGCGCACCCGGCTCGGCGCCCTCGATCGACGCCTCCAGGTGGTCCGGCACCTTGGTGGCGTCGGCGGTCACCGAGAGGGTGTCGTGGTCGTGCACGATCAGCGTGTCCTTCGCGGCCTCGCCGGTCAGCTCGACCGGGACCTCGACGGTGACCTTCTCGCCGCGGCGGACGAGCAGCAGGTCGACGTGCTCGAAGGTGTCCTTGATCGGGTCACGCTGAATCGCCTTCGGCAGCGCCAGCACCTGGGTGCCGTCGCTCACCTCGATCGCGAAGAGCTGGTTCGCGCCGCCCTTGCGGATCGCGGCAGCGAACTCGCGGGACGGCAGCGCGATGTGCTTCGGCTTCTCGCCGTGGCCGTACAGCACGGCGGGCACCTTGCCGGCCCGGCGGGTACGACGGGCACCACCCTTGCCGAACTCGGTACGGGGCTCGGCGCTGATCTTTACCTCGGACACGGGGAAACTCCTGATGCTTCGCTGCGGCGGTTTGTCGACTGGCGGTGCTGGGGCGAGGGGCTCGCTGGGGCTCATGCGTCATGAACGACTGCCCGGAGCACCGCGTCGATGACGGTGCCTCCGTGCGGCGCTTCCTCAGCGGCCCGCCGGGCACCCTCGCCGTGGCAACCGCACTAGTCTACCCGAGCGAAATCCCGGCTCTCCGCCAGTCCCCACATCACCGCCGGCTACGCCTCGCAGGTCAGCTCCGTCGGCTCCGGCGGCCGGCCACGACGACCGCCGGAGACGCGACAGAACTCAGCTGAGACCGCCGAAGAGCGTGGTCACCGAACCGTCGTCGAAGACCTCGCGGATCGCCCGGGCGAGCAGCGGCGCGATCGACAGCACGGTGATCTTGTCGAGCTGCTTCTCCGGCGGCAGCGGCAGCGTGTTGGTCACCACGACCTCGCTGATCGGGCTGTTCTTCAACCGCTCCGTCGCCGGATCGCTCAGCAGCGCGTGCGTCGACGCGACGATCACGTCGGCGGCGCCGGACTCCTTGAGGATGTCCGCCGCCTTGCAGATCGTGCCGCCCGTGTCGATCATGTCGTCCACGATCAGGCAGACCCGACCCTCGACGTCACCGACCACCCGGTTCGCCACCACCTGGTTCGGCTTCAGCGGGTCCCGGGTCTTGTGGATGAAGGCCAGCGGACAACCGCCCAGCCGGTCCGTCCAGCGCTCGGCGACCCGCACCCGGCCCGAGTCCGGCGCGACCACCGTCATCGGCCGGCCGGCGTACTGCCGCTCGACGTACTCGGCCAGCACGTCCATCGCGAAGAGGTGATCGACCGGACCGTCGAAGAAACCCTGGATCTGCGCGGTGTGCAGATCCACGGTGAGGATCCGGTTCGCCCCCGCGGTCTTCAGCAGGTCGGCGATCAACCGGGCCGAGATCGGCTCCCGGCCCCGGTGCTTCTTGTCCTGCCGCGCGTACGGGTAGAACGGCAGGACCACGGTGATCCGCTTGGCCGAGCCGCGCTTCAGCGCGTCGATCATGATCAGGGTCTCCATGACCCAGGTGTTCACGCCGTGCGTGACGGACTGCACCACGAAGGCGTCCGAACCACGCACCGAGTCGCGATACCGGACGAAGATCTCGCCGTTGGCGAAGTCGTACGCGTCGGTGGGCGTCGGTGCGACGCCGAGCACCTCACCGATCTCCTTGGCCAGCTCCGGAAAGCCACGTCCGGTGAAGAGCATCAGGCTCTTGCGGTTTTCAGCGACGATGCTGCCCATGGGCCCGTCTGCTCCCGTTGGTCGGTGATGCCCGGCGCGCGGTGATGGTGGGCCGGGGCCTAGTCGGTTGCAGTATCTCCCTCGGATGATTCCCCGCCCAGCGCCCGGCCATCCCCGTGGATTGCCTCACCTTCGCTTGCCGCCACGGTCCCCGCCGACGCACCCTCCGCGGCACGCAGCGCCCGCTCGGCCGCCGCCGCCGACACCGTGCCGGGGCGCTTGCGCGTCACCCAGCCCTCGATCTCGCGCTGCGGCGCCCGGGTGACCCCCAACGCCCCCGGCGACACGTCCTTGCTGATCGCGCTGCCCGCCGCGATGTACGCACCGGCACCCACCTCGACCGGCGCGATCAGGCTCGTGTCGCAGCCGATGAACGCCCCCTCGCCGACGATCGTCCGGTTCTTGTTGACCCCGTCGTAGTTCACGAAGATCGTCGCGGCGCCGATGTTCGCCTTCGCGCCGATCGTGGCGTCCCCCACGTACGACAGGTGCGGCACCTTCGCGCCCGGCCCCACCTCGGAGTTCTTCACCTCGACGAAGGTCCCGACCTTCGACTTCTCCGCGAGGCGCGCGTCCGGACGCAGGTACGCGTACGGGCCGACGCTCGCGCCCGGACCGACCTCCGCACCCACCGCGTGGCTGCGCAGCACCGTCGCGTCCTCGCCCACCACCGTGTCGATAAGCGTCACGTCCGGGCCGACCACGGCGCCGGAGCCGACCACGGTGGCGCCGCGCAGCTGGGTGTTCTGGTCGACCACCGCGTCCCGGTCCAGCGCGACCGTCACGTCGATCCAGGTGGTCTCCGGGTCGAGCAGACTCACCCCGGTACGCATCCAACCCTCGTTGATCCGGTCGCGCAGCAGCCGGCGCAGCGCCGCCAACTCGACCCGGTCGTTGCAGCCCAGCGTCTCCACGTGGTCCGACGCGACGTGCACGGCCACCGGCTCCCCCGCCGAGTTGAGCAGGCCGAAGACGTCGGTCAGGTACTCCTCGCCCTGCTCGTTGTCGGTGGAGAGCTTGCCCAGCGCGTCCCGCAGCCGCACCACGTCGAACGCGTAGCTGCCGGCGTTGATCTCCCGGACGGCGCGCTGCGCCGGGGTGGCGTCCCGCTCCTCGACGATCTGCTCCAGCCGACCGTCGGCGGACCGCACGATCCGGCCCAGGCCGGTCGGGTCGGGCACCTCGGCGGCGAGCACCGTCGCGGCGGCGCCGGCCTGCTCGTGCGCGTGCACCAGCGCGCTCACCGTCTCCGGGCGCAGCAGCGGCACGTCACCGTTGATCACGACGACCGTGCCGGTGGCGTCCGGTACGGCCTCCAGCGCGATCCGCACCGCGTGACCGGTGCCGAGCTGCTCGGCCTGGAGCACCGGAACGACGTCCGGCGCGATCTCGGCGAGGTGCCCGCCGACCTGGTCGGCGCCGTGCCCGACCACCACCACGGTCCGGTCCGCGCCCAACGGCGCTGCGGCGCTCAACACGTGGCCGAGCAGCGTACGTCCGAGCAACGGGTGCAGCACCTTGGGCAGCGCCGATTTCATCCGTTTGCCCTCACCGGCGGCGAGCACGACGACGGTGCGATGGTGGGCCTGGGACACGACCGGTCTCCCGTCGGGACGGCGACACTTCCGCGGTCATGCTAACCAGACGTCGACGGCCGGTTGGCGCGGCCACGGCGAATGCGCCATGACCTGCGTGAGCTGGGGTGCCTGGATTCGAACCAGGAGCTCAAGGCTCCAAAGGCCTGCGGGTTGCCGTTACCCCACACCCCAATGAATGTCAAGCCTAACGGTCCACATTTTCGAGGCCCGCGCCGCCTGATTTCCGGAACAGCTCGGAGATCATACCTTCGATCCGCCAATAGAGCTCGCGACTGCGCGGCACATTGATCACGAGGCAGCCGTGATAGTCGGCCCCGGTGTTCTGGCGGGGAGTGCCCGGCTTGTGCGTCTTCAATGTCGGCCGGCGGAATCGATCGATCGGCAGGGCGAGTCGCGCCGCCCACCAACCGGTCGCGGCGTCGGCGTCGGCGGTCTCGTGGATGCTCACCCGATACGTCGGCACCGATCGGTCGACGCCACAGGTCGACAGGAAGAGCAGGAAGACCGCGAGCAGGCCGGGATCACTGTTGATGAGCTGCAGGTGATCGTCGCGTCGCCACGGCTTCGACTTGGTCCCCTCGCACCAGTAGATCGCCGCACCGAGGAGCAGGATGTCGCGATCGTCGATCCGGCCGACGGCCGCGACGGCCGCCGTGTGCTGGTCGGCGCGGGCGGCGTCGCGAGCCGCCCGGTGCGCCGCCCAGCGAGCCTCCGACATCGACTTCGCGTGGCTCTTCCGACGCGCCCGGACCGCATCGTCCCCCGCGGCGAGTGGCACGTCCCGGACCCACTGGGACGCCGTCGACTTCGCGATCCCGGTACGTGCGGCGATCTCCGACAGCGAGCAACCACTCGCCCGTAGCTCGATCGCTCGCGCTCGCAGTTGGTCCTTGGCGTTCGGTCGACGGGTCCAGGCCGGGGGCGGCACGCCGCGCAGCAGCTCGTAGACCCGATCACGACCCAGACCCGTGCGAGCCCGGATCTCGCGCACCGAGAGCTGTTCGACGGCGCGGAGTCGGCGCACCTCTGCCGCGAGCGGATCCGTCATGGGTCGACGCTAGGGGGGCGGTACGACAAAGCCTCTCGCGAACTTCCCCGTGCGATCTACGGTTGCGTAAGTTACGGTGACGTAGGCGTAGCTTGCGTTGTTCCCCTACTCCCCACTGCTGCGAGGTGCCATGTCGACCACCCTGCTCGAACCGAAAGCATCCGGACCGAAGCCACTCACCCAGGGCGTGCAGTCACCTGGCATTCTCGTCGCGCTCTGGCTCTTCGTGGTGATCCCGTTCGGGGCCCTCGTCGCCGCCGTGCCGGTCGCCTGGGGTGGCTGGCTGAGCTGGACCGACGTGGGCATCGCGGCGTTCTGGTACGTGATCTCCGGGCTCGGCGTGACGGTCGGCTACCACCGCTACTTCACTCACGGCTCCTTCAAGGCACGGCGCGGCCTGCGCGTCGCGCTGGCGGTCAGCGGCTCACTCTCGGTGCAGGGCGAGATCATCCAGTGGGTGGCCGACCACCGTCGTCACCACGCCTTCTCCGATCTGGAGGGTGACCCGCACTCCCCGTGGCGGTTCGGCGAGAGCGTCTGGGGTCTGACCCGTGGCCTCTTCCACGCGCACCTCGGCTGGATGTTCAGCCGGGAGCTGTCCAACCGGGAACGGTTCGCGCCGGACCTGATCGCCGACCGCGACATCAGGCGGGTCGACCAGCTCTTCCCGCTGCTGGTGGCGATCTCGATCCTCGGCCCGGCACTGATGGGCGGCCTGCTGACCTGGTCGTGGCAGGGCGCGCTGACCGCGCTCTTCTGGGCCGGGCTGGTCCGCATCGCGCTGCTGCACCACGTCACCTGGGCGATCAACTCGGTCTGCCACGTCTACGGCGAGCGGCCCTTCGCGATGCGGCAGGGCGACCGGGCGGCGAACTTCTGGCCGCTGGCGATCCTCTCCTTCGGCGAGAGCTGGCACAACCTGCACCACGCCGACCCGACGTGCGCGCGGCACGGCGTACTGCGCGGTCAGGTGGACATCTCGGCCCGGGTCATCTGGTTCCTGGAGAAGTCCGGAGCGGCGTACGACGTGCGCTGGCCGAAGCCGGAGCGCCTCGCGGCGAAGATGGTGTCACCGTCGGCGGGATGATCCGGGGAATGGACTCGACGGTTACCTGGCAGTATGGCCCGGTGACCGAACCAAGCGGGGGGAATGCCGCGCGGCACGGCGTCAGGGGGGCCGGGCACGCGGCGGGTACGGTCGGACGGCGCTCGTGCGCCTTCCGGCCGTACGCCAGTGAGGCGGCGGAGTGAGCGGGTACAGCGGAGGCACCATCCCACGGCAGGGCGTCACCGAGCGCCGGCGAGGTGACGAGATGGCGGATGTCTTGGGCAGCGAAGGTGGCACGAGCCGGCGAAGGTCGGCGGGCACGGCTGGCGGCAAGCCCTCCTCCCGGGTCCGCATGTCGGCGGCCCAGCGCCGGGAACAGCTGATCGCGATCGGACGGCAGCTCTTCGCCGAGCGCGGTTTCGACGCGACCTCCGTGGAGGAGGTGGCGGCGCGGGCGAAGGTGTCGAAGCCGGTGGTCTACGAGCACTTCGGCGGCAAGGAGGGGCTCTACGCGGTGGTGGTGGACCGGGAGGTCCGGGCTCTGCTGGACCGGATCACCACGGCGTTGACCGCGGGCCACCCGAGGGAGCTGCTGGAGCAGGCGGCGATGGCGCTGCTCAGCTACATCGAGGAGGAGACGAGCGGCTTCCGGGTGCTGGTCCGCGAGTCGCCGTTGATGGCGGCGACGGGCAACTTCAGCAGCGTGCTCAACGACGTGGCGCATCAGGTCGAACACATCCTGGGTGCCGAGTACAAGAGCCGGGGGTACGACCCGAAGCTGGCCGAGCTCTATTCGCAGGCGCTCGTCGGGATGGTGGCGTTGACCGGTCGCTGGTGGCTGGAGGTCCGTAAGCCGCGCAAGGAGACGGTCGCCGCGCACCTGGTGAACCTGGCCTGGAACGGGTTGTCGCACCTGGAGTCGAAGCCGACCCTCATCTCCTCCCGGAAGCGCTGAGCCCGCGCCTCGGGCGGGGGCGGTCGGGTCGGGTCAGGGCGTGTTCGCCTCGGAGATCTGCTTGTCCCGGTGGCGTTGTTCCGCCTCGGCGAGCTCCGGTGGGCCGACCTTGTCGTAGAGGCCGGTGCCGAGCAGCACCAGGCCGAAGAGCATCGACACGATCACTGTCGACATCGAGAAGTTCAGGAAGTTCGCTCCGGTCTGCAGCACCGACATCATGAGGATGCTGGTGACGAGGAAGACGATGCCGGCGGTCAGGTTCATGTAGTGGCCGAGGTTGGTGCGGCGGGAGGCACCGATCAGCAGGAAGGCTCCGAAGATCACCGACGCGATGGAGAACGCGAGGTTGGTGCGGAGGCCGAGCACCCAGTTGCTCTCGCGGGCGAAGAGGAACTGTCCGGCGGTCTGCGCGATTCCCCAGGCGCCGAAGACCAGGATGTAGAGCCCGATGAGCCCGGAGAGGACGCGGTAGATCGGTCGCGCCGGATGGTTCACCGGAAAATGCGCCATGAGCCTCTCCTCCGCCCGAGTTGACCGGTTCCGGAGGATTGTCGCCCGCAGGACGACCGACTGTCCGGCGAACAGACTGGTCTGCCCACAAACACGAAAGGTCCCGCGCATCCGCCAGGAACGGCCGGACGTAGCGGGACCAGGAACGGGTTTCGCCGGAGCCCGACCCGCGGAGGGATCAAGCCTGACCGCCCGGAGCGGGTCGGGCTCCGGCGAAACCAGAAGCGCAAGCAGAGAGGCAGCAGCGCGACCAGAAGATCAGAGCACCAGGCGGGCCTTCTGCCACGCCTCCTGCTCCTCGTCGGTACCGACCTTGCCGTACATGCCGGCGACGAGCAGCACCAGGCTGGCCGCCATGAAGACGATGACGGTCGGGATGTTGAAGTTGAAGAAGTTCGCGTCGGTCCGGATGAAGGCGAGGCCGCCGAGGCTGACGATCATCATCAGGTACGCCAGCCACTGGTCGATCACCACGTCGATGTTGCGGCCGAGCGCGGTACCGGCCAGCACGATCAGCCCGAGCACGATGCTGACCAGCGAGAACCCGAGGTTCGTGCCCTGGCCGAGGACCTGGGTGCCGTCCTGGGCGAAGAGCTCGTCGCCGGCGCTCGTGATCACGCCGAGCGCACCGAAGACCACCAGGTACAGACCGGTCAGCCCGCCGATCGCCCGGTAGATCGGCCGCGCGGGGTGGTTGACGGGGGTATGGGCCATGTCTGAGTCTCCAACGCCGTTCGGGTGAGGGTCGACGACGATTGTCCCGCACGTCGGAGTGTGACGCGGCACACGGGGGCCCACCTGGGGTGGCGGCCACCGGCCGGGCCGCCACCGTCGATGGCGGAGCGGCCGGTTCAGTCGGCGGGCAGCTCCTCGGCGAGCGCCAGCCAGGTCTCCTCGGTCCGCTCCCGCTCGGCCCGCAGGTCCTTGAGCTGGCCGTCCAGCTCGGCGACCTTCGCGTAGTCGGTGGCGTGCTCGGCGAGCTGGTCGAGCAGCGCCGCCTCGCGCTGCTCGAGCTTCCCGATCTGGCGTTCCAGCCGGGTCAGCTCCTTGCGCGCCTGGCGCACCTCGGCGGCGGAGAGCCCGGTGCGGGCCGGAGCCTCCGCCGCGGTGGCGGGCACCGCCTCGGCGCGGGTGGAGCCGGGGCGGCCGGCGGAGCGAGCAAGGTACTCGTCCACGCCGCCGGGCAGGTGCACCAGCCGTCCGTCGCCCAGCATGCCGTAGACGACGTCGGTGACCCGCTCGATGAGGTAACGGTCGTGGCTGGCCACGATCAACGTTCCCGGCCAGGAGTCGAGCAGGTCCTCCAGCCCGGCGAGGGTGTCGGTGTCGAGGTCGTTGGTGGGCTCGTCGAAGAGGAGCACGTTCGGCTCACCGGCGAGCAGGCGGAGCATCTGCAGTCGACGGCGTTCGCCACCGGAGAGGTCGCTGACCGGCGTCCAGAGCCGCCGGTCGTCGAAGCCGAAGATCTCGGCGAGCTGGGCGGCGGAGATCTCCCGATCACCGAGCTGCACGCGCCGGGCGACCTCCTCGACGGCCTCCAGCACGCGCAGCTGCCCGGGCAGCTCGGCCAGCTCCTGGGAGAGGAAGGCCGGTCGGACGGTGGAGCCGGTGACGAACCGGCCGCCGTCGGGGCGGGTGACACCGGCGAGCATCCGCAGCAGGGTGGTCTTGCCGGCCCCGTTGGCGCCGAGGATGGCCACCCGGTCGCCCGGGCCCACCTGCCAGGTGGTGTCGCGCAGGATCTCCTTCGGGCCGGCCTTGAGGTTGACCTGCTCCAGGTCGTACACCTGCTTGCCGAGCCGCGCGGTGGCGAGCCGTTGCAGCGACATGGTGTCGCGCGGCGGCGGTACGTCGGCGATCAGCGCGTTGGCCGCGTCGATCCGGAACCGCGGCTTCGAGGTCCGGGCCGGCGGGCCGCGACGCAGCCAGGCGATCTCCTTGCGGAGCAGGTTCTGCCGGCGGGCCTCGGTGGCCGCGGCGACCCGCTCCCGCTCGGCGCGGGCGAGGGTCCAGGCGGCGAAGCCGCCGTCGTAGGAGCGGACGGTCTGGTCGGCGACCTCCCAGGTGGTGGTGCAGACGGCGTCGAGGAACCAGCGGTCGTGGGTGACGACGACGAGGGCGCCCTTGCGGCCGAGCAGGTGCCGGGCCAGCCAGTCGACGCCGCCGACGTCGAGGTGGTTGGTGGGCTCGTCGAGGATCAGCAGGTCGGAGTCCCGGACCAGCAGCGCGGCGAGGGCCACCCGGCGGCGCTCGCCGCCGGACATCGGGCCGACCGGCTGGTCGAGGCCGAGGTGGGGCATGCCGAGGCCGTCGAGGATGGTTCGTACTCCGGCGTCGCCGGCCCACTCGTGCTCGGCGCCCATGCTCTCGGCGAGCCACTCGGTGCCGAGCACCACGTCCCGGACGGTGGCCTCGGGGGCGAGGGTGAGGTTCTGCGGCAGCCAGGCGACCCGCAGGTCGCGGCGGTGGGTGACGCGGCCGTCGTCCGGTTCCTCGCCGCGGGTGAGCAGCCGGAGCAGCGTGGACTTGCCGGCGCCGTTGAGGCCCACCACGCCGATCCGGTCGGCGTCGTCCAGGCCGAGGGAGACTTCGGTGAGCAGCGGCCCGGCGGCCCCGTAGCCCTTGGACACCCGGTCCAGGTTGACGATGTTGGCCACGACCTACCTTTCATGATCAAGGCGTCCGGTGCCGGCGGGCACGGGACGCCTGGCCCTCCAGCGTACGCGGCGCTCGGGGCGCGGCAGGCTCCCCGGCGGCCCGACGGGTCTCGGGGTGGTGGCGGGCGTCAGACGATCCGCGCGCCGGCTACCGGGCCGTGGGCCACCCGGACCTCACGGCACACCTCGGCCGCGGTGAGTTCGGCGGCGATCCGCTCGGCTCGCGCGCCGTTCTCGGCGAGGAAGACGCAGGTCGGTCCGGATCCCGAGACGAGGCCGGCGAGCGCACCGGCCGCCTCGCCCGCCTTGAGCGTCTCGGCGAGGGCGGGGCGCATGGCGAGGGCGGCGTCCTGCAGGTCGTTGCCGAGCGTCGCGGCGAGCACCCGCGGGTCCCGCTGGCGCAGCGCGGCGAGCAGCGCGTCGGTGGCGCCGAGCGGCGGGCCGGCGGTGCCGGCCTCGCGGAGCCGGTCCAGTTCCCGGTAGGCGGCCGGAGTGGAGAGACCGCCGTCCGCGATGGCGACGACCCAGTACCAGGAGGTCGGGCGGGCCAGCACCGGGCTGACCGCCTCGCCGCGCCCGGTGCCCAGCGCCGTGCCGCCGTGGATCAGGAACGGCACGTCCGAACCGAGGTCGGCGGCGATCCCGGCCAGCTCGTCACGGGTGAGCCCGGTGCCCCAGAGTGCGTCGCAGGCCACGAGGGTGGCCGCCGCGTCGGCGCTGCCGCCGGCCAGACCGCCGGCGAGGGGGATCTGCTTGCGCAGGTGCAGCCGGGCGTGCGGGAGCACGCCCGCGTACCCGGCGAGCGCGTGGGCGGCCCGCATCACCAGGTTGGAGTCGTCCAGGGCCAGCTCGCCGGTGCCCTCGCCCTCCATGGTGAGGGTGAGGGTGTCGCCGCGGCGGGCGGTCAGCTCGTCGTAGATGGAGATCGCGTGGTAGACGGTGTTCAGCTCGTGGTAGCCGTCGCGGCGCAACGGGCCCACGCCCAGGTGCAGGTTGACCTTGGCGGGCACCCGGACTTTCACCGGGCCCATGGCCCCGCGCCGCTCGTCCTCGCCGTCCGGTCGCCAGGCCTCGGTCACGGGGCGATGTCCCGCAGGCTCGGACGGATGTCGAACGGCTTCTCCACGATCAGCTCCTCGGCAGCGTCGGCGACCGGCTGGTACCGGCCGTCGACCAGGTCGTACGCGTAGACGTGCAACGGATCCTGCTCGATCCTCGAGTGGTGCGGCAGGCCGGCGGGCACGGCGCCCAGCCTACTGCCCGGCGCCTGCGGCGGCCGGAGCCGACGCGGCGATGGCGGCGAACTGCTCGACGGTGAGCGCCTCGCCCCGCGCCCCGGGATCGACGCCCGCGGCGGTGAGCGCGGCGGCGGCCCGGTCGGCGCCGCCGGCCCAGCCCGCGAGGGCGGCGCGCAGGGTCTTGCGCCGCTGGGCGAAGGCCGCGTCGACCACGGCGAAGACCCGTTCGCGGGTCACGTCGGCCCGGGGCGGTTCGCGCCGGGTGAAGCCGACCAGGCCGGAGTCGACGTTCGGCACGGGCCAGAAGACGTTCGGCGGGACCCGACCGGCCGCCCGGGCCCGCGCGTACCAGGCGAGTTTGACCGACGGGATGCCGTACACCTTGGAGCCGGGGCCGGCGACCAACCGGTCGGCGACCTCCTTCTGCACCATCACCAGGCCGTGCCGCAGCCCGGGCAGCTCGGCGAGCAGGTGCAGCACCACGGGCACGGCGACGTTGTAGGGCAGGTTCGCCACCAGCGCGGTGGGGGCCGGGTCGCCGAGGTCGGCGGCGGTGACACGCAGCGCGTCCGCGTGGTGCACGGTGAGCCGGGCGGCGTCCGCTCCGGCATGCCGGGCGGCGGTCTCCGGTAGCGCGCCGGCCAGCACCGGGTCGATCTCGACGACGTGTACGTGCGCGGCGACCGGGAGCAGGGCCAGGGTGAGCGAGCCGAGCCCGGGGCCGACCTCCAGCGCCACGTCGTCGGGCGCGAGCCCGGCGGTGCTGACGATCTTCCGCACGGTGTTCGGATCGTGCACGAAGTTCTGCCCGAGCTTCTTCGTCGGGGCGACACCGAGCCGGGCGGCCAGGTCCCGGATCTCCGCCGGGCCGAGGAGACCGCTCATGGGCAGCAGCGTAGGGGGCGCGGCCGGGCGCTCCGGAAGCACCCCGGGTCGCAGCTCTGCTCCGGCACGGAGCTCACCACGGGCCGAAGACCCGGTCGCCGGTGGCGGAGATCGCGGCGCAGAGCTCGTCCAGGTCGGCGCCGGTCGACGCGGCGAGCGCCCGGACGGTCAGCGGGATGAGGTACGACGCGTTCGGGCGGCCGCGGTGCGGCGTGGGGGTGAGGTACGGGGCGTCGGTCTCCACGAGGATCTGGTCGAGTGGGGTCGACGCGGCGGCCTCGCGCAGCGCCGCGGCACTGGCGAAGGTGACCGTCCCGGCGAAGCTGAGGAGGTAGCCGCGGCGTACGCACTCCTCGGCGAACTCGGCGTCGCCGGAGAAGCAGTGCAGCACCACGGTCTCCGGCGCTCCCTCGTCGTCGAGGATGCGCAGCACGTCGGAGTGCGCGTCCCGGTCGTGGATGACGAGCGCCTTGCCGTACCGCTTGGCGATGGCGATGTGCGCCCGGAAGCTCTCCTCTTGGGCGGCGCGCCCCTCGTCGCCGGTGCGGAAGAAGTCCATTCCGGTCTCGCCGACGCCCCGGACCCGGTCGTGGGCGGCGAGCGCCTCGATCTCGCGCAGCGCCTCGTCCAGGTCGGGGAGGCGGGGGGCGTCGTTGGGGTGCAGCGCCACGGTCGCCACCACCGCCGGATACCGCTGCGCGGTCTCCACCCCCCAGCGGGAGGAGGGAACGTCCACTCCGACCTGCACCAGACGGTCCACCCCGACCCGGTTGGCCACCTCGATGGCCGTTCCGATCGGGTCGTCGGAGGGGCCGCCACCGGGAACACCCGCCTCACTGACCGTTATGTCCAGATGAGTGTGGCTGTCAAGCACCGGACGGGGCAGCGGTTGCGGGGCAGGCGGGAACTCTCCGGCCCGGCGGGCGGCACGGGCGCTGCGGGACTCGCTTGCGTCGATCGGCTGTTCGGTTGGCTGGCTCATCACCCAAAGGATCACACACCGAGCCGGTCCACCCGCCCGCCACCTGCTGTTCACCTCGATTACCGAGGGCGATTCTACGGTCGCCCGGTGAGCGAGCGGAACGCAGCGAACCACTGGGAACAGCCGCGTGGCGCTCGCGCCGACGCGCAGCGGCGACGCGAGTGGGTAGATCGCGGGTACGACGGCACGGTGATCCGATGAGCGTCGCGCCACAGACCAGCGGCGAGGCCGACGGGCGTACCGGACTGCGGGTCACGTACGGCGGAGGTGTCTACCCCGCGGAGGAGATCGCCCGGGGCGCGGCGTACGAGTTGTTCAGCGCCGACGAGGTGCCGGGGTTCGAGTGGGCGCCCCGACCCGGCACGGCCCTGCCCTGGCGCCGGTTCGTACACGTCACCGAGGTGGCCGCGGTGCACGGCGGGAACGAGCCGCCGGAGGAGCCGGAGCCGGCGCTCATGATGCCGGCGCACCGGGAGCGGGGCTGGGCGTACGTGCACCAGCTCAGTCAGCGGCCGGACGCCGCCGGCGACCCGGTGCTCGGCGTGGTGCGCGGGTCGGCGACCCTCCGGCGGGGCACCCGGATGGTGAAGATGCTCTCCGCCCGGCAGCTCGCCGGGTACGTGCGCGGGTGGCTACCGCACGGCTTCTGCTACCGGGAACACGACGTGGCGCACCTGCGCACGCCCGCCACGGCGTCACTGCTGCGCACCGACGGCGACGCGGACCGGGACGGGGTGGAGGTGGCGTACGCGCTGCGCTGGCGGGCCTCCGACCCGGGCGACTACGACGTCCCGGTGGGCGAGGCGCACCGCGGGCTGACCACGCTGCCGCCACGGGACCGGCTGGGTCCTCCGGTGCTCGGCACCGGTTTCGTGCCCAGCAACAGCCAGCTGATCCCCGAGTTCGTCACCCGGGACTTCGCCGACCTGCCGATGCCGGCGAACGCCAGCCTGCTCGCCTACCCGACGGAGGGCGTCGAGGTGGTGTTGTACACCTACCAGGCGGAGCAGCGCGGCTGGCTGCGGATGGTCGGGCCACAGTGGCGGCACCTGCTCGCCGCGGTGCCGGGGATCTCCCCCGACCAGGAGTACCTGCCCGTCGGTGAGGCTCCCCGCTCCACCCACCTGGTCGGGGCGTACGGCGGGAACGAGTACGAGGCCGTCGCCGACCTGCCCGGCGGGTTCCGGGTGCTGGCGATGACCCGGGCGGCCCGCTACCCGGTCGAGGCGGCGGCCCGCCGACTGCGGATCGGTCAGTGGCGGGGCGTGCCCTGCGTCGTGCTGCGGGAGGAGGCGGGCTGGCTGCGGCTGCGCCTGCGCCGGCCGGATCCGGACGCGGTGGCCACCACCGGGGCACAGTGCCACGACCGGGGCGTGTACGAGGTCTGGGCACCGGGCCCGGAGGTGACGGACGTCCAGGTGGTGGACTTCCCGTACCACCTCTGAAGGGGACGAACGGGCGCACGGCCGGGCACGACGCCGGGCAGGGCGAGGCGGGCGGGGCATACCGGCGGAACGGACGGGAATGCGCCGGGCGAGGAGAGAACCCGAGCCCGACTTCAGGAGAAGAGCATGCCGTTCATCACCGTGGGTACGGAGAACTCCGCGCCCATCGATCTGTACTACGAGGACCACGGCTCCGGCCAGCCGATCGTGCTGGTCCACGGCTTCCCGTTCAACGGGGCGACCTGGGAGAAACAGACCCTTCCACTGCTGAACGCCGGATACCGGGTGATCACCTACGACCGGCGCGGCTTCGGCAGCTCGGCGCAGCCGACCATGGGGTACGACTACGACACCTTCGCCGCCGACCTCGACGTCCTGCTCTCCGAGCTGGACCTGCGCGACGTGATCCTGGTCGGCCACTCGATGGGCACCGGCGAGGTGACCCGCTACCTCGGCGCGTACGGCTCGCAGCGGGTGAACCGGGCGATCATGCTGGCCCCGCTGGCGCCGTTCCTGGTGCAGAGCCCCGACGACCCGCAGGGCGTCGAGAAGAGCAAGTTCGACGGCTTCCAGCAGGCGATCCTGCAGGACCGGTTCGCCTTCCTCACCCAGTTCTGCAACAACTTCTTCAACTGGGACGAGAACAAGGGGAAGCTGGTCAGCGAGGATGCGTACCGGGCGCACTGGGAGATCGGCGCGCGGGCGTCGGCCAAGGGCACCTACGACTCCGTGGACGCCTGGCTGACCGACTTCCGGGGCGACCTGCCGCAGATCGACGTTCCGGTGTTGATCGTGCAGGGCGACAAGGACAACGTGCTGCCGTACGCGGTCACCGGCCAGCGGTTGCAGCCGATGCTCGCGGGCAGCCAGCTGGTCACCCTGAAGGGCGCGCCGCACGGCATCCCGTGGACGAACGCCGACGAGGTCAACAAGGCGATCATGGACTTCATCGGCGCGCCGGCGATGAGCCGCGCCTGACGTCCTCCGCGGCCCGCGCCCGGTGCGGGGCGCGAGCCGGACACGATCGGCCCGCCAGGCCGGTCGGTTGGGGTGCGGCCCGGGGATGCCCCGGGCCGCACCGCCGTGTCCGGACCGGGCCCGCCGCCGGTGCGGTGGGCTCGGTCGTCAGGCGCCGAGCCGGGCCAGCTCCTCGTCGACGATGGACGGGTCGAGCTTGCGGAAGACCGGCTTCGGCGCCGCGAGGGGCCGCCCCACCGTCAGCGCTACGGACTCCCAGCGCGTGCCCTGCGTGTAGTCGCCGGTGAGCACCGGGTACGCCGGCCCGCCGTCGAGGTCCTCCACCTCGGTGATCTGCGGCATCGGCGCGTGCACGCCGGTGCCGCCGAGCAGCTCGTGCACCTTCTGTGCCGAGTGCGGCAGGAACGGGGTGAGCAGCGTGTTGGCGTCGCTGACCACCTGGAGGGCGACGTGCAGGATGGTGCCCATCCGCGGCTTGTCGGCCTCGTCCTTGAGCTTCCACGGGGCCTGGTCGGAGAGGTACTTGTTCGCCTCGGCGACCACCTTCATCGCCTCGCCGATCGCCTGCTTCTGCCGGTGCCGGCCGATCAGGTCCCCGACCACGGCGAAGCCGGCCCGGGCGGTGGCGAGCAGCGCCTCGTCGGCCTCGGTGAGGCCGGCCGGGTCGACCGGCGGGACCGCGCCGAAGTTCTTCGCCGCCATCGAGATGGAGCGGTTGACCAGGTTGCCCCAGCCGGCGACCAGCTCGTCGTTGTTGCGGCGGAGGAACTCCGCCCAGGTGAAGTCGGTGTCGTTGCTCTCCGGGCCGGCGGCCGCGATGAAGTAGCGCAGCGCGTCGGCGTCGTAGCGCTCCAGGAAGTCGCGGACGTAGATGACCACCCGGCGGGACGAGGAGAACTTGCGCCCCTCCATCGTCAGGTACTCGCTGGAGACCACCTCGGTGGGGAGGTTGAGCCGCCCGAGCTCGCCCGGCTCGCCGTCGCGCGCCCCCTCGCCCGAGTAGCCGGCGAGGAGCGCGGGCCAGATCACCGAGTGGAAGACGATGTTGTCCTTGCCCATGAAGTAGTACGTCCGGGCGTCCTTGCCCTCCCCGTCGGTGGACCACCAGCGGCGCCACGCCTCGGGGTCGCCGGAGCGGCGGGCCCACTCGATGGAGGCGGAGAGGTAACCGATGACCGCGTCGAACCAGACGTAGATCCGCTTGTCGGACCGGTCACGCCAGCCGTCGAGCGGGATCGGCACGCCCCACTCGAGGTCCCGGGTGATGGCGCGGGGCTGGAGGTCGTCGAGGAGGTTCTTCGAGAACCGCAGCACGTTGGGGCGCCACCCCTCGCGGGCGTCCAGCCACTGCCGGAGCACGTCCGCGAGGGCGGGCAGGTCCAGGAAGAAGTGCTCGGTCTCGACGAACTCCGGCGTCTCCCCGTTGATCTTCGACTTCGGGTTGATCAGGTCGATGGGGTCGAGCTGGTTGCCGCAGTTGTCGCACTGGTCGCCGCGGGCGCTGTCGTAGCCGCAGATGGGGCAGGTGCCCTCGATGTAGCGGTCGGGCAGCGTCCGGCCGGTGGACGGGGAGATGGCTCCCATCGTGGTCTTCGGGACGATGTAGCCGTTGCGGTACATCCCCTCGAAGAGCTCCTGCACCACCGCGTAGTGGTTGCGGGTGGTGGTGCGGGTGAACAGGTCGTACGAGAGCCCCAGGCCGTGCAGGTCCTCGACGATCACCCGGTTGTAGCGGTCGGCCAGCTCGCGCGGGGTGACCCCCTCGGCGTCGGCCTGCACCTGGATCGGCGTGCCGTGCTCATCCGTGCCGGAGACCATGAGCACGTCGTGACCGGCCATCCGCATGTACCGGCTGAAGACGTCGGAGGGAACGCCGAAACCGGAGACGTGGCCGATGTGGCGCGGGCCGTTGGCGTACGGCCAGGCAACCGCCGCGAGAACGTGACTCATGACCAGCAAGCCTAATGACCCGTGCCGGGCAGCTGCGAACCAATACGGGTGCCCGGCACGTCGTCCGGGTCGGCGGACCGGCCAGACCCCCTCGACCGATGGTCCGATTTGTCGCCGACACGCGCTTTTGCTGCCGGATCGGGGCACCGGACGGGTGTGCAATGAACGTCGTGGCTGGTCGACGAGCGCAGCGCGAACCGGACGAACGCCCTTCGCGGGCGGCGCTCGCCGACGGGCTGGACGTCCCCGCCGGTGACGGCCGGCCCCGGCCGGACGGCGAGGGGGAGATCTCCCCGGACGACGAGGCCCCGGGCGACGGGCCACCGCCACCCCGGCCGGTACGCGGGCCCGGGGTGGCCCCGCAGCCCCGGCCGGTGCCCGGCGACGACGCCACACCGGCGGTCGCCGTCGGGGACGAGCCCCGGTCGTCAGGAGCCGGACCGGCGACGCCGGCCGGGCGCGAGCGGGACCTGCCGCCGCGGACCGGTCCGGTGCCCGCGCCGGCCCGCAGCCGCCGCAGCCGGAGCAGGACCGCCAGGGAGCCGGAGGGAACCGACGGTGGGCCGCCCCCGCAGCCGGCGGGGGAGCGCCCGGGCCGGGCCGCCGCGCCACGACAGGGCGGCGAGTCCGCGCCGGAGCAGGAGGCTGACGGGCCCGAGCCCGCCGTCGCCGTCGAGGCGACGACCGGAGCGCCGGTGGACGCCCTGCCCAGCCGGGTGCCCGTACGTCAGCCGAAGCGCTGGCGCCGCCTGGTTCGCGGCACCGACGGCGACCCGGCGGAGGACGACCCGACGTTCTGGCCACCGATCGAGGAGGTGCACTGGGACGGCACCCCGATCCGGGCGGAGCCGGAGCGCGAACGGGACCGACCGGCTCGGGAGGCCACCCGCCGCCGGCGGCGCTCCCGCCGGAACCATCCGCCCGACCCGCTACCGGGGCTCGCCGCACTGTTGGCGCTGAGCCTGGTCGCGGCGTTCTTCGCCTGGGTGAGCGCCGGGCCGCTCTGGGTCGCGGTGGGTCACGCCACGCGCGGCACGTCGGTGATCACGGAGTGCGCCGGCAGCGGCTTGGCGCAGCGCTGCCGGGGCATCTTCACCGCCGAGGACCGGCGGTTCGTCGCGCACGGAGTGCGGGTCAGCGGGGTACCGGCCGACCGGGCCGAGACGGGTAGGGCGCTGCCGGCCCGGATGACCGGTCCGGACGGTGGGACGGCGTACGCCGACACCGGCGGAGCGACCCAGCACCTGCGCTGGCTGCTCGGCCTGCTGGCGGTGGCGGCCTGCGCCGCCGGGATCGCCCGCTGGACCGGCGCCACCCGGCTGAAGGGGCAGCGGGCCCGGCGCTGGGCGACAGGCGTCGCGTTCGCCGGTCCGGCGCTGATCACGGTCGGCTTCCTGGTGGCGGCCTGGTGACCGGCCCCGCCCTGGACAGCCCGCGCCCGGATCATCGCCCGGCCGGGGCCGGCGCGCCCTGCCCGCTCAGCGGTGCACGACGCCGTAGACGTCCCGGCGGCGCAGCCCGTACGCGGTGGCCACGTCGCTGATCGCGTCGCGCCGGGAGAGCCCGGCCGCCTCCCGGTCGGCGACGGCGGCGCGCAGCGTGTCGTCGTCGGGGCGCTCGGCGGCCGTCTCGGGCGCCCCGGCCACCACCAGCGTGATCTCGCCGCGCGGCTCCCCCTCGGCCGCCCAGCGGGCCAGCTCGCCGAGGGGGCGGCGCAGCACCTCCTCGTACGTCTTGGTCAGCTCGCGGCAGAGCGCGGCGGGCCGGTCCGCGCCGAACGCCTCGGCCAGGTCGGCCAGCGAGCTGGTCACCCGGTGCGGGGCCTCGAAGAAGACCAGCGTGCGCTCCTCGGCGGCGAGCGCCCGCAGGCGGGAGCGGCGCGCGCCGGGCGTGCGGGGCAGGAATCCCTCGAAGCAGAACCGGTCGCAGGGCAGCCCGGAGAGGGCGAGGGCGGTGGTGACCGCGCTCGGCCCCGGCGCGGCGGTGACCGGCGCACCGACGTCCAGCGCCGCGCGGACCAGGCGGTAGCCGGGGTCGGAGACGCTCGGCATGCCGCCGTCGGTGACCAGGGCGACGAGGTAGCCGGCCTGGATCACCTCGACCAGTTCGGGGGTGCGCCGCTCCTCGTTGCCCTCGAAGTAGGAGACGATTCGGCCCGGGATGGTGATGTCGAGGTCGCGGGCCAGCCGGGTGAGGCGGCGGGTGTCCTCCGCGGCCACCACGTCGGCGGTGGAGAGCACCTCACGGAACCGGGCGGAGGCGTCCGCCGGGTTGCCGAGCGGCGCGCCCAGCAGTACAAGGCGTCCAACATCCGACATTTCACCCACGGGGTCTGCCGCTCCTCGATCGACGGTGGTGGCGGGGATCGGGGACGACTGACGCCACCGGCCACCACCGCAGCCTACGATCGCCGGGTGACGAGTGCGTCGACAGCACAGAGCGCGAGCGCTACCCGGGTCGATTCGGAGCGTACGGCCGACGCCGGGCCGCACGCCGGTGGCGTGGTTCCAGGCATCGTCCGGGCCCGGCTGGCCACGGTCGAGGCCCGGTTCGACAGGTGGTCCTGGCTGGCCACCGGCGTGGTCGTGTTGATCGCCGGCATCCTGCGCTTCGTCGGCCTCTCCGGCCCGAAGGGCAAGATCTTCGACGAGACCTACTACGCCAAGGACGCGTTCGGGCTGATCTCGCGCGGCGTCGAGTGGAACTACAAGGACGGCAACGCGTCGTACGTGGTGCACCCGCCGCTGGGCAAGTGGCTCATCGGGCTCGGCGAGTGGGCGTTCGGCTACCAGGACGCGGAGAGCCGGATCTCGGTGCCGGGGCACCTCGTCACCACCGCGCCCGAGTTCGGTTGGCGCTTCTCGGCGGCGGTCGTCGGCACCCTCTCGGTGCTGCTGCTGGTGCGGATCGGACGCCGGCTGTTCCGGTCCACGGCGCTCGGCTGCGCGGCCGGCCTGCTGCTCGCCCTGGACGGCTTCCACCTGGTGCTCTCCCGCACGGCGCTGCTCGACATCTTCCTGCTCTTCTTCGTGCTGGCCGCGTTCGGTGCGCTGGTGCTGGACCGGGACGCCCGGCGGCGGCAGTGGTCGCGTGCGCTGGACGCCGGACTGGACCCGACCCGGCCCGGACGGGCCGGCCGCCCGGCGAACGGGTGGCGCGGCTGGCCGTGGTGGCGGCTCGCCGCGGCGGTGCTCTTCGCCGGCGCCTGCGGGGTGAAGTGGAGCGCGCTCTACTTCCTGCCGGCCTTCGTGCTGCTGGTGCTCGTCTGGGAGGCCGGCGTCCGGCGGTCGGCGGGCGTACGCCGACCCTGGCGCAGCGCGCTCGTCGACGAGGCGCCCTGGCTGGCGCTGGCCGGCCTGCTCTTCGTCGTCACCTACCTGGCGACCTGGTCCGGTTGGCTCTTCACCGACGACGGCTACTACCGCGTCGCCGCGAACTATCCGGGCGCCCCACTCAGCGACACCCCGGTGATCGGGCCGCTGATCAACCTCTTCGAGTACCACAAGGCCGCGTACGGCTTCCACACCCATCTGGACGACGGGCACAAGTACCAGTCCTGGCCGTGGCAGTGGCTCTTGCTGGGCCGCCCGGTGGCGTTCTACTGGTCGGGCAACGGCCCGTGCGGGGCGGAGAACTGCGCCGCGGAGATCCTGCTGCTCGGCACCCCGCTGCTCTGGTGGTCGTTCCTTCCGGCCCTGGTGGCGACCGCCTGGCTGGGCCTGGCCCGCCGGGACTGGCGGGCGGGCGCCGTCCTGCTGATGGTCGCCGCCGGCCTGCTGCCCTGGTTCTGGTTCGCCCTGGACGGCCGGACGATGTTCTCGTTCTACACCGCTCCGGCGCTGCCGTTCATGGTGCTGGCGGTGGTGTACGTGCTCGGCGCGATCGTCTCACCGGGGACGGCGCGGGCCGGGGCGGCACGCGCGGTCGGCCCGGGCGACGCGGGACACGACCGCCGGTTGATCGGTGCCGTCGTCGCGGGCGGCTACCTGCTGCTGGTGGCGCTCTGCTTCGCGTACTTCTACCCGATCTTCGTCGGCGAGGTGATGCGGTACGCGGACTGGTCGGCCCGCATGTGGCTGGGCGGTCGCTGGATCTGACGCTCTCGGCGCCGGGTCGGCCGCGCTCGCGTCGGCCGGCCCGGCTCGCCGCGCGTCCGGCCGCACGACGGCGACCGTGTGGGGTGCGGGGCCCTGGAGACAGAGAAGCGCGCCCCGATCGCCTGCCACGGGGGAAGCGGGCGATTGGGGCGCGCACGAGAAGCTTAACCACCGCGCACCACCGGCACAACGGGTCGACTTCGGTCAGATTTCTGACGGATACCCCTCAGGTCACCGGGACAGAACCGGCAGCTGACCGACGGTCACCGGCGCGAGGCCTCATCGCCGCCGACGCATGCGGCGCCGATGGCGGGCCGCTTCGGGACCGCGGCGGCGCGGAGCGGTCGACGCGGCCGGATCCCGCCGAACCTCGCGGGTGGAGGGGTCGTCGGCGTACGAATCGGGTCGACGCACCCCGATGATCATCCTAAGTGGACGTCACTACACTTCGCCCGGTGATCAACTTAAGACGTTCCACCACCGTCCTCGCCGGACTGGTGGTGATCCCCGCGCTGCTCGGGCCGGTGCCGGCCATGGCCGACGAGCCGGGCCCCGCCGAGCCGCCCCGGGTGGAGCTGGTCCTCGACGTCAGCGGCTCGATGGGGGCCCGGGACATCGAGGGCCGGAGCCGGATCTCGGTGGCACAGCAGGCGTTCAACGACGTCGTCGACGCGCTGCCGGAGACGACCCAGCTCGGCATCCGGGTGCTCGGCGCGACGTACAAGGGTGAGGACAAGAAGGTCGGCTGCCGGGACACCCAGCAGATCGTCCCGGTGGGCCCGGTCGACCGGTCCCAGGCGAAGGACGCGGTCTCCGGGCTGCGGCCGACCGGGTTCACCCCGGTCGGGCTCGCGCTGCGCGAAGCCGCCAAGGATCTGGGCAGCGGCGCCACCACCCGCCGGATCGTGCTGATCACCGACGGCGAGGACACGTGCGCGCCGCCGGACCCGTGCGACGTCGCCCGGGAGCTCGCCGCGCAGGGCACCCGCCTGGTCGTCGACACGCTCGGCCTCGCCCCCGACGAGAAGGTACGCCGGCAGCTGCTCTGCATCGCCGGCGCGACCGGAGGCACGTACACCGCGGCGCAGAGCACCGACCAGCTGACCAACCGGATCAAGCAGCTGGTCGACCGGGCCCAGCAGACGTACACCCGGACGCCGACGGTGGTCGGCGGCGGCTCCGTCTGCGAGGGCGCCCCGCTGCTCGCCCCCGGCGTCTACACCGACCGGGAGAAGTTCTCCGAGCACCGCTGGTACCGGGTGCCGGTGCGGCCGGGCCAGGAGCTGCGCGCCTCGGTGAGCGTGGCGCTGGACCGGCCGCTCAACCCGGACTACGGCGTACTGCTGCGGGCCGTCGCGACCGACGGCCGGGAGCTGGTCCGTGGCGTGGACGCGGGCAGCGGCCGGGCGGACGTCGTCTCGGCCGGCCTGCGCTGGTCGGACGACCGGGAAGACGCCGACGAGCAGGACGACGCCGATGGCGGGGCCAGCGCCGAGCCGACCGACCCGGCGCTCCTCCCCCCGACCACGGTCTGCCTGGTGATCGCCAACTCGTTCGCGCCCCGCGCCGGAACCGAGGCGAGCCCGGGCCTGCCGGTGGAGCTGACCGTCGACGTGGTGGCCGCGTCGCCCACGCCGCGAGGCCCGGATCTCGGTCGCGGTTGGGCGCTGCTGGCCCTGCTGACCGTGGCCGGCCTGATCACCGGTCTACTCGCCGGCCTGCTGACCCGCTGGTGGGTGGCCACGTGGAGGGAGAAGTGAGCGTGCGTACGACTCTGACCCGGTCGCTGGCGGCGCTGGTCGCCGCCGCCGGTCCGGTGCTGCTGCCCGCCACGGCGCTCGCCGCCCCGACCGACGGGCCGTCGCCGTCCCCCGGCGCCACGACGGTGACCCGTGCCGGCACCTCCTTCCTGACCGCGACCACGATCACCGCCGGTCAGCCGGTACGGGTGGACGCCTCGACGGGCGACTACCTGTACTGGTCGTTCACCGCCGAGGCGGGGCAGGTGCACGACATCGCCGCCTCCGTGTCGTTCCCCGCCGACCGCAGCGGCGCCTCCACCTGGACCGTCGAGGTCTTCGACGGGTTGCGTCGCCGGCAGGCGTGCACGGCGGGTGCGCAGACGCCGACCGTCGACAAGACGGCGAGTGAGGTCTCGCTCGGCTGCACGCTGCGCGAGGTGCGGCCGTGGGCCGAGCCCTGGTCGGCCGACCCGCTGCCCGGCACGTACTTCATCCGGCTCTCGGTCCTCGACGTGCCGGAGCCGGACCTGGGCGCACCGATCGAGGTCGGGCTGCTGGTCGGCGCCGACGGCGACGGCGCTCCCGCCGACGACGGCGAGCTGGCGGTGCCGCTGGTGCCGAACACCCAGGCCGGCGCGCTGCTGACCGACGAGCAGGCCGCCGCACCCCTGGACGACGCGGACGAGGAGAGCTGGTTCGACGGGCTGCTGCCCGCGCTGGGCTCGCGGTGGATCTGGACGAGCATCGGCGGCGTCCTGGCCGCGGTGGCCGGCGTGGTCGGCTTCGCGCTCACCCGCCGACCCCGGCGCGCCTGACCGCCCGCCGGCGCTGACGAGCCGGTCCCGTCCCGAGCCACGCAGGTCGGGACGGGACCGGCACGCGGGAAGACTCAGGCGTTCCGCGGCCCTCGGGGCAGCCACCCGATGAAGCGGTCCTGCAGGGACGTCACGGACACGTTGCGCAGGTCCTCGCTGGCGGCGGCGAGGCAGGAGCCCAGGTAGACGCTGAGCGTGGCGCGATCGCCGTACTCCTGAAGCAGCCGGCTGCGCTTCATCGCGCACGGCCAGTCCTCCCCGCAGGAACCACAGCTCCAGCCGGGCGGCTCCGGTGCGTGGTCATCGCTCACCGGGCCGGACGCTCCCGCACCACCGGTCATCGCACTCCCTCTCGGTTCCTGCCAGGGGCCGGACGCGTACGCCGACCCGAATCGATCACAACGGCGGTCGATGCCCCCCGTGCCGTGCTTGGGCTACAGCGCCTCGGAACCATCCGGTGTTACATAGTTGCGGTACTTTCGCCATTCATGGCAGTCAGAAAGTTGACGGACGGCCGTCCGTACCCGCGGCGCGGCCGGCGATCAGGGCACCCGCAGCCCGCGGCGACCGGCGATGCGTGACCTGCTGCCGCCGCAGGTCGCGGTGGCCGTGGCCGGGCCCGACGACTGGACCGGTCGACTCCTCGCCGAGGAGCTGGCCTGCCTCAGCGAACGGGCGGTGGAGAGCCGGCGGCGGGACTTCACCGCCGGGCGGGTCTGCGCGCGGCGGGCGATGGCCACGCTCGGGCTGCCGCCGGCCCCCGTGCCGGCCGCCGACCGGATCCCGGTCTGGCCGTCCGGCGTGGTCGGCACCATCACCCACACCCGGGGCTACTGCGCGGCGGCCGCGGCCCGCAGCGCCGAGGTCCGCTCCGTGGGGATGGACGCGGAGCAGCACAAGGAGCTCAATCCGGGGGTACGCCGGCTGATCTGCCTGCCCGAGGAGGACGAGCACCTGGCACGGCTGCCGGCCGGAACCTCCTGGCCGGCCGTGCTCTTCAGCGCCAAGGAGACCATCTACAAGGTCTGGCATCCGGTGGTCGGCACCTGGCTGGACTTCACCGACGCCCTGGTCGAGATCGACCCGGAGTCCGGCACGTTCTGCGCCCGGATCGCACCCGCCCGGGTCGACGCCGCGCCGGTCGCGACCGCGCCGAGGGCGGTGCACGGCCGATTCGCCGTGGCCGACGGTCTGGTCCGCACCGCGGCGGTGTTGCCCCTGCCCTGACGAGCGGCGGCAGGCCCCGGCGGGGCACAATCCGTCGCCCGGGCGCGGTAGCGTCGGCGCGTTCCTCCCCTCCCCCGCCACGATCCAAGGAGTACGGTGAGCCACCCCGAGCCGCCCGCCGGGCCGCACGATCCCGACCAGCCGCACCCGGAGCCGCCGACGCAGGCGTTCCCGACGGCCCCGATGTCACCGGTGCCGCACGGCGGACCGACGCCCGGCGACGCGACGGCTCCGCTGCCGCCGGCTCCGGCCGCTCCGACCGTGGCGATGCCGCCCGCCCCGATCGCTCCGGCCGATCCGACCCTTGCGATGCCGCCGGCCCCGTTCACCCAGGGCGGCGCCACCACCCCGATGCCGACCGCGCCGTTCACGCCGGGCGGCGCGACCACTCCGATGCCGCAGGCCCCGTTCACCCAGGGCGGCGCGACCACCCCGATGCCGGCGGCGTCGGCCGGGGCGACGGGTCCGATGCCGCACAACCCGTGGGCGCCGAGCGCCGGGGCCCCGCAACCGCCGGGCGAGCCGACCGTGCCCCAGCAGCCGGTCCCGGGCGCCGCGCAGCCGCCCGCCCCCGGCATGCCCCAGCCACAGGTGTCCGGCAGTCCCTGGGCCGCCCCGGGCGCACCCGAGCCGCCGGTGTCCGGCGCACCTCAGCCGCCCGTGTCCGGCGCGCCTCAGCAGCCGGTCTCCGGTAACCCCTGGGCCGCGCCCGGATCGGCCCAGCAGCCGACGCCGCCCGGGCCGTACCCGCCGGCGGGACAGCCCTACCCGACCGCGCCCAGCGGCTACCCGCCCGCCGGCTACCCGCCGCCCGGGTTCCCGCCGCCCGGGCAGCAGCCGCCGCAGAAGAAGTCGAACAAGACGGTGCTGATCATCGTCATCGTGGCGGCGGTGCTGGCCGTGCTCTGCTGCGGTGGCGGCGCCGCCGCGCTGATCTACGGCGCGAACAAGGCGGACGAGGTGGTCGACACCCTGCCCACCGCACCGGCGACCGAGGACGCCGACGAGCCGCCGGTCCTCACCCCGACCCTGCCGAGCAGCCCCGACGCGACGACCGACGGCGAGACCACGAACATGCCGGCCGGCGACACCCTGGTGATCACCGATGACGACGGCACCGTCGAGATCACCGTGTCGAAGTTCAGCACCAGGACGAAGGGGTGCAACGAGTTCGCGCCGGAGCCGGACAAGGGCATGTACCTGATCGCGGACGTCACGGTCGAGGTCACCAAGGGCACCGTCTCGGTGAACCCGCTCTACTTCCAGTGGGTGGCGGCCGACGGCACGGAGACGAACGCCATCGCCGGGCTCTTCGCCGGCTGCGGTGAGAACCTGGAGCCCGGCGAGGTCTCGGCGGGCCGCAAGCGGACCGGCACGGTGGTCTTCAACGTCGCGAACAAGAACGGGATGCTGGAGTACCTGCACCGCTTCCAGACGGCCGGTTCCTGGCGTCCGTAGCGATGACCGGGAGGCCGGCCGCCCGGCCGGCCTCCCACCGGTCACACCGCGCAGAACTCGTTCCCCTCCGGATCGGCCAGCACCACGTGATCGAGCCGACCGTCCACCTCGTCCTCCCGCAGCACCCTCGCGCCCGCCGCGACCAGCCGCTCGACCGCTGCGCGGACCCTCGGCGCCCGGACCTCCCACGGCACGCCGCGCCCCCCGCCGGCCTGAAGGTCGAGGTGTATCCGGTTCTTCGCCACCTTGGGTTCGGGAACCTTGAGGAACGAGATCCGGGGGCCGGCCCCGGTCGGATCCGCCAGGTAGGCGACGTCGCCCCACTCGTCGGCGGGTACGTCGTGGTGGCGGAAGAACGCCGGCCAGTCGGCGAAGCCCGCCGGGGGTTCCGCGTCGACGTAGCCCAGTGCGGTCTTCCAGAAGGCGGCCAGTGTCGGCGGGTCCGCGCTGTCGAACGTCATGGTCCACCGGGCGGCGTCGGCGGGTACCGGGCTCGTGCCGGTCATGACTGGTCCGCCGGCCTCGTCGCGCGCCAGGCGAGCAGCCGCCGGTAGGCGTCGAAGCCGTCCGGCACCCAGTCCCACTCGGTGAGCCGCCGCTCCAACTCCGCCTCGGTCAGGAACGCGTGCCAGGCCACCTCCTCGGGCTGCGGCGCGACCGTCGACGGGCAACGCACCTCGTAGACGTACGACCACCAACTGTGCTGCGGCGTCTCGTAGAGGAACTTGAAGAGCGGCACGGGCGCGGGCAGGCCGGCGACCCCCAGCTCCTCCTCGGCCTCCCGCAGCGCCGCCTCGTCGTACGACTCCCCCGCACCGACCACCCCGCCGACGAACATGTCGTAGAGCGACGGGAAGACGAGCTTGCGCGCGGTACGCCGGTGCACGAAGACGTGACCGTCGTCGTCGCGGGCCAACACGAACGCGCAGCGGTGCCGGAGCCGGTTCGCGTACACCTCGTCGCGCCGCGCCTGCCCCACCACCCGGTCGTGTTCGTCGACGACATCCAGCACCTCGTCGGCCGAGAGGGGTGACTGATCTTCCATGAACACAGCCTGCCACGTCGTTACCGACGAGTCAGCGCGGCAATCCAGAATGCGATTCCCGTTCACTTACACTCCCGGCTCACCCTTCTACGTGTTAGTAACATTGCTTCCGGCGACAATGGACGCACGAAAAGTAGAGTTCATTCTTGAATGGGCGACAGGAAAGGGATCGGCGAGTGGTGAGACCTGCGCAACTGTCGCTATTCCGTCCCCGCCGGCAATGGGGTCCGTAAACATCGTCAAGTACCGTCTCCTCTCGTGCCCGAAGCCCCCCGACGATTGATCGCTGATCGCTACCGACTCGTCCGTCCGCTCGGCCAAGGCGGGATGGGTCGTGTTTGGCAGGCCCTCGACGAAATGCTCCAACGGGATGTGGCCCTCAAGGAACTCGTGGCGCCACCCGGGCTGAGTGACGACGAACTGCACGAGATGCGCGAACGGTCCATGCGCGAGGCGCGCGCCGTCGCCCGCCTCGGCCATGTCAACGTGGTACGCGTCTTCGACGTACTGCTCGCCGACGGCGACCCGTGGATCGTGATGGAGCTGGTCCCGTCGCGCACGCTGCAGCAGGTGCTCGATGCCGAGGGGCCGATGCCGCCGGCCCGCGCCGCCCGGATCGGGCTGGCGCTGCTGAGCGCGCTGCGCGCCGCACACGAGGCCGGGATCCTGCACCGCGACGTCAAGCCCGCCAACGTGCTGCTCGCCGATGACGGACGGGTCGTACTGACGGACTTCGGGCTGGCGACCCTGCCCGGGGACCCGCGCGTCACTCGAACCGGCATGGTTCTCGGCTCGCCCGCGTACCTCGCCCCCGAACGGGTCACCGACGGTGTCGTCGGTCCGGCCGCCGACCTCTGGTCGCTCGGGGCGACCCTCTACTCCGCGGTCGAGGGGCGGACGCCGTACAGCCGCTCCACGCCGATAGCGACGCTGGCCGCGCTCGCCACCGAGGCGCCACCACCCCCACGGCAGGCCGGCACGCTCACCGAGCTGCTGGACGGGCTGTTGCGCCGGGATCCGCAGCAGCGGATCAGCGCCGAGGAGGCGGATCGGATGCTGGTCCGGGCCGTCGCCTCGGACGACCCCACCGCCGACGCCGGCCGGGTCGCTCCGGCGGAGCCGGACGGGCCGATCACCCGGGTCAACTCCGACGTCCGGCCCCGCCCGCGGATCGTGCCCGAGTTCATCGCCGCCGCCCCCGACTCCCCGGCGGAGGTAGCCGCGCCGCCCTCGGCCGCACCACCGTCAGCCACACCGCCGTCGGCCGCATCGCCCTCGGGTGCGTCGCCGTCAGCCATGCCGCTCTCGGCCATGTCACCCTCAGCCGCGTCGCCGTCCGCCACACCGCCCTCGGCCGCACCGTCGTCGGCTACGTCACCGTCAGCCGCGTCGCCGTCCGCCACACCGCCCTCAGGTGCGTCGCCGGCTGCCATGGCGGCCGGCACGGTCGGAGCCGACGGGCCCCGCGCGGCCACGGCGAGCGTCGCCGGTGGCGCCGACGCTCCCGTCGCCGCACCCACCGGCTCAGCAAAAAGACGGCGGCGCGGTCTGCTGGTCGGGTCGCTCGGCGTGGTGCTGCTGCTCGTACTGCTGCTGGGCGTGCCGCTGGTGAACGGTGCGCTCTCCGGCAGACCGGGCGACGACGGGGCCACGGCGGCGAACGCCAGCCCCTCCGCACTCGCCGACACGCCGGTTTCCCGGGAGCTCTCCCCGCCCCCCGTGGGCTGGCACTACCACCGCGACGACCCCCGCTTCCTCATCCCGGTGCCGGACGGCTGGCAGCTGCGACGCGACGGCGAGCGGCTCGAGTTCCGCGAGCCGGACGGCGCCCGCCTGCTCGTCGTCGGTGAACTCGACTCGGTCCCCAGCAGCGTGGTCGCCGAGCTGCGAGCACGGGAGCGGGCGGAACGCGAGCGGTACGACGACTACCGGAAGATCCGCCTCGCCCCGGTGAAGTACCAGGCGCAGGCCGCCGAGTGGGAGTGGACGTACACCGCCGGAGACGGCACGCGGCTGCACGCCGTGAGCCGCGCCTTCGTCGGCCACAACCGGCACGCGTACACCATCGGCTGGACCACCGCGGACGCCGAATGGTCGGCCAGCCGGAGCACCTTCTCGCTGGTCACCGATGGATTCCAGGGCCTTCCGCCGGTCACCGGCGAACCGTCGAGGTCCACGCCGGCCGGTCCCGGGCACGGGCAGGCCTCGCCCAGCACGGGCGGCAGCCCGACCACCGGCTCGACGGAGCCGGTGCGACCGCCCGCCTCGGCGGGCGCCCCGCCGCCCTCGGTTCCGGCCGCTCCGCCCGCCGGTGACCAGATCGTCAGCTTCGCCAGTAACCGCTGCATCGACATTCCGGGCGGCAACGCCACCGCCGGCGCCCGGCTGCGGATCTGGGATTGTCGCCGTACGGCCGGACAGTTGTGGACCTTCCCCGGCGACGGCACGGTCCGCTCTATGGGCAAGTGCCTGGACGTTGCCGGACACTCGACGGAGAACGGCGCCGCGATCCAGTTGGCCGACTGCACCGGCGCGAGTTCGCAACGGTTCAACCTGAACAACGCCCACGACCTGGTGTACGTACGAGCGGACAAGTGCGTCGACGTAATCGACGCCAACCCGAACAACGGCGCCCGGTTGCAGCTCTGGGACTGCAACGGCGGAGCGCACCAGAAGTGGCGGCGCGGCTGACCCACCCGGCTGCGGTGCCGACCTCTCCGACCAGCCAAGGAGTGATCGCATGCGCCCCTCACCGTCCCGGACGTTCGCGGCGATAGCGACGGCCGACCAGCCGACCGACACCAGCGTCGTCATGCGACGTGCGGTCGTGCTCGGCGGCAGCATCGCTGGGCTGATGGCCGCCCGGGTGCTCAGCGACCACGCCGAGGAGGTGCTGATCGTCGAGCGGGATCCCTCCGAGGCGGACCACGGGCCCCGGCCCGGCGTACCGCAGGGCAGCCAGGTGCACGCGCTGCTGCCCGCCGGTCAGGTGCAGTTGGAGCGCTGGTTCCCCGGCATCGCCGAGGAGGCGCTCGCGCTCGGCGCGCCCTTGCCACCGGCCCCGGACGCCACCGCGAAGACCTTCGTGAACGGGGTGCTGGGCGTGCCGCCACCGGCGACGGCCACCGGGCCGATGCTGATCACCACCCGACCGTTCCTGGAGGCGCTGGTCCGGCGGCACACGCTCGCCGTGAAGAACGTCCGGATGGCGTACGGCCGGGCGGACGGCCTGGTCTACGCCGACGGGCGGGTCACCGGCGCGCGATACGTGCCGCAGGACGGCGCCGAGGCGGTCGTCGAACCGGCGGATCTGGTGGTCGACGCGATGGGACGGTCCAGCAGGCTGAGCGACTGGCTGGCCGGCGACGGGTGGCCGCGCCCCCCGATGCAGCGAATGCCGATCAAGTTGAACTACGCGACCGCGCTCTTCAAGCGGGACGAGAAGGTCAGCGACACCTGGGTGGTGGTCTACCAGACCATGGCCGGCAAGGGCCGCACCGCCCGCATCGGCGGGATCAACTCGGTCGAGAACGACCGCTGGATGATGCTGGTCGCCGGCTACGACGACGACCGTCCCAGCCGCGACGTCGCCGACTTCACCGCCCGCTGCCGCAAGCACTATCCGGAGATGTTCGGCGACATCGCCGAGCGTGGGGAGATGCTGGGCGAGGTGATCACGTACCACCAGGCCGACAGCCGGCGTCGGGACTTCCACAAGCTCGACCGGTTGCCCGCGGGCCTGGTCGCCGTCGGTGACGCGGTCGCCTCGTTCAACCCGGTGTACGGCCAGGGCATGACCTCCGCGATGCTGCACGCCTCCTGCCTGTCGGCGTACCTTCGCTCCGGCCCGAGACCCCACGAGGAGCCGGCGCACGCCTACTTCGACCAGGTCCGGGTGATCGTCGACGCCGCCTGGCAGATCTCGACCTCGGCCGACATCGAACTGCCACACGTCGACGGGCCGTACCCGCGCGGGTACAAGCTCGCCAAGTGGTTCGGCAACCTGGTCTTCCGGGGTTCGCAGATCGATCCGGTGCTGAGCGCCCGACTGAGCCGGGTCACCACCATGCTCGAGCACCCGGCCGCCCTGAGCCGGCCCGGCACGCTGCTCCGCGCACTCCGGATCGGCCTGCGGCACCGTCGCTGACCGGCCGACGATCGCCGCCTCCGGCACGTCGACGGACTGCGCACACCACACGGCCCTGTCGCTGACCTTCCGCACCGGCTGTCGGGATCCGGCCGACACTGGCGGGTTTCCACCACTGGCGGGCGGGGACGCGAGACAGGAAGTGGAACCTGGCTCTCGCCATGACCACAGGGAGGCGACATGAGCTTCGAGAGGGCGACCGGGAACGTCGAGAAGCTGGCCGGCCCGGCCCGCGCGCGGCTGGGCGACATGGCCCAGGAGGAGCGGGCACGGGCGGAACAGGTGGCGCAGCGGGACGAAATCCGGGGCAGACAGCCTGGCGAACATGTCCAAGAGGACGCGCGAGACGCGAAGGACGATTTCACCCGCTGATCCCTCGGACGGCGGCGGCCCGGTCCGGAGGCCGGGGCGCCGCCGTCCGGGTTAGCCGACGCCTGAGGTTTGCGGGTCGTTCCGCCTGGACAACATCCATACCGCGTACGGGTGGCCAAGCCGACGGAAATGGCCAATGCCTTTGAGCGGACCCGAGGGTCGGGCGTCGAAGAGCGGAATCAGATCGCCCTCTCGTCCCTCGGCGAGGGCTTCGTCGAGTCGCAGGTAGTACGCGAGGAAGGCATCGAACGTCGGCACCGCCTGATCCGACAATTCCTGACCGACCACAGCCCCGCACGCCTCGGCCTCCTCGACCGACCGGATCGCCCACCGGTCGTAATCGTCGGAGTGACGGGCGTCTGCGGTGAGCCGCGCCCACCATTGAGCCACCGACGCCGTGGGCCGGTCGCGGCGGTTCCCGCCCAACCGCTCCTGTTTCCAGTCGAGCCAGGAGGCGGTGGCGACACCGAGGTTGACGTAGAAGAGCGAGGTGCTGTCCCAGCTGCTCGTGGAACCCTGGAACTCGATGACCGCCGCGTGGCCGGCATCGGAGATCCGGCGGAAGGTGCCGTGCGACCGCCTGAAGCCGTGCCCTCGCAGCACCGGCCCGACCTGCTTGGCGATCATGTCAAGGTACGCCTGCCGCACTGGACGCTTCATTCAAGGAAGCGTATTGGGGGGTACGGCAAGACAGACGAACCGTGACCGGCTGCTGACCCCTGCCGCCCCGGAGTCGAAAAGGCCGTCCCCGACTAGCGGAAACGGCCTTTGAACTGGGTGGAGCTGAGGGGATTTGAACCCCTGACCCCCTCGATGCGAACGAGGTGCGCTACCGGTCTGCGCCACAGCCCCTCCGCCGGCTGACCGGCGTCGGTCCCACCCGGCTTACACCGGGCGGGCCGGCGCCAAGGCTAACAGGTTCACCACCCCGGGGGCGAATCCACCCCACCCCGTCACGCCCACTCGGACGATCATCCGGCCGCCGTCACCGGCAAAAGCACCATACCCGCATCAACCGTACGCGGCGTGGTCGGCGCCCCAGCATGATCGACTCGACTTCCATGATGTCGGGGCGTCCCGACGCCTCGGACACCCCGACATCAATGACCCCGAGTTGATCATGCGGCCGGGCGCGGCCGGGCGCGGGCGGGGACCGGGCACGGGCGGCCGGGCGCGGGCGGGAACCGGACGCGCGCAGCCACGCGGCGTGGCCGGTGGTCAGGCGGTGTGCGAGCCCCGGCCGGCCTCGTAGGCGCGGCCACGGAGGCCACCGGCGCGCCGGTAGGAGACCGAACCACCACTCGCGGCGGGCGGCAGGTCGGCCGGCCGGTCCAGGCCCATGGCCGCTCGGCGTACCACCTCGCGCTGCGCCGCGAGCCGCCGTTGCGCCTCGCGGCGGGCGGCCGCGCGGCGGGCCTGCTCGCGCCGCACCTCCGCCTGGCGGGCGGCGAGCCACGCCGCCTCCCGGGCCCGGGCCCGACGCCGACGCTGGTCGGCGATGGCCCGCTGCCGCAGGTGCGCGACGTACGCCACGAGCAGGGTGCCGGTGACCGAGAAGCTGATCCAGAACCCGGGGCCGACCACCAGGACGCCGATCAGCTCGACGCCGTTGAGCAGCAGCAGCGCGGCGAGGACCCGACGCCGTCGGTAGACGGCCGGGGTGTGGCGGCGCGGCGGACGGCGGCGGGCCTTCTTCGGGGCGGGGGGTACGGCGCTCAGCCGGCCCGAGCGGCGCCCCGCCGCGGGTGGCGCGGAGACCGGCCGCTGCAGACCACCGGTAGTCACATCTTCACTGAGAGTCACGATGAGGTGACGGGGTGCGCGTAACGGCTGCCGTCCCGGCACAGTGCGACGGCGGCGTCGGCGCTGGAGCACCCGCGCCGTCGACTGCGCCCGCTCCGCCACCAGCCGCTCGGTGGCGTCGTACCGGCGGACCAGCGCCGGAGCGAGTGCGAGCAGGCCGGCGGCGGCGAGGACGGCGAGGAGCACCGAGGTCGGCACCCTCACCCCTCCCGTCACCGAATTCGGAGCAACCGCTACTGAACCGTAGGATCTTCCATCGATCAGCGCCGAGAGCGTCGATCGTACGGCGAGCAGCGTTTGCCACAGCTTGCGATTACTTGAGGTTACGGGCGACGGAGCGTGATGCCGACGCGCCGCGCCGATCCCGTGGGTGGGACGGTCACCTGGTCGCGGCGCGCACCCGGTGCCAGCGGGCCAGCAACCCGCCCTCGGCGGCGATCTCCTCGCTGGTCATCGCGTATCCGATGTGGTCGCGCCAGGCACCGTCGATGTGCATGTAGCGCACGTGGTACGACTCCTCGCGGAAGCCGAGCTTCTCCACCACCCGGCGGGACGGCCGGTTCTCGGGCCGGATGTTGACCTCGATCCGGTGCAGCCCACCCGGGCCGAACGCGTGGTCGACGGCGAGCGCCACCGCGGTGGGGATCACTCCTCGACCGGCGACCCGGTGGTCGACCCAGTAGCCCGCGTACCCGGAGCAGAGCGCCCGCCGGACGATGCTGCCCACGTTCAGGTGCCCGACCAGCCGCTCCCGCCCGTCCTCCCGCAGGCAGACGGCGAACGGCATGCCGTCCCCGGAGCGCGCCGAGCGCTGCTGGTCCCGGTAGACCCAGCGGAAGGCGGACGGCGAGTTCAGTTCGTCCCACCCGCCGGGCAGCGACGACTCCCAGGGCGCCAGCCAACTCTGGTTGGCCCGCCGCACCTCGGACCAGGCGGCGGCGTCCGATCGCCGGTACGGGCGCAGCACGACGGGGCCGTCCACAAGGACCACCGGCCAGCCGGGCGCGCGACCGGCTCCGAAGAGGCTCACGGGGCGGACCCTACGCCCGTCGACACACCGGCCGCGAGGCCACTCCGGACGGGACGGCCGCACCGGCCAGAGCCCGCCGCACCGGCCGCGAGGCCACTCCGGACGGGACGGCCACACCGGCCAGAGCCCGCCGCACCGGCCGCGAGGGCACTCCGGACGGGACGGCCGCACCGGCCAGAGCCCGCCGTACCGGCCGCGAGGCCACTCCGGACGGGACGGCCGCACCGGCCGGAGGTCGTCGCGGGCACCGCGGAGGGAGTCGGCGCGTAGCCCGCCGGGCGCGGCCCACGCACGCGGGTGGGGCCGGCGGGCGTGCTCGTCACCGGCGGCGGTCCAGCAGGAGGACGTCCACCGTGGAGCCGGCGGCGGCCGTGGTGACCCGCTCACCGAGCACCAGGAGGCCGTTTGCCTCGGCGAGACCGGAGAGGGTGAACGGCCCACCGCTGAGCGGCTGGACCGTGTAGCCGCCGCCGCGCCGCTCGGCGACGTGCGCGGGGCGGAACTCGCGCAGCCCGCCCGGTGAGGAGACGGTCTCCAGCAGGTGCGCCCGGACGCTGGGCCGGAAGACCGGCTCGGCCCCGGCGAGCAGCTGGATCGCCGGGCGGGCGAGCACCTCGAAGCCGATCAGGGCCGCCCCAGGATCGCCCGGCAGGCAGACCACCGGCACCTCCTCGGCGCCGACCGTGCCGAAGCCGAGCGCCGTGCCGGGGTAGAGCGCCACCTCGGTGAAGGTGACCGGCCCGGCTCGGCCCCCCTCGCGGCGGGAGAGGATCCGGCGGACCATGTCACCCGGACCGGTGCCGGTGCCGCCGGTGGTGATGATCAGATCGGCCCGCAGGGTCTGGTCCTCCAACAGCCCGCGCAGCCCCTCCGGGTCGTCGTCGCAGATCCCGACCCGGTACGCCAACGCGCCCGCCTCGGCCGCCGCGGCGGTCAACGCGTGCGAGTTCGCGTCCACCACCTGACCGGGCTGGCTGCCCCGGCCCACGTCGACCAGTTCGTCGCCGGTGGCCACGACGACCACCCGCGGGCTGGGCCGGACCACCACATGCCCGATGCCGGTGGCGGCGAAGACCGCGACCAGGGCAGGCGTGACGTACGTGCCGGCCCGGGCGAGCAGCGTTCCGGCCGGCAGCTCGTCCCCGGCCCGGCGTACCCCGTACCCCCGCTTGGGGGTGCGGTAGATCTCCACGGCGGCCATGCCCTGGTCGGTCCACTCCACGGGCACCACCACGTCGGCGGCGACCGGCAGGGGCGCCCCGGCGGCCACCGAGAAGCAGGAGCCGGGCGTGAGCCGGACCGGTCGCCAGCTGGCCGCGCCGAGGTCACCGACGACGTTGAGCCGGACCGCCCGCCCACCGGCGGCCCGGCCCGCGCCGGAGATGTCCTCCCAACGCGCGGCGTACCCGTCAACGGCCGACTGGTCGAAGGCCGGGAACGCGTGCGGCGCGACGACGTCCTCGGCGAGGACGTTGCCGTACGCCTGGGTGAGGTCGAGGTCGAGCGGAGGCAGCGCGCGTAACCTGCGCAGCACACTGCCCAGGTAGTCGGCGAGCGGCGTCAACTCGTTCGCGGCCGCCTCGGCGTCGGCCGTAGCGGTCATGTATTGGGACCACCCGACACGTTGGAGTTCACGAAGTCGGTGAGCCACTTGCGGAACTCGGCGCCGAAGTCCTCCCGCTCGACGGCGATCTGCACCACCGTCTGCAGGTAACCGAGCGGCATGCCGGTGTCGTAGCGGGTGCCCCGGTAGACGATCGCGTGCACCGGTGTCCCCTCCGTACGCAGCAGCTCCATCGCGTCGGTCAGCTGGATCTCACCGCCGCTGCCCGGCTTCGTACGCCGGATCGCGTCGAAGATCTTTCCCGGCAGCACGTACCGGCCGAGGACCGCCAGGTTGCTCGGCGCCTCCTCCGGGTCGGGCTTCTCGACCATGCCGGTGACCCGGACGACCTCGCCGATGTCGGTCAGCTCGGACTCGGCCGGCTCGACCGAGGCGATGCCGTACCGCTTCGTCTCGGCCGGGTCGACCTCGAAGAACGCGAGGACCACCCCACCGGTTCGGGCCTGGAGTTCCAGCATCGCCGGCAGCAGCGGCTCGTCCATCTTGACGAACTCGTCGCCCAGCAGCACGGCGAAGGGCTGGTCGCCGACGTGCGACTCGGCGTACCCGACGGCGTGGCCGAGGCCCAGCTGTTCGGGCTGCCGGACTGTGTAGATCTCGGCCAGTTCGCTGGGGCGCTGCACCGCGGCCAGGATCTCCGGCTTCTTCTCCAGCCGGGCCTCCAGGTCGGGGCGGCGGTCGAAGTGGTCCACCATCGAGGTCTTACCCCGTCCGGTGATCAGCAGCACGTCGCTGATGCCGGCCTGGGTGGCCTCTTCGACGATGTACTGCAACACCGGCCGGTCGACCACCGGCAGCAGCTCCTTGGGCACCGCCTTCGTGGCGGGAAGGAAGCGGGTGGCGAGACCGGCGGCCGGGATGACGGCCTTCACCGCGCGGGGGCGGCCCGTGGCGGCCGTCGTTGAGGAGTTCGCTGAGTGCACCGACATGTCGCGAGACTATCGGCCACGGCTCTGCCGCGGCGGGTGTGGCCCGGAAGACGCGCCGCCCCCGGCGGCGGTGCGCGGGGAGCCGGGCCCGGCTCGGGCGATGTCCGGGCCGGTGGTTGCCGGGGCCGTCGGCTCGGTGGCGCCTCCGGGAACCGGGGTCGTCTCGTCGGTGCAGGTCGCGGCGGCCGGCTCGGTGCGTACGGGCACGGCGGCGCGGCCCGCGCGCGGCATTCCGTCGGTCGGGGTGACCGCCGCCGCCGGCACCGGCAGCTCGCGTGCGGCCGACTGCCGCGGGGCGCTGACCCGGTAGGTGTCCCGGCCGGCCGCCTTCGCGGCGTAGAGCGCGTCGTCGGCCGCCTCCAGCACCTGCTGCCCGGTGTCCGCGTGGTCGGGGTAGACGGCGATGCCGATGGAGACGGTCACCCGTACCGGGACAGGTGAGCCGGCGTGCGCCTCGACCGGCATCGACGTGTCCCGGATCGCCGCGCCGAGCCGCTCCGCGACGATCGCCGCGCCCCGCGCGTCGGTCTCCGGCAGCAGCAGGACGAACTCCTCGCCACCCTGCCGGAACGCCAGGTCGACCTCGCGGATCTCGTCGCGCAGCCGGCGGGCGAACTCGGCCAGTACCGTGTCACCGGCCAAGTGCCCGTAGGTGTCGTTGACGTCCTTGAACCGGTCGAGGTCCAGGGCGAGGACGCTCAGCATCCGGCCGAAGCGGCTGGCCCGCTCGACCTCCCGCCGGATCGACTCGCGCAGGTAGCGGTAGTTCCACAGCCCGGTCAGCGGGTCGGTGAGCGACAGCCGCTGCGCCTCCTCGTGCCCACGTACGTTCTCCACCGCCACGGCCGCGTGGCTCGCGAACGTACGCAGGGTGACCAGGTCGTCGTCGTCGAACTCGTCCGTGCCGAGCCGGTCGTAGAGGGCGAGCACCCCGAGCGCCGCCGCCGGCTCGGCGCCACTCGTGGCCCGACCACCGGACCCGGTGACGGCGCCGCCGGGCAGCTCGACGGTCGGGAAGTCGTCGGACGAACCACCCGCCGGGGCCCGGTCCCCCTCCGGCGAGGTCGCTTCGGCGACCGCCGGGCCGCCGGGTCGCGCGGGGCCGGTGACGGGCGCCGGGCCGGTGGGGGCGGCGAACGGGACCGCGATGTACGTCCGGCACCGCGGCTCCCCCGGCGGTACGTCGGCCGGGTCCATCCGGCCCCGCTGTGGCATCCCGGTCGCCGCGACGGCACCCACCACCCCGCTGCCGACGGGCACCCGCAGCGTCGTCGGCGCGTCCCCCTCCGGCCAGCGCCCGTCCAGACCGTCGGTGCACTGGGCGACGAGCGCCCCACCCGACTCGACCAGGAGTACGGCGCCGGCCCGCGCACCGGTCGCCGCGATCGCGCTGTTCAGGATCACCCGCAGGATGCGCTGCAGATCGTGTGTGCTCGCCAGGGTGTCCCCGAGCACGGCGAGGTGCCCGCGCAGCTGATCGCGGCTGCTGGTCAGCGCGGCCACGTATGAGCCGGTCTCCCGGGTCATCCGGTTGAACGCGCCGGCCAGGCGGCCCAGCTCGTCGCGGGTGCGTACCGGAACCCGGGCGGTCAGGTCACCGTCCGCCACCCGGTCGACGGCGGTGGCCAGCTCGACCAGCGGGCGGGTCGTGACCCGGGCCAGGCGCCAGGCGGCGAGCACGGCGAGCAGCCCGGCCAGCACCACCGCCCCGATCAGCGCCGTGTTCAGCCCGGGAGGTTGCTCGCTGGGCACCGAGAGCACCAGGGGCAGCGGCTGCCCGGACGAGGGACCGATGCGGCGGACGTACCGCCCGTCGGCCGTCTCGGTGACCTGCTCGTCGTCGAGCGTGCCGGCGGCCGCGAGCACGGCGTCGCGTACCTCGCGCGTCTCGGTCGTGTGGGTGACCCGCGCGGGGGCGGCGCCATCGTCGAGCAGGGTGACCGCGACGCCGGTCACCGCGGCGAGCCGGGTCACGAACGCCGGGTCGACCGGCTGGGCCGCGGCGACCGTGCCGAGCGTCGTCCCGGCCTGGTCGCGCAGGTCGACCCGGGCGGTCAGCGCGGTGACCGGCCCGCTTGCCACCGTGCCGGCGCACTCCTGCCAGGGGGTCGACGGCGCGCCGGGGGTGGTGTAGGTGACCCGTCCCGCGACGTCGCTCAGCATCACCGCGGCGGCCAGGCCGCGCCTCACCACCTGGCCCGCGGCGCTCGCCGGGTCGCCACGGGTCAGCGCGACCGCGTCGGCCGCGGCCCGTAGCTGCTGGCAGAGGGCGTCGACGGAGGTACGCACGGCGGCGGCGGCCACGGCGAGCCGCTCGGCCGAGCGCCCGCGGTCGACGGTGTTCAGGGTCGAGGCCACGAAGAGAGCGCCGAGCAGGACCGGGCCGAGGACCACCGTGAGGAAGGCCGCCGTCAACCGTCCGCGTAGCGTCACTCGGTTCCCCCCGAAAGTTCCGCCTCCCTTGTTGCGATGCTGACACAGAGCAACCGTGGGAGTGGCGTTGCGTCAGGAGTGTTGCGTGCCGGAATTTTCTTATGGAGCTGAAGTGACTCATGTGGCGAAACGGGACATGCGGGCGAGGTTGCTCGCCCGCCGCCGGGAGCTGACCGCCGACGCCCGGTCGGTGGCCGCGGCCCGCGTGCAGGCCGAACTCGTCTCGTTGGTACGCCGACTGCGGCCGATCCGGGTGACGGCCTACGTGCCGGTCGGCTCGGAGCCCGGCGGCCCGGAGCTGCCGGAGGTGCTGCGGGCGGCGCTGCCGGCCGACGGCGAGCTGCTGCTGCCGGTGCTGCTGCCCGACCTCGACCTGGACTGGGCCCCCTACGACGGCCCCGAGGCCCTCGTCGCGGCCGGGCGGGGGATGCGCGAGCCCACCGGGCGGCGGCTCGGCCCGGACGCGATCGTGGACGCCGGGCTGGTGGTGCTGCCGGCGGTCGCCGTCGACCTGGCCGGAGTGCGACTCGGCCGCGGCGGCGGCTCGTACGACCGGGCGCTGGCCCGGCTCCCCGAGGCGGCCCTGACCGTGGTTCCGCTGCACGACGGCGAGCTGGTCAGCGTGCTTCCCGCCGAGCCGCACGACCGTCCGGTCCGCGCCGTGGTCACCCCCGCCGAGGGGCTGCGTACGCTTGATGCCGCCCCGCCGTCCGGTCGGGGTACGCCGCCGGGTGTCGCGCCCCACACGTCCGCTGGACGAACCCGGGGGGAATGACGCAACATTGGCACTCGAAGACGTCGAGTGCCAACCGGCCGAACCCGATCCGGAGGAGAAAGTGCCCACGTACCAGTACGCCTGCACCTCGTGCGGTCGCCAGCTCGAGGCGGTGCAGTCCTTCTCCGACGCCCCGCTGACCGAGTGCCCGGAGTGCGCGGGACGGCTGCGCAAGGTCTTCAACTCGGTGGGCATCGTGTTCAAGGGCTCGGGCTTCTACCGCACCGACTCGCGCTCGTCCGGCTCCGACACCGTCTCCGCCTCGTCCGACGGCGGCAAGTCGACGAAGTCCGACTCGTCCAGCAGCGCGTCCAGCTCGACCAAGTCGTCCGGTTCGAGCGGCTCGTCCGGTTCGAACGGCTCGTCCGGTTCGAGCGGCTCGTCGTCGAACGGTTCCTCGTCGAGCAAGACGCCGGCCGCCAGCAGCAGCAACACCAGCAGCTCTTCCTGACCGCCCTCGTCGGCGTCCCCTGACCCTGCGCGCCGGTACGCCCCTCGTCGGGGCGTACCGGCGCGTTCTCGTCGGGGCACACCGCCTGCTCAGGCCGGCTGCTCCTCGCCGGCGCCGCACCGCCGCGGCCCCGGCTGCTCCTCACCCGCACTTCTCCGCCATGCCCCCGGCTACTCCTCGCCGGCACGGCACCGCCGTGGCCCTGGCTGCTAGCAGATCCACGCCGCCGACGGCGGTTGTCCACAGGCTGCCTCGTTGTCCACAGGCTGTGGACAACGGCCCGCGATGCGCGCCGCAGCACTCCTAAGCTCGCAGCCGAGGGGGCCACGTCGGCGCCCACCGGCGAGGGGCGGAGGCGTGATGGCGGAGACGGGCACGGCGACGGCACTGCGTCCGCTGCGCCGACCACGCCTGCCGCGCCGCGGCACCCTGCTCCGTGCCGCGCTCGTCGCCGGGCTGCTCGGCCTGGCGGCGGCCGTCCTGCACACCCCGCCCGGCTGTTCACCCCCGCCGGCGTCCGCCCCGGCCCCGTCGACTCCGCGCCCCGGTCCGGGTGACAGCCCCGCCCCCTCGGCGGCGGCGGTGCCGGGCCTCCCCACCGAGCGGGACACGATCCCGGCGACCAGCGACCCGCACCGGGCCGAGGGGAGGTTGCCCATCCCCGCCGGCAGCGTGGGCGTGCCGATCCGGTTGGCCGAGCCGGCCGCGCTCGCCGTGGTACGCCCCGGCGCCCACGTGGACCTGCTCGCCGCGCCGGCGGATGGCCGAGGCGCCGCGCCCAGCCTGCTCGCGAGCGGCGCGCTCGTGCTCGACGTCGTGGGCGCCGGCGAGACGGACGGCTCGGCCGCGCTCTACCTCGCCCTCGACCCGGACCAGGCACGGCGGACCGTCGGACAGCCGGAGGGGAGCCGGTTCGCGGTCGTGGTACGCGGATGAGCCCACCCGGCCGCGCCGGCGCGGTCGGCTGGTGTTCGCCTGGCGGGGGTCGTCGCAGCAGGAGACCGGCGCCGCGCAGCCGGGATACGGGAAGGGAGACGCGGCGACGCGGGCGGCGACCCGCGGAGGCGGGCGGCGATCCGCGAAGGCGGGCGGCGATCCGCGAAGGCGGGCGGCGACGCGGGGAGGAGATCAGTCCCAGTGCGGAGGTCGCTCGGCGTGCAGCCAGTCGTCGTTGCCGGTGGCGCGCTCGCCCCAGCCACGGTCCGTGTCGTCGCTCGTCTGCTCAGGCAGCACCACGAATTCGTCGCTCAGGTCGACGGTGCGATCGTCGTCGCGGCGGAAACCCGGGTCCTCGGTGCTCACGAGCCGCAAGGGTAACGCAGCTCCGGGCCCGGTGCCCCGTTTGTCGCCCCCGGCGCTCGCCCCCGCCGCTCGCCCCCGCCCCGACCCTCGCCCTCGCCCCGGCCTCGCCCCACCCGCGCGCCGCCCTCGCTCCGGCCCCGCCCCGCTCCGACCCTCGCCCGGCCCCGCCCGCGCGCCGCCCTCGCCCTGGCCCCGCCCGCTCCGACCCTCGCCCTGGCCCCGCCCGCGCGCCGCCCTCGCCCTGGCCCCGCCCGCTCCGGCCCTCGCCCTCGCCCTGGCCCCGCCCGGCCCCGGCCGGCCTCGGCCTCGGATTGATCGACTCGACTCCCGGGAAGTCGTGGTGTCCTCGCGGCGGGAGAGCCCGACTTCACTGATCCCGAGTCGATCAACGGTTGGAGAGCGGCCGGACTAAGCACCAGCGGCCCCGATCCGACCCGGCCGGTCGGTCGCGTCCTGCGGTCGAGTACGGCGCGCATTGGTAGCGTCGGACGGCGTGACGACCCCCAGCGGCGGCAGCTCCCCGGACGACTTCTGGCGGCGACCTCCGTCCGGCGGCGAAGGGCTGCCGGACCGAGCGACGGCACCGATCACCGGCGACGGCACGCCCCCCGCCGGAGGCGCCGCTCCCGGCGCGAACGTGGGGCCGGGCGGCGCGACGTACGGCGGGTACACCGGCCCACCGCCGAGCACACCACCACCGGCGGGTTGGCGGCCCCCCATACACCTGCAACCGGCCGCCCCGCGCTCCCTGCCCCCGCAGGACATGGCCGCGCTGGACCAGGCCGAACAGCGCGCACAGCGCGTCACGTACTCGATCGGCGCGGTCGCCGCCGTGGTGCTGGTGATCCTGGTCTGCCTGCTCTGCTCACGGCTCCTCCGCTGACCCGCCGGGCCGTCGGGCTCGGCCGGCCGGGACCAGGTCCGCGCGCGGTACCCGGCGCAGCCCGCCGCCGCAGGCAGGCTCGGGCCCGGGCGCCGCGCCCCGGCCGGATCGAAGTCAGCGCTCGGGCAGCGTCAGCGCTCGGGCAGCGTCAGAGCGTGGTACCCCAGACGGTCTCGGCACCGGAGTGCCCGGTCAGCCAGACGTAGACCAGCGCGGCGACGGAGAGCCCGACCACCGCGACCGCCAGCACCGGGGTGACCAGCGTGGGCAGCTTCGGCACCCGCCGGTGGCCGCTCGTCGATACCAGCAGCAGGAGCACCACGATGCCGAGCGGGACGACGATCCGGAACAGGATGTCGCCGTAGCGCGAGTGCTCGAAGATCTGGTCGAGGATCGGTCCCTGGAAGCCGCGCGCGACCAGCGCGTCGTTCAGCGCCTCCCCCGACTTGACCGCCACGAACGCGGTGATCGGAGCGAGCACGGCGAGGATCGCCACGGCCCAGTCCAGCCGGCGTCGCCAACGGGGCAACGCGACGTACGCCACGGCGAGCAGCGCCAGCAGCGGCACGAAGACCACGACCGCGTGCACCACCAGGACGTGGACGGGCAGGCCCAGTATCTGCTCGAACATCGGCACCTCCGGAAGGCCTTCGACCGCGGACTGCCAGCGTACGGGCAGGCCCGTCGCCGTCAGACTTCTCGATCGACTACACGCAGCCACCCCGCTCCCGGTTCACCGCCTTCCGAACGGAGCCGGGTCCGGTGGCCCTCGACACGGCCCGGTTGTCGACCGCGTTGACGCGTGCTGTCATTGGCTCATGTCAGCTGGCGAGGAGTTGCTCCGGTCGAAGGGTCTGCGGGTCACCCGCCCGCGCCTCGCCGTGCTCGACGTGCTCGCCGGCGGTGGCCACCTCGAGGTCGACGAGATCACCCGTCGGGTGCGGGACCGCCTCGACTCGGTCTCGACCCAGGCCGTCTACGACGTCCTGGGCGCGCTCACCCGGGCCGGCCTGTCCCGCCGGATCGAGCCGGCCGGCAGCCCCGCCCGGTACGAGGCCCGGGTCGGCGACAACCACCATCACGTGGTCTGTCGGGGCTGCGGCGAGATCGCCGACATCGACTGCGCGGTCGGCGAAGCACCCTGCCTCGACCCGAACACCACCCCGCACGGCTACGAGGTCGACGAAGCGGAAGTGACCTTCTGGGGGCTCTGCCCGACCTGCCAGGCCCGGCGCAGCGTCGACGAGTGAGACGTCGCCGGCCTGATCGGCTGACGAGCGGGACATCGCCGCCCGTGCATGGCAGGCTGGGTCGGTGGACTCCGATGACCTCGGCCTCTTCGGTCCCGGTTCGGTCACGTGGAAGGTGCACGCCGAACCGGTCCTGATCGTCGCCGGTCTCCGCGCGCTCTACCTTCAGGCGCTGCACCCGCGGGCGATGGCCGGGGTGGCGCAGAACAGCGACTACCGCACCGACGCGTGGGGGCGCCTCGTGCGCACCGCCACCTACGTCGCCACCACCGTCTACGGCACGACGGCGCAGGCCGAGGCGGCGGGCGCCCGGCTGCGCCGGCTGCACGAGCGGCTGCGGGCGACCGACCCGGTCAGCGGCGAGCAATTCCGCGTGGACGAGCCGGAGCTCCTGCGCTGGGTGCACGTGACCGAGGTGGAGTCGTTCCTCGGTACCGCCCGCCGGGCCGGTCTGCCGCTGACCCCCGCCGAGGTGGACGGCTACTACCGCGAGCAGCGCCGAGCGGCCACGCTGGTCGGCCTGGACCCGGAGACGGTCCCTGGCACCGCCGCCGAGGTGGGCGAGTACTACCGCCGTGTCCGGCCGGAGCTTCGGATGACCCGCGAGGCGGCCGAGACCGCCGTCTTCCTCACCGCGCCGCCGCTGCCGTGGAAGCTGAGTCTGCCGTTACGACTGGGGCTGAACCTCGGGCCCCCGAGGTGGGCGTACCTCGGGGTCGCCGGCACCGCGCTCGCCCTGCTGCCGGCCTGGGCCCGTCGGATGTACGGCGGTCTGGGGCTGCCCACCACCGCGCTCTCGGCGGACGTGACCGTGCGGGGTCTCCGCCTCGTACTCGCCGCGCTGCCCCGGAACTGGCGGGAGGGCCCCTTGCAGCAGGCCGCCAAGGAGCGGGCGGCCCGCCTCGCCGGTGCGCCGGCGAGGCGCTGACCCGGGCGGCTCACCCCTGCGCGGGCGTGCCCTCGGCCGGCTGCTCGACGGCCGCCCACGGATCCTTGCCCGGCGTCTGGCTGCCGGCCGGGCAGGTGCGCCGGTAGTCGCACCAGCCGCACCGGGGACTCGGGTCGGTGGGGAAGGCGTCGTCCGGATCCGCGCCGTCGGCGATCGCCTTCTCGGCGGCCATGATGTCGTGCGCGGTCTCCTCCGCCCGGCTCAGCTGCCGGGCGAGCGACTCGACGGTGTGTTCGTGGGCGGCGACCGTGCCGGTCGGCAGGTGGTGCAGCTCGACCCGGCGGCACGGCCGGCGGAACGTCCGCTCGGCGGCGTACGCGTAGAGCGCCAGCGCCTGGGAGCCTCGGGCGTCGTCGCTGTCGAGCCCGGTGCGCCCGGTCTTGTAGTCGACGATGACCAGCTCGGGACCGTCGGGGCCGGGTCGGGAGTCGATCCGGTCGGCTCGGCCGTTGAAGGCGAGCACCGCCGTCTTGACCGCCACCACCCGCTCCACACCGAGCGGTTCGGTATCCGGCTCCAGCGTCTCGACGTACGCCTCCAGCCAGCCCAGCGCCCGCCGGTAGGCGGCCCGCTCCTGCTCATCGTCGCGGTAGCCCTCCCGCACCCAGGTGCCGCGCAGCAGCCCGGTCAGCGCCTCCGGGCGGCGTCGCTCCGGCGCCAGCGCATACCAGCTGCGCAGGGCGTTGTGCACGCTCGCGCCGAGGGAGTTGTGCGCCCACGGGGGCCCCTTCGGCGGGGCGGGACGGTCGACGTAGGAGTAGCGGTAGCGACGGGGACAGTCGGCGTAGGCGCCGAGCTTGCTCGGCGTACAGACGAAGAGCCGCTCGGGCATCCCCTCGAAGCCGAGCTGCTCGGCCTGCTCCGCCCGGGGGCGGGGCGCGTGGCCGCCGGTGGAGGAGGGTCGGCCGGCTGAAGAGGGTCGTCGCACACCCGAGATCCTGCCATCGGCGTACGACAGATCTGTCGCCGCGCTCACACCATGTGCGTGTAGTGCCGCACGAACGCGGCGATCGCGTCGGCGATGAGCTGCACCGCGATGGCGGCCAGCAGCAGGCCCGCGATCCTGGTGAGCACCTCGATCCCGCCCGGCCGGAGGATCTTGACGATCCCGCCGGAGAACCGCAGGACGATCCAGACGGCGATCATCACGGAGAGGATTCCCGCCGCGATGGCGGTGTAGTCGCTCAGCCCCTCCGCCTGCTGGACGAAGAGCATCGTCGCCACGATCGCGCCGGGGCCCGCGAGCAGCGGGGTGCCGAGCGGCACCAGCGCGATGTTCGAGGTGGACTGGCCGCTCGGCTCGTCGCCCTTGCCGGTCAGCAGCTCCAGCGCGACGAGCACCAGCAGCAGCCCACCGGCCGCCTGCAGCGCCGGAAGATCGACGTGCAGATAGTCGAGGAGCGTCTGTCCGGCCACCGCGAAGACCACGATCACACCGAGCGCCAATGCGACCGCCTGCCACGCCGCCCGGTTCCGGTCCCGCGCGGGCAGCGGACCGGTCAGCGCGACGAAGATCGGCATCATGCCCGGTGGGTCGGTGATCACCAGCAGGGTCACGAAGACCTCGCCGAGAAGCTTCAGATCCACCTGATCAAGGTAGCCGCGCCCTCACGAGCCGAAACGCGGATCAGCCGGAAGCGATCCCGGTCACCCTGCCGGCACCGGCCACGATCCGTTCGTACGCCTCCGGGCTGGTGGTGAAGGCACCGAGCCGGACGGTCTTGTGCGTGCCGTGGAAGTCCGACGAGCCGGTGAAGAAGAGCCCGAGCTCGGCGGCGAGGCCCCGGACGTGGGCCCGTTCCTCCGGCGAGTGGTCCTCGTGGTCGGCCTCCAGCCCGGCGAGCCCGACGGCGGCCAGCTCGGCGATCAGCTCGTCCGGCACCACCCGGCCCCGGCGGGTGGCGCGCGGATGGGCGAAGACCGGCACACCGCCGGCGGCCCGGACCAGCCGGACCGCGTGGAAGACGTCGATGTCCTCCTTCGGCAGCCGGTAGCGCTCGCCCAGCCAGTCCGGCCCGAACGCCTCGGTGGTGGTGGCCACCAGACCGGCCCGGATCAGCGCCTGGGCGATGTGCGGTCGGCCGACCGTCCCGCCGCCCGCGCCGGTGAGGATCTCCGCCCAGTCGACGTCGATCCCGTCGGCCCGGAGCAGGTCCACGATCCGTTCGCCGCGCACCTCCCGGGCGGCCCGCACCCGGGCCAACTCGGCGACCAGCTCCGGATCGTCCGGATCGAAGAGGTACGCGAGCAGGTGCAGCGGCACCGGCGGGTCCGCGCCGAACCAGCGGCAGGAGAGTTCGGCGCCGCGGACCAGCCGCAGCCCGGCCGGCAGCGCCGCCACCGCCGGCGCCCAGCCGGCGGTGGTGTCGTGGTCGGTGATGGCCACCACGTCGAGTCCGACGTCGGCGGCGGCCCGCACCAGCTCGGCCGGGCTCAGGGTGCCGTCGCTCGCCGTCGAGTGGGCGTGCAGGTCGATCCGGTGGCCCGGGCCGCGGTCGGAGGTCATCGCCAGACGCTACCGTTCCGCCCGACCGCCACCGGGCAGCCGGGCCCGCGGCGGGTGGGCCGCGCCGTCACCCCGGCGTCGAGCCCGCAGCGGGGTGGCCGCAGCGCCGGTGAGCGGCGGGGCATGGACGGGGGCCGCGGACGGCGCGCCGCCCGCTCAGGAGCCGGTCACCACCACCGGGCGGTTCGCGGCGTCCGCCCCGGGTACCGTGACGGCCGCGCCGGCCTCGCCGACGTGCACCCGGCCCGCCGTGAGCCGTACCAGTTTGCCCGATTCGTCGATGTAAGCCGCCTCGTCGACCGCGTTCCAGGCCACCGAGCCGGTCAGCGGCGGCCCGGCGTGCCCGGCCACGAGGGGGCTGCCCGGACTGGTGACGCCGATGCGCGCCACGTCCACCAGCAGCGCGCCGGCCTTCTTGCCGGACGCTCCGTTCAGCAGCAGCCATCGTCCGTCCGGGGAGACGGCGCCGAGCCCGTCCTGGCTGAGCGTCGGACCGCACGCGGTCTCGATCGGGGTCAGGGTCCGGGACGGGTCGAGCAGGGCCAGGCAGGGCTGGTCGGTGCCCTTGCTGGACACCTGGCCGACGAGCCGACCGTCCGGGAGCGCCCCGTAGACGTTCAACGTGATCCGGTCCACGCCGGTGTCCAGCGGTGCCGTGGCCGGGCTCCAGAGCGCGTGGCCGGGCCGGGCCGGGTCGAGCCGGACCAGGACGGCGTTCCCGACGAAGCCCACCGGCACGGCGCCGGCCGGCGCGGGTGTGCGTACGGGGGCGATGAGCTGGGTGCGGACGAGCCCGGCGGCGGCGATCTCGTCGCCGTCGCGCCAGGCGACCTGCCGGCCGTCGGTGGCGACCACGATCGCGTCCGCGCCGTTTAGCAGCACCTGTGGGGTGCCGTCGCGGGGCACCGCCCAGAGCGTCCGGCCGGCCGTGGTCGGCGCCCCGATCACCAGCCATCCGGCGTTCTCCGGCAGCCGCTGGGCGCGCTCCGCCGGACCGATTCCGGCGACCGCCACCCGCTCGCCGTCGGCGCCGAGGATCGCGCCGGCGAGGAGTACGTCGGGGCCCGCGTCGGGGGCGACCGGTGGCACGTCGACGCCGCCGGTCCCCGACGGCAGCGGCTCGGGCCGGACCTGGTTGGACGGGTCACCGAGTACGACCGTCGGGGGCTGGGTCGGTCGGCGCGTCACGTCCCCGAGCTGGACGATCCCGGCGCTGACCGCCACGGTCGCCACGGCGGCCAGGGCCAGCCCGGTCGTGGTCCGCTTCCGCTGGGTCCGCCGGGCGCGACGGATCGCCGCCCCGGCCGGATCCGCCGCGCCCGGACGGGGGGCGGCGACCTGCTGGGCGAACGTCTCCCGGACCGCCCGTTCCAGCTCGTCCTGCGTCACGTGCTTTGGACGCGCCGGAGCCCCGCTCAGGTTGTCACGCCGGGAGGAATTCACCCCTGCTCCCCGGCGGCGACACCGGCCGGCGCCGGCACTGCGGAGAGCTGGGCCACGACGGGGCCCGGGTCGGCGTCCCGTGGCGTCGGGAGCCGCCGCGCCACGACTGCCGGCTGCTCGTCTTCGCTCCCGGTCGCTGCGACCGGTCCCGGCTCGTCGGCGCTCGTCGGGCCGGCCGGGGTACCGGCGAGAACGGCCGCCGCCTCCACCGGATCGGCCGCGGTGACGAGTGGCCCGGCCTGTTCGAGCCGGGCCGGCAGGCCGCCCGAGCGGGCTGACCGGCTCGGCCGTGCCGGTTCGGCGGCCCGCTCGCCGGCAAGGTCGAGCGCCGCCTCGGCGCCCATCCGGCGGCGCAGCGTGGCCAGGGCGCGCGCGGTCTGACTCTTGACCGTTCCGGTCGAGATGCCGAGCAGGGCGGCCGTCTGCGCCTCGGACATGTCCTCGTAGTAACGCAGCACCAGGACCGCTCGCTGCCGGTTGGGCAGGGCGCGCAGGTGCCGCCAGAGCAGGTCCCGGTCGAGCTGCCGCTCGACCTCGTCGGCGCCGGCCCGCTCCGGGAGCACCTCGGTGGGGCGCTCCCCGTGCCAACGCCGACGCCACCAGCTGGTCGAGGTGTTCACCAGCACCCGCCGGGCGTACGGCTCGATCGCCTCGATCCCGCCGAGCCGCCGCCACGCGAGGTAGGTCTTCGTCAGGGCGGTCTGGAGGAGGTCCTCGGCGGTGGCCCAGTCACCGGCGAGCAGGTACGCGGTGCGCAGCAGGGCGGCGGAGCGAGCCGCGACGAATTCGCGGAACTCCTCCTCCGACTGGTCCCTGCCGCCCACTGGACACCTCCTGAAAGCCCGGACCAACCAGGCTGCCATGGGCAGGTGGGCCGGGGCGAGACCCGAAGGTGTGCAGTTCATCCCATGTTCGGGGGAAACTGTCAGGCGCCGTCGTCGGCCTTCGCCTCGTCCGCCTCCTTGCCGAGCCGAGCCTCGACCGCCTGCGGCTCGTACATCTCCTCGACCACACGCAGGTAGAGCTCGTTCGGGTTGGGCAGGTTCTTGATCTCCCGGAGCGCCTGCTCCTGGCCGGCGGACTCCAGCACGAAGGTGCCGTAGTTGAGCGCACGGCCGGTCGGGGTCTGTTCGTACTTCATGTCGGTGACCCGCACCAGGGGCATCATGGCGACCCGCCGGGTGATGATCCCGTTGACCACCATCACCCGCTTGTTGGTGAGGATGAAACGGTCATACCACCAGTCGGCGACCCGCCAGGCCACCCAGCCCATCACCGCGAACCAGAGCAGCACCGCGACCGTGGTGAGCGCGCCGACGTCCTGCCCGGCGAGGAAGCCGGAGAGGTAGCCGAGCACGAACGTGGCCGCGATGCCGATGAGGATCGGGGTGGCGAGGTGGATCCAGTGCCGCTTCCACTCGCCCCGGTAGCGCTCGGTGGGGAAGAGGTAGCGGGCGACCAGCGAGCTGGGCTCGTCCTCCAGCGGCAACACCCGTCGAGGCGTGTTGCCGGCCGCGTCGGCGCGCAGCCCGGCCAGCTCGTCCTCCGAGATCACCGGCTGCTGGTAGCCACCCTCCGGGTCGCGGATCCAGGACCGGCCGGATCGGCCTTCCCCCGCGTAGCCGGGGCCGTCGCCGTAGCCGGCGTCGTCCGAAAAGGAGGGACCGTCCGAGAGGCCGGCGCCGGATCCGTAGCCGGGACCCTCGTCCGGAGGGACCCGTGGGATGGGCTCCGTGTCGCGTTCCCGCCGCTCCCGGTCGGGATCGTCGGGGTCGAACGGCGGACCGGGGGGGCTGCCCATCGGCGGTCAGGCCACCAGGCTGGTGAAGAAGTCGCCGAAGCCTTGGGCGATGTCCATGATCCCGCCGCCGAGCGACTTGAACACGTCCGCGGCGGAGTTCGGCCGGTACGCAACAAAGAAGATCAAGAATGCGATACCGGCCCAGGTGAGGACCTTCTTGACCATGGCGGGCCATCCTCTCGCGCGGCGCCGGGTCCCATTACCGCAGCGGCACCCAGAGTATCAGTGTGGTGTCGTACAGTGAATATCTGCGTCCGTTCTCCGTCATTCCGGCCGGCTTGTCAAGCCCTCCCGTGCAGATACGGAGATGGTGCGCCGTACACGAGTTCGGGGGGAGTCCACTCGGTCAGGTCGTGCAGCACGACATCCTCCGCGAGCAGGTGCCCCGCACTCGCCGGCCAGGCTATCGCATGGAGCCACAAACCCCGAGCCTCGCCGGCGTACGCGCTTCGATCTGCGGGAGAGCTCACCAGCCACAGTGGAGTCGGGTGCCCGGCCACCTTGATCCGGGCCTGCCCGACGTGCTCGGGGTGGCCCGGTCCGGGGTCGCTCAGCGCCTCCGCCAGCTGCGGTCCCGGATCGGGCCCGGCGATGGCGGCGAACCGGTTGCCCAGCCCCACGCCCGGCTCCTCGGCGATGAAGACCAGGTCGGCCGGGCCACCACCGAGCGGGGCGGGGCCCGCGCAGGCCACCGCCGTGGCGCGTACGCCGCTGCGGTCGTCCCCCGCGTACGCCACGCCGGTCATGGTCCAGCCGCTCGGCAACGGCCACGGGCACCACAGCGGCGTGCTCTGCCGCCCGGGCGGGTCGGCGTCGGCGACGATCCGCTCCACCACGCTGGCGACGATCTCGGCTCCGACGTGCTCGGGCACGTGCAGCGGCGGCACCGGTCCGCACCGGGCGCACCGTGATTCGGAGTGCATGAGGTCGGGTGGCCGTACGGGCCCACCACAACGTGGACAGCTGACCGCGACACTCACCTCTCCACCGTCACCCCGTACGGCGACGCCGTCAAGCGGAGCGGCCGCATCCGTCCCATCGCGACAACGGAGGGCGTGACACGCCGAGCCGCGTCACCCGGACGTGGGCGCGGCGAGCGGGCGGGTCACTCCGGGGGCGCTCCGGCGTGCGTCCGGATCCAGGCGTGCATGGCGATGCCGCTCGCCACCCCGGCGTTGATCGACCGCGTCGAGCCGTACTGCGCGATGGAGTAGACCTCGCCGCAGGCGACGCGCGCCGGCTCGGAGAGGCCGGGCCCCTCCTGACCGAAGAGGAGCACGCAGCGACGCGGCAGCGTGGCGGTCTCCAGCGGACGCGAGCCGGGCAGGTTGTCGATGCCGACGACCGGCAGATCTCGGGCGGAGGTCCAGGCCAGGAACTCCTCGATCGTCTCGTGGTGCCGGACGTGCTGGTAGCGGTCGGTGACCATCGCGCCGCGCCGGTTCCATCGCCGCCGCCCCACGATGTGCACCTCGGCGGCGAGGAAGGCGTTGGCGTTGCGGACCACCGTGCCGATGTTGAAGTCGTGCTGCCAGTTCTCGATCGCCACGTGGAACTGGTGGCGGCGCCGATCCAGGTCGGCGACGATCGCTTCCCGGCCCCAGTAGCGGTAGCGGTCGACGACGTTGCGCCGGTCCCCCTCCGCGAGCAGCTCGGGGTCGTACCGCGGGTCGGTCGGCGGGTCGCCCGTCCAGGGGCCCACGCCGACGTCGAGCTGGTCACCGGTCACGATCACCAGAGCGTACGGGTGCCGGGCCGGCACCAGCGGGCGGGTGGGCGGTTCAGCGCAGACCGAGCGCGTCGCCGAGACGGTCCAGGAAGCGCAGGTCGGCGGGGGCCGGCGGCTCCCCGACCGGCCGCACCTGACCGGGCGGGGGCACCCGGCAGACCCGGGCCGCGACGGACTGCGCCCACTGGCGGTACGCGGCCGAGTCGGCGGGGTCGGCGCGGCGGTCGAGCACCCGCACGGCTTCCCGGCAGGCGGCGAGGAGGTCGACCAGGTCGGTGTCTCCGGCGCCGGCCACCGGCTGGCCGTCGGGCCGGGCGTAGATCGTGCTCACCACCGCACGGACGAGGTCGCTGTCGAACGAGCGACCGGCCGTCAGCGCCTCCAGGCCGGCGAGCCCTTCGCTCAGCCCGCGGCGCGGCCGGCCCGGACCGGGCGCGGTGGCGGCCACCAGGATCCGGGCGGGCAGGCTCGTGAGCAGGTCCCACTCGGCGGCGGAGTAGACGGCGGTGGTCAGCGGTGCGGCGCGGCGGCCGGCAGAGGGCGGCTCTCCGGCGACGGAGTGGCTCATGCCGCCGCTCCGCTTCGCTCCGCGGCGCCATGAGGCACCGACGCGCTGAGCCTGCTGGTTCGCTCGCTGCGCTCGCTCATCGCGGGACCTCCGGCGTCAGCATATGCCCCGAATCACGAAAAGAGCCCCTTCCCCACCAGAACCTGGGGAAGGGGCGAGCCGACAGGTGTGCGCCACCCGGGCCGGCACCGCGAGATCGGTCAGCGCGGCTCGGGGAAGCTCGGTCGCTCCGGGTCCACGCCCTCGGGCACGTCGCTGAGGGCGTACTCCCGCTTGGGGACCATCACGCGGCGGCGGAACACGCAGATCAGGGTGCCGTCCTGCTTGTAGCCGCGGGTCTCGACCGAGACCACGCCCCGGTCCGGCTTGGAGGCCGACTCGCGCTTGTCGAGCACGGTCGTCTCGCCGTAGACGGTGTCGCCGTGAAAGGTGGGCGCGACGTGCCGGAGCGACTCGACCTCCAGGTTGGCGATCGCCTTGCCGCTGACGTCGGGGACGGACATGCCCAGCAGCAGCGAGTAGACGTAGTTGCCGACCACCACGTTTCGCTTGAACTGGGTGGCCGACTCCGCGTAGTGGGCGTCCATGTGCAGCGGGTGGTGGTTCATGGTGAGCAGGCAGAACAGATGGTCGTCGTACTCGGTGACGGTCTTGCCGGGCCAGTGCCGGTAGACCGCGCCGACGTCGAACTCCTCGTAGTAACGGCCGAACTGCATCCTGGTCCCCTTCGACGGGCGGCGATGGAGTTCGGGACAGCATGCCTTACCGATCGATAAGGTGCCGCTCACGACGGGGGCCAGGCGGAAATGTCACACCGGCCACATCCGGGGGGAGACGCAATGAGCGGCGGGGCCCTCCCCGGCACCCGCCGCCCACGCTCTGATGTGACAGATTCTGCCGTACGCTCGTCCGGTTCGAACAGAGAGCCAGATCACATTTATTCTTTTGTTACAACACTCTCCGTGTTCGTACGGACCCTCGGAGACGATCTCTGCAGTAGAGATACTCCTTGTCAAGCCCCCACTTCCCGATTCGTGTCGGTCAATCACGCGAACTCCCCCGGGAACGCTCCCATCACGCTTCGTCACGCAACTGCGACATGCACTTGCGTTCCGCAGGGCGGACACTGACAGACGCGGGTCGATGACCCGCCGTACGCCGACCGGCCCGGGCGGGTGCCCCGTTTCGACACCCGACGAGCGGGAATGCGATGCGGTCCACCCTGGTTCTACGGGGCGTACGTATAGCGCGCTGATCGGAGACTTCAATGGCAACCGTCGAGCTGACCACGGCGAACTTTGACGAGATGACCGGCAAGGACGGCATCGTCCTCGTCGACTTCTGGGCCGACTGGTGTGGCCCGTGCAAGCGGTTCGCCCCCGTCTACGAGCGCTCCTCGGAGAAGCACGAGAACATCGTCTTCGGCAAGGTCGACACCGAGGCGCAGCAGGAGCTGGGTGCCAAGTTCGACATCCGGTCCATCCCGACCATCATGGCGATCCGGGACGGCGTGATCGTCTTCGCGCAGCCCGGCGCGCTGCCCGAGTCGGCGCTGGAGAACCTGATCGAGCAGGTCGAGGCGCTCGACATGGACGACGTCCGCCGGCAGCTGGCCGAGCACAAGCACTGAGCCGGTGGTAACCGGTTCGACGGCCGGGCCCCCACCAGGGGAGCCCGGCCGTCGGCCTGTCTGCCGGCAGTCCGCCGGCTGAGCCCGGCTGGTCGGCGCGCCTGTCGAGCACGGCGGGTCGGCCCGCCGGTCGAGGGACCCTGACCGTCGGAGGGACCCATTTCGGCCCTTCCTTCCCGTAGGGTCACGATCCGATGGAGACCTTGACCCGCCGGGGACGGGCGGCCCGGGTCGGCGCGACGGCGCTCGGCCTGGCCGTGCTGTTGACCGGCACGCTCTGGGGCAGCGACGACGACTTCCCGTTCGGCCCCTTCCGGATGTACGCGACGTCCAACCCGCCGAACGCGCCCGCCCCGGACACCCGGGTCGAGGGCGTCGACCGCACCGGAACCGTGGTGAGCCTCGGCGAGGACGCGACCGGCCTGCGCCGGGCCGAGATCGAGGGCCAGCAGAGCCGGTACGTCGCCGACCCCGCCCGGCTCGCCGTGGTGGCCGACGCGTACGCCGAACGGCATCCGGACGCGCCCGCGCTGGCCGAGGTCCGCATCGTGATCCGCTGGATCGGCATCGAGGACGGACGCCCGACCGGCCGGTACACCGACGAGACGGTGGTCAGCTGGCAGGTGCCGGCATGATCCGCTGGTTGACCGAGCCGGTGCCGCGCGGCCGAGTCGCCGCCTTCCGCACCGTGATCTACCTCTTCGTCGCCGCCGACCTGATCTTCTTCACCCCCTGGGTACGCACCCGGGTCAGCGTGCCCGGCGAGCTCTACCAGCCGCTGCTGGCCGGTCGGCTGCTGCACCTGCCGACGCCCACTCCGGAGCTGGTGGCGGTGATCTTCTGGGCCCTGCTGGGGCTCGCCCTGCTCGCGGCGACCGGGCGGGCGCCCCGGCTGCTCGGCTGGTCGGTCTTCGCGCTCTACCTCGAGTGGATGATCGTCGCGATGAGCTACGGCAAGGTCGACCACGACCGGTTCGGGCTGCTCGTGGCGTTGGCCGTGCTCCCCACCGTCGGGCGGGCCCGGCACGGCGACCCCACCCGTTCCGAGGCGGCCGGCTGGGCGCTGCGGGTCACCCAGATCGCCGTCGTCTGTACGTACTTCCTGGCGGCCTGGGCGAAGCTGCGCTTCGGCGGCCTGGACTGGCTGACCGGCTCGGTCCTCGCCCGGGCGATCATCCGGCGCGGCACGGAGCTGGCGGACCTGATCGCACAGGTGCCCTACCTGCTGATCGTCGCCCAGTTCGGCATCATCGCCTTCGAGCTGGCCAGCCCGGTGGTCTTCCTGCTACCCGCCCGGTGGCGGTCGCTGACGGTCGGCTTCTTCTACTCGTTCCACCTGGTCACCTTCGCGACCATCACCATCTCGTTCGCGCCGCACCTCGCGGCGATGACCGCCTTCCTGCCGCTGGAGCGGGTCCGGCCGATCCACTGGCTGCGCGGACTGCGGCGGTCCGGATCACCGGCCGCCCTCGGCCAGCTCGGCGAGCATCCCCTCACAGCTGCGGACGACGACCTGCGCCCCGCGCCGCTGGGCGAGCCGGAGCAGGGGGTCCTCGGCCCGGTCCCGCCAGCGCCACTGGGCCTCGGCGGCGGCCTCCCAGAGCCGCCGCACGTCGGCGTCGTGCTCGACCCCGAGCCGGGTGGCCAGGCCGACCCCGTCCCCGCCGACCAGCCGGCGCGCCTCCGCGGCAACCTCGGCGTCGAACCCGAGCCGGGTGTCGCGTAGCGCGGCGAGCAGCCGCAGCTCCCGGAACTCGTGTGCCCCGGCGAGGATCTGCTCGACGGTCGCCAGCAGCTCGGCGGTGCCCCGCCCGGGTTCGGCCCGCAGCAGCGCCTCGACGGCCGCCAGCGCCGAGCGGGACTTGAGCGTCTCCCGGCGATCGACAAAGAACCGGCCGACCGACTCGCGCAGCTCGGCCAGGCCGCTGCGGCGGATCAGCTCGCCGGAGAGGGCCGCCCGGCCGTCACAGCCGGTACGCACCAGAGTGGTGGCGAGCCGGACCCCGAACAGCCCGAGCCGGTCCAGCAGCCCCACGCGTACCTCGGCGTCCAACGGCACCGGCAGCTCACTGCGCAGGAAGCGGTCGGCGGAGAGCAGGTACGCCTCCAGCTGTGGCCTCGGCACCGCGGCGAGTTGGGCGAGCGCCGCGAAGTCTGACTCGCTGAGCACCCGGCCGGCGAGCCCGATCAACCCGCTGCACGCCACCACGGTGACGCCGAGGGCGTTCACCCGTGGATCGCGATGCTGGCGACGGGCGAGCTGGCGGGCGCTGAGCAGGGCGTCGATCTTCCCGCCCCCGGTCTCGTCGGCGCGGGCGAGCACCACGATGGTGTTGATCGGGGCGGCCTGCCCGACGGCGCTGTCCCGGCCGGACTCCAACACCCGCAGGTCGGTGCCGCGGCCGTCCCGGGTCAGGTAGAGAACCGCGTCAGCGTCCCGCAGCACGCGGTCCATCACCGGCGACCGACCATCCTCCACCGGGGCGGTGATCGCGGGAGTGTCGAGGAGAGTCACCTGCCGCAGCGCGCGGGTGGGCCAGCGGACCACGATGTCGCGCAGCTCGCCGGCCCGCCAGCCGACGAGGTCCACCCGCATCCCGGTCGCCGACTTCACCATCGTCAGCTCCTGCGGCGGCTGGTCGGCCGAGTACGCGGTCGCCCGTGGCTGCGGGCCGTCCTCGTACCAGGTGAAGACGGCACTGCCGTCGGCCCCGGCCACCGGCGCGACCTCCTCGCCCATCATCGCGTTGAGCAGCGTCGACTTGCCGGCACGCCAGGGGCCGGCGATCGCGACCCGCAGCGGCTGCTCCAGCCGGGCGAGCTGGTGCCGCAGGTGGCCGGTGGCCCGGGGATCGTCCCGGAACAGCTCGAGGGCCTGGTGCAGCAGCCCCCAGACCGCCTCGTCCAGGCGGAGCCCGACGGTCATGCCCGCGGCTCCAGCGGCGCCGCCGCCGGCCGGCCCGCGGTCAGCTGCTGGGCCTGGTCGTAGAGCGCGGCCAGCCGGGTCATCTTCAGCTTGATCTCCCGCTGCCGCTGGTCGCGGGCGGCCGCGTCGGTGTCGGCCGCCTGCTTGGCGGTACGCAGCGACTGCACGATCGCCTCCTGCAGCTCCTCGGTCAGCGCGGCGAAGTGGTCCCGCAGCATTCGCTGCACCTGACGGGCCGTGTCCCGGCAGTCCTTGACCACGCGTACGAAGTAGTCGTCGACGTGGCGCTGGATGGCGGTCTTCGCGGTGGCCTGCCGGCGGCGCAGCAGTTGCTTGCTCTCGTCGCGGATGCTCTTGCCCCCGAAGAGCGCGCCCGCGCCGATCGAGACCGGGTTGATCATCGGCATGCCGGCGAGGGTCATGGCCAGCCCGAACATCAGCAGGCCCCCGTACGAGCCCTTCATGCCCGTGATCACCTTCTGGCTGACGGTGAAGCGGTCGACGTTGGGCTGTTCGATCTCCGGCGTCCGGCCGGCGAGGTCCTCGGGCACCGTCATCGACCAGGGCGGCAGCACGTCGTAGCCGTACCGGGCGAAGTGGCCGGCGACCCGGCGGGCGACGAAGTCGCAGCGCTGGGCCAGCCACTCGTGGTTGGCCTCGGCCGCCTCGGTGAGGTTGCGCGACAGCCACTCCTGGAAGGTGTCCCAGGCGACCAGCGGGTCGGCCGTGTCGAACGCGTCGTCGACCTCGCGCAGGATCTGGCGGGTGCGTTCGCGCAGGTCGTACTCGATGTCGGAGAGCAGGTCGGCCATCTCGTCGTTGAGCGTGTTCTGCCACCGCACGGAGCAGCGGCGCAGCTCCTCGACCTCGCGTTGGGCGGCGTGCAGCCGGGACATCGGTCCGGACTGCTCCTCGGCCTGCTGGCTCTCCAGCTCGGCGCGCAGCGGCGCGGCGAGCTGCTCGACCACCGTCCGGGCGGCCAGGCCGACCGTGGCCCGCGCCAGCACGTCGGCCTTGCCGGCCAGGTCCCGGTGCAGCCGGGCGACCAGCGCGGGGAAGCCCGACTCGGCGTTGAGGTCTCGGTCGTCGGCGGCGGCCGCGCGCAGCCGCAGGGCCGCCGAGACGGGGATCAGGGCCGCCGGCACGCCGGCCTCGGCGAGGTGTCGCTGGTTGCGTTCCGCCACCGCCCGCCAGTCCGGCACCAGGTCGATCTTGGTCTGCACGACGAGCACGTTCGGGTGGGCGCGGGTGACGTGCAACAGCACGTTCAGCTCGGCCACCGAGAGCTCCCGGGTCGAGTCGGAGACGAGCAGCACGGCGTCCGCCCGGTTCAGCGCGGCGACGGAGGCCACGCCCGCGGGTGTGCCGATCTCGTCGGCGCCGGGAGTGTCCACGAGGACCAGCCCGGCGCCGAGCAGGGCGCGCGGGAGTCCGATCTCGACATACGCGGGACCACCTCCGGGCCGGCGGCCGTACGAGCCGGCGACGCCCGCCGGAATCTGCTCCACCGGCACCGGGGTCCGCTCCACGGTGCCGGGCAGCGCCGTCCCCGGTGACCGGCCCGGTGTCGGCGGTGGCACCTGGACCACGGCCGCCGCCGCGACCTCGGCGTGCTGCACGACGGTCGGCAGAACCGTGGTACGGCCGTCGCCCACCGGACAGACCGGTGCGTTGACGATCGCGTTCACCAGCTGGCTCTTGCCCTGGTTGGGCTCCCCGATGACCAGCACCCGCAGGGTCGGATCGAGCAGCTGCGCGCGCTTCTGCCGGACCGCCTGGAGCAGATCGCCACGTCCGTGTTCGCGGCACGTACGGGCGATCTCGTCCAGCACGTCGAGCCAGATCCCCGCCATCACCGCACCAAGTGTGCGGATTTCGGCTCAATTATCAAGAGGGGGGCGGAAGAAGGGGGAAGAAGATGGAGGGCCGGGCCGCCACCGCGACCCGGCCCTCCTGCTCCGACCGAGGGAGGTCAGAGCAGACCGTCGGTGATGCCCAGCAGACCGCCGCCGTGAGACGCCGAAGCGTCCCCGTGGACCCCGGCGTCGCCGGTCACCCCGTCGGTGACGCCACCGGTCACGCTGCCCACCGTGCCGGTAACGCCAGAAAGAAGCCCATCCACCTGGTGCGTCACACCGCCCACCGTGCCCGGCACGTCGACCGGCGGGACGACCCCGCCGCCGCCGTGCAGGCCCAGCCCGCCCAGGGTGTCGCCGACGCCGAGCGAGTCGACGAGGCCGTCGACCTGGCCCGTGGTGCCGGAGAGCGTGCCGCCCAGCAGGCCGTTCGAGCCGCCGAGCAGGTGCTCCGGGGTACCGAGCAGGCCGTGGTCGGTCGCGTCGAGCACCGTCGTCGGGCTGCCGAGGGTCCCCGTCACGTCCCCGACCACCGGGTCGGCGACGGAGTCCACGGCACCGACCACGTCGGCGTCGAGGGTGTGGGCGACGTCGTGCACCCCGGTCAGGTCGGTGCCGAGGCCGCCGGGGCCGACGCCCAGGCCGATACCGGGCAGCACCGTCACCCCGGCGGCGACCGACGTCGGGTCGACCGCGATGGCGCCCAGCACGCCGGCCTTGACGTCCACGCCGTTGTAGCCGTTGGTGACCGAGATCTGCTGCGCCACCTGCTGCAGCTGACCGACCACATCGGTCGCGTCGGTCACCAGCGGCTCGGCGCCGAGCTCACCGAGGACCGGGGCGACCGGGGCGAGCCCCTGCACCGGCGCGTAGTCGACCACCAGCGGCACCACGTCCTGCACGTCCGCGGCCGTGATGTCGGTGAGGCCGGCGGCCCGCAGCGCACCCTCCGGGTCGAGGTCGAACGCCGACCGGGCGTCGACGTCGGTGAGCAGGTTGAGCACGAAGTCATGCAGGGTCTGGTCCATGTGCCGCTTCTCCTCGGATGTGGGCGTCGGCGACCGCCGCTCGTCGACAGCGACGCTATGACCACCCTGCGGGACCGGGCATCGGGGAACGGCCCGCAATCCGTGGTGCCCGGTTAGGGTCTTTTCCGCATCGTCCGTTAGGGGGAGTGGGGGAATCGGGGCGGCCAGATTTAGGGTCCCGATGCCGGAGCGATCTCTGGTACGAACGTAGGAGCCCACGGGGATTCGCCGGGGGTGGGTCGTTCACCCCGTGGGAAACCCGCGGTGCGGCGACCGGCCGACTCCGGCGAAGGAAGAAGGCGCATGCCGTACGTCCTGGGGATCGACATCGGGAGCACGACCACCGCGGCCACCGTGGCCCGGCGCCGCGGCGCCAGCTGGGCCCGTCCCGAGACGGTCGCACTGGACACCGGCGCCGCCACCGTGCCGTCGGTGCTGCACCTCGGCGTCGACGGCACGCTCGTCGTCGGGGAGTCCGGCACCGACGACGGCAGCCGGACGGCGCGGGGATTCCTCCACCGGGTCGGCGACGACGTGCCGCTGCTGCTGGCCGGAGAGGCCTGCCCACCGCACCTGCTCACCGCAGTGCTCGCCACCTGGGTGGTGGAGCGGGTCCTCGCCCGGGAAGGGGAGCCGGCCGACGCCGTCGTGCTCAGCCACCCCGCCGGCTGGGGACGGCACCGCCGCGAACTGCTGCACAACTCCCTCTGGGAGCTGGGCATGTCCAACGTGACGCTGCTGCCCCGTACCGTCACCGTCGCCGAGGGCCACGCCGCCCGGGGATTCGCCGGCAGCACCGCCGTGGTGTACGCCCTCGGCGGGGAGAGCTTCGAGGCCGCCCTGGTCCGGCGCAACGCGCACGGCCGGTACGAGACCCTCGGCCTCCCGCAGGGGCTGGACTGGATCGGCGGCTCCGACTTCGACGAGGCGCTCGCCGAGCACGTACGGACCACGCTGGCCCGGGAACTCGCCGCCGCCGGCCGCCGGGAGACGTACGCGACCCTGCGCGCGCTGCGGCCCGAGTGCGAACGGGCGAAGCGGGAACTGACCGTCGGCACCGAGACCGACGTACTGCTCAACCTGCCGGCCGGACCGACCCGGGTTCCGGTGACCCGGGCCCAGTTCGAGGAGATGATCCGCCCGGCCGTGCAGGCCACAGTGGATTTGCTGCTGCGCACCGTGCTCTCCGCCGGCCTGCGCGCCGCCGACCTCGACGCGGTCCTGCTGACCGGCGGCTCCACCCGGATCCCACTCGTCGCCGAGCTGCTCACCGCCGCCCTCCCGGTGCCGGTCGAGGTGGAGCCCGATCCGCAGCTGACCGCCGCCACCGGCGCGGCGTTGGCCGCCTGCCAGGTGGTGTCGCCGCGGCCGCGACCGTCCGAGCCACCGCGCGCACCCGCCCCCACCGCGGACGCACGCCACGACGTCGTACCCGGGCCGCACCGGCATCCCGGCCCCGCAGTGCCTGCGCCCCGACGCCCCGACCACGACCGGATGCACCACGCCGAGCCGCCACCCCGGCCCCCGATCCGGATCACCCCGCTGGAGCTGCCGAGGGCGTCGCGCCTCGTGCTGTCCCGGGGCCGGGGACGCGAAGGATGACCCCGATGACCATCAGCGCCCTCGCCGGCAACCGGCTGGTCCTCGACCGTGCGGCCCGGGACCTGCTCGACCGGGTCGCCGCCGACCCGGCGGAGCCGCTGCTCGCCGCGGTGACCGGCCCCGACGGGCACGGCCGCAGCGCGTACCTCACCGAGCTGGCCCGGCTGCACCGGCGGGCCGGCGGCGCCGTGCAGGAGACCGCACCGGAGCGGGTCGACGCGGTCGACCCGGAGAGCGTCCTGCTCGTCGACGACGCGCACCTGCTCGACGACGCCCGGCTGCGGGTGCTGCGCGAGCTGGTGGACGGCCGGCGGCACCGGCTCGTCGTCGCGTACCGGCCGTGGCCACGGTCCACCCCGCTGGGCGACCTCGCCGACGCGGTGAAGCGGGAGGGACAGCTGATCCTGCTCACCCCGTTCGTCCGCGAACAGACCGCCGCGTACCTCGCCGCCGTGCCCGAACTCGGCCGACGCCCCGACCTGATCGATTTCGTGCACGGCCAGACCGCCGGGGTGCCCCGCGACGTGGAACGGCTGGCCCGGGCGCTGCGCGGGCAGGAGCCACGACCCGGTGCCCCGGCCGAGCCGCCCCGGCAGGCCGTCCTCGAGTTCGGCCCGGACCTCGACGACCTCTCCCCCGACGTCCGACGACTGCTGCTCGCCGTCGCCGCCGGCGTACCGCTGCCGGTCGACCTGCTCGGCGCGCTGCTCGGCCGCGAACCGGCCGAGGTGGACGCCCTCGTCGCCGCGACCCGCGCCGCCGGCCTGCTCGGCCCGGACGGGCGGCTCGCTCCGCTGGTCCGCCGGGCGGTGACCGCCCTGAGCCCGGCCGCCGAGCGCACCGCGGTCTGGCGTCGGCTCAGCGAGGTCCAGCTCGCCCGGGGCGGCTCGGTGTTACCGCTGGTCCGCGCGCTGCTCACCGCCGGCGTCGCCGCGGACTGCCCGGCCGGCACGCTGGAGGCCGCCGCCGAGGAGGCGCTCGCCACCGAACCGGCCCTCGCGGCGGAGCTCTTCGCGGCGGCATCGACCGCCGGCCGACCGGTCGCCGCCCGCCAGGCGGTCGCCGCGGCTCTCGCCGGCGACCTCGACGTCGCGCTACGCCTCGCCGACCGGCTGCTCGCCTCGGCCACCCCCACCGAGCGGGCCGAGGCGGCGCTGGTCGCCGCGACGGCGCTCGCCCATCGCGGTCAGGTCGGCCGCAGCGTGGAGCTGTACCGCTGGTCGGCCGCGGCCCCCGCCGCGGCGTTCGCCGCCATCGGCGCGCTCGCCGCCGGCGACCTCGCGGAGGCCGGCAGCGATCGGACGGGCGAGCGGAACGGGCCGCCGACGCTGCATGCGAGCGCCGCCCGGCTGATGGCCGAGGGCGTACGGGACAGCCTCGGCGGGACGCCCACGTCGGCGCTCTCCACCCTCGTCCAGGCGACGGCGCTGCTCGAACCGGACGGCCGGGCGGTGCTCCTGCCGGACAGCCCGGCCGCCCTCGCCGCCCTGACCGCCGTACACGCCGGTGAACTCGACATCGCGGAGCGGGTCCTCGACCGGGCGGCGGCCAGCGGCATCGGCGGCCCGCTGATGGCCCGCCGGCACCGGCTGCTCCAAGCCTGGATCCTGATGGTCCGGGGCCGCACCGCCGACGCCGCCAACCGGCTCGGCACGGTCACCGGCCGCGGCCGGCCGCTCGAATCGCGTGACCAGCTCTTCGCCACCGCCCTCGAGCTGGGCATCGCCCGGCGCAACAGCGACCTCGGCGCGCTCCAGCGCGGCTGGGGGCATGCCCTGGAGGCCGTCGTACGCCACCCGGTGGACCTGTTCACGCTCCTCCCCCTCGGCGAGCTGGCCATCGCCGCGGCCCGCCTGGGCGACCTGGACCGGCTGGCGCCGCACCTGCACCGCGCCCGGTCGCTGCTGGCCCGGCTCGATGACCCACCGCTGTGGAGCACGCCGCTGCACTGGAGCGGTCTGCACGCCGCGATCCTCTCCGACGAGCCGGCCGTCGCCGACGAGCACGTGGCCGCCCTGCTGACTGCCGCGCCGCACAGCCGGTACGCCACAGTGGTCGCCGCTGCCGCCGCCAGCTGGGTCGACGTGCTGCGCGGCGTGGTCGACCCGGCCCAGGTGGAAGCCGCGGCCCGCGGGCTGCACGACGCCGGACTCTGCTGGGACGGCGCCCGCCTCGCCGGCCAGGCCGCCATCCGCACCCCGGACCGGCGGGCGATGACCGCGCTCCTCGACTGCGCCCGGACGCTCCAGGGCCGCCCCACCGGTGCCCGCACGAGCCAGCCGACCACGGCCGACGGTGACGGGCAGGTCGCCGACGCCCTCGCCGCACCCGCGGCGCACCGGCTCAGCGACCGGGAACGGGAGGTGGCCGAACTGGTGCTCGCCGGGCTGACCTACCGGGAGATCGGCGACCGGCTCTTCATCTCGGCGAAGACCGTCGAGCACCATGTGGCCCGGATGCGGTCCCGGCTCAACTGCGCCAACCGGGCGGAGCTGCTGGCGCTGCTGCGCACCATCGTGGCGCAGCGACCGGACACGGCGGCCGGGCAGCCCTGGCCCGGACGGGCGGCCCGATGAGCGGGCCCGAGGCGACGACTGCGCAGCGGGCCCGGCGACTCTTCGCCGGCACGGCGGTCATGCTGATCGTGCTCTGGTCGTACGCCGCGTACCTGACCGGCCGGGACGCCGCCGACCTGTTCCGGGTCCAGGCATTGTCGGAGACCGTGGGCCAGCCCACCGACCGGCTGATCCGCGACCTGCAGACCGAACGACGTCACACCGCCGGCGCGATCGCGGGTGAGCCACGGGAGACGGACACCCTCGCCGACGCGCGCAGCGGCACCGACCGGAGCGTGGCCGCCCTCCGCGACGCCATCGGCGGCACCGACCTGCGGCTGCTCACCGCCGGCGCGGTACGCGACCGCGCCGACACGCTGCTGCGTCGGCTCGACGGGCTGACCGACCTGCGCGCCGAGGCGGACGCCGGCCACGCCGAGGCGGTCACCGGCTACGACCAGCTCATCGACCTGGCCTTCGCCGTCTACGGCCCCGAGTGGGGTGCGCGGGAGAGCGACCTCGCCGCCGAGACCCGGTCGGTCGTGGCGCTCGCCCGCACCCGTGAGCTGCTGGCCCGCGAGGACACCCTGCTCACCGCCGCGCTCACCGGCGGCCGGGTCACTCCCGACGACCGGCGCCGCCTCAACGAGCTGATCGACGTCCGGCGGTACGCGGGCGCCGAGGCCGTCGCCGGACTGCCCGGCAGCGACCAGGACGCCTACCTGGCCCTGACCCAGGGCCCCCGGTTCGCCGCGCTGCGCTCCCTCGAGGAACGGCTGCTGGACCCGGCCGGCGCCGGTCCGGAGCCCGGCGCGCAGGAGTGGCAGGAGGCGTCCGGGGCGGCGCTCGCCGCGCTGGACGACCTGGTCAGGTCCACCGCCCGGGAGAGCGTCCGGCGGGCCACCCCCGGCGCGGCCCTGCTGCTCGTGCGTACCGGGGCGGTGCTGGGTCTCGGCCTGATCGCGCTGGTCACCCTGGTGCTCGCCGGGGCTCGCGCGGTGCGCCGACCCCGGGCGACCACCCACCGCGCCGTCCACACCGGAGCCCCCGCGCCGGCCGGTGCGCCGCTCAAGCCACCGCCCGTCGACGAACGCACCCGGCCCCCCGCCGCCGGCCGCAACGGCGGCCCGTCCGGAGCCGCCGGCCGGGACGATCGCCTGCCCACCGGGCCGGGTCGCGGGGACGGCGCTCCGGTGGTCGCCCGCCGTGACGAGCAGGCCGTCGCCGCGGCCACCCGGGAGCTCTTCCTCCGCCTCACCCAGCGCAACCAGGTGCTGCTGCGCGAGCAACTCAACCTGCTCGACCTGATGGAGCGCCGCGAACACGACGCGGAGGAGACCGCCGAGCTGTTCCAACTCGACCACCTCGCCACCCGGCTGCGCCGCAACGTGGAGAAGCTGGTCACTCTCGCCGGGGCCAGACCGGCCCGGCGCTGGCGACGACCGGTGCCGCTGCTCGACGTGGCCCGCGGCGCCGTCGCCGAGGTCGCCGACTACCAACGCGTCCTGGTCGCCCCGCACTGGCCGTGGCACCTCGCCGGACCCGCGGTCACCGACGTCACCCACCTGCTCGCCGAACTCGTCGAGAACGCCCTGGTCTTCTCCTCGGCGGAGACCACGGTCCGGATGACCGGCGAGCAGCGGCCGGGCGGCTGTGCCGTCGTGGTCACCGACGACGGGCCCGGCCTCGATCCGGCCGGCCTCGCCGCGGCGAACCGAATGTTGACCGATCCGCCGATGGCGGGTCCCCCGTCCGGCCGCACCGGCCTGTACGCTGCTGCCCTGCTCGCTACCCGTTGCGGTGCCCGGGTCTCGCTGCAACCCGGTCCTCGTGGCGGAACGGCGGCGATCGTGCTGCTCCCGACCGCCCTGGTCACGCCGACGGGGCCGGACGGTGCGGCGCCCGGGCCGGGTGGCCCCCGGCCCGGCCCGTCGGCACGGCCACCGGCCGGGCCCGGCGGCGTCGGCGGCCTGCCGGTGCGGACCCGTCACCCCGGGTCCGGTCAGCCCACGCCGGTCAGGGCCGGCACAGACACGGTTGAGATACCGGCCCCCAGAGCAGCGAGAGGACGCTCATGACGCATTCAGTGGTCACCACCGACGGCCTGACCGAGGCCCTGAACGACTTGGTCGACCGGGTGCACGGCGCCGAGTTCGCGGTGGTGCTCTCGCCCGACGGGCTGCTGCTCGGCGCCAGCCGTGAGGTCCACGACGACCTGGCCGGTCAACTCTCCAGCCTGGTCGCCGGGCTGGAGGCGCTCGGTTCGGCCGCCACCCGGGTCTGCGTCGGCGGCGCCCTACGGCAGATCGTCGTGCAGATGGCCCGCGCCTTCCTCTTCGTCGCCACCACCCGCAACGGCGCCATCCTCACCGTCCGGATCGGCGCCGACGCCGAGGTCGGCGACATGGCGTACGAGGTGGCGCTCTTCGTGGGGCAGGCCGAGCAGCACCTGCCGGTGTACCTCGCACCGGCCTCCACCGTGACGGGCGGGGAGATCGGTGCAGCCGACCGGAGCGCCTGACGAGGCGTGGTACGACGACGACGCCGGACCTGTCGTCCGTCCGTACACCATGACCCGGGGCCGCGCCGCGCCCGAGCGGGGCCGATTCGACCTGATCACCCTGATCATCACTCGCGGTCCCGGCCCCGCGGCGGGACGCCTCTTCCCCGAACAGGCGGCGATCGTCGAGATGTGCCACCGGCCGCTGTCGGTGGCGGAGATCGGCGCGGAGCTCGACCTACCGGTCGGCACCGTCCGGGTGCTCCTCGGCGACCTGCTCGCGGCCGGGCTCATCGAGACACACGAACCGCCGACGCTCGCCGAGCTGCCCTCCGAGGACCTGCTCAGGGACCTGCTCGCCGGGCTCCGCGCGCTCTGAGCCGACGAACCACCGTGGCCGCCTCGCCGCGTCGAACCAGTTGAAGGGGGAAGTAGGCAGTGCCGGCATCACCGCCGCAGCCACGGCGAACCATAGCGATCATCGTGCTCGACCGGATCGTGGCCCTCGCCCGGTCCGTCGGGCGTACGGTCACCGGCCGGAGCACGGGGTCACGCGCCGCCTGGATCGCCGTCCTGGCCGTCCTGACGGTGCTGGCCGCCACGGCGGTCCCCGTCATCCTGATGCTGCGGGCACCGGAGCAGCTGGCCCCGGTGGCACTCGACCCACCACCCAGGACCGGTCCGGCGGCCCCCACCGAGCCCGGCACTCCGGGCGCGGAGGCGCGACCCGCCGCGTCCGCCCACCCCACAACCAGCCACCCGGCGGCGACGTCGAGCCCGAGCAGCGCGGCGCCGCCGTCCCGCGCGCCGGCGAGCGCGTCCGCCCCGGCGCCGACACCGCTGCGCGCCGAGCTCTCGATCGACGAGAGCGCGCTGCTCAGCTACCGCGCGGCGGTGACCATCAGCAACCCGGGGACGGCCCCCGCGCCGGACTGGACCCTGGTGGTCACGCTGCCCCGGGAGTCCCTCAAGCTCACGGCGGTCACCGGGGCCAGCGCCACCCGTGCCGGCGCCACCTGGACCCTGGTGCCGGCCGACGGCGGGCAGGTGCCGGGAAAGGGTTCGGTGCAGGTGACCTTCCGGGTGGCCGGCGCACTCGTCAGCGCGGCCCCGACGGCCTGCACCATCAACGGCGTGACCTGCACCGGCCTCCCCGACTGACCCCGCCTGCGGCCGTCGGCGGAGTGGCCGGCCGACCACGGCAGCAGCCATCGGCGGGTGGCCGACTGACCACGGCGGCGGCCGCCAGCAGCGTGGCCGACTGACCACGGCAGTGGCCGCCAGCGGGTGGCCGGCTCAGCGCGGCGTTGACGGTCGGCGGGGTGACCGTCGCGGACCGGCGCGGCCGGACCGGTCAGTCCCGGTGCGCGGCCGGCACCGCACACGCGGCGGTGCCGCCGGGCAGGCGGTGGCGGTTGCGCGCCACCCAGCGGTACGCGGGCCAGGCGGCGGCGCGCGCCGGTGGGAAGCGCAGGATCGCGCCCGGGATCCGCCAGAGTGGACCGCTGTCGCCGAGCAGCCGGGCGATGGCGTCCGGCCCGGCGGCGCGTACGCCGTCGACGCCCACCCACTGCACGGCCTGCTCGCACTCCGCCTCGGTCAGCCCGAGGGCGGCCAGGTCGGCGAACTGCCACGGCAGCACCCGGGCCGAGGTGGGGATGCGCCGCTCGATGAACTCGGCGCAGCGGGTGCAGAACGCGCAATCGCCGTCGTAGACGAACGTCGACCTCTCCATGCCTCCATCCTCCACCCGGAGGCCGTGGCGCGGCCGGCGAGGTGGCCGGGGACACGGCGTGCGGGCTTGCGCCGCGCTCGTACGTGTGTTCGAATAATGCCCATGCGCTGGGCCAACCTCGCCGCTCCCCCGGCCGAGGGGGCTCCCGAACGGGCAGCGCCAGCGACGCCACCCCTGCCGCTGGCGCTGCCCGGCGCAACCGTGCGCACCTTCGACACCCCCGGCTTCGCCGGCATGACGTTCTACGAGGTGCGGGCAAAGTCGATCATCAATCGGGTGCCGGGCGCCTCCCGCGTCCCGTTCGAGTGGACGATCAACCCCTACCGTGGATGCAGTCATGCTTGCAAATATTGCTTTGCGAGAAATACTCACACCTACCTCGACCTCGACGCCGGGGCGGACTTCGACCAGAAGGTGATCGTCAAGGTCAACGCCGGTGAGCTGGTCCGGCGGGAGCTGGCGGCGCCGCGCTGGCGGGGCGCGCACATCGCGATGGGCACGAACGTCGACTGCTACCAGCGCGCCGAGGGTCGCTACCAGCTGATGCCGCAGATCATCGCGGCGCTGCGCGACTTCGCCAACCCGTTCTCGATCCTCACCAAGGGCACGCTGCTCCTGCGCGACCTTCCGCTGCTCCGGCAGGCCGCCGAGGTCACCCGCGTCGGCGTCTCCTACTCGGTGGGCTTCGTCGACGAGCGGCTCTGGCGGGCCGTCGAGCCGGGCACCCCGAGCCCGCGCCGCAGGCTGGACGCCGTCCGGACGCTCACCGACGCCGGCTTCTCGGTGGGCGTACTGATGGCGCCGATCCTGCCCGGGCTCAGCGACGACGACGAGTCGATCGACGCCACGGTGGCGGCGGTCGCGGCGGCCGGGGCGACAAGCGTTTCGGCGATACCGCTGCATCTGCGCCCCGGTGCCCGCGAGTGGTACGCGAACTGGCTGGCCCGGGAGTTCCCGCACCTGGTGCCCCGCTACCGCGAGCTCTACCGGGCCAGGTCGTACGCTCCGCAGGCCTATCAGCGGGAGTTGACCGCGCGGGTGCGGATCGCGTCGCGCCGCCACGGTATGCATCGGGGCGAGCGGGGCGAGAGCCGCGATCTTCCGGAGCCGCCGTCGCCGCCCGCCGCCGAGCAGCTCACTCTGCTCTGACCGCGCACGCCGGTGGCGCCGTTCCGGAGCTACAGTCGCCGGGTGCGTACCGCTCAGCAGATCCTCGCCGACTCCGCCGTGATCGCCGTCGTGGGCGCGTCCCGCGATCCGCTCAAGGCGGCACACAGTGTGCCGCTGCAGATCCAGCGGCACGGCTGGCGGATCATTCCGGTCAACCCGAGCGCCGATGAGCTGTTCGGGGAGAAGGTGTACCGGACGCTCGCCGACATCCCGCACCCGGTGGACCTGGTGAACGTGTTCCGGCCCGCCGAGGACGCGGTCGACGTGGTCCGGCAGGCGGTGGCGATCGGTGCCCCGGCGGTGTGGTTGCAGCTCGGCATCGTGTCGCCGGAGGCGCGACGGATCGCCGAGGAGGCGGGCATCGAGTACGTCGAGGACCGCTGCCTCGCGGTGGAGCGCGCCGTAGGCGCCCTGACCCGCCGCCCCTAACCCTCGAACCCGACCCCCTCCCCACCCCCACTCAACCCGTTGATCATGAGGTTGGCGGCGTAGTCGATCTCCATTTCGCCCGCCAACCTCATGATCAACGGGGCTGCAGCCGAGGGATGCGATACAGCCGCATTGCGTCCGCGGGTCTGCGGTGGTTACATTGCAGTTGCAATGTAACCACTCAGGGGCGGAGCTACCCGGTGCGGGAGCGGAATCCGATCGCGTTGCTGCGAGCCGCGATCGTGTACGAGATCGGGATGTGGCGCAGCCTCTACCGCTGGCTGCTGCGCCGGCCGCCGACCCGGGAGCCCGGGGCGGAGGTCTTCAGCTACGTCGGCGTGGTGAAGCCGATCCTGATCGCCTTCATCGTCCTCTCGGCGGTCGAGATCCCGATCTTCGACGTGATCCTCGCCCACACCCTCCCGTCGGCGCGGAAGATCGTGCTGGTGCTCGGCATCTGGGGCCTGCTGTGGATGATCGGGCTCCTGGCCAGCCTGCGGATGCACCCGCACGTCGCCGAGGCGGCCGGGCTGCGCGTGCGCAACGGCTTCTCCGTCGACTTCCTGGTGCCGTGGACGGCGATCGCCACGGCCGGCGCCCGCTACCGCTCACTGCCCTCCAGCCGAGCCGTCCAGGTCGAGCGGGACGAGTCGGGAGCGATCCTGAGCGTCGCCGCCGCCAAGCAGACCAGCGTCGACCTGGTGCTGCGCGAGCCGATCTCCGTACGGCTGCCGAAGGGGCCGAGCGAGCCGGTGCGGGAGATCCGCCTGTACGCCGACGACCCCGCCGCCCTGATCAGCCACGCCCGCCGGCAGCTCGCCGCACACGCGCCCGGCGTCGGCGCCTGACCCGGGCCGGAACCACGCACGCGCCCGGCGCCTGACCTGGGCCGGAACGGTCAGAGCTTGTACTCCTTGAGCAGGCCGCGGGAGATGATCGTCTTCTGGATCTCCGAGGTGCCCTCGCCGATCAGCAGGAACGGCGCCTCCCGCATCAGCCGCTCGATCTCGTACTCCTTCGAGTAGCCGTAGCCGCCGTGGATGCGGAAGGCCTCCTGCACCACCTCGGCGCAGTACTCGGAGGCGAGCAGCTTGGCCATGCCGGCCTCGACGTCGTTGCGCTGGCCGGCGTCCTTGAGCCGGGCGGCGTTGACCATGAGGGCGTGCGCGGCCTCGATCTTCGTACCCATCTCGGCGAGTTTGAACGCGACGGCCTGGTGCTTGGCGAGGGGCTGACCGAAGGTGCGGCGCTGCTGGGCGTACGCGACGGCCAGCTCGAAGGCGCGGACGGAGATGCCGCAGGCGCGGGCGGCCACGTTCACCCGCCCGACCTCGATGCCGTCCATCATCTGGTAGAAGCCGCGGCCGACCTGCTCCTCGCCGCCGAGCACGGCCGAGGCGGGCACCCGGACCCCGTCGAGCACCATCTCCGTGGTCTCGACGCCCTTGTAGCCCATCTTCTCGATCCGGCCGGGGATGGTGAGGCCGGGTGCGGTCTCGCCGAAGCCGGGCTCCTTCTCCAGCAGGAAGGTGCTCATGTTGCCGTAGACCGAGTCGGCGCCGGTGTCGGTCTTGACCAGGGTGGCCACCACCGAGGAGTACGCCCCGTTGGTGAGCCACATCTTCTGACCGTTGAGCACGAATCGGTCGCCGTCGCGGACCGCCTTCGACTTGATCGCGGCGACGTCGGAGCCGCACTCCGGCTCCGACATCGAGAAGGCGCCGCGTACCTCGCCGGTGGCCATCCTCGGCAGCAGGCGGCTGCGCTGCTCGGCGGAGCCGTGCTGGGAGATCAGGTACGCCACGATGAAGTGGGTGTTGACGATGCCGGAGATCGACATCCAGCCCCGGGAGAGCTCCTCGACGACGAGGGCGTAGGTCAGCAGGGACTCGCCGAGCCCGCCGTACTCCTCGGCGATGGTGAGGCCGAAGAGCCCCATCTCCCGCATCCCGTCGAGGATGTCGGTCGGGTACTCGTCGGCGTGCTCCAGCCGCTGCGCATGCGGGATGATCTCCTTGTCGGCGAACTCGCGGACGGTCTCCAGGATGGATCGCTGCACATCGGTCAGGCCGGGCGTCTGGGCGAGTCGAGCCATCTCAGCCTCCGGGGATCAACGATTACTCGTAGGTAACCTAACGCTCGGTCAGTATCGGTCGCCTCGCACGGCTGGGCCAAGGTGACCAGTCCACACAACCGCTGTGAAAAGGTTCACCGCTCCGGTAGCGTCCGGCAAGAGGGCCATGACCCTGCGCCGGCACGGAGGAGGAGACCGTGACGAACCCGCCACCGTCCGACCCACCCGGTGGCGAGCAGCCGCCCTCCCCCTACGAGCCGCCACAGGACCAGCCGGGCTCCGCGCAGCCACCGGAGCGCTCGCCCTACGCACCCCCGGCCGACGAGGGCTCGCCGTTCGGCCCGCCACCGGAGCGCCCGCCGTACCTGCCGCCCGGCGACCAGCCGCCCACCCCACCCGCACCGGGCCAGCCGCCGTACGGTCAGCCGGGCGGCTACCCGCCGGGCCCGCAGTGGGGACAGCAGCCGTCGTACGCCCCGCAGCCGCCCTACGGGCAGTACGGTCCGCCACCCGCCGGCCCGGTCCGCACCAACGTGCTGGCGATCCTGTCGTTGATCTTCGCGTTCGTCTTCCCACCGGCCGGCATCGTCCTCGGCCACCTCGGGAAGCGGCAGCTGCGCACCAGCGGCGAGGAGGGCGACCAGCTCGCCACCTGGGGGCTGATCCTCAGCTACGTATTCACCGCCCTAGGGCTGCTCGCCTGCTGCGGCTGGCTCGCCGTGGTGATCCTCGCCGGCAACGACGGCGTCAACTACTGACCATCCGCCGACTCCAAGCCCGGGCTTGCCCCGCCCACGCCCCGCTCAGCGGAACTGGGCCTCCCGCACACTGTTGCCGCCGTCGACGACCAGCATCTGCCCGGTGATGTACGACGCGGCCGGCGAGCAGAGGAAGGCGATGGCCGCCGCCACCTCGTCCGGACTGCCGGGCCGCCCGACCGGCGTACCGAGGCCCTGTTTGATCTCGGCCATGGTGGACGCCGCCGTGTAGATCGTGCCAGGTGCCACCGCGTTCACGGTCACCCCGTCCGCGATCGCCTCCATGGCGAGGGCACGGGTCAGTCCGACCACTCCCGCCTTGGCCGCCGCATAGGCCGCCTCGGTGGGCAGTGCGTTGACCGGCCCGGCGGTGGCGGCCAGGTTGACGATGCGCCCCCAGCCGCGCTCGGACATCCCACCGATGAACGCCCGGCTGCACAGGAAGGCGGTCGTCAGGTTCCGGTCGATCTCACCACGCCACTCGTCGTAGCTGAGCTGGGCGACCGGGCGGAGCACCTCGGGGCTGGCCCGGCTCGCCAGGCCGGCGTTGTTGACCAGCACCTCGACGTCGCCGAGCTGCTCGGCGACCGCGTCGGCCAGCGCACCAACCTCGGACTCGTCGGTCAGGTCGGCGACGAACCCGGTGACGCCCAGCTCGCTCGCTCGCTCATGAATCCGGCGGGTGGTGGAGACGATGGCCACCCGAGCCCCCAGGTCGGTGAGGCGGCGGGCGGTCGCGTAACCGATGCCGTCCGGGCTGCCCGCCCCGGTGACCAGCGCGACCCGACCGTCGAGCCGCATCGTCGCCGGCTCCGGCAGTGCGGCCGGCGCGTCCTGATCGGGCGGGGTGTTCGGTGCCGCCGCACGGTTACGTCGCGCGAAGCTCGGACGGCTGGCGTCCCGTCTCGGTCGACTGCCGGAGCGGTCCGCGGCGCGCGCGTCGATTGCCATGCCTGGATCCTGCCCGTTCCGGCGGGCCCGAGCAACGAGGCACCCGGGTCCGAGGGTCATCGGGTTCGCCCGGTGCTGGATACCCTGGCGGCACACGCAGCCACTGGAGAGAACGCATGACCTATCCCCCACCGTCCGGTTGGAACGATCCGGCGGGAGCGGGCCAGCAGCCCGGTACGCCGGCTGATCCGACACTGCCGATGAGCGGCCCGCCGGTACCCGCCCAGCCCGGTCCGGTCGACCCGTACGCCCCGGTCAACCCGTACGCCGGGCAGCACCCGCCGGCCGCCGCCCCGTACGACCCGTACGCCCAGCAGCAGCCGCCCGCCGCCCCGTACGCGCAGCCCGGCCCGCCGCCGGGCTACCCGGGTTACGGCTATCCGCCCGCGCCCGCCACCAACGGGATGGCGGTCGCCGCGATGGTCGTCGGCATCACCGGAGTCATGGGCCTCTGCGGCTACGGCGTCGGCGGAATCATCGGCGTCGTCGGCGCGATCCTCGGTCACATCGCCAAGCGCCAGATCCGCGAGCGGGGCGAGAGCGGCGAGGGCATGGCGACCGCCGGCATCATCATGGGCTGGGTCTCCACGGGGATCGCGGTGCTCGCCACCATCGTCATCATCATCGCGATCGTCATCGCCGCCAACCAGAGCAGCTGACGTGGATCGTGCCGTCCGGGGCGTCCCGGACGGCACGACCGCCGCTCACTGCGAGGGCGGGGTGAACGAGGACGTGCGGGTCATCCCGGCGGCCCGCCCCTTGGCGGCGATGACCAGGGCCATCTTCCGGGACGCCTCGTCGATCATCTCGTCGCCGAGCAGCACCGCGCCGAGCCGGCCCCCCGCCTCCGAGGTGTAGTGCTCGTACGCGTCGAGGATCAGCTCGGCGTGGTCGTAGTCGGCCTGCGCCGGCGAGTAGACCTCGTTCGCCGCTTCGATCTGCGCCGGGTGCAGGACCCACTTGCCGTCGAAGCCGAGCGCGGCCGAACGCCGAGCCACCTCGCGGAACCCGTCGACGTCCCGGATCTGGAGGAACGGCCCGTCGATGGCCTGCTTGTCGTGCATCCGGGCAGCCATCAGGATCCGCATCAGGATGTAGTGGTAGGGGTCGCCGGGGTACTCCGGGATCAGCGCGCCGACGGTGAGCGACCTCATGTTGATCGAGGCCATGAAGTCGGCCGGACCGAAGATGATCGTCTCCACCCGCGGCGAGGCGGCGGCGATCTCGTCCACGTTGACCAGACCGGCGGCGTTCTCGATCTGCGCCTCGATACCGATCCGGCCGACCTCGAGGCCGAGGGTCCGCTCCAGCTGGGTGAGCGTCAGGTCCAGCCACTGCACCTGGCTCGCGTTCTGCACCTTCGGCAGCATGACGCAGTCCAGGTTGGCGCCCGCACCCTCGACCACGTCGATGACGTCCCGGTAGGTCCACGGGGTGGTGAGGTCGTTGACCCGTACCACCCGGGTCTTACCGGCCCAGTCGCCCTCGTTGAGCGCGGCCACGATGTTCTTGCGGGCGTCCGGCTTCGCCAGCGGCGCGACCGCGTCCTCCAGGTCGAGGAAGACCTGGTCGGCCGGGAGCCCCTGGGCCTTGCCGAGCATCTTGACGCTGGAACCCGGCACCGCGAGGCAGGACCTGCGGGGTCGACCGAGAGCGGCCATGGAGGGCTCCTTCCAGCGCGGCGTCCGCCGACGACGCCGGCGACTTAACGATCCCAAAGGGAGTTACGCCACGGTAACCTCACGCCATGACCGCGGTGAACGGAGCTGTGGAAGATCTCACTGGGCGTCGCCTGGTGGTGGTGACCGGCGCCAGCTCGGGCATCGGCCGGGCGGCCGCGGTCGACCTCGCGCGCCGGGGCGACCAGGTGGTACTGGTCGGGCGTGACCCGGCCCGGCTGCAGGCCGCCGGAAGTCAGGTCCGGGACGCGTCCGGGTTGGCGCCGGAGCTGTTCCGCGCCGACTTCGCGGTGCTCGACGACGTACGCCGGCTGGCCGAGAAGCTGCGGGCGGCGTACGACCGGATCGACGTGCTGGTGAACAACGCCGGAGCGATAGTGCTCCAACCGGTCACCACGGTCGACGGCTTCGAACTCTCCATCCAGGCCAACCATCTGGCGCCGTTCCTGCTCACCAACCTGCTGCGGGACCGGGTCGGCCGGATGGTGGTCACCGCCTCCGGCGCGCACCGCAGCGGCGCGCTGGACCCGGGCGACCTCAACCTTCCGCTGCGCCGCTACCGGGCCCTGACCGCGTACGGCACCAGCAAGCAGGCGAACATCCTCTTCACCGCCGAGGCGGCCCGGCGCTGGTCGGACGTCCACGCGCACTGCTTCCACCCGGGCGTGGTGCGCACCCGGTTCGGCAACGAGAGCCGTTTGGTCGCCGCCGGCATGCGCCTGCTGCCGTTCCGCAGCCCGGAGAAGGGCGCGGAGACGCTGCTCTGGCTGGTCAACTCCGATCCGGCCCGGCTGCGTAACGGCGCCTACTACTACAACCGCAGGCTGCGTCGTCCGCTGCGCAAGGCGGCCGACCCGCAGCTGGCCGACCGGCTCTGGACGGCCAGCGCCAAGGCCGTCGGCCTCGACGGCTGACCCGCAAAAGGGGTCTGCCTAGGGCACCCCATCGCTGCCATACTCCGCGCCATGACGACGGGGAACGACACCACCACCGGGCCGATCCTGCACGTTGCCGGCGAGGACGCCGAGCTGACCGAGCGCATCGACCGGGAGCTGACCGCGTTCAACAACGCCGCCACCGGCACCGACGACGAGGCGGGGCTCTCCGTCCGGGTCACCGACGCCGACGGCGGACTGATCGCCGGCCTGACCGGCTGGACCTGGGGCGGGCGGGCCGGCATCAACACCGTGTGGGTCCGGGCCGACCGGCGGCGCGACGGATGGGGTGGCCGGCTGCTGCGGGCGGCCGAGGAGGAGGCCCGGCGGCGGGGCTGCACCGAGATCTCCGTGTCGTCGTTCTCGTTCCAGGCGCCGGACTTCTACCGGCGGCACGGCTACACCGACACCGGCATCCGGGACGGAATCCCCGGCGGCCACGTCGACCACCACTTCTGGAAGTCGCTGGTCGCCGACCCGACCGGCACGGTGCGGCTGGTCGCGCTGGTCGAGCTCTCCGACGTCGAAGCCGGACAGCGGTACGAGGACGCCGTGCTCGCCCTGCTCGGTCGGCACGGCGGGCGGCTGGAGCGGCGGCTGCGCACCGACGACGGCCGCGAGGAGGTGCACGTCATCCGCTTCACCGCCCCGGAGGGTCTGGAGAGCTTCCTGGCCGACCCGGAGCGGCTCGCGCTGCGGGCCGGGCTCGGCGACTCCGCCCCGATCACCCGGGTGCTCCCGGTCCACGACGTGTGACCGCCCGCGGTGGGCGCGCCCCGGTGCGCCGGCCACGCCAGTGGCGGAGCAGGGCGAGTAGCGGAACGGCCAGCGCCGCCGCGCCGAGCAGCCAGAGCGCGACGAGCCAGAACGGCGGCGGGCCGTAGTCGGGGCGGCCGGACGGGCGTACGTCGCCGTCGACCGCGAGGTCGGCGGCGACCGCCAGCTCGGTGATCCCGGCCGGGGTGCGCAGCAGCACCTCGGGGGCCGGCGCACCCCGGCGGAGCAGCACCAGTTCGACCGCTTCGGTGCCCAGCTCGTGGTAGGGGCCCCACGCGATGTCGTGCTCCTCCGGCCGGTCCACCGCCTCCGGGCCGGGTACGCCCACCAACGCCACCGCCTCGTCCGCCGAGCGCCAGCCGAGCACCTGCACGTACGAGCGGGAACGCAGCTCGGGGAAGGCGGCGGCGGGCCGCGCCACCGCGTCGGTGACGGCGCGGGTCGCCAACCGCCAGGTGCGCGGGTACGACGGCATCGGGCAGTCGGTGCACGTCGACCGCTCCAGGACGGCCACCGACCGCCCGTCCGGCGGCCACGACCCGGCCCCGGCGAGCCGGCCCCCGGTCAGCGGCAGTCTCCGGTACGGCTCGGCGCTGCGATCGGCGCCCGCGTCGGCGACCCGGGTCAGCCACACCTCGTCCCGGACCTGGAGGGCCAGCTCACCGCCGTCGGGTGAAAGGGCGGCCGTGCGCCCTGGCGGGATCCAGGCGCTGCCCACCCGGACCCGCAGCACCTCGGCCCGGCTGCTGCGGTCGTAGACCCCGACGTACGGGGTGGCGTAGGTGTTCGGCGGGGTGAACGTGCCGTCGGCGGCGTAGACGAGCCGGGTTCCGTCCGGCGCGAAGGCAAGCGGCTGGCCGATCGGCGCGCCCGGAACAGTGCTGCCGGTGGTCAGGTCGTACAGCCTTCCCCGCTCCCACGCGTACCGGCCGTCCGGGGAGAGCAGCGCCTCGAACCCGGGCACGTTGGTGCCGGCGTCCAGCACCCGGTACCGGTCCGCGTCGGCGGCCAGCACCCCCATCCGGTTCTCGAACCAGTCGGTGCGCACCGCCGGGCCGCCGAAGAGCAGCGCCGCCGCGCCCGGCGCCGATTCCCGCACCGACGCCGTACGCAGCGGTGGAACGACCAGCCGGGTGGGGAGCCCCGGCTCGTCCACCCGGGGGGTCGCGGGTGCCGGCAGGGCGACCGGGCGCAGCGCGTACCCGGTGCCGGCCAGCAGGACCAGGACGACGACGACGGCGGCCACGACCGTCCGGCGACGACGGTGCCGGGTCCGCGCCGCGTCGAAGAGCTCCTCCGGTACGGAGGTGGCGGGCACCTCGTCGGCCAGGTGACGCAGCGCCTGGGTGAGCCGGGTGGTCATCGCGACACCTCCTCGGGGGCCCGGCCGACCAGTTCGGCGAGTTCGGGGGCGAGGACGCGCAGCCGGGCGAGCGCGTGCCGGGTCTGGCTCTTGACCGTGCCGAGCCGGCAGCCGAGCAGCACGGCGGTCTCCGACTCGGAGCGGTCCTCGTAGTACCGCAGCACCAGCACGGCGCGTTGCCGGGCGGTCAGCCGGCCGAGCGCCGCCCGCAGGGTCAGCCGCAGGTCCGGGTCCTCGACCGGTCCGGTCGTACGCTCCGGCACCGCCCCGCCGAGCTGCTCAGGTGGGCGGACCCGCCGCCATCGCCACCAGCTCGCCGCCTGGGTGCAGAGCGTCCGGCGCACGTACGCGGCCGGGTCGTCGACCCGTTCCCAGTGCACCGCCACCCGGGCCAGGGCCGTCTGGACCAGGTCCTCGGCGTGGTGCCGGTCGCCGGTGAGCAGGTACGCGAACCTGGTCAGCGCGGCGTTCTCGGCCCGCACGAAGTCGGCGAAGCCGGCCCGGGCTCGCTCCTCAGTCGTCAACTCGCCCTCCTCACCCGGACAGACGCCGGGCGAGCGCGCTGTGGAGGGAACCGTATCGAAGATCCGTCGTGAACCCTCCGTGGCCGTTCTGCTGATAACCGGGTGAACCCTCAGCGCCCACGAAAGGTCGCGTATGCATCGGACAGGGCAAGGCGGGATCGTCGTCGACATGGAGGACGACTCGACAGTCATCGAGAGGTCGGCGCGGGATCCGGACTGCTTCGCCGTCATCTTCGACCGGCACGCCTCCCACATCCATCGGTATCTGGCCCGCCGGCTGGGCCGGGAGACGGCCGACGACCTGGTGGCGGAGACGTTCCTCACCGCGTTCCGCAAACGGGGGCAGTACGACCCGCAGCGACCCGACGCCCGGCCGTGGTTGTACGGGATCGCGACCAACCTCGTCGGTCAACACCGGCGGGCCGAGCTGCGCGAGTACCGCCTCCGGCAGGCCCTCGCCGCGGATCGGGGCGAGGACTTCCCCGCCGACCGGATCGACGCCGATGTGACGGCCCGGTCGCTTCGCCGGTTGCTGACCGGGGCGTTGGCCGAGCTCTCCCCCGGCGATCGGGATGTCCTGCTCCTGATCGCGTGGGAGGAGCTGACCTACGAGCAGGTGGCGGCGGCCCTGACGATCCCGGTCGGCACCGTCCGCTCCCGACTGAACCGGGCCCGTCGCAAGGTCCGCCGGGCGCTGGGCGAAACCGACCCCAGCACGACTTTCGAGGAGAGGCTCAGCAATGGATGACCTGCGAATGGTCCGGGAGTTGGACGGGAACGCCCCGCTCCTGAAGACCGATGATCTCGCGCCCGCCCGTGGTCGGCTCCTCGCCGGGATGGGCGCGGAGCAGCACGGCGGCGAACCCGCGGCGCGTCCGGTACGGCGTACCCGGCGGGTGCGACGTCTCCTGCTGGCCGGCTGGGCGACGGCCGGCGTCGCGGCGGCGGTCGCCGCGGTGCTCGTGCTCGCCCCCGACCGGATCGGCGGTCAGGTCCCGGCCGCCCACGCGGAGGCGGCGCAGGTCCTGCACGGCGCGGCGGCGGCAGCGCTCCGGCTGCCGGACGTCGAGCCGCGCCCCGACCAGTTCGTCTACACGAAGACCCGCTCCGGCGACTCGACGGACGAGTCCTGGCTGTCGGTCGACGGCACACACGACGGGCTGCTCCGGCAGACGCCCGCGACCGACGTCGAGAACATGCCAGTGCCGGGTTGCCGCGACGGGCGGGCGGCCGCGACGAAGGGTGGCCGGTTGGACCCACGGCGGACCGAGCCGTGCACGCCGAGCCCGGCCTACCTGCCCGACCTGCCGACCGACCCGGACGCAATGCTCGACCACCTCAACGCGAACTACCGGGGCGAGCCGGGCGATTCGAACGCCCTGGGCAAGGACGTGCACGACCTCCTCGCGTCGAAGTACCTCCGCCCCCAGGTGCGGGCCGCGCTCTTCGAGGCGGCCGCGCGAATCCCCGGACTCACGGTCGTACCGGACGTCGCAGACGGTGCGGGGCGGCCCGGCATCGGGATCGCCTGGTCGCACGAGGGCAAATCCGGGGTGCTCGTCTTCGACGAGGAGAGCCACACCTTCCTCGGCACGGCCGGCACCTCGGCCATCCTGGAGGTCGCCGTCGTGGACGAGGTGGGCCGGCGCCCCTGACCACGTCCGCGACGGACGCCTGATCGGTATCCCGGTTGAACGGGTGCGCCTCCGCTGCGGCGCACCCGGTCAGCTACGGCCCGGACCTGATGGTCCGGGCCGTAGTTCTGCGTTCAGGGCTGCTCGTCGGAGCCTGTTCCCCGCGCCTGGTACGGGCGGTACTCGGCGATCCACGCTTCCACCGCTGCGCGGTCCCAGACGCGCACCTTGCCGCTCGCCACCGTGTCGACGGGGGCCGGGAAGCTGGCGCGGTTCGTGATCTCGGTGGTCCTGGTGCGCGACACACCACCGAGCATTTCGGCGATATCGGAGAGCGCCACGAGTCTCACGCCCTGACCGTATGTACGTGCAACCTGCACACGTTGCCACTTGCAAGCTTGACAGTGCTAACGTTGCAAGTGAGGCTGGAGCGGCTACATCCGGTGAGCGGTCCGGCTGCCTGAACGGGGTTCGGTGGCCGGGCCTGCCCGTCTTGCGGAGGTCCGATGATCGAGCGGGAGCTGTCCCGGGCGCAGTGGCTGCCGCTGCTGGCCAAGGGGATCATCCGGGAGCACCACGCCCACGGTGCGTGCCGGCGGTGCGGCGACGACGGGTGCGCGAACCTGACGTGGGCGCGCGACGTGCTCAAGGTGCTCCGCCGGGCCGGCAACCGGCCGGACCGGTACTGAGCGACCCGCTAGTCGGCGAGGTGCACGGGCAGGCTCGTCACCACCACGCCGGGCAGGGCGCGCAGGGCACGGCGCAGGCGATGCTCCGCCCGGCTGTGCAGCAGCCGGTGCCACGGCCGCCGCACCACCACCTCGGGTACGACGACGGTGAGCAGGACGTCGGGGCGGGAGATGCGCAGCGCCTCCAGGTAGTGGGCGAGCGGCCCGATCGCCGTCCGGTACGGCGACACGATCGTCTCCAGCCGCACGTGGTCACCCCACGCCTCCCACTGCTCCCGGAAGCGGTCCGCCTCGGGATCCTCGGGGGCGATGTGCACGGCCAGGGTCGGCTGGCGCAGCGACGCCGCGTACGCCAGTGCCCGCAGCGACGCGCGGTTCAGCCGCGCGACCGGCACCACCACCAGGTGTTGTACCTGCTGCGGAAGCTCCTGTGCCTCGGCTGGCGCACCCGGTTCGGCCGCACCGGGCAGCGGCGCGACCGCGGCGGGCGGTGCGGGACGCCGGCCGTCCGGCGGCGCGTGCAGCGCCAGCGACCGGTGCAGCCGCCGGTAGTGCCGGTGGATGGCGAGCGAGGTGAGCACCAGCAGCGGCACGGCGACGACCACCAAGAAGGCGCCCTCGGTGAACTTGGTGATCGCGGCCGTCACCAGCACCACGCCGGAGAGCACGGCGCCGAGCAGGTTGATCGCCGCCCGCCGACGCCACCCCCGGCTCCGCCGCCGACGCCAGTGCACCACCATGCCGGCCTGGGACAGGGTGAAGGCGAGGAAGACGCCGACCGCGTAGAGCGGGATGAGCCCCTCGGTACGGCCGCGGAACGCGAGGAAGGCCGCGCCGGCTGTGACCGCGAGGGCGACCAGGCCGTTGCTGAACGCCAGCCGGTCCCCCATGTGCAGAAACCGGCGGGGTGCGTGCCCGGCCCGGGCCATGAAGAAGAGCAGCCGGGGAAATCCGTTGAACGCGGTGTTCGCGGCCAGCAGCAGGATCAGCGCCGTGGCCGCCTGCACCAGCGCGTACCAGGGGCCGGTGGGGAACGTCGCCCGGGCGAGCTGGGACAGCAGGGTGTTCTCCGGGGTCGGCACCAGCCCGTTCAAATGGATCAGCACGGTGAGCCCGACGAAGAGCGCCACCAGCATCCCGATCATCCAGCTGAGCGTCGTGCGGGCGTTTCGCCACTCGGGTGGGCGGAAGACCGGGACGGCGTTCGACACCGCCTCGATGCCCGTCATCGACACCGCCCCCGACGCGAAGGCGCGCAGCACCAGCAGCAGCCCCAGCCCCTCGGCGGCCGGCACCGCCGGCGGCGGGACCGGTTCGAAACCCCGGGCGCCGGCCCGCAGGTAGCCGACCAGGAGCACCGCGAGCAGCGCGAACACGAAGGCGTACGTGGGCCATACGAAGAGGTTCCCGGCGGCGCGTACGCCACGCAGGTTGCCCGCGAGCAGCACGGCGATCGTCAACAGCCCGAGCGGCACGGTGTACCGGGCCAGCCCGGGCAGCGCCGAGGTGACCGCATGCACCCCGGCCGCCACCGACACCGCCACGGTCAGCACGTAGTCGACCATCAGACCGGCCGCGGCGAGCAGTCCCGGCCGGACACCGAGGTTCTCCCGGGCCACCACGTACGAGCCTGCGCCGTGCGGGTAGGCGACCACCGTCTGCCGGTAGGAGAGGCCCACGGCGACCATGAGCACGGCCAGTACGGCGGCGAGCGGCAGCGACAGACCGAGCGCCGTGCTGCCGGCGAGCACCAGCACGGCCAGCATCGCCTCCGGCCCGTACGCCACCGAGCTGAGCAGGTCGGAGGAGAGCACCGGGAGGGCGACCAGCTTGCGCATCCGCTCGTAGAAGACCGCCGCGCTGGTCAGCGGCGGGCCGAACAGCGCCCGACGGCAGCGGAACAGCGCCTGACCCGCCCGGGTCGACGGGGCGTTCGCCGGCTCGGTCGCCACCAGTTCGCCCGGCTCGCCCGCCCGGAACATGGCGATCGGCGCGAGCCGCCCGAACCGGCCGGGGGCCGGCTCGGCCCGGGTCCGTTCGAGCGTCGGATCCAGCGGCAGCCGGTTCGGGGCGGGCGGAGGTCCGTCCGAGGGGACCTGCCATTGCTCACCGATGCTGCGCAACGCGCCCAGCTCCGCCCGGTCCAGCGGTGGAAACTCGGCCGAGGGCGTGACCACCGTCGCCGGCGCCCCCTCGCCCTCACCTCCACCCCCGTTCCCCCGCCCCCGCATACCCCGCCTTCCCGCTCCCCGCCGCGCTTCTCCTTCCCGCACTTTCACGGAAAGTGGGCGCTCCGGCGGCGGAATGGCGACTCTTTCGGAGAAAGTGCGCCCGCCCCGCCGTCAGCGGCGGTCGTCGGCGGGGGCGGTTAGGGGGGTGGCGTCGGGAGGGAGGGCGGCGGGGGTGGCGGCGGGGATGGGGGTGGGGGTGGCGCGGCGGGCCGCTCGGGCGCCGCCGAGCACCACCACGACCACGCCGGCCAGCAGCAGCGCCAACCCGGGCAGGGCGAGCGTCCGGGGCAGCTGACCGAGCCACACCCAGCCGAGCAGGGCGGCACCCGGCGCCTCCAGCAGGATCAGCACACTCACCGTGGTGGCGGAGACCCGCCGCAGCGCGTAGTTGAACATCGAGTGCCCCAGCAGCTGGGCACCGGCCACCAGGGCGAGGATGGCCAGCCAGGTGCGGCCGTCGAACCCGGTCACCGGCACCCCGCCGACCAGGCAGACGACCAGCAGGATCAACGAGCACACCCCGTAGCAGACGGTCGTGTACGTGGTGGTGCTGATGCTGACCCGGGCCCGTTCGCCGAAGGCGGTGTAGATCGCCGCGAACAGCCCACCGGCGACCGCGAGCAGGTCACCGGCGAACGCCCGGCCGGAGGCGGAGAAGTCCGCGCCGGTGGCGAGCACCGCGCCGGAGACCGCGACCCCGATGCCCGCCCACACCACCGGCGGCAACCGCCGCCCCTGGCCACGGGCGATCAGCCCCTGCCACACCGGCTGGGTGGCCCCCAGGGCGGTCGCCGCGGCGACCGAGGTGAGCTGGGCGCTCGGCATCCAGGTCGCGAAGTGGGCGGCGAGCGCGACACCGGAGAGCACGCAGTAGAGGCCCTCCCGTCGGCCGGCGCCGACGGTGAGCGAACGCAGCTCCGCGCGGCGGCGGGTCGCCGAGAACGGGCCCAGCAACGCGACCGAGAAGAGGTTGCGCCAGAACGCGACAGCCAGGGCGGGGGCGGCCGCGAAGGCGATGAGGGGTGCGGACGACGAGACGGCGACCACGGCGAGCGCGAGCGCCCCGACGGTCATCGGGTCGCGCGGCGGGCGGTGTTGAGCTGGGGACACGGGGAGCAATCCTCACACGACCCGAACGACCACGTACCGTCAGCGCTCCGCTACTATCACGCGGTCCGCGCCGGCGACCCCCTCACGCCCGGAGGCGCTCCCTCATGCCCAGGTTCCAGGCGGTGCTCTTCGACTTCTTCGGCACGCTCACCCGTTCCGTCCAGCGCGGTGTGGGCCACCAGGGCACCGCGCGACTGCTCGGCTGCCCGCCCGACACCTTCACGGCGGTGCTGGACCGGACGTTCTACCAGCGGGCCAGCGGCCAGCTCGGCAACGCCGAGGCGACCCTGCGTTGGGTCTGCGCGCAGGCCGGCGTACACCCGTCGGACGGCGCCGTGCGCGCGGCGGTGGCGTCCCGGCACCTGGCGGTACGCGCGGACACCCGGCTCCGGCCCGACGCGGTGCCGACGCTGGCCAGGCTGCGCCAGCTCGGGCTCCGCACCGGTGTGATCAGTGACTGCACCCACGAGCTGCCGGCCTTCCTGCCGGACCTGGCGATCGCCCCGCTGCTCGACGTGCGGATCTTCTCGGTGCAGGTGGGGCGCTGCAAACCGGATCCGGAGCTCTACCTGGCGGCGTGCCGCCGGCTCGGGCTCGCCCCGCACCAGTGCCTCTACGTCGGCGACGGGGGCAGCCAGGAGCTCACCGGCGCGGAGCGAGCCGGGTTGACCGCGGCCCGGCTGGCCGCGCCGGACCTCGCCGAGCACATGGTCTTCAACGCCGATCTCGGCTGGCGCGGCCCGCTGCTCGGCTCGCTCGCCGAGGTGCTCACCATGGTCGACCCCGGGACCGACCAGGCGGAGTCGCCGACGACCCGGTACGCGGCCACCGCTGCCGGCCAGCCCACCGGATGACCGCCCCGCCGGTCGCCGTCGGCGACCGGTGGGACCGCCCCGGTGGACGGTCGGCGACCGGTCAGCGGCGGCGGACCCGGTGCAGCCGGAACGGCTTGCGGGTGGCTCGGGCGGCGGGGGTGTCCCGGGGCGGCTCGGCGAGCGAGCCGGTGGGCAGCGCCTCCCCGGAGACGGTGTCGCCGGCCGGCGTGAGCCGCGTCAGCGCGCAGCCCTCGTCCGCCCAGCGCTGGATCAGCTCGGCGGTGGATCCGGAGGCGTTCAGCCGTTTCGCCGCGACCAGCGGTGCTACGGTCTCCCACTCCTCGCTGCCCGGCAGCAGCCGGTCGACGCGGGCCGACCAGGTGACGACCCGGCCGCCGTGGTCGCCCCGCATGGTGACCTGCGCCGCGGTCGCCTCGGCGAGCCCCGGTGCCGCCTGCTCGCCGGGACCGCTGACGACGAGCAGCGCGCCCTCCAGGGGAGCGCACCAGAGCCCCCGGGCCGGCTCGTCGGCGACGGTCACCCAGGCCACCGCAGCCTTCTTGATCACCTCGTCGACCAGGGGCGTGCCGCGCCGCCCGTCCTCGTCCGTCACAGTGGCATCCTCTCCCACCCGACCCGCGCCGGCATCGGCCTACGTACCGATTCAGCCGACGAACGGCGGCACCATGATCTCGCCCCGGGCCACCGGGACGACCTGGCCCGCCACCGTGGTCCCCACCGCCGCGCCGTTCGCCGCGGTGACCGTGCAGGCGAGCGAGGAGGGGCGGTTGATCTCGATGCCCTGCCGGACGGTGTAGCTGGAGCGGCCGTCGCCGGGGAGCAGACCGCTGGCCACCAGCCACACCCCGAGGCCCAGCGCCGCCGACCCGGTCGCCGGGTCCTCCGGAACACCCATGCCGGGCACGAAAACCCGGCTGTGCGCGGTTTGGCTCGCCGCGTCCCAGGAGAAGACGCTCACATGATCCACACCGACCCGCTGCGCCGCCGCCGGGTTCACCCGGGCGCGGGCCACCGCGTCAGGATGGACCGGCAGGTACGGGAACTCCAGCCCGCACCCGGCGACCCGGGGCGCCGGACCGGCGTGGTCGGCCACGGTGAGACCCGCGATCTCCAGCAGCGGCTCCGGGTCCAGCTCGGGGCCGAGGGTCGGTACGCCACCGGTGAGCGTCGCCCCGGTCTCGGTGACGTCGATCGGCATGATGCCGGCCGTGCACTCCTGCGCGACCTGCCCCACGCCGAACACGCCCCGCCGGGCCGCCACCACGGCCGCCCCGACACTCGGATGGCCGGCAAACGGAAGCTCGTCCGTCGGGGTGAAGATGCGGGCCCGGTAGGTGGCGCCGGCCTGTGTGGGCGGCAGCACGAAGACCGTCTCGGAGAGGTTGAACTCCAGCGCGAGCGCCTGCATCTGCTCGGTGGCCAGGGCTTCGGCACCGAACACCACGGCGAGCGGGTTACCGGCGAAGGGGCGGTCGGTGAAGACGTCCACGATCTCGTAGGACAAGGTCGACATGCTGGTAAACCCTAGGCGCTTAGGCTGGTGGCCGTGACATCGCCGACCCGCATCTACCTCGCCCGGCTGGCCGGAGTCGCCGTCTTCGATCCGAACGGCGACCTGGTCGGGCGGGTACGCGACGCGGTGGCCCGGCTCCGGCTGACCCAGCGGCCGGAGATCGTCGGTCTGGTCGCCGAGATGCCGATGCGCCGGCGGATCTTCCTCTCCATCAACCGGATCACCTCGATCGACGCGGAAGCCGTCGTGCTCGGCACCGGCACGCTCAACCTGCGTCGCTTCGAGAAGCGACCGAACGAGCTGCTGGTGCTCCAGGAGCTGCTGGACCGCCGGGTGCAGCTCGACCCGGGTGGCCAGGCCGGCGCGGTGGTGGACGTGGCGATGGAGTGCAGCCGGGGCGGCGAGTGGGCCCTCACCCGGGTGGCCGTACGCGAGCAGACCGGCCGGCTCACCCGCCGCGGTCACCTGCACCAGGTCGAGTGGGAACGGGTACGCGGGCTGACCGGCATCGCCGACGCCCGGGGTACGGCGAACCTGCTCGCCGTGCTGGAGGACATGCGCCCGGCCGACCTGGCGAACGTGTTGCAGGACCTGCCCGACGCGCGGCGCAACGAGGTCGCCGCCGCCCTCGACGACGAGCGGCTGGCCGACGTGCTCAGCGAGCTGCCCGAGCACGACCAGGTGGAGATCCTCGCCGCGCTGGACCGGGAGCGGGCCGCCGACGTGCTGGAGGAGATGGATCCGGACGACGCCGCCGACCTGCTCAACGAGCTGCCCCCGCCGGAGCAGGACGTGCTGCTCGACCTGATGCAGCCCGACGAGGCCGACCCGGTACGGCAGCTGCTCAAGTACAGCCCCGGCACCGCGGGCAGCATGATGACCTCCGAGCCGGTCATCATGCCGCCGGACGCCACCGTGGCGGAGGCGCTGGCGCGGATCCGTGAACCCCAACTCTCGCCCGCGGTGGCGGCACAGGTCTTCGTGGCCCGCGCCCCGATGACCACGCCCACCGGGCGCTACCTGGGCATGGTGCACTTCCAGCGGCTGCTCCGCGAACCGCCGGCCGACCTGCTCGGCGGGGTGGTGGTCAACGACATCGACCCGTTGCAGGCGGCCACCCCGCTGCCCGAGATAACCCGCCGGATGGCCACGTACGACCTGGTCGCCATGCCGGTCATCGACCAGAACAGCCGGCTCGTCGGCGCGGTGACCGTCGACGACGTGCTCGACCACTCGCTCCCGCGGGACTGGCGGGACCGGGACGCGATGACGGCCCCGACCGAGACGCCGGAAGGTATCGATGGCTGAGCAGCGGCGGGCGGGCCGGCTCGATCAGCCGCGTGAGCCACGGGGCGTGAAGCTGCCCCGCTTCGACCCGGAGGCCTTCGGCCGCTGGTCGGAGGGGATCGCGCGGAGCATGGGCACCGCGAACTTCATCGTCTACATGACGTTGGTGATCGGGATCTGGTTCGGCTGGAACACGCTGGCCCCGCCCAGCGTCCAGTTCGACCCGTACACCTTCACCTTCCTCACGCTCGTGCTGTCGCTGCAGGCCAGCTACGCGGCTCCGCTCATCCTGCTGGCGCAGAACCGGCAGGCGGACCGGGACCGGGTCGCCCTGGAGGAGGACCGGCGGCGGGCCACCGCGCAGAAGGCGGACACCGAGTACCTGGCCCGGGAGATCGCCGCGCTGAGGATCGCGCTGGGCGAGGTGGCCACCCGGGACTTCGTCCGCACCGAACTGGCCCGGCTGGCCGAGGAGTTGGACGAGGCGAACCAGCGCCGGCAGCGGCTCGACCGGCGTCAACCGGGGAAACCGATCCGCCCGGCGGGCAGCGACGGGCTGGCGGAGCCCCGGGACGAGTTGGACGGCGACTTCGCGCCGGACCGTCGCGAGGGCTCGGCGACCCGGCACGATTCGAACGGGTGACGCGGCCCGACCGGTGCCGCCCCCGGACGCTTGAACGCCGCGCGCCTCAAGGGGCCAGGCGAGCGGCGTTCCGCCTCGATCGTCCCACTTCGCCGGGTGGCCGTCCAGCCCCCGGCCGGGTGGCCGGTGGGGCCCATCGATTCGCTCACACCGCCCCCCGCTGACGCGGACACGGATCACTGCCGACGTAGCATTGCGGGCATGTCAGCACCCGCCAGCACCGTCGAGGACGCGATCCAGGCCGCCCTGGCCACGGTCAACGACCCGGAGATCCGCCGGCCCATCACCGAACTCGACATGGTCCGGTCCGCGGTGGTCGGTCCGGACGGCGTGGTTCGGGTCGAGCTGCTGCTCACCGTCGCCGGTTGCCCGCTCAAGGACAAGCTGCGCGCGGACATCACGGCCGCGGTCGCCGCGGTGCCCGGCGTGACGGGTGTGGAGATCGAGTTCGGGGTGATGAGCCCCGAGCAGCGCCAGTCGCTGCAGGCGAAGCTGCGCGGCGGCGCCGCCAGCGCCGAGCCGGTGATCCCGTTCGCCCAGCCCGGTTCCCGCACCCGGGTCTACGCGGTGGCCAGTGGCAAGGGCGGTGTCGGCAAGTCCAGCGTCACGGTCAACCTGGCGGCGGCGCTGGCCGCGCGGGGGCTCGCCGTCGGCGTCGTCGACGCGGACATCTACGGTCACTCGGTGCCCCGGATGCTCGGCGCGGACGGCCGCCCGACCCGGGTGGAAGACATGATCATGCCGCCGCAGGCGCACGGCGTGAAGGTGATCTCGATCGGCATGTTCACCGCCGGCAACGCGGCAGTGGTGTGGCGCGGCCCGATGCTGCACCGGGCGTTGCAGCAGTTCCTCGCGGACGTCTACTGGGGCGACCTCGACGTGCTCCTGCTCGACCTGCCGCCGGGCACCGGCGACGTGGCCATCTCGCTGGCCCAGCTGCTGCCCAACTCGGAGATCCTCGTGGTGACCACCCCGCAGGCCGCCGCCGCCGAGGTGGCCGAGCGGGCCGGCGCGATCGCGCTGCAGACCCACCAGCGGGTGGTCGGTGTGATCGAGAACATGTCCTGGCTGGAGCTGCCCGACGGCTCCCGGATGGAGATCTTCGGTGCCGGCGGCGGGCAGACCGTCGCCGAGTCGCTGAGCCGGACCATCGGTGCCCAGGTGCCGCTGCTCGGTCAGATCCCGCTCGACACCCGGGTCCGCGAGGCCGGCGACGCGGGCGACCCGATCGTGCTGGCCGCGCCCGAGTCGCCCGCCGCGGCGGCGCTGGGCCAGGTGGCCGACCGGCTCGCCGTCCGGCGTGAGTCGCTGCTGGGCAAGCCGCTCGGCCTCAAGCCCGCCGGCCGCTGACAACTGCGCCCGCACGGGCGGCACGCCACAACCCCGGGCCGTGAGCCGCCGCAGCGCTTGGCGGCGGCCGCTGCCCCGGCAAGCCGGGAGCCTCGGGTGCCGCCCGCTCGCCGACGAGTCCGTCCAGGTGCAAGCCCCGGAGCCTCGGGCGCCTCACGCCCGCCGACGAATACGTCCAGGTGCGCGCCCGGAGCCTCGGGCGCCGTTCGCTCGCCGACGATTACGTCCAGGTGCGCGCCAGGGCCCTCGGACGCCTCTCACCCGCCGACGAATACGTCCAGGTGCACGCCCGGAGCCTCGGATGCCGCTCCCTCGCCGACGAATACGTCCAGGTGCACGCCTTTGGAGCTGATGTCGTAGCCGATTCACGGCGGGTCGCCGTTGCCCAACGGCGGGCGGCCCGACCACGCGGGCGGTTCCGCCACCCGGGGCCCTGCGTCGCAACGGTCGCGTGATGGCGTGGACGACTCAGCTCCAAAGGGCGCGAACCCCGAGCATCAGCCTCCGCAGGCAGCTACGGCCGCGGCGCATCCCAACCGGGCTGACAGCCACCTGGCGCTGCCCCACCGGGACTCCCGGGCCGCGCCGCCCAGGCCGGCCGGGCCGAGCGGGCCGGGCCGAGCGGTGCGGGCCGAGCGGGCCGGGCCGAGCGGTGCGGGCCGAGCGGGTGGGGTCAGGTGGCGTCGTCGTAGCTGGCGCGCTGCGCCGGAGCGGGAGTGTTGCCGGTGGCCGTGGAGGTACGACCCCGCGGGTCCGCGGCGTCGGCCACGTCCTTCAGCTCGTCGCGGACACCCGTGACGTCCGCACGCAGGTTGTCGTAAACGCCCTGCAGCGGCTTCCGGATCGCCTGCTCGTCCTCCTCGCTGAGCAGGTGCTTGCGGATGAACGCCTTCGGGTGCAGATCCTCGAGCTGGATGTCGGTGCCGAGCTCCTTGCTCAGGTCGGTGGTGGCGCTACGCGCCATGTTGCGCAGGTTGCGCACCATCCGCAGCCCGTCGTTGATGACCGTGGGCAGCCGGTCACCGAAGATCAGCAGCGCCAGGAGCAGCAGCGCACCGATCTCCCACCAGTTCAGGTTGTCGAGCATCCTGCGGGTCCCCTCTCGGCGTCAGGAGCAAGACTACGCACGACGGGGGCGGGCCGGGGAGGGGGTGAGCCAGTGTTCACTTTGCGTCCGCAGCCAACGTCACCGAGGCGTTCTGCCTGCTCGACCCGCGGCGGTACTCGACCGTGACCACCGATCCGGGGGCGAACTTGCGGACCAGTGCGATCAGATCGCTCGGCTCGGTCATCGGCCGTCCGTTCAGCCGTAGGACCACGTCGCCGGCCCGTAGCCCCGCCGCCTCGGCCGGGCCGGACGGCTCGACCGACTCGAGGCGTACGCCGCCGCCGGGAACCGCCGCGTTCGGGCCGCCCACCTGCGCGCCGATCACCGTACGGCGGGCCTTGCCGGTGCCGATGATGTCCTGCGTCACCCGCTTCGCCTGGTTGATCGGGATGGCGAAGGCGAGGCCGATGTTGCCCGCCTCCTGCCCCTCCGACACCAGTGACTTGATCGTGGAATTCACCCCGATCACCCGACCCGCCGAGTCGACGAGCGGGCCGCCGGAGTTGCCGTGGTTGACCGCGGCGTCGGTCTGGATGGCCGCGTAGTAGCGGACCGGCCCGCCCGGCTCCCCGGCCTGCATCGTCCGGTCCAGGGCGCTCACGATGCCGGCGGTGACCGTGTTCGTCAGGGAGAGCGGCGAACCGATGGCCAGCACCGGATCACCCACCGCCAGCGCGTCGGAGTCGCCGAACTCCACCGCCCGCAGGCCGGAACGCTCCACCTTCATGACGGCGATGTCCGACTCCGGATCCTGGCCGACCAGCTTCGCCGGGGCAGAGGTGCCGTCGTTGAAGATCACCGAGGCGCGGCCGGTGCCGCCGGCCACCACGTGGTCGTTGGTGATCACGTGCCCGTCGGCGCTCGCGATGAAGCCGGAGCCCTCGCTCGTCCCGCCGAGGCTGCTCATCCGGATGGTCACGACGCTGGGCAGCACCCGTTCGGCGACCGCGGCGAGGGATTCCGGCCGGCGCTGGGCCAGTGCGGGCGCCTGCCCCGGTTCGGCGCCGAGCACCGTGCCGCCCGCGACCCCGCCACGCACCGCCAGCGCGTAGCCGAGAGCGCCGCCGAGCGCACCCGCGAGCAGCGCGGTGACCAGCGGGATGAGAAGCAGCTGGCGCAGCCTCGGCCGACCGGGCGCATCCGGATCGCTGACCGGTTCGGGCTCCGTACCGGCGTTGTTCGCCAGCGGGACGACCACCGCCGCCGGCGCCGCCGGGTCCCGCCACGGGTCGGCGAGCGCGTCGGACCACCAGGGCGACGCGGGGTGTCCCGGCGTCGCGGCCGGCGGGCCGCCCGTCACCGGCGGTGCCGCCGACGCCGGAGCATCACCGGGCCGGCGCCAGTCCCAGCCGTCGGTCACGTTGGTGCCTCCCAGTCCGTCCCCCGGGCCCCGCGTCTCGCGACCACGACAAGCGCGTCCGGGCCGCGGCTGACGGGACACCGCTTCCAGGATTGCACGGATGTCCGGGTTGGGGTCAGCGGTTGTCGTCGTGATCGCGTGAGCGGGACGCGCGGCTGCGCGTACGGAGGGCCCGCTCTAGGCTCATAGCCGCGAACCCACCCCTCGCACCACTTCGCCGCCCGGAGGTGCCCCATCGCCACGGTCGCCGGTTCCGGCAGTTCGACGAACCCGGCCCTGCACTTCGCCGAGTCGTACGTCACCGAGGACCTCGTGCTCCGCACCGCCCGCAGCCTGGCCCACGAGGTGGGTCTCGATGCGGTGACCCCCGGCGCGGGTGCCGCGCTGCGCCTGCTCGCCGCCGCCGGCAACGCCCGCGCGGTCGTCGAGATCGGCACCGGCACCGGAGTGAGCGGGGTCTGGCTGCTGCGCGGGATGCGCGCGGACGGCGTGCTCACCACCATCGACGTCGAGGTCGAGCATCAACGGATCGCCCGGCGGATCTTCACGGAGGCGGGCTTCGCGGCCGGCCGTACCCGGATCATCACCGGCCGCGCCTTCGACGTGCTGCCGCGGCTCGCGGACGGCGCGTACGACCTGCTCTTCGTCGACGCCGAGGTGACCGGCTTCCACGCCTGCGTGGACGCGGCGCTGCGCCTGCTGCGCCCGGGCGGCGTCCTCGTGCTCAACGGGGTGCTCGCCGGCGGCCGGATCTGGGACCCGGCCGCCCGGGACGCGGAGACGGTGACGGTCCGGGAGACGATCAAGGCGATCCGGGAGTCGGAGCACTGGATCCCGGCCCTGCTGCCGGCCGGGCACGGGCTGCTCGCCGCCGTCAAGTGCTGACCGCCCCGGCGGGCCGTCGGTCCGCCGGGACGGGACGCCACCCGCCGGTCAGTCGAGCGTCGCCAGCCAGCGCAGCAGCGACCGTACGCCCCAACCGGTCGCGCCCTTGGTCAGCTCCGCGTCGTCGGAGTCCGCCCAGGACGGCGCCGACATGTCGACGTGCACCCAGCGGTCACGCAGGTCGTCGGTGAACTCGCGCAGGTAGAGCGCGGCGAGCACCGATCCGGCCCCCTGCGCCGGCGCGCTGAACAGGTCCGCCACCTCGCTGCCCAGGTACTCGACGTACTCCGACGGCAGCGGCATCCGCCAGGCCTGCTCCCCGGACGCGTCGACGGCGGCGAGGAAGCCGGCGGCCAGCTCGTCGTTCTCGCTGTAGAGGGCGGCCGTGCGCTTGCCCAGCGCCACCGCGTTCGCGCCGGTCAGCGTGGCCAGGTCGACCAGCACGTCGGGCTTGAGTTCGCGCACCGCGTAGCTGATCGCGTCGGCGAGGACGAGCCGCCCCTCGGCGTCGGAGTTGGTGGTTTCGCTGGTCACCCCGCCGTAGTGGCGCACGACGTCGCCGGGGCGGAACGCGGAGCCGCTCACCGCGTTCTCGGCGAGCGGGGCCAGCGTGGTGACCCGGACGGGCAGGCGCAGCGCGGCCGCGCCGAGTGTGGCGGCGACCACAGCGGCGGCCCCGCCCATGTCCTTGCGCATCAGCTTCATCGCCGGCACGGGCTTGATCGAGATGCCGCCGGTGTCGAAGGTGATGCCCTTGCCGACCAGCACCACGTGGGTACGCGCACCGGCCGGGTGCCAGTCCAGCTCGACCAGGCGCGGGGTGCTCGCCGAGCCGCCACCGACGGCGAGGATGCCGCCGAAGCCCTCGGCCGCCAGCTCGGCCGGGCCGCGTACCCGCAGGTGCAGGTCCGGCGTGCCGTCGGCCCGCTCCGCGATCTGACCGGCGAACCACTCGGGGCTCTTCACCGAGGAGGGCATGTTGGTGAGGTCGCGGGCCAGCCGGGTCACCCGGGCCGTGGTGCGGGCGGTCTCGACCGTCGCCAGGTGGTCGTCCGGATCGGCGACCACGAGGTCCACTCCGGCCAGCGCGGGCGCCTCACCGGCGTCGGTCAGCCGGAACCGGTAGGAGGCGAGCAGCAGCCCCTCGTAGAGCCCCCGCACCGCGTCCGGGGAGGCGTCGGCCGGCAGCACCACGGTGGCGTGCTGCTCGCTGGCGACCGTCCGGGCGATCGCCGCGCCGGCCCGCCGCCAGCCCGCCTCGTCTCCGTCACCCACCCCGACCAGGACCAGCACGCCGGGGGCGCGCCCCGGGCGGAGCTGGGTCCGGATCTCGCCCGCCCGACCGGTGAGGCGCGCGGCCCCTACCAGTGCGGCGGCCTCGTCAGCGACGCCGTCGGGCAGCGTTGCCGTGGTCAGGACCGGAACGGCCGGGGCGTCGCCGCCCTCCGCGTCGGCGGCCGGTCGAACGGGCAGGACGAGTGTGTCGAGCCGGTCGGGCTCGGCGAACAGACGGATGGCGAGCACGCGGAACCGTACCTCCAGGAAATTTCTCGATGCGGGGCGTTCCGCACCGGTGAAGCCCTGAGCCACCGGCCGGGCCGGTGGCTCAGGGTATGACGAACCGTCGGGACGGCTGGCGCCGCCCAGATCGTTTCTCGATCAGCCGGCGGCCGCCTTCAGCGCGTCACCGAGCGCGTTGGCCTCGTCTGGAGTCATCTCGACGACGAGCCGGCCACCGCCTTCCAGCGGGACCCGCATGACGATGCCCCGGCCCTCCTTGGTGACTTCCAGCGGACCGTCGCCCGTCCGCGGCTTCATCGCCGCCATGTTGTCTCCCCTCAGACCTACACCAGGGTCGGTGGGTTGCCCCACAGCCACTTCCTCACGACCACCGCGATCATCGCGGGGGCGTCGACCAACGATTTTCCCTGATGAACACCGCCGGACCCAAACCGAAGCAGCATTGATGTAACAGCATCTAGCTTATCTTGAGAAGGCCTGTCACAATGTGCGGTCATGCAGGCACGGTCGGCACTCTTCGACCTGTACGGCGACCACCTCCGGGCGAGGGGTGGCCGGGCACCGGTGGCCGCCCTGGTCAAGCTGCTGGCACCGCTGGGCATCGCCCCGCCGGCGGTCCGCACCGCGGTCTCCCGGATGGTCCGCCAGGGCTGGCTCGACCCGCTCAAACTGTCGTCCGGGCCGGGTTATTCGATCACCCCGAAGGCGGCCCGGCGACTCGACGAGGCGGCCGCGCGGATCTACCGGACGGGGCGGATCGGCTGGGATGGCCGGTTCGACCTGCTCGTGCTGGAGGCGCCGAACCCGCGCCGGGAACGCCAACGGCTCGCCGCGAACCTGACCTTCCTCGGCTACGGGACGCTCGACGAGTGCACCTGGGTGGCGACCCGCCCGGGCGAGGACGTGGACATCCTGCTCAGCGAGGCGGGGGTGCGCTACGAGCGGTTCACCGCCACGCACGCGGCCGGCACCCCGGGCGCGATGGCCGTGGTCCGCCGCGCCTGGGACCTCACCGAGATCGGTCGGGCGTACGAGCGGTTCGTGGCCGAGCAGCGACCCGTGATCGCGAAGGTGACCGTCCGCAGCGGCGACGAGGAGGCGTACGCCGCCCGGTTCCGGCTGGTGCACGCGTGGCGTACCTTCCTGTTCCGGGACCCGCAGCTGCCCCCCGCGCTGCTTCCGGAGCGCTGGCCCGGCGCCGCCGCGGCCAGTTTCTTCGACCGGCACGCCGCCCGGCTGCGCCCCGCCGCCGACCGGTACGTGGAGAGATGCCTCGACGCCGGCAACCGCATCGCCCGACAGAAGGGTCGTTAGACAAGTGACCGAGCCGCTGCTCGTCGACCGGACCGACGCCGTCGTCACGCTGACGCTGAACCGCCCCAAGGCGATGAACGCGTTCGACGTGGCGCTGAAGGAGGCGCTCCGGGAGGTCCTCGCCGAACTGGAGACCGACCGCACCTGCCGGGCCGTGGTGCTCGCCGGGGGGGGCGGCTCGTTCAGCGCCGGGCAGGACCTGCGCGAGCACGTGGCCACCCTGGAAGCCGCCGGTGGGGATCCGCTCTCCACCGTCGGGGCGCACTACAACCCGATCGCCGCCCGGCTGGCCAACCTGCCGAAGCCGGTGGTCGCGGCGGTGCGCGGAATGGCCGCCGGGGCCGGCGCCTCGCTGGCCTTCCTGGCCGACATCCGGGTCGGCGGCCCCAGCACCAGCTTCCTGATGGCGTTCGCGAAGGTCGGGCTCGCCGCCGACACCGGCGCCTCGTGGACGCTGCCCCGGCTGGTGGGCCACGCCAAGGCGATCGAGCTGCTGATGCTCGCCGAGCCGGTACGCGCCGAGGAGGCCTGCCGGCTCGGGCTGCTCAACCGCCTGGTCGACGACGACGAGCAGGTGCTGCCGGCGGCGCAGGAGCTGGCCGCACGGCTGGCCGCCGGGCCGACGGTCGCGTACGGCGCGATCAAGCGGCAGCTCTCCATCGCCGACGCCGGCACCCTCGCCGACGCGCTCGCGGCCGAGGCTCAGGCGCAGAGCATCTGCGGCGGCACCGCCGACCACCGGGCGGCCACCATGGCCTTCGTCGCCAAGGAACGGCCGGTCTTCGAGGGGCGCTGAGCGGGCGACAGACGGGTCACGACCGGACTCAGTCGTCCTCCTCCGGGTCCTGGTTGGCCTCGGCCCCGAGCACGAACGCCTGCATGGCGAGCTCGTCTCCGGCGGGCGAGACGAAGGCGGGCAGCTCCCGGGGGCCCAGCTCCTGCACGTACGCCCAGAAGAGGCGGGCCGCCTCGGCCGGCGAGTCGGCCTCGATCGGCAGGTCGAGGCTGACCAGCCAGGTGCGCCGGGGCGGCGGCGGGCCGAGCCGCTCGGCCAGCGCCCGGTGGACCGCCGGGTCGAGCGGGGTGACCGGCCCGACGGGAGCGAGCTGACCGGCCGGCAGCGGCTCGTCGAAGACCCGCCTGGTGTACGTCACCACCAGCGCCGCCTCGCGGTCGGACTGCGGGTCCTCCGGGTCGTCGGGGCGGACGCCGCTGGGCGGGGCGACGCGGCCGAGCGCCACCACCCGCACCGGGTCGTCGATCAGCACCAGCACGTCGTCGCCGGGGCGGGCGCGCACGGCCTCGTCCAGGCCGGTCAGTTCGAGGGTGTCGTGGTGCACCAGACGTTCGGCGTCGTAGCGGCCGGCGGGCAGCAGGACGGCCCAGGCGCCGGCGCTCGACGCGCGGCTCGTCCCGTCCGCCCGGTGCGCGATGTCGGTCGTCATGCCCACCATCCCATCACGCCGTGCCGGTCGGCTCGACGTGGCAGCCGTCGAGATGGTCGTCGACCATCCCGGTGGCCTGCATCAGCGCGTACGCCGTGGTCGGGCCGACGAACCGGAAGCCGCGCTTCTTGAGCGCCTTGGCCATCGCGGTCGACTCGGCCGTGATCGCCGGCACCTCGGCGAAGGAGGCCGGCCGGGCCGGTCGGGGGGCCGGGGCGAACGACCAGAGCAGCGCGGAGATCCCCTCCGGCAGCTCCGCCGCCGCCCGCGCGTTCGCGATCGCGGCCTCGATCTTGGCGCGGTTGCGGACGATGCCGGCGTCGGCCAGCAGCCGGGTCACCTCGGCGTCGCCGTAGCCGGCCACGGTCGGGATCCGGAACTCGTCGAAGGCCAGCCGGAAGGCGGGGCGCTTGCGCAGGATGGTCAGCCAGGAGAGCCCGGACTGGAACGCCTCGAGCGTCATCCGCTCGTAGAGCGCGTCGTCGCCGTGCAGCGGCTGCCCCCACTCGGTGTCGTGGTAGGCGGCGTAGTCGGGGGTGCTCGCTCCCCAGGCGCAGCGCGGTAGCCCGTCGGCGCCGATCACCAGGTCAGTCACGCGCCCACGCTAGGCCACGCCACCGACAGCCCGGCACTTCCGGCCGTCTCAGGGCAGCCGGCCCTGCTCGACCAGGCGACCGAACCGCCGCAGCGCCCGGGTCAGCCCGAGCTTGGAGCCGGGCCAGACCACCGGCCAGGCGACCCGTCCGGCCGCGCCGCCGGGGAGGTGGAACCATTCGTGCCAGACGACCTGCGTCCGGTCCCGGGCCAACGGGGTGCAGCGCAGCACGCCGGGACCGCGCAGCAGCGGGCCGCAGTGCACCACCCCGATCTCGTACGGCTCGTCGACCCGGACCACCCGCATCTCGTCGCGGAGCTCGGCCGGGCCGAGGGCGGTCAGCGCCTCGACGAGGCTGCCCTCGCGGCCGTCGCCCTCGACCACCCGGACCCGGGTGAACGGGATCCAGTCGGACTGCCGCTCCCAGGCGAGCAGCGCCGCGAAGACCCGTTCCGCCGGGGCGTCGACGATGACCGTCGCGGTCACCTCGCCGGCGCCCGGCTGGGCCGCCTCGGGCAGGTCCTCCCCGCGCTGCTCTGCGGTCACACCGGCTCCGAGCGCACCACCGGGCCGGGCCCGCCGGCGCCGTCGGCCGGCTTGCTCCGGGCGGGTGCCGGGTCGTCCGAGTCGGCTCGGGCGGGGCCGAGGAAGCTGGTCCCGCCGGAGGCGACGCCGTTCGTGGCGACGAAGGGCTCGGCCGCGCTGACCGCCACGTCCGCCGAGCCGCCCGGACGGTCGTCGCCGGAGACGGCCACGATCCCGGTGGCGGCCGACCCGCCGAGGGCGGACTGTTCGCGCGCCCGCCGTAGGGCCTCCGCGTCCGCCGTCCGACCCTCCCGCAACGCGGCGACCTCCGCTTCCAGCACACCTATCAACTCGGACTTGTAGCCGAGGTCGTAGGCGGCGCGACGCAACGCCCGATCGACCTGGGCCATCTGGTACCCACGCAGCACGGTGTCGAACCGGATCTCCTCGACGTCCGTTTCCCGCAGCGGGCGGTCGCCCGGCAGCGGCACGGCACGGCCGTCCGGTTCGGCCGGCACCAGACCCGGATCACGACCGGTGACCAGCACCGCCACCCCGAACACCACCGCCGCGACGGTCAACGCCACGACCAGCATGAGCAGAACCTGACCCATGCACAGATCGTGGCATGCCGAGCGGGCCGGAGCGAGCCCGCCACCGACGCCGGGCCGACGGACCGTGCGAACGCCGTGCGGGCGGACCGGTTAGCGTCGGGACCGGCCGGTGCGGGGAGCGCCCGCGGGGCTCGGGGTGAGGGAGGCGGCAATGGCCGGGGAGCTGCGGCTCGGTGGGCGGAGGTTCGCCGCCGGAGAGCTGGTGGTGATGGCGATCGTCAACCGCACACCGGACTCGTTCTTCGACCGGGGGGCGACGTTCGAGGCGGAGAGCGCGCTGCGGGCGGTGGAGCGGGCCGTGACCGAGGGCGCGGAGATCATCGACATCGGCGGGGTGAAGGCCGGCCCGGGTGACGAGGTGGACGTGACCGAGGAGATCCGCCGCACGGTCGGCACCATCGCCGCCGTCCGCGCCGCCTTCCCGGACGTGGTGATCTCCATCGACACGTGGCGGGCGGAGGTCGCCGTGGAGGCGGTCGCCGCCGGGGCCGACCTGCTCAACGACACCTGGTCGGGCGCGGACCCCGCGCTGGCCCGGGTCGCCGCGGAGACCGGCGCCGGGCTCGTCTGCTCGCACGCCGGTGGGCTGGCACCGCGTACCCGCCCGCACCGGGCGGCCTTCGACGACGTCGTGGGCGACGTGGTCACCACGGTGACCGGGCTCGCGGAGCGCGCGGTCGGGTTGGGGGTACGCCCCGACGGGATCCTCATCGACCCGGCGCACGACTTTGGCAAGAACACCCGGCACTCGCTGGAGATCACCCGTCGGCTCGACGAGCTGACCGCTACCGGCTGGCCGCTGCTGGTCGCGCTCTCCAACAAGGACTTCGTCGGGGAGACGCTGGACCTGCCGGTCGAAGAGCGGCTGGAGGGCACCCTCGCCGCGACCGCCGTCTCCGCCTGGTTGGGCGCGCGGGTGTTCCGGGCCCATCAGGTGCGGCCCACCCGTCGGGTGCTCGACATGGTCGCCTCGATCCGTGGCGACCGCCCGCCGGTGGCGACCCGGCGCGGCCTCGCCTGAGCCGCCCGGCACTCGGCGCTCGACGCCCGGCGCCCGGCGACCCGCGAACGCCGGTTCACCCGCGACAGCGACCGGTCAATCGGTCGGTCGGGCGCTCAGGTCCAGCGCAGGATGTTGCGGCGCCAGGCGTAGAGGATGCCGAGCGCCAGCACCGCCACGAAGATCGCCATCTCGACGACCGTGACCAGGCCGAACCCCGGCCGGTCGAAGACGACGGCCCAGGGGAAGAGGAACACCGCCTCGACGGCGAAGAGCACGTAGAGGTACGCGTACACGTAGTAGCGGATCTGCATCTGCGCCCAGTCGCCGCCGACCGGATCGATCCCGCACTCGTAGCTCGCCCGCTTACCGGCCGGCTCGGCGGGACGCGCCGGGCGCAGCACCCGGTTGGCGGCGAACGCCGCCACGAAGAAGAGCGCGCCGACGAGCAGCAGGAGCCCGAGCGTCGCGTACGAGCCCAGGTAACCGTCCACGGTCGGCAGCCTACCGCCCGGCTCATTGACCGGTACCGGACACGTTACGGATTTGTTTCCGGGTGGGACTGGTGCCGTCGGGCAACCATGCCGACGATGAGACCCCTGATCCGTCGTCACCGGAGGACCGATGGCCAGCGTGGACGTACCACCCGGACGCCGGGGCCGGCGAGCCCTGCCCGCGCTCGGCATGTCCGTCGTGCTCTGCGCGTTCGCCGCGCTCGCCGTCCTGCCGCTCCCGGCCGCTCCCACCGGTCCGGCGACCCGCCCGATCGCGGTGCTCACCGACCCCGAAGAGCAGGGCGGCGAGACGCCGACGGCGGAGCCGACCGCCACCGACCCCGGGCCCACCACCGCGCCACCGACCATCGACCCGCCGCAGGAGACCGGGCCGCCGCCCACGACCGACCCGCCGCTGCCGACCACCACCGCGCCGCAGACGGTGGCGCCCACCACGGCCGCGCCGACCTCGGGCGCCCCCACGAAGCCGTCGAGGCCCTCCGTGCAGCCGTCGGCGCCGCAGAGCGCCCCCGCAGCGCACCCGCTCGGAGTCCGGATCGAGACCGGTGACGTCACGCTGACCGCCGGGTACTGGAACGCGCGCAGCACGGTCACCACGCTGCAGGTGACCGTCACCAACACGGGGAGCGCGACCGCCCGGGTCGGCCTGTCGTACCGGCTGCCCACCGGGTTGACCGACGCCGGCACGGCCGGCTGCGCGCCGGCCGCCGGCGGCGGGTACCGCTGCGGGGATTGGACGGCCCCGGCGGGCGCCCGGTTCAGCAGCCTGATCCGGGTCCGGGTCGCCGGCGACGCGTGGCGGCGGATGCCGTTGGGCGGTTCGGTGGCGGTCACCGCCGCCGCGCCGGGAGTGGCGGGGAGGGTCGGCGACGACGAGGGTTTCGCGGTGCTCTTCCCGCCGGGGCCCCCGGCGGCGGGCATCGCCCTCGACACCGACGAGGTCACCTTCGACATCAGCGGGACCGCCGCTGACCTGGCCGTGCGGCTCGCCAACACCGGCTCGGTGGACGCCGCCGGCCGGATCGACGTGCTGTTGCCCGCCGGGGTGAGCGTGCCGGCGCCGCCCGCCGGCTGCGTACCGCTTGAGGAGACCCGGACCCGGTGCGACCTGGGGACGGTCCGCGCCGGGCACCGCGTGGAGCTGCGCCTGCCGGTGGCGGCGACGCCGGCCGCCCAGCGGGACGCGCCGCTGGCGGGCGCGGTGATCGCCCGGCTCGCGCCCTCCGGCGGGGGCACCCGGCAGGTGCAGATGAGCTTCCGGATCAGCGCCGCGGTGGCGCTGGCCACCCCGGTGGCCGCTCCCGCGCCGACGGGCTCGCAGGGCGTCCTGGGCGTCGGCGCAGGGCTGCCGGACGCACCGACCGGCAGCCCGGAGCGACGCCTCGCGATCGTCCTCGTGGTGGTCTCGACGCTGCTCGTCGCGCTGGCGCTCGGGCTGGTCGTCACGTCGCTGCGCCGACGGCTGCCCGGAGCGGCGTCGGCGGGGCGGGAGTGACGTCGCGGTCCGATCGGCGCAGCGGGGACATCGGCCGATGGTGATCTCCATTACCGCACGGGACGCGAAACACCACTAAGTGGTGAATTTCACCCCCCGATTCGGTCCCGGACGATGAACCTCCGGGGAAGGTGACGGGTCGGTCCGACGTAGGCTCTGAGGTGAGAAACCACATGCGGGCCGGACCACCCACGGCCGGCGCGGTGCGGGGTGCGTCAGGGAGGTCACGTGGCCGGGCAGGGCGGGATCACCAGCAACTCGGGCCGCCACCGCGCGCAGCGAAGCGAGGTGCAGGCGTGAGCAAGCAGATCCGTCAACTGGACCGGGTGGTGATCCGGTTCGCCGGTGACTCCGGCGACGGCATGCAGCTGACCGGTGACCGATTCACCTCCGAAACGGCCCAGCTCGGCAACGACATCTCCACGCTGCCCAACTTCCCCGCGGAGATCCGGGCACCCGCCGGCACCCTGCCGGGCGTGTCGAGCTTCCAGGTGCACTTCGCCGACTACGACATCCTCACCCCCGGCGACGCGCCGAACGTGCTGGTGGCCATGAACCCGGCCGCGCTCAAGGCCAACCTGGCCGACCTCCCGCGCGGCGCGGACATCATCGTGAACACCGACGAGTTCACCAAGCGCAACCTTTCCAAGGTCGGCTACCAGGCGAGCCCGCTCGAGGACGACACGCTCGCCGGCTACGCGGTGCACCCGGTCGCGCTCACCTCGATGACCGTCGGCGCCCTCGCCGACCAGGACGTGTCCAAGAAGGACGCCGAGCGGGCCAAGAACATGTTCGCCCTCGGGCTGCTCTCCTGGATGTACTCCCGCCCGTACGAGTCGACGCTGCGCTTCCTGGAGCGCAAGTTCGCCCGCCGGCCGGAGCTGGTGGCGGCGAACGTGGCGGCCTTCCGGGCCGGCTGGAACTTCGGCGAGACGACCGAGGACTTCGCGGTCCGCTACGAGGTCAAGCCGGCGAAGATGCCGCCCGGCACCTACCGCAACATCACCGGCAACGCAGCGCTCTCGCTCGGCCTGGTCGCCGCGGGCGTCCGCTCCGGGCTGCCGGTCTTCCTCGGCGCCTACCCGATCACCCCGGCCTCGGACATCCTGCACGAGCTGAGCAAGCACAAGAAGTTCGGCGTGCTCACCATGCAGGCCGAGGACGAGATCGCCGCGGTCGGCGCGGCGCTCGGCGCGTCGTACGGCGGGGCGCTCGGCATCACCACCACCAGCGGCCCGGGCGTCGCCCTCAAGAGCGAGACGATCTCCCTGGCGGTGGCGCTGGAGCTGCCGCTGCTCATCGTCGACGTGCAGCGGGCCGGGCCCTCGACCGGCATGCCGACGAAGACCGAACAGGCCGACCTGAACATGGCCCTCAACGGCCGCCACGGCGAGGCCCCGGTCGCGGTGATCGCCCCGAAGTCGCCCGCGGACTGCTTCTACGCGGCCCTGGAGGCGGCCCGGATCGCCCTCACCTACCGCACTCCGGTGATCCTGCTGTCGGACAACTACGTCGCGAACGGCTCCGAACCGTGGCTGCTGCCCGACGTCGACTCCCTGCCCGACCTGCGGGTGGAGTTCGCGACCACGCCCAACGGCGAGGACGGCACCACCTTCCTGCCGTACCTGCGCGACCCGGAAACGCTGGCCCGCCCGTGGGCCATCCCCGGCACCCCCGGTCTGGAGCACCGGATCGGCGGGCTGGAGAAGGCCGACAAGACCGGCGACATCTCCTACGACCCGGCGAACCACGACTTCATGGTCCGCACCCGCGCCGCCCGCATCGAGACGATCCCGGTGCCGGACGTCGAGGTCGAGGACCCCGACGGCGACGCCCGGGTGCTGGTGCTCGGCTGGGGCTCGACGTACGGGCCGATCGGCGCCGCCTGCCGCGGCCTGCGTCAGCGCGGGCTCTCGGTGGCGCAGGCGCACCTGCGCCACCTCGCCCCGATGCCGGCCAACCTCGGCACGGTGCTCCGTTCCTACGACCGCGTGGTCATCCCCGAGATGAACCTCGGCCAGCTGGCGCACGTGATCCGCGCGAAGTACCTGGTCGACGCGATCGGCTACAACCAGGTCCGCGGCCTGCCCTTCACCGCCGCGGAGCTGGAGACGATGCTGGAAGAGGTCCTCAAGAATGTCTGAGCCCATCGCCCTCAAGCTCACCGCCAAGGACTTCAAGTCCGACCAGGAGGTGCGCTGGTGCCCCGGTTGCGGTGACTACGCGATCCTGGCGGCCGTTCAGGGTTTCATGCCGGAGCTGAACATCCCGCGCGAGCGGATCGTCTTCATCTCCGGCATCGGCTGCTCCTCCCGCTTCCCGTACTACATGAACACGTACGGGATGCACTCGATCCACGGCCGCGCCCCGGCGATCGCCACCGGCCTGTCGGCCACCCGGCCGGACCTCTCGGTCTGGGTGGTCACCGGTGACGGTGACGCGCTCTCCATCGGCGGCAACCACCTGATCCACGCGCTGCGGCGCAACGTCAACCTCAAGATCCTTCTCTTCAACAACCGGATCTACGGGCTGACCAAGGGGCAGTATTCTCCCACCTCCGAGGTCGGAAAGATCACCAAGTCGACTCCGGTCGGCTCGGCGGACGCGCCGTTCAACCCGCTCTCGCTGGCGCTCGGCGCGGAGGCGACCTTCGTGGCCCGCACCATCGACTCCGACCGCAAGCACCTCCAGTCGGTGCTCCGGGCGGCCGCCGAGCACGAGGGCTCCGCCTTCGTGGAGATCTACCAGAACTGCAACATCTTCAACGACGGCGCGTTCGAACCGCTCAAGGAGCACGGGATCCGCGACGACTACCTGATCCGGCTGGAGCACGGGCAGCCGATCACGTTCGGCAAGGACGGGCAGTTCTGCGTCGTACACCCGCCGGGCGGCTTCGGCCTGGAGGTACGGGAGACCGCGGCGACCCGCCCGGAGGAGATCGTCGTGCACGACGCGACCGTCACCGACCCGGCGTACGCCTTCGCGCTCTCCCGGCTGCCCGGGCTGGACCTGCGCAACACCCCGATCGGGGTGTTCCGCGCGGTCGAGCGGCCGTCCTACGAGAACGTGGTACGCGCCCAGCTCGACGCCGCCCGGGCGGAGGTCAACGAGACTCCCGAGCAGCAGCTCGCCGGCCTCCTGAGCAGCGGGGACACCTGGACGATCCTCTAGGGTCTGTTTCATAAGACCGCGCCCGGCTGCGCCGGGCTGGACGACGGGAAAGGGGCCCGCAACCGATCGGTTGCGGGCCCCTTCGTCGATGTCGGTGCGATTGTCCCGGGATCAGAGGACCAGGTTGAAGGCACCCCAGCCGGTGGAGATGACCTTGCCACTTCCGTCGACCCAGGCGCCACGACCGTTGGTCGTGTAGAGCCGCATCTGGTTGCTGCTGTTGATGCCCAGCAGGTCCATCATGTTGTCGCCGCTCCAGTCGCCCGGAATCATGATGTTCTTGTAGCTGGCCCAGCCGCTGCCGATGATGGTGCCGGCCGGGTTGGTCCAGCCGCCCCGCCCGTCGGACTGGTACATCTTCAGGTAGCCGGTCGAGGTCCGGCCGATGACCACCTCGAGGCCGTCGCCCTTCCAGGCGCCCGGGGTGATGAACAGGTTGAAGCCGTTCCAGCCGGTGCCGATCCGGGTGCCCGCCGGGTTCTCCCAGCCGCCCGTACCGTTGCTGGTGTAGCGGATCAGGTCGCCGTTGGACTTGCGGGCCAGCAGGCTCGGTCGGTTGTTGCCCATCCAGTTGTTCGTCACCATGAGCGCGGTGAAGTTCCCCCAGCCGGTGCCGATCCTCCGGGCGTCACCGACCCAGTTGCCCTTGCCGTCGGTGTCGTAGATGACCAGCTCACCGTTGGTCTTCACAGCCATGACGGACGGCTTCTTGTCGCCGTTCCAGTTGTAGACCCGGAAGACCCGCTTCATGCTCGACCAGCCGGTGCCGATCTGCTTGCTGGTGTAGAAGCCGCCGTACCCGTCGTTGGAGAAGCCGCTGCCGTAGATCAGGTGGAGCCTACCGGCGCTGTCCCGGGCGAGCAGGTCGGTGTGACCGTCGCCGGACCAGTCCGCGTTGATCAGCGCCGGACGGGTCAGGTCCTCCATGATGGAGTTGCGGTAGTAGCTCAGCCGCTCGTAATAGCCGGGAGACGAGCCACACGGAACGAAGCCCCAGTCGGTGATGCCGACCTGGACGCCGCCCACCAGCAGCGGCCCGCCCGAGTCGCCGCCGCAGGTGTCGCTGCTCGGCGCGGCGGGAGTGCCCGAACCGGCGCAGATCATCCGGTCGGGGTAGTAGAGCCCCGGCGCCGAGCATTCGCTGTTCGACCGCATGTTGACGGTCGCCTTGCGCAGCCGGCTGTCCGGCTTCGGCTCACCGTCGTAGGTCTTGCCGTAGCCGGCGATGACCGCCGGGGTGCCCGCCGTGTACGGCGTCTGGTCGCCCTGCGGGCTCAGCGTGACGGGGGTGTACTCGCTGGGCAGGTTCTGCTTCAGCGTGAGCACCGAGACGTCGTCGAGGATCGGCGCGTTCTCGGGGTCGGCGTACTGCTGGGCGATGTTCCAGCCCGGGTGAGTCCAGGTCGAGGCGACCTCGGCGGCGTACCCGCTGCCAACGAGGATGTTGCCGTCTCCGTCGACGATCCGGTCGTTACCGGCGATGACCCGGGTGGTGCCCGGCCCGTCCGCGGTGCAGTGCGCGGCCGTCAGCACCTTGTTCGGGGCGATGATCGTGCCGGTGCACCAGTACCAGTAGAGGTCCTGGCCCTCCCGGAACGTGGTGACGATACCCACGATGTACGGGAACTCCGAGGCGCTGGCGAACGTCCCCTGGAAGATCTTCGGGGCGTGGTCCGAGCCGGTCTGGAACCGACGGCCCATCGGGCCCGGGTCGGGGAGCGCGAGCTTCCCCTTGTGCAGGTTCGGCAGCTTGCTCTTGCGGTCGTTCTGCGAGCTCGCCGCGTTGAAGACGCCGTCTCCGGCGGGGGCGGCCTGGGCCGCGGTCGCGGGGGCGACGGCCGCCACAGCCGCGAGGGCGAGGCCCGCCAGGATGCCCGCCGACCAGCGTCGTCTGACGCCTACGGATGCTGACAGTTCAGCCACTGATTCGTATCCCGTCGTTCGACTAACGAGGAACTCGGAACAGCCCGCACGAGGGTGCGTCCGACAAGACGGGAGACGACGACCGAGGCACCAACCCCGGACGCGATGCTATGAAGTTCCCCCGTCGTGCCTGTGCCAATGACGCCGTACCGAATCGAGATCGACGGCTCTCCCCCACTGGCAGTTCCAAGCCGCCACAACGTAGCAAGCCTCGCGCCGAGGAGAAAGCGCCTTACAGCCGGTTCTCCTCAGCCGAACGGATCGGGACGGGTCGATCCGGCGGGGCCCGCTCGGCGGCGATTCGTCGGCGACGGTGGAACGTGGACACGACCGGCCCGCGCTGGTCGTCCTCGATGTCGTCACGCCGGCCCGGATCCGGTCGAAGGGCACGAGACCCGCACGAGCCCGGAAGCCGATTCAGCCTCGGAGGCGACAGGCCCGGGAGCCGACGGATCCGGTCGTCGGGCCCGGCAGGCGACGGGCGCGGGATGGCCGCTCCAGGTGGAGCGGCCATCCCGTTCGCGCCGGTGACGGGGATCCGGCTCAGGCAGCGGCGCTGGCCGGCGCCCAGAGTCCGTCGATGGAGCGCTCGGCCGCCGTGAGGCTCTGCTCGTGCAGCGGGATGAGTTCGGCCATGGCCGGCATCACCGGGGCGAGGGTCAGCTCGGCGGCGATGAAGGTCGGCTCCAGACCGGTCTGCGAGATGCCGTGCGGCAGCCAGGGCTCGGCGTGGTCCCAGCCCTCGCGCGGGGTGCCCGGGCCGTAGCCGCCGCCCCGACTCATCAGCACGACGAACTCGCGCCCACCGAGCAGGCCGGCGCCCGTCGCCGGGTCGAACGCGATGCCGGGCGCGATGAGGTGGTCCACCCAGGTCTTCACGCTGCTCGGCGCGCCGTAGTTGTAGAGCGGGAGGCCCAGCAGGACCGTGCTGGCCTGCTGCACCTCGGCGACCAGCTGCTCACTGAGCTCCCAGGACGCGCGCTGGGCGGGAGTGTGCTGGTCGAGCGGCGTCAGCCGGGCGAGGCCGCCCGCCTCGTCCAGGTGCGGCAGCGGCTGCTTGCCGAGGTCGCGGTAGGTCACCGTGCCCCCGGGGTGGGCGGCCTGCCAGGCGGCGGCGGCCCGGGCGGTGAGCCGGCGGCTCACCGAGTGCTCGCCGCGGATGCTCGAGTCGATGTGCAACAGGTGTGCCATGCGCAAACTCTCCGTTAGCTACCAATGGTTGGTGAACGACCAACCATTTATAGCAGGTCTATCGGAGGGGTCGGCGGTAAACTGGCTCACATGCCTGACCTGCCGGCCGTCCAGTCGGAGCGCCGCACGGGGCCGCTGCTCGACCACCTGGCTCGACGGATGCGGCTCCGGGCGAAATCGGTGCTGGAGCCGTTCGGGCTTCGACCGCGGCACCTCATCGCCCTCACGGCGCTCCGCGATGCGGGCGGGATAAGCCAGCAGGGGCTCGCCAGCACCCTCCAGATCGACAGCACGAACGTCGTAGGGCTGCTCAACGACCTGGAGGCGGCGCAGCTGGTGGAGCGACGCCGGTCACCCGAGGACCGCCGCCGGCACATGGTCTATATCACCGAGGCCGGGGCAAATCGCCTCAACGATGCCGAATGCGCCCTGGAGACCAGCGAGATAGAGGTGCTCGGCGCGCTGAACCCCGACGAGCGGGAGACGCTCTACGAGCTGCTCCGGCGGGCCACCCACGGCGGATGGCACATCACCTGCACCGTGGGGGAAGACGACTAGACGAGCCGGGTCAGGCGGTGCTGGCCGCCTGAGGGCGGTCGTCCCGGACGTAGACCAGCATGTCGCCGGTCTCGATCTCGGCCCCCGCCGGGTCGGTCAGCGTGACCACCCGGCCGCGCCGGACCAGCGCGATGACCAGGCAGTCCAGCTCGCGCGGCGTGCGACCCACCTCACTCCGATCGGCCGACCGCATGGCCAGCGCCATCCCCTGACCGGGGGTGAGCAGGTCCTCGACGACATCGATCAGGGGCGGCGCGGAGGTGGAGAGACCGAGCAGCCGGCCCGCCGTGGCGGAGGAGACGATCACATGGTGCGCCCCGCTCTGCTTCAGCAGTGGAGCGTTCTCGGCCTCCCGGGCCGCCGCGATGATCCGCACCTGACCGGCGGTGAGCTGCCGGACGGTGAGCGCCACCAGCACCGAGGCGTCGTCGCTGTCGGTCGCGATGATCACGGCCTTGGCGTTCTTCACGTGCGCGTCGTTCAACGTCGCGGAACGGGTCGCCGACCCCTCGATCGCGACGAGCCCCGCCGCGGTGGCCTGCCGTAGCGCGGTCCCGCTGCGCTCGACGACGATGATCCGCGACTTGTCCAGCCCGTTCTCCAGCAGCGCGGAGACGGCGCTACGGCCCTTGGTGCCGTAGCCGCAGATGATCACGTGGTCCTTCACGGTCTTCCTCCACCGCGTCAAGCGCCGGCCCGTCCGGTACTGCTCGGTCAGAACTTCCAGGGTGGTGCCGACCAGGATGATCAGGAAGATCACCCGGGCCGGGGTGATGAAGAGGACGTTCACCAGCCGGGCGCTGTGGCTGACCGGAGTGATGTCGCCGTAGCCGGTGGTGGAGAGGGTCACCACCGCGTAGTAGAAGCAGTCGAGGAGAGTGAGACCGTCCTCGTTGACGTCGCGGTAGCCCTCACGGTCGAGGTAGACCACCGTGACGGTGGCGAACACGAGGGCGAGCGCCGCGGCCAGCCGCAGGCTGAGCGCGCTGAGCGGACTGCGGCGCTGCGCGGGGAAATGGATCACCCTCGAACCTGCTCCGTCGGCTGCACGCCCACAACATAGCGGGTGGGACGAATCCCGTACGCCGGGTGGGGCACCCGGGCAACCGATCGCCACCGCGCCCACGACTACCAGTCGACGGACGACGGACCGGTCGAGGCCGGCAGACGAGAGGCGGATTCCTCGTGAGAACGAGCGGCGGGCGCAGAGCCGAAGCCGACGCCGAGTTCACCGACTTCGTACGCGGCCGGATGCGGCAGTGGCGGCGGACCGCGTACCTGATGTGCGGCGACTGGGATCGCGGTGACGACATCCTGCAACGGGTGCTCACCGAGCTGTACCGCAACTGGGCCCGGGCCCGGCAGGCCGAGCATCCGGACGCGCTGGTGCGCACCATGTTGTTGCGCCGACTGCTCGACGAGCGGCGGTTGCGCTGGAGCCGCGTGCTGCTCGGGGCGGCCCTGCCCGAACGACGGACCGACCCGACCGACCCGACCGACCGAATCACCCTGGTCGCGGCGCTGCGTGAGGTTCCACCCCGGCAGCGGGCGGTGCTCGTTCTCCGGTACTTCCAGGACCTCAGCGTCGAGGAGACCGCCCGCGCCCTGGGCTGCTCGACCGGAACCGTCAAGAGCCAGGCGGCGAAGGGACTCGCCACCCTGCGCACCGTGCTCGACACCGCAGCCGCCGGCCGATGAGAGGAGCATCCATGCTGGACGAACGGCAACTCGCCGACCTGATGCACGCCGAGGTGGACTCGGCGGAGCGTCCCACCGCCCGGCTCGACGTCGACCGGGCGATGTCCACCGGCCGCCGCCAGCGCCGCTACCGCCAGGTGGCGGGCGCGGCGCTGGCCGTCGGCCTGCTGGTCGCCGGCGGAGTGACGGTCCCCAGCCTGCTGGCACCCGAGCGCCCACCCACCACCGGACCGGCCGACGCCGGGCCGCCCACCGCCGCAGCCGGTCTACCGGCCGCGCTGACCACGGTCGACCCCGAGGTGGTGTACGTCCGCTTCGGCTGGCTGCCGGACGGGATGCGCAGCCTCCAGTACCAGTCCGGCCTGCTGCTCTCCGGGCCCGGCGTGCACCTCAGCGCCGTCAACAGTCCTCCCGGTGAGCTGTGGCGAGGCGTGACGGTGAACCTGTACCCGAAGGGAGTGCAGCCGTCGGCGCCGCAGCGGGACAGCGGGGAGCCTGCCACGCTCACCGGTACCCGCCCCGGGCCGGAGCTCAACGGCGCGCCGAGCGCCTTCGCCACCTACAGCAACCCGGACCGGCCGGAGGCGATCCTGCGCTGGCGGTACGCCCCGGACGGCTGGGCGCAGGTGCGGACCCACGGCGTCCCGGGCGATCCGGCACAGACTGCCGAGCGGGTGGCAAGCACACTCGTCTTCGGCCACGAGGTGCTGCCGATGCCGGTGACCGTGCCGGAGGTCCCGAAGAACCTGCGCCCGATCACGGGCAACGTCTCACTGGACCTCGGCGAGCCGGGGTCCTGGAACGCCTACACCGAGTGGTCGCCGGAGCCGGCCGACGCCGATCCGGGCCGGCAGCGGGCACGCACCCTGATGGTCGCCTTCACCCCGTACCGGCTGGTCACCGACCCCACGGACAAGGCGTACGTGGATCCGAACACCACGCTGGACGGCCACCAGGCGCGGTTCGGCGGGCAGGACGGCGTCGAGTCGCTGATCGTCTACGACGTCGCCGGCCTCAGCGTGTCGATCTCCGACGACGGCTTGCTGCCCAGTGGCGGCACCCGGGCGCTCTTCCGGAAGCTCGACATCGGCCCCGACGCGGCCGGGTGGCGACCGCACCTGACGCGCTGACCGGTCGCTCCGGGCGGGGGTGCTCCCCGCCCGGAGCCACCCCGATCGCCCCCCACCCCACGGTGAGCTGGGGCGACGGATGCCCCTCCGGGGCCCTCCGCGGCGGCGGGACGGGGCATGATGGGGGTGTCCCCGGGACGACGAGGCAGGAGAGTGAGGCCGGCATGTCGTTGCTGCGACGGGTGATCGGTGGGGTCCTGCGCCGGCTCCGCCTGCGTCAGGGCCGCACGCTGCGCGAGGTGGCCGAGTCCGCCGGCGTGTCCGTGCCCTACCTCTCCGAGGTGGAGCGCGGTCGCAAGGAGGCCTCCTCCGAGGTGCTCGCGGCGATCTGCCGGGCCCTCGGCATCCACCTCTCGGAGCTCCTCGAAGAGGCTCGGGACGATCTTCGCCAGGTCGAGCCCCGGCTACCGGCCGCACCGCGCGCGACCACGGTGACGCTGGCCCAGGTGCCGTTGCCCCGGCCGGAGACCGGGCCGAATGTCCGGATCGGCCCGCGCACGCCGGGCACGCTGCTGCACCGCGGCCCGGGAGCGGGCGGCCCCACCCTGCGCGTCGGCCGGTCCGGCTCCGCACCGGCCGGGGGCCCCGGCCCGCGCAGCGCCGGGCTGCTCGGCTGCCGGCGGACCCGCACGTCGCGGCGCACCCTCACCAACGTCTGATCCGTCCGATTCTGCCGGCGGCAGATTCGCCGCCGGCAGAATCGCTGGGACCACCGCGGTCACCGTGCGCAGGCTGGAGGGGCCGGTCCCCCGGGCGCTCCCGCCGCCCGCCGGCACGGAGGGCGGACACGATGATCGGGTACGACCAGGTACGGATGCTCACCGAAGGGCAACCGGCCTTCGGTGACCAGGTGTTCGAGCGGCTACTGAAGGAACGGATCGTCTTCCTCGGCACGGAGGTGACCGACGAGTCGGCGAACCAGATCTGCGCCCAGATCCTGCTGCTCGCCGCCGAGGACCCGGAGCGGGACATCCACCTCTACATCAACTCGCCGGGCGGCTCGGTGACCGCCGGCATGGCCGTCTACGACACCATGCGGTACGTCCGCAACGACGTCGTCACACTGGCGCTCGGTTTCGCCGGCTCGATGGGACAGTTCCTGCTCTGCGCCGGGACGGCGGGCAAGCGGTACGCGCTGCCACACTGCCGGATCATGATGCACCAGCCGTCCGGTGGGATGGGCGGCACCGCCGCGGACATCAGCATCCAGGCCGAGAACATGCTCCACGTGAAGCGGACCATGCAGGAGCTGATCGCCCGGCACAGCGGCCGGACGTTGGAGGAGATCCAGCGCGACTGGGACCGGGATCGCTGGTTCACCGCCGAGCAGGCCCGCGAGTACGGGCTCGTCGACGAGGTGATCACACGGGTCGAGCAGCTGCCGGTGGGGTGAGGCGCGACGGCGGCCGGCGATGGTCCCGCCGGCCGCCGTCGTATCCGCCCCGACCTGCTCCGCAGCGGGGCAGCCGTGCGGCACAGGTGTTCGTGGCGCTGGCGGACGCGCCCCCTCGTTCGCGTCCGACAACCCGCTCATGGAAATACCGTGACTGTCGGTTCGGTACGCCGGAGCCTATGCCTGCCGCACAGAGGGCGCGCCCGCTCGCACCGCAGCGACTTCCGACCAATTCTCGTTACATCACCGGTCGCTTCAAGCGCCGCCGTCGCCGCATCGACCGATCGACCGGACGCCGTAGCGTGCCGGAGATGACCGAACCCGCCTTCCTGCGCGAGACCCGGACGTCGTACGACACCGTCGCCACCGAGTTCGCCGAACAGTTCGCCGACGAACTGGCGAGCAAGCCCTTCGACCGGGCGATCCTCGCCGCCTTCGCCGAGCTGGTGCTCCGCGGCGGCGGCGGGCCGGTCGCGGACCTCGGCTGCGGCACGGGCACGGTCACCGCCCACCTCGCCGGCCTCGGGCTCGACGTGTTCGGCATCGACCTCTCGCCGGGGCTGCTCGCCGTGGCCCGCCGCAACCACTCCGGGCTGCGCTTCGAGGAGGGCTCGATGACCGCGCTCACCCTGCCCGAGGGCCGCCTCGCCGGCATCACGGCCTGGTACTCGATCATCCACGTCCCCGACGAGCTGCTGCCGGTGACCTTCTCCGGCTTCCGTCGCGCCCTAGCCCCCGGCGGCCACCTCGCCCTGGTCTTCCAGGCCGGCGACGAGTCGCTGGTCCGCACCACGGCGTTCGGCAAGGCGATCTCACTGACCTTCCGGCGGCGTCGGCCGGAGCAGGTCGCCGCACTGCTGACCGAGGCCGGATTCGAGGTACGCGCCCAACTCGTGCGGGAACCCGAGCCGTACGCGGGTGGCACGGAGAGCACCCGCCAGGCGTACCTGGTGGCACGCAGGCCAGCCCTCGACCGGCCCACCGCCTGACTCCCCGTCAACACCGGACCGGCCGCTGATTCCCCGTCGACATCGGACCGGCCGCCACCGCGCCTGGGCAATCACGATGGCGGCCCGATCGACAGCCGTCTACAGTGACGGCTCGACCGCACGGCCGGCCGGTACGAGGCCGCCGGAGACGGAATCCAGAGAACAAACGGGGAGTCAGCATGCCCACCCTTCGCCTGCGTACGCTCGGCAGCCTCACGGTCCTCGCCGCGCTGGGCGCGCTCGCCGCCGGCTGCGAGACCAGCACCGAACCGGACGCCGCCGGCAGCGCGCCGTCCAGCGCCGCGGCCGCCAGCCCGACCGTCGACCTCGCCGCGAACAAGAAGACGGTCTGCGAGGCCGGCCTCCAGGCGGTGAAGGCCGGCTTCGGGGGGATGGCCGACGACGCCATCGCCCAGATCGACAAGCCGGTCAGCAAGGCCGAGGAGGATCGCCTGATCCGCGCGCACTACACCACCATCGTCACCGGCCTGAAGGCGCAGGCGCCCCAGGCCGCGGACTCGGCCGTGCGTACCGCCTTCGAGAACCTCGCCGGCGCGATCGAGCAGCGGATGGCGGACAAGAAGCCGATGGAGGTCGACGAGCCCAGCCTCACCAAGCCGATCGAGGCGTTCGACACCGCCTGCGCCAACTGAGCGCGCACCGGTCGGCCGGCGTAATGCCGGCCGACCGGCTCCGGGCGCGCGCACTTTCCCCGAACATAGAGACGCGCCGCTGCGGTGATGCTTTTATGGTCACGACCGCATTACGGCGCTCGCAGGAGGCGCGGACCCACCGGGCAGCCGGGGTCGGCAGTCACACCGCAGCGCGATCCGATGGAGGTAGCCGTGACCGTTCAGCCGCAGACCTTCAACTTCGGCGTGCCGTGGGAGTCGCTCCACGGGTACAGCCAGGCACTCCGCGCCGGTGACACGGTCTACGTCTCCGGCCAGCTCTCGCACGACATGGACGGCAACTTCATCGGCGCCGGCGACTTCGAACTTCAGCTGAACACCACCCTGGCCAACCTGGACCTGGTGCTGGACCACTTCGGGGCGAGCCGCACCCAGATCGTCGAGACCACCGTGCTGGTCCGGAACCTCCGGGACAACTTCGACACAGTGACCCGCCTCCACCTGGCGTACGTCGGGGCCCACCGCCCCACCAGCACCGTGCTGGGCGTCGCCGACCTCGCCCTGCCGGAGCAGCTCGTCGAACTCGGCGCGGTCGTCCGCCTCGACCTGCCGGCGTAGCCGACCGAGGAGGGCCGTGTTCTGGGGCGGAGCCGCTTCCTGACCGAACGTCATAGCGGCCGACGTTGCCACCGCTGTCGGACATCGCGAGGTGAACCAGGGCTACGGGGCGGGCTGCCGTCCGCACCTGCGCATTGCCATGCGAGAACGGCTCATCCGGACGGTGGAGCAGGTCGATGCCGGTGAGGAAGCCCGCTCAACCCACTAGGAGTTCCTAACGAAATGATCTCGGCGCTGGATCCCTCGTCCGTTATGGAGGGACTTGAGCGTCGATCGGTCGCCGAACAGGCGTCGGGCGGCCACGCCGACGCCGCCATTGACGCTAATATCTCCACGTTTTGCTTGCAGCGGGGAGGAAGACCCACATGTCATGGAAGTTCCCGGCCGGCGTGGTAATGGCGCTGGCCTTTCTGATTCCGGCGGCACCGGCGGTGGCGCAAACCGAACCGTCCGGGCTGAACGAGGCCTGCCAAACGGTCGAACGCAAGGTGTACAAGGACATCCGCGAGCTTGTCACCATCGACCTGGATACCGCCACCGATCGCGAGGTGCGCGTGCTGACCGCCCAGATCCTCGCCGTGGCAAACGCCGACTCTCTGCCCATCTTGTCCAAGGCAATTCAGGAGAGGCTGAACGGCACCGCGGATGAACTGCGCGCATTCCTCAAGGCGGACGTGCAGCAGGCCTGGTCGGTGGACCTGCGGATCACGGTGCTCCGGACGTTGACGGGCGCCGGCGCCAACGTGAAGGCCGCCGCGCAGAACGCGCTCGACGACGGTGCCATCGATACGTTCCTGGCTTACCTGAACAACGGCCTGTACGAGGCCCGTGCCCTTGACTGCGCGTCTCAGCCCACGCCGACCCCGACGTCTCAGCCCACATCGACGCCGAGCGCCACGCCCAGCGCCACGACGACCGTTGCACCGACCCCTGCCTCCTCCACGAGCGTGGGCGGCGGCGAGGGCGGTGGGCTGCCCGTGACCGGTGCCGACACCGCGACCGTAGCCGGCATCGGCGGTGCGCTTCTGCTCCTCGGCGGCGCGGGCTACGTGATCGCACGACGACGCCGTTCCCACTTCGTGGCATAGCTCGCTCGACGCGCCCGGCTCGATACTTCGTCGGGCCGGGCGCGATCAGCGGAACCGGCGTAGCCCCCACCCTCGGCCCGGCGGACGATCTCCCGCGCGGGGCTTCCCGGCGGCTCCGCGCCAGCCGAGCGCACTGGTCTCCCGGACGGCCCAATTTCGGTCGATGCTTGCTCCTTGTGCTTGCATGCGGCGCGTTGTCCAGGGAGAGTGCCCCGGTGGGGCGCCGTTCGGGGACGGCGTCGTATGACCTGGGGGTTGGACGGATGTGCGTGGTGGATGCCGCGGCCAAGGAAGCCGCCGTCGCCGGGTTTCTTCAGGAGTATCCGCAAACACTCCAAATCGATAGCGAGCACCCCGCGCTACGGGGCTGCGCCGAGGTTCCCTGGTCCGATATCCCTGGCTGTCCGGCTGGCATCCCATCTCTGTTCTACGGGCTGCTCGATCAGGCGGCCGCCCCCGAGGCCGCGCACGTACTCACCAACGTCCTGATGGATGGCATCTTCTACGTAAGTGCGGCAATGCCGATGGCACTGCCGTTCCTGCTTCGCCTCGTATCCGACCCGGATGTTTCGGTACGGTCAAGCCTGCTCGACATCGTGGTAATCGCGGCCGAACTGTCCGAGCCGGTCGACGCGGAGAACGAGCGCGCGGTGCTGCTACTGGGCTGCGACAGCGATCATCCGGAACGTGAACAGTGCAGAGCCGCGTTTACCAACCATGCCTCGCTGCTTCGCATGCTTTTGGACGACGATGCACTGCCGCACGGCCTGATGAGCGTTGACGACAGAGCATGCCTTCAGAAGATGGCAGAGGCTGGCGGCTGATTCAGGATCTCCTCGTCGGGCGGTCGTAGACCGCCCAGCCCTTGCGGTGCCCGGCGAGGTGATCCTCGGTGGTATCCCTGCGGAGGACCGGGGTTCGGGGGGAGCCCCAAGGTCTCCAACCTTGGACCACACCCCGCCGCCGGGATGGATGTGCCCCATCGCGCCCGGGCAGGTGCCAGTGGGGTACTGGCAAGGCGACGGGCGCCCAGCGGGCACGAAGGGCCCTGAACGCGGATCAGAGATCGGTGATCAAGGATTGACCTGGTGCCCCCGGCAGGATTCGAACCTGCGACACACGGTTTAGGAAACCGATGCTCTATCCCCTGAGCTACGAGGGCGCGAGGGCCTAGTCTAGCGACCTGGGTGTTCACCCGGGGTGGCAGGGAGTGGCCCACGTTCCACCACACCAACTGGAGCCGTTCTCCCAGTCCACGGCGACGCCCCGAGCACAGGAACCCCGATCTGCCCAGTCGCGGCGGCCGACGTCGACCGGCGTACGCATCGACCGGGCATACGGTTCCTCGTCCACAGCGGCGATCGCCCACCACGTCGCCCCCGGCGATCTCGTGGCCGCCGACGCCGCCCATGAGATCGCCGAAATCGATCCTTCGGTACTTACCGGCGCCCGGCCCGGTACGGCCGGCCCGCCGCGTCACCCACGCCGGCACCGACACCGACACCGCGAACGTTGCTGGTCAGGGCGCTAGCCCGGCACGTGCGACGCGCTGGATTCCAGCAACGACGCGAGGAAGAGCCGGGCGCCGGTGCCGAAGACGCCGGGCCAGGGCGTACCCGATCGCCGCGTCCGCGGCGCTGACCTCGACGTCCTTCGTCCACCAGACCTTGATCTCGGTCTGGCTTTCCCGCTTGAACTCGGCGATGGTTCTGCCGTTGCGGACCAGCCGGCTGGTGTCCGGGCTCTTTGGCCGGAGGTGATAGGTGATGTCGCCGTGCACCACGGTCACGTGGTACGAGCGCCGGCTCAGCCGACCCGGCCCGGGCGTCAGCAGTACCGGCGCGTCGTCCAGCGTCATGCGCAGGTGATCGGCGTTCCGGGTGCCGATGGGTACGTGGGTGACGAGCCCGGCGTCGACGGATCGCTCCACCACTGCGGAGTGCTCGGCCGCCGCGTTCCGTACGGTGACGGCGACCCGCCCGTCCGCCACGTCCAGCAGGACCGACTGCTGATCCTTCTTCTGCATTGGCTACCAAGCTTCCTCGCGATGGTCGCGGCACCGGCAGCGGTCACCTGTTTCGCGTGTACTCGCTCGGCATGGACCCGAACTCCTGCCGGAAGAGCTTCGAGAAGTAACTGCTGTTCGGGAAGCCCCAGCGCACGGCCACCTCACGGATGTTCGCCGCTGCACCCGCGACGTCGAGCTCACGCTTGACCGCGCGCAGACGGCCGGTGCGGATGTACGAGGCGACGGTCTGGCCCTTGTCGGCGAACGACCGGTAGAGGGTGCGCTTCGAGACGTGCAGCGCCGCCGCGACGGTGGCGGGGCTGAGTTCCGGGTCGCGCAGGTGGTCGTCGATGAAGGCCTTCGCCGCCGCGTGGAACCCCGGGGCGGCGGCGGGCGCGTTCTCCTCGAGCGTGGCGGCCGCCATGTTGATGAGCGACTCGTTCACGCTCGCCAGGGCCTTCTCGGAGAGAGCGGGCCCCCCTCTCATGCGGTGCGCGAACGAGTGGAAGAAGTCGAAGAGCACGTCTGCGGCGCTGTCCGGAGGCGCGAAGTCGCCGTTCGGCTGGAGCAGCCGCTCCGGCAGGCCCAGCCGTCGCAGTCGTGGGCGGGGAACCGCGATGAGGCTGATGTCCTGGTAGAGCGGGGTGAGGCACTCGAATCCCTGTGCCGTCGACGAGGCGTAGGCGTCCCCGGCCGAGATATCCATCGCGCCGTCGGCCAGCGTGACGGTTCCTCCACCCGCGCCCACTCGGGTGATCGTGATGAAGTCTCCGGGGATTCCTTCTTTCCAGACGGTCGAGGAGGTGGTTCGGGCATTCACGAATGCGACGTCATCGACCTGGCACGCCAGCAACCCGAACGCGAAGTCCTTCATCTCCAACCAGTTGTGGTGGACCTTTCCGACGCCCATCGCGGACTCGACCACAGCGATCTCGCCCCGATCGTTCAGGGTCTTGAATTCACGGTTGAAGACCGACGCGTCCAGGGACACCTACTCGCTCCTCGTTGACAGTCGGTTCGCTCGTCTTCCCAAAGGCGCCCGCGCGTGAAGCGGCAGAAACTACGCCAACAAGTGATCATATCACCCGTAACCCGGCATCCACCCGCTCCGTCATGCGTCCTGCGCCACAGGCCGAGGCGTCGCGCCCAGGGCCGGGTTGGCACGGATCCGCCGGGGGTTGGCACAGGTTTTTCCTTCCCCACCGGAACCGCTCGCCATGATTCAACCAGTGCTCGCCTCTCATTCCGCGAACCCATTAGGAAGAGAAATCATGACTGGTAAGGAAACACAGCTTCCGCCGGCAGTTCGGATGCTGCAGTTGCTGAGCGGATTCGAAATCTCGCAGGCATTGTTCGTCATTGCAGAACTCGGAGTTGCCACGGAACTCCTGGACGGACCACGGAGGGTCGACGAACTGGCGGACGCGGTCGGCGCCGATGCCGACACGCTGGGCCGGCTCATCCGGCTCCTGGCCCAGGACGGGGTCTTCCGCACGTCCGGTGACACCGTAGCGATCACGGAGCTGGGACGAACGCTCGCCGACGGGCCGGGCGACTCCCTCCGGAACGTCGCCCGATATTTCCGGCAGACCCACTACGCGCCGTTCGGCCGTCTGATGGACACCGTACGCAGCGGTGACCCCGCCGCAGCGATCCACTACGGCAAGCCCTTCTTCGACTGGGTCAACGAATCACCGGAGCTCGCCGAGTTGCAGAACAACGCGATGGCCGGCTTCACCCAGAACGCCCGCGGGGATCTGCTCGACGTCTTCGAGCTTCCGGCGGGCCACACCGTGGCGGACATCGGCGGCGCGGACGGCACGCTGCTCGCCGAGCTGCTCACCAGGTACCCGGATCGCAGTGGCATCCTCTTCGACCTGCCGAGCATGGCCTCCGCCGGCAGCGCGACGTTGCAGGCCGCCGGCTTGGAGAAGCGGGCGGAGGTCGTCGCGGGAGACTTCTTCGAAGCCGTGCCGACCGCGGACGTCTACGTACTCTCCGCCGTCCTGCAGGACTGGAACAACGCGACCGCGGGCCGGATCCTGACCAACCTCGCGAAGGCGGCGCCGGCCGGCGCCCGGCTGGTCGTCATCGACATGGTCGTACCCGAAGGCGACGCCCCGCACCCCACCAAGATGATCGACATCACCATGCTGGGGATGCTCGGCGGCCGTCAGCGCAGCGAGACCGAATGGCGGCGGCTCCTCGCCGACGCCGGCTTCACCGTTCAGCGAGTCGTCGCCGGCTCGGGTAACTACTCCGCCCTCGAAGCGACCATCGCCTGACGCGTCCGGCCAGAATCTGGAGATCCAGCACTATGTCAACCATTGGCTTCATCGGGGCCGGGCACATCGGTTCCACCGTGGCTCGGCTGGCCGTCGCGGCCGGGTACGACGTCGTACTCAGCAACTCGCGCGGACCCGAGACGCTCAAGGATCTCGTCGACGAGCTGGGCCCACGAGCCCGGGCCGCCACTCCGGCCGAGGCCGCTGCGGCGGCTGACCTGGTCGTGGTGGCGTTCCGCTCGAAGGCGTACCGGGATCTGCCGGTCGAGCCGCTCGCCGGCAAGCCGGTCATCGACACCAACAACTACGTCCCCGAGTTCGACGGGTCGATTCCCGAGTTCGAGGACGGCACGACCGTCAGCGCGCGCATCCAGCAGCACCTGCACAACGCGCACGTGGTCAAGGCGTTCAGCAACGTCTACTTCCAGCATCTCGCGAGCCTGAGCCGCCCGGCCGGGGCGAGCGACCGTAGCGCGATCGCCATCGCGGGCGACGACGCGGACGCCAAGGCGGCAGTCACCGAGTTCCTGGACCGCGTCGGCTACGACACGCTGGACATCGGGCCGCTCGCCGAGGACCGGCGCCTGCGGCCGGGCACCCCGGCGTACGGCGTCCCGTACGGCGACGGCCGTGCGGACTTCTGGGCCTCCGGCCCCGAACCGGCCGGCGCCGAGCAGCTCCGGAGCGCTGTCACGGCCGCAGACGAGCAGTTGGGCGAGCGCGCCGGCAAGCTCCCGGAGGGGTACGACCACACCACCGGTGCGGTCCACCCGAGCGAACGGTAGCGCCACGGCGACGCGGGTCGACGCGGGTTGCCGTGACCGGTAACGACCGCTCGCTCAGGTTCCGGGCGGGTCGGGTCGGGTCTTGCCCGATCCGCCCGGATCCGGCTCCGGTGAGGCCCCACGCGGACGTGACGCCCGGATCGCAACCCGGCCCGTCACCGCACCTTGAAGTAGAGGTGGGTGTGCAGCCGGCAGCGCTCGTTGAACAGCGCGTCGCAGTTCGGGCAGGAGTCGACCGCTAGGTACTCGTCGATGGTCAGCTCGCTACGGCAGACGCCGCAGAGCACCGCGCGCTGCCCGCGCTGGTCGAGAGGCCACTGACTCGCGGGATGGTCGGTCGTCTCCTCGTGGCAGAGGTGGCACGGGTAGTAGCGCAGGCAGCAGGCGAACTTGATCGCGATGACGTCCACGGGCGTGGCGTAGTGGACGCACCGGGTCTGGTCGTCGACGGTCTTGCCGTGGATCTGCACGACTTGCGCGCTCCCGTGAATGGATGTCCGCTTCGGTGGTGTCGCCGCCGGCCCGCACTCGCACCGGGCGTGGGACGGCGACCCGCCCCGGCAGCCTAGTTCTCGCCCGCCGCCGGAGGTCAACTCGAGTTCGGTGAAGTCGGGTTATCCGCCCGCCTCGGACACCCCGACTTCAGGGAAGGCGAGTCGATCAACCGCTCGCTTCAGCGCGACCCGGCACGCGCTCGATGGGCCGCTCCCGCCCGCACGGCGGGTCCCGATGCCGACGAACGATCGGAAGCTTTCGTGCATTAATTTAAAAGTTTCCATGCATATATCTAAAGTGATAACGTCGGCGATCGATCTTTCGTCTCGCGAGATCGATCTGCCCACCCCGGCGGGAGAAAGTGGGACGACGGCTTCTCCCCGGCCGGGACCCGTACCCAGCTCGGAGGACCGATGACCGGACCGAACCGATGGCGGTATCGCCGTCGCGCCGTGCTCACCACCGTGGGTGCCGCTCTGGCGACCCTGCTCGCCACAGCCCCTGTCACCCCGGCCACCGCCGCACCCGGCACCGCCGACGTACCTCCGCAGGAACCCGGTGTCACCCTGCGGTCGTACGACATGGGCGCGCCGTTGTCGGCGCTGTGCACCCTCAAGCCCGCGCAGACCCCGAACGTCGACAAGCTGATGCCGCAGATCAACTGGACCACCACTGACGAGTTCGGACTCTCCGACCGGTTCATCAGCCACGCCATCGCCAACCTCACGGTGCCCGTCGACGGGACGTACACGTTCCGGCTCACCAGCGACGACGGGTCCCGCCTGACGATCGGTGACCAGGTCGTCGTCGACCACGACGGCCTGCACGGCGAGACCTCCAAGGAGGGCATCGTCGACCTGGCCGCCGGGCTGCACCCGCTCTTCGCCGAACTCTTCGACAACGGCGGCGGCCAGGTGCTGCGGCTGGAGTGGCGTGTTCCCGGCGCGGACACCTTCGAGCTCGTGCCGGCCTCCGCGCTGAGCACCGACGCGGGCGTCGTGCGGGTGACCGCGCCCGGCTGGAAGTACTGCGAGGGAGCCTCCGACTCGGCCGGCGACGGCATGCCGCTCGACCGGGTGCACCCGGGCTACAACCTCACCGACCTGCGCCCCGAAGGGTTCCAGCCGCAGGTCACCGGCATGGCCTTCAGGCCCGACGGCGACCTGGTCGTCTCCACCTGGGGTGGCACCGACAACACGACCGGCGAGATCTACGTCGTGGAGGGCGCCACCGGCCGGACCGGTCCCGAGCAGGTGACCTATCGCCGGTTCGCGGAGGGGCTGCGCGAGCCCCAGGGCGTCGCGGTCGTCGGCGGCACCGTCTACGTCAGCCAGAAGCATGAGCTGACCGCCCTGCGCGACACCGACGGCGACGGCGTCGCGGACAGCCGGCGGACGGTCGCCACCTGGCCGTGGGGCCAGAACTTCCACGAGTTCGCGTTCGGCCTGCTCTACCGGGACGGGTACTTCTATCTCAACCTCTCCGTCGCCATCGACCTCGGCGGCGCCACGACGGTGCCCCAGCCCGCCGCGAACCGCGGCACCTCGATCAAGGTGAACGCGAAGACCGGCAAGATCACGTACGTGGCCGGCGGGCTGCGTACCCCGAACGGCATCGGCTGGGGTCCGCGCGGCGAGGTGCTCGTCACCGACAACCAGGGCGGTTGGCTACCCGCGTCCAAGCTGGTCGAGATCCAGGACGGCGCCTTCTACAACCACTACACCACCCCCGCCGGACCCTTCGACGACGAGCCGGTGACCCGCCCCATCGTCTGGCTCCCGCAGAACGAGATCGGTAACTCGCCGTCCACCCCGGTGCTGCTCAAGAAGGGGCCGTACGCGGGACAGCTGGTCGTCGGTGACGTGACCTACGGCGGCCTGCAGCGCGTCTTCCTGGAGGAGATCGAAGGGCAGTACCAGGGCGCCGTGTTCCGGCACACCCAGGGCCTGGAGGCCGGCGTCAACGAGGTCACCCTCGGCCCCGACGGCGCGCTCTACCTGGGTGGCCTCGGCGCGGGCGGCAACTGGGGCCAGGAGGGCAAGCTCAGCTACGGCCTGCAGAAACTGACGCCCAACGGCACCTCGGTCTTCGAGGTCAAGCGGATGCGCGCATCGCACGTCGGGTTCGAGCTGGAGTACACCGAGCCGTTGTCGGCCGAGACCGCGCAGGACCTCGCCGACGCGTACCAGGTGACGCAGTGGCGCTACGGCGCGACGAGCCAGTACGGCGGCCCGAAGCTCGACCTGGAGACGCTCGACGTGGCCAAGGCCGAGCTCTCGGCCGACCGCCGCACCGTCAAGCTCCGGATTCCGGGCCTCAAGGAGAATCGGGTGGTGCACGTGCGGTCGCCGCGTCCGTTCTCCTCCGCCGACGGCGAGGAGCTGTGGAACACTGAGGCCTGGTACACGCTCAACGAGATCCCGGGTCGCGTGGTGCAGCCGCAGACGTTCTTCGAGGCCGAGGAGGGCCGGACCGTCGGCGTCGGCATGGCGACCGACCACGCCGCCTACTCCGGCGCCGGGTTCGCCGCCGGGTTCGCCGAGGACGGCTCGTCGACCAGGATCTCCGTCGACGTCCGCAAGAGCGGCACGTACGACCTGGCGATGCGGTACAGCAACGGCCCGAACCCCTACTCGGGCGAGAAGCAGCTCAGCCTCTACGTCAACGGTCAACGGGTGGAGCAGACCGTCTTCCCCTCCACGGTGACCTGGGAGGAGTGGGGCACGGTCACCACCACCGTGCGCCTGCGTGAGGGGCGCAACCTGGTCGAGTACCGCAAGGAGGCCGCCGACTCCGGGCACGTGAACCTCGACGTCCTCGCCGTCCGGCCGCACGGCAAGCGCATCGCCCTGCTCGACGGCGGCGGCGACCTCACCGAGTGGCAGCACAGCGACGGGCGCGAGCCCGAGTGGGAGGTCGCGAACGGCGCCATGACGGTGCGCGGCGGGGACCTGCGTACGGTGCAGGCCTTCGGCGACTTCCGGCTGCACGTGGAGTTCAACCTGCCCCAGTACCCGCCGGACGTGACCGGGCAGGCGCGCGCCAACAGCGGCGTGTACCTGCAGGACCGCTACGAGATCCAGGTGCTGGACTCGTTCGGCATCGACCCGCCGCAGACCAACGACGCCGCCGCCATCTACCAGCAGAAGGCGCCGGACGTGAACGCGGCGCGGCCACCGCTGACCTGGCAGACGTACGACATCGTCTACCGGCAGGCGCGCTACGACGCGGCCGGCAACAAGCTGGAGAACCCGCGCGTGACGGTGATCTGGAACGGCGTCACCGTGCACGACGACGTCGAGATCCTCGGCCCGACCGGCGGTAGCCGACCCGAGGGCCCGGCCACGGGCGCCATCCGGCTCCAGGACCACGGCAACCCGGTGCAGTACCGCAACATCTGGGTCGAGCCACTCGACCCGTAGCCACGCCGGTCGCCTGAGCACGGGCGGTCGGGTCCGGTTCGCCGGCCCGGCCGCCCGCCCATGCGGATCATCGCCTTGGCCGCCTCGGATGCCTGGACACCCCGCGCTGTGCGGGCTTCATCCCGCCGAACGGAGACGGCCGCGAGGCATCAGCCGGCGCCCGCCAAACGGACGACTGTCGGTGGATGGTAGTCGGCCACCAGACCCAACACGGTCATCAGATCTTGCATCAGGAGTTCGAACATCGGTTCGTGGTCCGTGATCAGGGGGGCGAACTGATCGAAGACCTCCAGGGCGACCGCACCGTAGATCGACCGCCAGCAGGAGAGCATGACGACGAGAGCGCCAAGTGGAATCTCCACTCCGGTGGCCCGGCGGTACTCGGCGAGCTGTGGTCGGAGGCGGGCATCGAGCTCGTCATCGTCGAGGATCGGATAGGGGCGAGCAGCCCACAGTTTTACGAACTCGGGCCCCCAGACGCCGGCGAGGCGCCGCACCCAGTCGCTCGTGACATCGACCTGGGCACTCCCGGCGGCCGCGGTCGGGGTGCCGAATAGCAGGGCAAACTCCTGCCGGTTGGCCAACGCCCATAAGCGGAACGCCCGGGCCGGCTCCACCAGGCGGGCCGCGTAGTCGTTCTCCTCCTGAGCGTCCACCGTCGTCTGCAGCAGGTCGGTGATCTCGGCAGTGACTTCCCGTGCCGCCTGCCGGACGATGTCCGCGAGGGGCGGGTCCTCGAAATGACGGTAGAGGGCGGCGGGGGTGACTCCCACCCGGCGTGCCACCTCGGCGAGCGTGAGCGCCTCCACCCCCTGGTCCTTGATGACGGCCCTCGCCGCGCTCCGCGCATCCGCCACCATCTGCTCCCGGAGCCGATCGCGCCGCGTTGCTGCTTTCACGCTCTTCACTCTCTCCGCTCGACTACCGCCGCACCATAGTCCCAGCCGGGCATCCTTCCGCCCACGCGCGACCTTGCGGCGAGGCGTCGATGCATCCGTGTGCCGGCGGCTACGGCCTACCCGGCCGCCACTCGACCGAACCGTGTTTCACACACACTGTCCACTTTGTCCGAACACGCATACACGAACATCGTTCGTTGCCGCATCAGGTAAACGCCATTAACATAGTTAATTCTCATCGCTTGGTAATGGGCCATCACGGATCAGCGGACGGAACGGCCGACATGAAGGCCGACGCCGACGAGGCCCCGCACGCGGCCGGCACCGATGCCGCTCGCAGCCAGGTCGGAAAGACGCAGCTCCTTCGTAGGGAGGATGTCACAATGGAGGACTTTTCGCACTATTCATCCCTGTTCAACCAAGCATTGCAGGATGCACCGCACAAGGTCGTGCTCTTCGTCGACATGGTCGGTTCGACTGACCTGAAGCTTCGCTCTCCCGAAGTCGAGTGGCTCCCCACCATGGGCCGATTCCTCGATCTGGTGGACGAGGCCGTACGGAAGCACGGCGGCACGGTCGTGAAGTACCTGGGCGACGGGGTCCTCGCGGTCTTCGGCGACGAGCAGGCGGCAAACGCGATCAACGCGGCCATCATGATCCAGGAATCACTGGAGGCCGACAACGACGGCAACCGGCTCCGCAACTGCCAATGCCGCGTGGGTCTGGCGACCGGCAAGGTCGTCGAGTACGAGGGACCGGGCGGCGTAGTGGACTACGTCGGGACCGTCGTCGATCTGGCCGCTCGACTGAGCAACGCCGCCTCCGCCGGCGCGATCTGGGCGGACATGGCCACCACCGACGCGGCGAACCTGAACAAGATCAGCTCCAGGGTCGGTCGCGCCCTCAAACGTGGTTCCCGCGAGTACGTGAGCGAGCACGAGCAGAAGGTGGACCTGAAGGGCTTCGCCAAGTCGATCATCTACAAGGAGGTCATCTGGGCCCAGGCCAGCAAGGGCGTGAGCAACGAGGTGACGACCATGATGGCCGATCGGGCGGCGAACCAACGGCGCAGCGACGAGCCCGCGCAGCGCACCGTGGAGGGCACCGTCACGTCGTGGATGGCTGAGCCGGGACGCGGGTTCATCCGCACCACCGACGAAGGCGACTTCTACGTCGACCGGCGTTTCCTGGGTGGCGGTGGGACCGACCTGACGGTCGGCCGGACGGTCATGTTCATTCCTCGCCCCGCCACCCGGGCAGACGGACGCCCGGTCGCCGGGTGCACCGTCCAGGACGGTCAGCAGGTGACCGGCCAGTTCGTCACCTTGCACGACCGATACGGCTTCATCAGGTTGGCCGATTCGAGCGGTAACCCGATGAACATCTTCGTTTACCTGGGCGCCAAGGCAACCACGTACGAGATCGGACAGGCCGTGACCGTGACCCTCGCGCCCGGCCGCAGGGGCGGACTGCAGGGGCTCGTCCTGGACGTCGGATCGGGGCAGACGAGCGCGGCCGCATGACCTTGGCACCGGACGGGAGAGAGGAACGGTCGGAGGCAACCGTCGGCGGCATCCCGTTGGACGCACTGCTGCAGGAGACCCGGCAGGAGATCGGCCGGACGGACGCCAAGGCCAGTCTGCTGCTGGCCCTCCTGGCTGTGCTGATGGGAGTGTTCGTGAGCCTCAGCGCCACCGCTACGGCGCTGTCGCCCAGCAGCTGGGCGGTGGGCACGGCGACCGCGTTGTTCATAGTGAGCGCGCTACTGCTGGTCTGGGCCGTCCGGCCGCGCCTCAATGCCGGCGGACGTGGGCGACAGGAGTACTTCGCGCACTTCGCCACGTTCGTCGATCGACCTGACGACCTCGAACGAGAGCTCGCGTGCACCCCTGACGACGTGAACTCGCGTCGGGCCGCTCAACTTGTGGACCTCTCCCGCCTGGTGCTGCGGAAGTACCGGTTGATTCAGGTCGCCGTGGACCTCTTAGTGGTTGCGGTCGCCATCGGGGGGATCGCACTGATGCAGGCACTGTGGCGGTTCTGAAAGCGGCCATCCCGCGGCCGCCCGCATAGGTGGCGCGCCGAAACGCGGAGGGGCCGTGCGGCCCGCGACTCACGCGGCTCAGCGGCACGAGGGCCGGTTCCCCGGGTCACCCACGCCCTGGGAGCCGGCTGCCCCGTCGGGGCCAGCCCTACCCGCTCTCGGGCGCACCGGAGCAATATCATTCCGGTCCGGTGAGACCGGTGCCCACCCACCATCCGTCTGTCCTCTATGGAGTGCGAGCATGGCGCGCATGGATATCTACGAGGACGCCCGTACGGTGTCACGGGCCGACCTGGCCGGCTGGCTGCGTCAGCTGGCGAACCAGCTGGAGTCCGACGGTCGGGTCTACTACGGCGCCGCCGGCGCGGTGGCGGTCGCGGACGAGGTCCGGTGCGAGCTGGAGATCGAGCGCGAGAGCGAGACCGAGCTCTCCGTCGAGATCGAGTTCTCCTGGACCCTGCCCGCTCCGGTGAAGGCGGCGGAGCAGGAGACGGCGGCCGCGACGGACGACGAGGCCGACGAGGAGCCGAAGGCCGAGGAGTCCGCGGAGGAGCCGAAGGCCGAGGAGAAGCCGAAGGCCTGACCGCGGAGCGACCGGGGGGCGGCGGCGGTGCCGGCGCCCGCCGGACGATCGACCCGAGGCCCGTCCACGGTCACGGGGCCGCAGGAGAAACATGACGCCCGCTGTTCCGAGTCCGAGACACCGACTGGCCGACGCGTGCCAGGCGCTGGTGGCGGCCTCCTGGTTCAACCTCACGAGCTTCGTCCTGATCCTGGTCAACTCGTTGGCGCTCGGCCTGGAGACGTACGGCCGGGCGGTGGTGGCGGCCGGTGCCCCGCTGCGGGCGATCGAGCACGCGTGCCTCGCCTTCTTCGTACTCGAACTGCTGGTGCGTTTCGGTGCGCACCTGCGCCGTCCGGCCGGGTTCTTCCGGGATCGCTGGAACATCTTCGACCTGCTGATCGTCGCCACGCCGCTGCTGCCCGGCGTACGCGAGAACGTGACGCTGCTGCGCCTGCTGCGGCTGGCCCGGATCGTCCGCGCGTTCCGCCTCTTTCCCAGCCTGCGGGTGATCCTGGTCGGGATCCGGCGCAGCCTTCCGGGGCTCGGCAGTTTCCTGCTGGTCACGGTGCTGGTGCTGTACGGGTACGCGATGCTCGGCTGGATGCTCTTCGGCACCGCCGAACCGCAGCGGTACGGCACGGTCGGGCAGGCGATGCTCACGCTGTTCCTGCTGTTGTCGCTGGACGGCATCACCGACACGCTCCAGGCCGGCCGGGAGGTCACCGAGTGGGCGGTGCTGTACTACGTGTCGTACATGGTGACCGCCTGCTACCTGCTGACCAATCTGCTGGTGGGCGTGGTGCTCCGCGCGTTGGAGGAGGCCGACCAGGAGGAGCGGGCCACCCGGCGGAAGGTCCCCGACGACCTCGCCGAACCCTCGGTCCACCAGCAGCTGGCGCAGCTCCGCACGATCATCACGGACCTGGAGCGGCGGCTCCCGGAGGCCCCGGACGGCGAGGCCCCCGGTTCGGCTCCGGCGCGACGCCACACCCACGGTCAGCCCGCAGGCCGTCGCCGGGGTCGCGGGAAGCGGAAGGCCGCGTCGACCGCTGCCCGGCCGCGAGCGGGAAAGTCGGAGTCCTCTGTGGAGGGTGTTCGTCGCGGGTGATGTAATTCCTCCCGATCGGTCCCGTCCGGGCGAGATGTCAGCCCGGGTATCGAAGGAGAGTCCATGCCCGTCACCGCCGACCTCACCAAGCTGGTCGACAAGGCCTACCAGGACAAGACCCTCACCGAGCTGGTCGACGCCCCGGTGGCCGCCCTCGCGGGGGTCAGCGAGGGTGGCGCCAAGCTGCTCAAGGAGGCGCTCGGCATCGTCACGATCGGCGACCTCGGCCGCAACCCGTACTTCCGGGCCGCACAGGCGCTGGTCGCCCTGAACTCGAAGTAGTCACCGAGTCCGTGCTGCCCGGCGGTGACCCGAACCCGCCGGGCGTCACGCGGCCCCGGCACGCACCACGGCCCGGCCGGCCGCTAACGCACGATGTGCAGCCCCGCCTTGACCGCGCCCCGGGCATCGAGGTAGCTGCTGATCCGATCCATGGCCGCGGTGTAGAGCGAGCGCCTGCGGTCGATGCGCGGCATGGGCTTCACGGCCGCGGGTAGGTTCACGACACGGATGGTGGGCCGCAGCGACAGCCAGATGGGCGTCGCCTCCGCGCGCGTCACCTTCCACCGGTGGTTCGGCTGCTCGGTGAAGGTGAACGAGGCGATGACGCCCTCCCGGTTGGCGTCGACGGGGAAGTCGTGCCGGGCGAGGGTGTTCCCGACGCCGTACGCGATCCACTTGTCGCCGACCTTCTCGAAGGGCTGCACGACGTGGGCGTGGTGGCCGATGATCAGGTCGATGTTCGGGTCGGCGATCAACTGCCGGGCCCAGTACAGCTGGTCACCGCTGGGCTCGTGGACGAGCTCCTTCCCCCAGTGCGCGGAGAGCACGATGATCTGCGCGCCCGCCTTACGGGTGGCGGCGGCAGCCGCCTTGATCGCCTTGACGTCGATCCGGTTGGCCAGCCACTCCTTCCCGGCCGGCGGCTTGAGCCCGTTGAAGTGCATGGCGTACGACAGGTGCCCGACCTTGACGCCCTTCACGTTGTAGATCGTCGGGCGGACCCGCTCGGCGGCGCTGCGGAAGGTGCCGGTGTGGCCGAGGCCCGCCGCGTCCAGCGCGTCGAGGTTGTCGTAGACGCCCTGCTCACCCTGGTCGAGGGCGTGGTTGCTGGAGGTCGAACAGGCGTCGTAGCCGGTCGACTTGACCGTCGCCGCCAACTCGGTGGGCGCGCGGAACCGGGGGAAGTCCTGCGGACCGCCCGGTCCCATGGGCCCCTCCATGTGGCAGATGGCCAGGTCGGCGGCCGAGACGACGGGACGGATGTCGGCGAAGATGCGTTCGAAGTCGTAGCCGTCCCGGCCGTCCGCCTCCGCGTCGGCGTGGGCCTGCTGCCAGGTCGGCGGGTGGACGAGGATGTCACCGGAGCCCGAGATGGTGATCTGCCGGGGCCCACCGGACGCGGTCGGTGCGGCGACCTGACCGGCCGGGCTCGGCTCGGTCGCCATCCGGTCCCGAATGATGTCGCCGCGCAGCACCCAGACCAGGCCGGGTGAGAGTACGAGCGCAACGATGAGGATGATGCGGACAGCACGCATGACCGTTCCTAGTGTCAGAGCCGGATGACCCGGCGCAGCCGCTCGCCGAAGTAACCGGAGTCGACGACACCGTCTCCATTCACGTCGCCGAAGGTGGGACCGTCGACGGTCTCGCGCGAGGAGACGAAGCGCATCCCCCCGTCCTCATCCTTCCCGAGATAGATCCCGGAGTGGGTGATGAGGTTGGGGTCCTCCTTGTGCAGGGAGAAGAAGACGAGGTCGCCGGGTTGCAGGGCGCTCAGGTCGGCGGGCGCCTTGCCCGGGGTACGTCCGGCGGCGACGAGCACCGAGCGGGCGTACGAGGCCATGCTCGACGCCGTGCGCGGAAGGCCGTCGACGGTGGTGCTGACCGGATCGTTGAAGAGCGGGAGCCCGAACCGGTAGCCGTAGATCAGCCGGACGAAGCCGGAGCAGTCCAGGTCACGGTCCCACCGCTCGGACGGCTTCTTCTTGCCGCTGTCGGAGAACTCCCACGGGATCTCCAGGTAGTCGTAGAAATCCGCCCCGTCACGCTCGTCGGCGCTGTGCACGTACCCGAAGCCGGCGTCGCCGATGTACCTGACACCCTCGTCGTTGCGGCCGTCGGGCGCGTCGGCCAGGTACTGCATCGTGGCCGCGAGCACGTCGATCGGCGGATCCTCGTCCTCGATCTGGTCGAGCAGCCAGCCGACGAACTCCTCGTCCTTGCCGCGTCGCGTCTGCCACGGCTCCGGCGCCACGCGCACCCAGGACGTCGATTCGATCTCCGCGGGAGTGCTGGACGGTTCGCTGAAGCGGCGCTCGGGGCCGGCCACCACGACGGTCCGCGCGCCCACGGTGAGCGTGGCGACGAGCTCGTTGTCGCTGCGGCGATGCACCTCGGTGCGGTCCGGGCGGGTCCGGTCCACCAGCTTGTACTGCTGCTCCAGCCGCTCGACGTCGTTGCGCGGCGAGCGCGTCGGGGTCGGCGTACCCCAGCTCGACGCCGGCGCCGCGCCGTTCGGGCTCCCGGTGACGAGCCGGACGACGACCAGGCCGGCGGCGACGACGGCGACGGCCGCCAGGACGGTGAGGACGACCCGCAGGTTGCGCATCAGAGCGAGACCATCAGCAGGGCGAGGCCGCCGGTGCCGGCGCTGACCACGCCCGTGGCGGCCAGCGTCTGCAGCGCACGCGGCCGCACCAGCTGGTAGGTCATCAGTCCGGGGATGATGAACGACAGCGTGTCGCCGGCGAAGAGGAACGGCAGACGGGTGTGCAGCAGCACGAACGACGTCACCGACATGAAGGAGGAGACCAGCACCGCCACGGCGAAGAGCCGCTTGCCGTACAGGATGGTCATGCGCTGCAGCACCTTCATGATCAGCACCGTGACGGTGGTGATGGCCACGACGGTGATGAGACTGCGGGCGTCCTCCAGCGCGGTGAGCACCAGACAACCGGGCACCATGAGGCCGGCCGGCGCGACGTTGGTCACGAGGTAGCCGACGAGCCCGAACAGCAGCCCCGCCGCGATGATCACGGCGCTGAGCTCGGAGGACAGGTCGAATGTTGGCATCATGTTCCTTCGCTCAGGGGCGGGCGGCTCGACGTCGGTCGCCGTGCAGGACGGCGATGCGGGCGCTGTTCAGCACCGTGGTCGCGGTCAGGTCCTCGCGGGAGAGCACGACTGTCGCGTCCAGGTCGACCTGCGCCCCGCTCTCCGCCGTGTCCGGCTTGCGGGCGGTGTCCAGCTTGTAGATGCGCTCCAGGGTCTGGGAGAGCTCGGCGAACGGCGCCGCGGCGGTCGCCGCGACGGTCACCGAGTGCAGCGCCTCCAGCAGCTCCTCGCCGCGACCGTGGATGTTGCCGATCATCAGCAGCGAGGTCCCGGTCTCGCCCGCGCCGAGCTGTTCGACGATGGCGTCCCGCAGCTCGACGCCGGTGCGGTGCTCGCCGTCGAGGTCGACCACGCGGTCGCGCCACTCTTCCGGGATGAGGTGCAGCGCGCTACGGGTCGGGGCGCCGATGAGGAACACCTTCGTCGGCTTGATCTCCGGGATGATGCCGCCCATCTGGCCGTTGCGCTCGATCCGGTCGGGTCGGCAGTTGATGACCACGGCGACCCGCTCACCGACCAACCCGCGCTCCCGGAGCAGGTTGATGTTCATCAGGGTCGAGGCCGGGTCGTTGGCGGCGAAGAGGTTCACCGCGGCGAACCGCCGCCCGTTGTGGGCGCACGCGTCCACTCGCAGTACGCCCGGGTCCGGGGCGGCCTGCCACATCCCCTTCAGCGCGGTCCGCCGGTCCACGCCGCAGAGCTCCGCGACGGCCAGCGCGATGGCCACGTTCTCCTTGAAGGTGATCCACCGGAAGCGCCGCATCTCCGCGTCCGTGACCGTTTCCGGGTCTACGGCGATCAGGTTGCACTGGCGGCGGTCCGCCTCCTCGCGCAGGATGTGCAACCGTTCCCGCTCCGCGGTCACCACCGTGCCGCGATGAGGCATCGAACGGCTCAACGACCGGGCGACGTCGTCGAGGGTCGGGCCCATCTCCTCCAGATGGTCCTCCCGCACGTTGCTGATCACGACGACGTCGCCCTCGATGAGCAGCTCCTGGTTCACCTGCTGCAGCTCCGGCAGGACCGCCATGCACTCCACGACCAGGGTGTCCGCGCCCGCGTGCACGGCTCGGCGGACCACCCCGATCTGCTCGATGACGTTGACGCCGCCTCGACCGCGACGGATCGGAACCTCCCGGCCCTGCGGGTAGATCAGGCGGGCGGCGGTGCCCGTCGTCTTGGCGAAGACCGTGCGTCGGTCGTCCGCGCGCAGGGCGCCCGCGATGAGCCGGGTCACCGAGGACTTGCCGCGGATTCCGTTCACCACGATCCGGGTCGGCAGCCGGGACAGCTGACGCCGGTGGCGTGCGCGTTCGACCAGAAGGTGAGTGAGCAGGCCCGCGATGCATACCCCGAGCAGCCACAGGGGCGCGGTGACCGACGTCATCGGGACCGCTTCGTCGAGGGCAGGCTGCCGCCAGGCATGGTCGTACTCCGTCTCGGCACGAGGAAATGGCTGAGGAGTGGCGGCCGGACCGTGAGGCGTCAACGGGACCGATGCACGACCGGGGCGCCGGGCTGGGTGAACGGGGTTCGAGGATCAGTGCGGTCGCGGGCCGTCCTTGCCCGACGAGTGACCACAGCGGCTTCCCCGCTGCGAAGACATACGCACCTCCCGGTCGACACACCAGCTGCCGCGGCCGTACACCTGAAGCTGTGCCAGGGCAGCATGACCTACAGCGGCAGACGACCAGCAACTGTCACACGTCATGGAAGACAGGCGGTTAACTTCGGGCGGGTGAGCCTGGCGGCAAATGTGAAAATGGTCCAGCTTGTCCCGTCGGTGTGATGCCTTGTTGGGGCTTTCGACGCGTCTGTCCCCCCGCAACGGACGAGGTCATTCCTGACCACTCGGGTCTCCTGATCAACCTGGTCGGGCACCCCGGCGCGGGCCGCAGCCGGCCGAACGAGGTAGGGCTGGGCATACCCGCGGAGTGGATCCAGTCGGCTGGGTCGGCCCCGGCACCGCCGATAGCGTCGAGGACATGACGTCCTCCCGGCCCTCGCACCTGGCCACGGCGCTGCGCCACCCCCGCTACCTGCTCTCCGAGTGGCCCTGGCGAGCGCTGGCCTACCTGGTCTCCACCGCCCCGGTCGCCGGCGTGCTCTCCGTCGGGCTGCTGCTGGTCGGGGCTCCCCTGCTCGCGGCCGTCAACGCCGTACACCGGCACGACCGTCCGATTCCCCTGCCGCTCGCGCTCTTCCTGACCCTGGGCACGCTCGCCCTCGTCGGGTTCGCGCCGATCGTCAGCGCCGCCGTCGCGGCGGTCGAAAGGTGGCGGCTCGGGCTCATCGACTCGCGCCCGGTGCCGGCCCGCCGCTGGTCGAGCGTCGCCGAGCGCTACACGAGCGCCCACGCGTGGCGCGAGGTCGCGTACCTGGTGTGGCTCGGCGGTGTGGTGCCGGTCGTCTACTGGGTCTATCTCCTGCTGGTGCTGATCGACGTGCTGCTGGTCGCCAGTCCGTGGCTGGCCGGGGACGCCGACCAGGTGATCGTGGTCTGGGACACCATCGACACGCCGGGTGAGGCCGTCCCGTACGCAGTCGTCGCCGTGCTGCTGCTGCCGGTGCTCTGGTACGGACTCGGGGCGCTCGCGGCGACCCAGGGCGCGGTGGCGCGCTGGCTGCTCGGCTCGTCGCCCGACACCGCCGCGCTGCGCGAGGTGACCAGGTCACGGGCTCGCCTCGTGGACGCGTACGAGGCGGAGCGCCGCCGGATCGAACGCGACCTGCACGACGGTGCCCAGCCCCGGCTGACCAGCCTCACCCTGCAACTGGGGCTGGCCCGGCTCGACGTGCCCGACGACTCCCCCGCCGCCCGGCCGCTCACGGTGGCTCACGACCAGGCGAAGGGGCTGATGGTCATGCTCCGGCAGATCGTGCACGGCCTCCGCCCGCAGAGCCTCACGGACCTCGGCCTCGCCGGCGCGGTCCGGGAACTGGCCGACGAGGCCACCGTCCCGGTCACCGTGCACGCCGACCTGGAACGGCCGGTGCCCGAGAACGTCGAGACGACAGCCTGGTACGTGGTCTCGGAGTCGCTCAACAACGTCACCCGGCACGCCTCGGCGACCCGGGCCGAGGTACGACTCACGCGGGCCGGCGAGCGGCTGGTGGTCGAGGTCTCGGACGACGGCCGGGGCGGCGCGGACCCGGCGCGGGGCACCGGGCTGACCGGACTCGCCGACCGGGTGGGCGCCGCCGGCGGGCGGTTGCTGCTCGCCAGCCCGCCGGGCGGCCCTACCCTCGTCCGGGTGGAGCTGCCATGCCACCGGTGACCCGGGTCGTACTCGCCGAGGACGAGGTCCTCCTCCGCGAAGGGCTGGTCGGCCTGCTGGAGCGGTTCGGTTTCGAGGTGCTCGCCGCCGCCGGCTCCGCGCCGGAGCTGCTGGCGGCGGCCCGCACGCACCGGCCGGACCTGGTGGTGACCGACATCCGGATGCCCCCCGGCCGGCGGGACGACGGTCTGCGGGCGGCGGTCGAGTTGCGCGCGGAGCGGCCGGAGCTCGCGGTGGTGGTGCTCAGTCAGCACGTGCAGGCCGAGTACGCCGCCGCGCTCCTCGGCAGCGGGGACGGCCGCCGCGTCGGCTACCTGCTGAAGGACCGGGTCGCCGAGGTGGTCGAGTTCGTCGAGCAGCTGCGCACCGTCACCGGCGGCGGCACGGTCATCGACCCCGACGTCGTACGCCGGCTGCTGCACCGCCCGAACGACCCTCTCGCCGCGTTGTCCGGACGGGAGCGGGAGGTGCTGGGGCTGGTGGCGCAGGGCCGTTCGAACGCGGCGATCGCGGCGGCGCTGCACGTCACCGAGGCGGCGGTCGGCAAGCACGTCGGGAACATCCTCACCAAGCTCGGCCTGCTGCCCAGCGACGACACCAACCGTCGCGTGCTGGCGGTGCTCACCTACCTGCGCGGCGGCTCGACGTGGACCGGCTCGTCCGCCGACCGGCGCGGATGAGGCGGGACGGGCCGGCCACGTCGGACGTCACCAGGAGGCCTTGCGTACCCCCGGCAGCTCACCCCGCAGCGCCATCTCCCGGAAGCGGACCCGGGACAGGCCGAACCGGCTGAGCACCCCACGCGGTCGCCCGTCGACGACGTCCCGGCTGCGCAGCCGTACCGGGCTGGAGTCGCGTGGCAGCCGCGCCAGGCGGCGGACGGCCTCGCCGCGTACCACCGCGTCGGTGTCGGGGTGGGCGATGAGCCGCTTCAGCTCGGCGCGGTGGTCGGCCTGCCGCGCGACCAGCTCCGCCCGGCGGCCCTGACGGTTGACGAGACCGCGGCGGGCCATCAGCGCTCCTCCCGGAACTCGACGTGCCGACGCACGAGCGGGTCGTACTTGCGCAGGACGAGGCGGTCCGGGTCGTTGCGCCGGTTCTTCCGGGTGACGTAGGTGTAGCCGGTTCCGGCGGTGCTGCGGAGCTTGACCACCGGACGGATGTCGGTCTGCCGGGCCATCAGATCCGCGCTCCCCGGCCGCGCAGCTCGGCGACGATCGCCTCGATGCCCCTGCGGTCGACCGTCCGCAACGCCTTCGCGGTGAGGGTGAGGGTGATCCAGCGCCGCTCGGACGGCAGCCAGTACCGGTGACGCTGGAGGTTCGGGTTCCACCGGCGGCGGGTGCGTCGATGGGAGTGGGACACGGCGTTGCCGAAGCCCGGCTGGGCGCCGGTGACATCACATCGTCTGGACACGTGACTCCTTCTGGTTGATACTCGGCCTCTCACTATAATGACAATCGTTTTCAACAAGCGACGAGGAGGACCGTGATGTCGACGTCACCACTCGCGCCCGCCGGCACCCTGGCCGGAGCGGCCGACCTCCGGCCGGCCCTGACCGTGTTGAGCGGCTTCTGGCCGGGCACCACCTACGCCGCCGCCCGCGCCCTGCTCACGGCGGACCCGACCCTGCTGCTGGTCCGCCACGACCTCACCGAGGTGCACGCGGGCGCGGTCCAGCGCATCGTCCGCGACGGTTCCGGCCTGCTGGAGGACGTACGCATCGAACTCGCACACGGCTGCGTCTCCTGCACGCTCCGCGAGGACGTGCTGCCCACCCTGGCCCGACTCGCCCGCACGCACCCCGGCCGGGACCTCATCCTGATGCTCCCCGAGGTCGTCGAGCCGGAGGCGGTCGCCACCGCCTGCGCCCACTGCCTGGTCGACGGCGCCCCGGTCACCGACCTGCTGCGCATCGACTCGTACGTCACAGTGGTCGACGCCGAGCACCTGATCGACGCGCTGGCCACCACCGACGACCTGAAGAGCCTCGGCATCCACGCCGCCGCCGACGACGACCGCGCCGTGGCCGACGTGGTGGTACGCCAGATCGAGTACGCCGACACGATCGTCCTGTGGGGCCTGTCCCGCGACGGGGAGTTCGACACCAGCCGGCTGTCGGTGCTGCTGGACCGGATGGCGCCGTGGACCACTCAGGTCCGGGTCGACGCGGAACTGGTCGACACCCACGCGCTGAGCCGGCAGCTGCGCGACACCCGCCGTCACCGGCCCGACACGCCGGGCACACTGACCCGAGGCCTGGAGGGGTACGCGCTCGGGGTGCACGAGCCGCACCCGGACTGCGGAGTCGTCTCCGCGCTGTTCCGGGCGCGCCGGCCGTTCCACCCCGGCCGCCTGCACGACGCGCTGGAGGAGCTCAACGCCGAGGCGATCCGGTCGCGGGGACACCTCTGGCTGGCCAGTCAGCCGGAGACCGTGATCGCCTGGGACTTCGCCGGTGGCGGCCTCGCCCTGGGTTCGCTCGGGCGCTGGCTCGCCGTCCTGCCGGACGAGCTCTGGGCCGAGGCGTCCGACCACCGGCGGCTCGCCGCCGCTCTGGACTGGGACCCCTACTACGGCGACCGCCACCAACATCTGGTCTTCATCGGCCTGGACCTGGCCGCCGCCGAACTGCACCGCACCCTCGCCGCGTGCCTGCTCACCGACGCCGAACTGGCTGACGGCGAGGAGGTCTGGCGCAGCTATCCCGACCCGTTCGCCGGCTGCTTCCCCCTCGTCACCCTCACCCCGGACGGCAGTCCCGATCCCGATCTGCCCGACAGTTCCGCCAACCCCGAAGGAGAGAGCGCATGAAGCGCGGCATCCACCCCGAATACCGGCCGGTCGTCTACCGCGACCGCGCTGCCGACTTCGCCTTCCTCACCCGCTCCACCGCCACCAGCGACCAGACCGTCGAGTGGACCGACGGCAACACCTATCCGGTCATCGATGTGCAGATCTCCTCCGCGAGCCACCCGTTCTGGACGGGGAAGCAGCGGCTCGTCGACAGCGCGGGCCGGGTGGAGAGGTTCCGGGCGCGCTACGCCCGGCACGGGACGCAGCGGGCCCGCTGAGGGCGCCCGTCGTCACGGTCGGTCGACCGGCGTCTCCGGCCCGGCCGGACGCCGGTAGACGCCGTACCACCAGGTCTCGGCGAGCTCGCGGGCGGCGGCCTCGTCACCGCTGCCGTCGTCGGTGGCCACGTGGTCGGCGAGGAAGCGCTCGCCGCCCAGCACTATCAGGCGGCTCGCGGCGGCGATGTCGACCTCCGCGGGCACCCGGCCGGCCCGCTTCTCCTCCTCCAGCACCTGGGCGGTACGCACGAGGAACAGGTCGAGCCTCGCCCGCCAGAACCTGCGGATCACCGGCTCGTACCCGGAGACCTCGGTGATCGCGGCGAGCACCCCGCTGTGCTGCCGGTAGACGGCGAGGATCTCCCGGAAGCCGGCAGCCAGCGCGTCCAGCCCCACCGAGCCGCCGACCGGCGGACCCTCCGGCGCCGGCTCCCACTCCCGGGCGATCCCGAAGGCGACGCCGGTGAACGACTCGGCGAGCCGCAGCAGGAGCTCGGTCTTGTCGGCGAAGTGCATGTAGAAGGTCGACCGCGCGACGCCCGCCTCCCGGGCGATGCGCTGCACCCCGAGCTCCGTGAAGCTCTCCCCCTCGGCGAGCAGACGCTCGGTGGCGGCGAGGATCTGCGCCTCGACGGGGAGACGCCGGTCGGAGCCGCCGGAGCGTCGTCGCGTGATCGAAGGCATAACCAGATCCTAGGCGTCGCCGCTCGGCTCCGGTTAGGCTGCTCGGACACACTGTCCGAGCAGGCTGTCTCAGCGGCGGCCCCGGCGGGCCGCACCCGGAGGGAGTACCCACCTTGAAGTACCGACTCCTCGGCAACACCGGCGTCTGGGTCTCCGAGCTCTCGCTCGGCACGATGACCTTCGGCGGCGCGAACGACCCCCGCTACGCCGGCCTCGGCGGGCTCGGCCGGGAAGAGGTCGACCGGATGGTGGAGCGAGCGCTCGACGTCGGGATCAACTTCATCGACACGGCCGACGTCTACGGCCGGGGCGAGAGCGAGGAGCTGCTCGGCCGCGCGCTCCGCCGCCGCCGCGACGACGTGGTCCTCGCCACGAAGGTGCACTCGCGTACCGGCCCCGGCCCCAACGACGCCGGCTGGTCCCGGCTGTACGTGACGCGCGCGCTGGAGGCCAGCCTGCGCCGGCTGAAGACCGACCACATCGACCTCTACCAGCTGCACAACTTCGACCACCTGACCCCGTTCGAGGAGGTGCTCAGAGCGCTCGACGACGCCGTACGGCAGGGCAAGGTCCGCTACCTCGGCTGCGCGAACCTCGCCGCCTGGCAGATCACCAAGGCGCTCGGCGTCTCCGCGCTGCACGACCTGCACCGCCTGGTCTCCGTGCAGGTGTACTACTCCCTCGTGGGACGGGACGTCGAGCGCGATCTGGTGCCGATGGCCCAGTCCGAGAAGTTGGCGCTGACCGTGTGGAACCCGCTGGCCGGCGGCTTCCTCACCGGCAAGTTCAGCCGGGACGGGTCGGTGCAGGGTCCCGCTCGGCGCAGCGGCGCGGCCGGCTTCCCGCCGGTGGAGAGCGAACGCGGGTTCGAGGTGGTCGAGATGCTCCGCACCGTCGCCGCCCGGCACGACGCGAGCATCCCCCAGATCGCGATCGCCTGGCTGCTCGCCCAGCCGGCGGTCACCAGCGTCGTCATCGGCGCCCGGACGATGGCACAGCTCGACGACAACATCGCCGCCGGCGGGGTGACGCTGACCGAGCAGGACCTGGCCGACCTCGACGCGGTCAGCGCCCAGCCGCCGGCGTACCCGAACTGGCTCCAGCAGATGTACGCCCCCGGACGCGACGCGAACCGCTGAAACGACCCCGGCGGGCGGCGGTATCACCGTCGCTGGGCCGTCCCCGGCTGGGATAGGATGAGCGCGGAAGGCGCAGATGGGGACGAGTACCGTCGCACGCAGCCAGGAGCGATCCGGGGATGGTGGAAGCCCGGAGGCGTGCGCGGCGGGAAGATCACCCCGGAGCCGTCGGAAGAAAGGCCACCCGGCCCAGTAGACCCGACCACACCCGAAACGAGAGGGCCGGACACCGGCCAAGGAGGGTGGTACCGCGGGGCCACGGCCTCGTCCCTCCGGCGGAGCTTGAGCACACGCGCCGACGGAGGACCGATGTACCGCAGCGTACCGACGCAGGTCGATCTGCCCGACCTCGACCACAACGTCCTGCACTTCTGGCACGCGAACAGCATCTTCAGGCGCAGCCTGGAGCAGTCCGAGGGCCGCCCGGAGTGGGTCTTCTACGAGGGGCCACCCACCGCCAACGGCATGCCCGGCGCCCACCACATCGAGGCGCGCGTCTTCAAGGACGTCTTTCCCCGCTACAAGACCATGAAGGGCTTCCACGTCGCCCGTAAGGCCGGCTGGGACTGCCACGGCCTGCCCGTCGAACTCGCCGTCGAGCGGGAACTCGGCTTCTCCGGCAAGCAGGACATCGAGAAGTTCGGCATCGCCGAGTTCAACGCCCGCTGCCGCGAGTCGGTCACCCGGCACACCGACGCGTTCGCCGAACTCACCGAGCGCATGGGCTACTGGGTCGACATGGACGACGCCTACCGGACCATGGACCCGGAGTACATCGAGTCCGTCTGGTGGTCGCTGAAGCAGATCTTCGACAAGGGCCTGCTGGTCGAGGACTTCCGGGTCGCCCCGTGGTGCCCGCGCGACGAGACCGGGCTCTCCGACCACGAGCTCGCCCAGGGGTACGAGACGGTCGTCGACCCGTCGGTCTTCGTCCGGTTCCCGCTCACCTCGGGCCCGCTGGCCGACCGGGCCGCCCTGCTGGTCTGGACCACCACCCCGTGGACGCTGCCGTCGAACGTCGCGGTGGCGGTCCACCCCGACGTGCGGTACGTGGTCGCCAGCGACGGCAACGAGCAGCTCGTGGTCGCCGAGCCGCTGCTGGCGTACGCGCTGGGCGACGGCTGGGAGCTCACCGGCGAGTCGTTCAAGGGCAAGGAGCTGGAGCGGTGGACCTACCGGCCGCCGTTCGACCTCGTCGAGGTGCCCGACGCGCACTACGTCGTCCTGGCGTCGTACGTGACCACGGACAGCGGCACCGGCCTCGTCCACCAGGCGCCGGCGTTCGGCGCGGACGACCTCGCCATCGCCCGGGCGTACGGGCTGCCGATGGTGAACCCGGTGCAGTCGAACGGACGCTTCGAGCCGGACATCCCGCTGATCGGCGGACGGTTCTTCAAGGAGGCCGACCGGCCGCTGATCGAGGACCTCCAACTGCGCGGCCTGCTCTTCAAGAACGTCCCGTACGAGCACACCTACCCGCACTGCTGGCGCTGCCACACCGCGCTGATCTACTACGCCCAGCCCTCCTGGTACGTGCGGACCACTGCCGTACGCGACGCGCTGCTGCGGGAGAACGAGCGCACCACCTGGCACCCCGGCACGGTCAAGCACGGCCGCTACGGCGACTGGCTCAACAACAACGTCGACTGGGCGCTCTCCCGTCGGCGTTACTGGGGCACCCCGCTGCCCATCTGGCGCTGCGCGAACGACCACCTCACCTGCGTCGGCTCGCTGACCGAGCTGAGCGAGCTGACCGGCACGGACGTGACCGGGCTCGACCCGCACCGGCCCTTCATCGACGACGTCACCTTCGCCTGCCACTGCGGCGAGACCGCCCGCCGGGTGCCGGAGGTCATCGACGCCTGGTACGACTCCGGCTCCATGCCCTTCGCCCAGTTCGGCTACCCGTACCGGAACAAGGAGCTCTTCGAGCAGCGCTATCCGGCGCAGTTCATCTCCGAGGCGATCGACCAGACCCGTGGCTGGTTCTACACCCTGATGGCCATCGGCACGCTGGTCTTCGACCGCTCCCCGTACGAGACGGTGGTCTGCCTGGGCCACATCCTCGCCGAGGACGGCCGGAAGATGTCCAAGCACCTCGGCAACATCCTGGAGCCGATCCCGCTGCTCGACCAGCACGGCGCGGACGCGGTGCGCTGGTTCATGGCCGCCGTCGGCTCGCCCTGGTCCGCCCGGCGGGTCGGGCACACCGCCCTCCAGGAGGTCGTCCGCAAGACCCTGCTGACCTACTGGAACACGGCCGCCTTCCAGTCCCTCTACGGCCGTACCGCCGGATGGACCCCGTCGGCCGAGGACCCGGCCCCGGCCGACCGGCCGGTGCTGGACCGGTGGCTGCTCTCCGAGCTGAACACCCTGGTCCAGCAGGTCGACGCCGCGATGGCCGACTTCGACACGCACCAGGCCGGCCGGCTGCTCGCCACGTTCGTGGACGACCTGTCGAACTGGTACGTGCGGCGCAGCCGGCGTCGCTTCTGGCGGGGCGACCGGGCGGCGCTCGCCACCCTGCACGAGGCGTTGAGCGCCGTCACCCTGCTGCTGGCGCCGCTTACCCCGTTCATCACCGAACGGGTGTGGCAGGACATGATCGTGCCGGTCGACCCGGAGGCGCCGCAGTCGGTGCACCTCGCCCCGTACCCGGTCGCCGACGAGTCACTGATCGACCCGGCGCTGTCCCGGCAGATGGCGCTCGCCCGCCGCCTGGTCGAGCTGGGCCGGGCGGCCCGCGCCGACTCCGGCATGAAGGTCCGGCAGCCGCTGTCGCGGGCGCTGGCCTCGGCGAGCGGCTTCGAGGAGCTTCCGCCGGAGCTGCTGGCGGAGGTCTCCGCCGAGCTCAACGTCGGGTCGGTCGACCCGGTCGGTGGGGCCGGCGGGTCGCTCGTGGACACCACCGCCAAGGCCAACTTCCGCACCCTGGGCAGGCGGTTCGGCAAGACGGTGCAGCAGGTGGCCGCGGCGATCGCGGCGGCCGACGCGGCGGCCCTCAAGGACTCGCTGCGCGACACCGGGTCGGCGACCGTCCAGGTCGGCGACGAGACGGTGACGCTCGGCCCGGACGAGGTGGTGGTCACCGAGACCCCGCGCGAGGGCTGGGCGGTGGCCAACGACGCCGGCGCGACGCTCGCGCTCGACCTGCATCTCACCCAAGAGCTGCGGCGGGCCGGCGTGGCCCGCGACGCGATCCGGCAGATCCAGGAGGCGCGTAAGAGCAGCGGCCTCGAGGTCACCGACCGGATCGAGCTGCGCTACCGCACCGACCGGGACGAAACCGCGCTGGCCCTGAGCGAGCACCGTGACCTGGTGGCCGAGGAGGTGCTGGCGTCCGACTGCGCCGAGGGCGAGCCGTCCTGGCCCGGCGCGGAGCCGTTCACCGACGAGTCGTTGGGCCTGACCTTCTGGATCCGGAAGTCCTGAGCCGACACCGGGTGCTCCGGGCCACTCTCCGGCCCGGGGCACCCGAGCGGCGTCACGACGCCGCGGTGAGACGCGCCGCGATCTCCCGAGCCGTCCGGTCGTGGGCGACGGCCTCGTCGTCGCGACGGAGCGCCCTGGCCAGGTCGGCCAGGTGCCGGGCCACCGGACCGAAGCTGAGCACGCCGCTGCCCGCCCCGGCCAGCTCGGCCGCGGCGGGCAGCAGCTCGGCGTACGCGTAGCGCATCGTGGGCTCGTCGCCGACGGCGAGCGCGGCCCGGGCGGCCAGGCAGAGGCGGGCCTCCCGGAGCAGGTCGTGCGGCGACTCGGGCAGCGCGCGCAGGGCGGCGACGGTCTCGTCCGGGCGGCCGGCGGCGGCCACCTCCAGCGCCCGCACCCACGGCTCGTACGGCCCCCGGTCAGCCTCGCCGGGCACCGGCCCCGCCGGGTCCGCGAGCGCGTCCAGCGGCCGCAACGAGAGCAGCGCGAGCGGCAGCAGACCCTCGGTCAGGCCGGGCATTCCCGCCGCCGGGGTCCGGGCCGCCGCCCGACGGTAGGCGACCGCCGCGTCGGTGCGGCGTCCGAGCAGGGCGAGGCGCAGCGCGGCGTACCACTCGGTGAAGACGCCCACGAGGGGCAGGTCGTGCCGGACGGCGAGCCGGTCGGCGGCGGCCGCCGCCGCGTCGGCGGTGCTGAGGTCGGCCAGCGCGCAGCTCGCCTGCACCACGATGAGATGACCGAGCACCTCGAAGGTCACCAGGTCGTGCCGGGCCGCCAGGTCGACCAGCTCCGCGCCGAGCCGCGCCCGCTGCGGGGCCAGGCCGGTCCGCTCGAAGGTGTGCATGAAGCGGGCGTTGAGCGCGAACGCCAGCAGCGCCGGTCGGTGCAGTCGCCGCGCGATCGTCTCGGCCTCGACGGCCGCCCGACGTCCACGGTCGCCGGTGCTGCCCCGCAGCTCCAGAGCGAGCGTGCTGAGCAGCCGGCTCCGCAGCTCCGGGTCGTCCGCGCCGGCCGCGCCGAGCGTCCGGTCGGCGGCCGCCACGATCCGGTGGGAGAGCTCCTCGTCGTCGTTGCGGGTCCACACCGCCGGCACGTCGAAGGCGGAGAGCACCGCGGCGACCAGGGCCGGATCGTCGAGCGTCTCGGCCGTGCCGATCGCCTCGGCCCGGTAGCGACGGGTGCGGTCCAGCTGGCCGGTCACGGCCAGCGCCCGGCCGAGGCCCATCATCGCCACCAGCCGCCCGCGCACGTCGGCGTCGCCGGCCCGGTCGTGGGCGTCCACCGCCTGCTGCCACAGCCGGGCCGCCTGGTGCGGGTGGGCGCGCCGTTCGGCCTGCTCGGCGGCGACCCGGGCGTACCGGCCGGCGCGCCCGGCGGTGGCCCGGCTCGCCGCTTCGCCGAAGTGGTGGGCGAGGGTCACCACGTCGTCGGGGTGCAGCCGCTCGATCGCCTCCCCGGCGGCGGTGTGCCAACGGGCCCGGCGCGGCGCGGAGAGGTCACCGTAGATCGTGTCCCGGACCAGGACGTGGGTGAACCGCAGCTCGCCGCCCTGCTCGGTGAGGAACCCGGCGGCCAGCGCCTGGTCCAGCGCGTCGAGCACCATCACGTCGTCACCGGCGAGGACGGCCAGCACCTCCGGATCGACGTCCCGGCCGAGGACCGCGGCCTGCCGCAGCACGTCCTGCGCCGCCACCGGAAGCCGGTCGAGCCGGTGCCGGATGACGTCCCGAACCCCGGCGGGCACCCGCTCCAACGCCGCGTCACCCTCGGTCGCGAGGAGCCGGGCCAACTCCCGTACGAAGAACGGGTTGCCACCGCTGCGGCGGTGGATCGAGCGCACGACGGCTCCGTCCAGGTCCCGCCCGGCGACGGCTCGGGCGAGCACACCGGTCGCCGGTTCGGCGAGCCCGCCCAGGTAGACGCGGAGGGGCTCGATCCGGGCGAGCCGGGCCAGCGCCGTGGTCAGCTCCGGCGTGATCTCGGTGGCCCGGTAGGTGCCGAGCACCGACACCGGGCCGCTCACCGGTTCCGGGCCGGTGAGCAGCGCGGAGAGCAGGTCGAGGGTGCCGTCGTCCGCGCGGTGCAGGTCGTCGAGGACCAGCAGCACCGGTCCGCGTCCCGCCGCCTCGGTGAGCTGTGCCGCGGCGGCGCGGTGCAGGCGGAACCGTGCGACGGCCGGATCATCCTCGGCGCCCGCCGGGTTCTCCGCCTCGACGCCGGGTGGCGCGGTTCCGGTCGCCGCGGTCAACTGGTCGGCGATCTGCCGCCACGGCCAGGCGACCGGAGCGCCGTCGTACTCGGGGCTGCGACCCCACGCCGTGGTCCAGCCGGTGGCCGCGAGCTCGGCGGTCAGCGCCTCGGCGAGCGCGGACTTGCCGGCGCCCGCGTCCCCGGAGATCAGGGCGAGGCTCGGGGCGCGGCCCTCGGCGAGCTGCTCGGCCGCCTGTCGGAGGCGAACCAGTTCGTCGTCCCGCCCGACGAGCGGGCGCCGCCCCGCCCCGATCACCCCACGGGCGGGCGGGATCCGGGGGCCGGCCGACGCCGTGGCCGCCGGGGCGGATGCGGGGCCGGCGAGGTGCGGCGCCTGGGCGAGGACGTCCGCCTCCAGTTGCCGCAGCCGGGGGCCGGGGTCGACGCCGAGCCGCGTCACCAGCGTCTCCCGGGCACGGCGTAGCGCCGCCAGGGCGTCGCCCTGCCGGTCCGCGCGGTACAGGGCGAGGGCCAGCAACCGCCAGGCGTCCTCGCGCAGCGGCTGGTCGGCGACGTGCGCCCGTAGGTCGGAGGCGGCCTCGGCGGCCCGACCGGAGGAGAGCAGCGCCTCGGCCCGCCGCTCGACGGCCAGCAGCCGCAGCTCGTCGAGCCGGTCGATCTCCGCGCGGGCCCAGCTGCGGCCGGCGTACTCGGCGTAGGCGGGGCCGCGCCACAGGGCGAGCGCCTCGTCGAGGCGGGCGAGCGCCTCGCCGGGTTTGCCGCCGGTGAGCAGCTCCGCCGACTCGCCGACGGCCGCCTCGAATCGCCACGCGTCCACCGCGCCGTCGGCGGGGTGCAGCGCGTATCCGGGCGGCACGGTCACCAGCAGGCGCGGCGGTTGGCGGGGCGGTCGCTCGGGTTCCAGGGCCCGGCGCAGGTCGGCGACGAAGGTGCGCAGCGCGGCCACGGCCCCGTCCGGCGGTTCCGCCCAGAGCGCGTCGAGCAGCCGGTCGACCGGCACCACCCGCCCCCGGGCGACCAGCAGCCGGGCCAGTACGGCGCGCTGGCGGGCACCCCGCAGCGCCACCGGGCCACGGGCGTCGTCGGCGCGTACCTCCCCGAGGACGCCGAACATCACCGGGGAGGTGGCCGGCTCGCTGGTCATGGCCCCAATCTAGGTCGACTCCGCGGCGGCCGAGCAGCCACTCATCCGACGCTGATCGGTTGCTGATCGGTCGGGCGCAGGCTCGACGCGTACCGCCCGGGGCGGCGTCCCCGCCCCGGGCCTCCGACAGCGAAAGGTCCCCTCGTGGAGATCAAGGGTTTCGACTACCAGCGCGTCACCGTCGCGGACGGTGTGACGCTCCAGGCGGCGGTGGGCGGCTCCGGCAGCCCCGTCGTGTTGTTGCACGGCTTCCCGCAGACCCATCTCATGTGGCGGCACGTCGCCGCCGATCTCGCCGCGGACCACACGGTGATCTGCCCCGACCTGCGCGGGTACGGCGCCAGCGACAAGCCCGTCGACACCGACGGGGAGCGGTACGCCAAGCGGACGATGGCCGCCGACATCGTGGCGCTGGCCCGGGCGCTGGGCCACGAGCGGTTCGCCCTGGCCGGGCATGACCGGGGTGCGCTGGTCGCCGTGCGGGCCGGCCTCGATCACCCGGACGCCGTCACCCACCTCGCCGCGTTGGACGTGCTGCCCACCCTCGACATGTGGGACGTCCTGCACGGCACCACCGCCGCCGTCGGCTTCCACCTGTACCTCATGGCCCAGCCGCCCGGCCTGCCGGAGCAGCTGATCAGCGGAAGCCCGGACGCCTTCTTCGGGCACTTCCTGGATGTCTGGACCCGCGACCCGGCGGCTCTCCCGGCCGACGTGCGGGCCGCGTACCTGGCGGCGTCCCGGGCGGCGGTCCCCTCGATCGTGGCCGACTACCGGGCGTCGGCCGGGATCGACGTCGTGCACGATCGGGCCGACCTGTCGGCGGGGAACCGGCTGCGGATGCCGGTGACCGTGCTCCAGCAGGACTGGGGTGCCGCTCTCGGCTACGACGCGGCGGCGCTGTGGCGGGCCTGGGCGCCGGATCTGGAGCACCGCACCGTCTCCTGCGGCCACTTCATGGCGGAGGAGGCACCGGCCGAGGTCGTCGCGGCGCTGCGCGCCCTGCTGGGCCGGTAGCTGCTCGTTCGGTAGCGGCGGCCCGGCCCGCGTCACCTCGGCGGGCGATCAGCGCGCAGAACGACGAGAATTTCCTGCGGGGCGTGTCGATTGGCGCCGGCCCCGTTCGTCGTCAGAACGTAAGGCAGCCGGAGAGACGACAGGAGTCGGACATGAAGTACATGCTGCTGATCTACAGCGGTTCCGCGGACGCACCGGACCCGTGCACCGTCGAGGACTGGGTGGCCTTCGACAAGGCGGTCGCCGAGGCCGGGATCCTGGTCTCCGGCCACTCGCTGGCCGACCTGACCACCGCCACCACGGTGCACGTCGCCGAGACCGGCGAGCGGGCCGTCACCGACGGGCCGTTCGCCGAGTCGCGGGAGGTGCTCGGCGGCTACTACGTCATCGACGTGCCGGACCTCGACGTCGCCGTGGACTGGGCCGCGCGCTGCCCCGGGGCACGCGGCAACGGGGCGATGGAAGTCCGGCCGATCGCCGAGTTCTGAGGTCGAGCGGAGTGGACGAGCGGGCAGCCGGCACGCGCTCCTCGGTCGAGGCGGTGTTCCGCGAGGAGCACGGCCGGCTGCTCGCCGCCCTGGTGCACCGCTTCGGCGATCTCGACCTCGCCGAGGACGTCGCCTCCGAGGCGATCGAGGCGGCCCTGCTGCACTGGCCGGTCGACGGCGTACCGTCCCGGCCCGGCGCCTGGCTGCTCACCACCGCCCGCCGCCGGGCCGTCGACCGGCTCCGGCGCGACCAGGCGTACGCGGCCCGGCTGGCGCTCATCGCGGCCGAGGCGGAGCGGGCCGACGCGGCCGCGCCGGTGAGCGACGACGACGGCCTCCCCGACGAGCGGTTGCGGCTCTTCTTCACCTGCGCCCACCCGGCCCTGCCGGCTGCGGACCGTGGCGCGTTGACCCTGCGCTACCTGGCCGGACTGACCACGCCCGAGGTGGCCCGGGCCTACCTGGTGCCGACGGCGACCATGGCCCAGCGGTTGGTACGGGCGAAACGGAAGATCTCCGAGGCGCGCATCCCGTTCCGGGTGCCCGAGCCGGCGGAGCTGCCGGGGCGCCTGCCCGGCGTGCTCCAGGCGGTCTACTCGATCTTCACCGAGGGGTACGCGGCCAGCTCCGGCCCACGGCTCCAGCGGCTCGACCTCGCCGAGGAGGCCATCCGGCTGGCCCGGATCCTGCGCGGGCTGCTGCCCACCCAGCGGGAGGTCGCCGGCCTGCTCGGGCTCATGCTGCTCGTCCACGCCCGGTGGGACGCCCGGATCGGCGCCGACGGTGAACTGGTGCTCCTCGACGCCCAGGACCGCACCCGGTGGGACCGCGACATGATCAACGAAGGGCGCTCCCTGGTGCTCGTCGCGCTCACCGGCGGCACGCCCGGCCCGTACGGCGTACAGGCCGCGATAGCGGCGCTGCACGACGAGGCGGCCGACGAGGCGTCCACCGACTGGCCGCAGGTGGTGGCGCTCTACGACGTACTCCTCGCGTTGACGCCCTCGCCGGTGGTGGCCCTGAACCGGGCCGTGGCGGTCGCGATGCGGGACGGCCCGGAGGCCGGCCTCGCGCTCCTGGACGAGCTGGCCGGCGAGGCACAGCTACGCGGCTACCACCCCTACCCCGCCGCCCGGGCCGGTCTGCTGCACCGGCTCGGCCGGCACGCGGAGGCGGCCGCCGCCTACCGGGAGGCGCTCGACCTGGCCGGCACCGAGCCGGAGCGGGAGCACCTGCGTGGCCGGCTCGCCGCCGTCGACCCGACCGACGGTTGACCGCCGGCCCCACCGAACCGGGGGCCGGGACACCGCAACCGGCCGGTGCGGTCGGGTCAACGCGCGGTGCGGGCCCGCTCCTCGGCGACCAGCTCCCGGGTGGCCGGGGCGACCTCGGCGGCGAAGACCTCGATGGTGGCGGGATCGTCGGCCATCAGGATGAAGGCGCTCACCCCGTACTCCAGGGTCAGGCCGGCGAGATCCTCCGCCCACTGCTCCGGCGGGCCGTTGAGCAGCGACCGACCGGTGGGCGAGAACTCGCCACCGATGTTGAGCAGCCGCCGGATCTGTGCCGGCTCCCGACCCGCCGCCGCGGCGGCCTCGTCGATCTGCTCGTTCATCGGGGTCAGCTCGGCCGGTCCGTTCTGGAAGTACGGCAGGGACGGCAGCCAGCCGTCGGCCATCCGCCCGGTCAGCCGCAGCATCCGCGGCTTGTACGCGCCGACCCACACGTTCACCTCGTGCGCGGGGGCGGGTCCCCGCTTGGCGCCGTTCACCCGGTAGTGCTCGCCGTCGACGCGTACGCCGCCGGGCCTGTCGGCCGCCCAGACCTCACGGATGATCCGGATCGCCTCGTCGAGCGCCGTGATCGCCTGACCGGCGCTGCGTCGCGGGCCGCCCATCGCCTCGATGGCGTCCCAGTACGCGCCCGCGCCGATGCCCAGCTCGAACCGCCCGCCACTGAGCAGGTCGAGGCTGGCCGCGCTGCGGGCGATCATGGCGGGCTGCCGCAGCGGCAGGTTGAGCACGTTGGCGCTGAGGTGTACGCGCTCGGTGCGCGCGGCCACGTAGCTCAGCAGCGTCCAAGTGTCGTGGAAGCGCGGCTGGTACGGGTGGTCCTGGAAGGTGACCAGGTCCAGCCCGGCGCGGTCGGCGACGACTGCCAGGTCGACGGCGTGCCGGACGGGTTGCACGGTGGGCGTGGCGAAGGTGCCGAACAGTAGGTCGTGCCCGTAGTCGGTCATGGCGTCGTCCTCGATGCGGTGTCGGGTGTGATGGCGAAGTTGTCGCGGAAGAGGCCGTCCGGGTCGTAGCGCTTCTTCAGCGTGCGCAGCCGGGCCAGCGTGCGGGGCGGGAACGCCTCGGTGAGGCGTTCCGGCCGCAGGTCGGTCTCGAAGCTGAGGTACGTGCCGCTCAGGTGCTCGGCGAGCAGGTCGTCCCAGAGCGTGTCGAGCCGGGCCCGGTGCCGCCCGAAGGCGGTCACGTGGAAGTTGGACCCGCGGTGGCTCCAGGCCATCGCGTCCGGGTCCACGTCGGTGACCGCGCCGCCGATCGAGCGGATGTGGAAGAAGTAGACGACGCCGCTGGTCAGCAGTCGGGCGGCGGCCGCCGCGAACTCGGGGGTGAGGTGGCTGATCAACCCGGTGCGGGAGATCGGTTCACCCTGCGCCTGGTGCGGCGCGTCGCTCGCGTTCGCCATCACCGAGGCGTACGAGGTGATGACGACCTGCTGGTCGTACCCGGGCGCGACGTCGGCGAGCGGCTGGAGCTGGGCGACGATCGTGGCGGGATCGGCCGAGTCGACCATCGCCATCACCTGCGCGACCGCCGGTTGACCCATCCGGGGCGGGCCCATGATGATCGCGCTGGTCAGGTCGCGCGGCGCGGCCTCGACCGCGGCGCCCCAGCGGGTGAGCAGACCGGCGGGGTCACCGGCGTCGAGTGCGAACTGGGCCCAACCGACCGGCCCGACCTCGTCCACCTCGAACTCGAACGCGGTCACCACGCCGAAGTTGGCGCCGGCGCCGCGTACCGCCCAGAAGAGGTCGGGGTTCTCCGTCTCGCTCGCCCGCGCGACGCGGCCGTCGGCGAGGACCAGCTCGACGGCGCGGAGGTGGTCGATGGTGAGCCCGTGCTTGCGCGCCAGCCAACCGACACCAGCCGCGGTGGCCAGCCCGCCCACGCCGACCCCGCCGTAGTCGCCGGAGGTGAGCGCCCAGCCGTACGGGGCCAGCGCCTGGGCGACGTCCGTCCAGCGCGCGCCGGGACCGATCCGGACCAGGCGGCGGGCCTCGTCGAGCACCTCGATGCCGTTCAGCTCGCCGACGTCGAGGACGATGCCGCCGTCGTTCGTCGACCGGCCGCTGATGCCGTGCCCGCCGCTGCGGATGCCGAGCGGCAGGTGCCGGTGCGCGCGGGCGAAGGCGAGCGCGTCGGCCACCTCGGCCGGGGTACGCGGCCGCAGGACGAGACCGGGCGTGCCGCCGCGCAGGTAGTTCGACTTCACCCGGGAGTAGTCGATGTCGCCGGGCTCCACGGCGCGGTCGGCCAGGGAGGCGGGCAGCTCGTCGTACGCGATGCCGGGACGCCGCTTGGCGCGGACCGCACCGCTGCGCGCGGCGGTGCGGGGCAGCGGCGCGGGCAGGGCCCGGTCGGCCGCCTCCCGCAGGGCGGGTGCCACCTCCCGGGCGAACCGCTCCATGGTCGCCACGTCATCGGTGATCAGGATGAAGGTGCCGACACCGTCCTCGACGACCAGCGGCAGCAGGTCCTCGACCCAGCCGGCGGCCGGTCCGTGCAGGAAGCCCTGGCGGGTGTCGGTGAAGCGTCCGGAGACGTTGAGCAGTCGGCGGATCTCCGAAGGGTCGCGGCCCGCCTCGCGGGCCGCCTCGTCAATGAGCTTGTTGCCGGCCCGGACCGCGTCGGGCGTGGCCGGGTCGAGGGTGCTGAGCCACCCGTCGGCCGTCACGCCGACCAGCCGCAGCAGCCGGGGGTCGGTTCCGCCGAGCCAGATCGGGATGTGGTGGGCCGGCAGCGGACCCCCCGCCGCCCCGTCGAGGCGGTGGTGTTCGCCGCGGTAGCGAACCGGTGCCGGGTCGCCGGCGTCGAGCATGGCCCGGACGACGTCGACCGACTCGCCGAGCGCGTCGACGGCCGCTCCCGGTTCGAGCGCGGGGCCGCCCAGCGCCTCGACGGCGGCGAGCCCGCCGGGGGCCCGGTCGCTCTCGCCGGTGCCGAGGGCGAGTTCCAGCCGCCCGCCGGAGAGGAGGTCGAGGCTGGCGGCGGAGCGGGCGAGCAGGGCCGGGGGCCGCATCGGGGTGGTGAGCACGTTCGCGGCGAGGTGGATCCGGTCGGTCCGGCCGGCGACCCAGGCGAGCAGCGTCCACGTGTCCAGGTGGGCGGGCTGGTCGGGGTCGTCGGAGAAGGTGACCAGGTCGTAGCCGAGCGCCTCGCTGCGCCGGGCGAGCGCCACCGGGGTGTCGGGCGACGCGTTCACCGGCGTGACGAACGTGCCGAACTCGAGGCGGTGGCCGTAGCTGCCTGACACGACTGCCTCCCAAAGGTTGATGCGTCAACCAGACTACGGCGCGCACGGTGGATGCGCGTGTGATCCCGGTCATCCCCGACCGGCCCGGGTTCCCGACCCGGGCGGTCGGCCCCATCCCGAATTACGCTGGTCGGATGGGCGAATCCGGCAACCGGCTCGACGGGCGCGAGTACCAGAGCTGGCGCGCCTTCCACCGGATGCACGACCAGCTCTCGCTCGCCCTCAACCAGCACCTCCAGCGGGACGCGGGAATCTCCGAGCCCGACTTCCAGGTGCTCGCCGCGCTGGCCGAGGCACCGGGGCAGGCGCTGCGGTCCCGTGAACTCCGCGAGGAGCTCCAGTGGGAGAAGAGCCGGCTCGCCCACCAGCTCCGCCGGATGGAGCAGCGCGGCCTGGTCCTGCGGGACGACTGCCCGGAGGACGCCCGGTCGGCCACCGTCCGGATCACCGACACCGGCCTGGCCGGCGTCCGCACCGCCGCGCAGGCCCACGCGGCCCTGGTCCGCGAACTCTTCTTCGACGCGCTCACCCCGGCACAGCTCGACGCCTTCGACGAGGCCGGCGCGGCGGTGATCGAGCGGCTGCGGCAGCGCTGCCCGGCGGAGGCGCCGTGACCGGACGAGTGGCCCTAAACTGCCCGCATGGGGCAGCGGGCGTGATCAGCGGCATGACGCCTTCGACGACGTACGGGCACGTCTGCTGGGTCTATGACGATCCGGCCGCGCTCGACCAGGCAGCCCGGACGTTCCTCACCGCCGGCCTCGCCGCCGGCGAACAGCTCTGGTACGTCACCGCCGGCCCGGTCGAGCCGGTCGTCGCGAGGCTCACCACCACCCCGGCGCTGGGCGACGCGCTGGCCCGCGGGGCGGCCGAGGTGGTGTCGCTGCCCGACACCTACCCCTCCGGCGCCGTCGTGGACGGCCCCGCCCAGGTGCGGGCGTACGCGGCGGCCACCGAGGCCGCCCTCGCCGCCGGTTACCGCGGCCTGCGGGTGGTCGCCGAAGCCACCCCGCTGGTCCGCACCCCGGCCCAGCTCGACGCCTTCACCCGCTACGAGCACCTGGTCGACCGGTACATGCGCGCCCGGCCCTTCCGGGCGATGTGCGCGTACGACCGGCGGGAGCTCGACGGCCGCGCGGTGGCCGAGCTGGCCTGCCTGCACCCGGAGACGAACGCCGTCGAGGCCCCGTTCCAGCTCTTCGCCTGGGACGGGACGGGTCACCGCGCGGGCCTGACCGGGGAGCTCGACGAGACCGGCGAGGAGCTCTTCGTCACCGCCCTGGAGCGGGCCGACCTGCGACCGGTCGACGGCCGGCTGGTGCTGGAGGCCCCCGGCCTGCGCTTCGTCGACCACCGGGCGCTGCTGCGGCTACGCGAGTACGCCCGCCGCCGGAACACTGCCGTGCTGCTGCGCTCGCCGCTCCCCGCCGCGGCGCGCCTCGCCGCCCTGCTCGATCTGCCCGGTCTCACCGTGGAGGTGGCCCGATGAGGACGGGTGGCGCCGCAGGCCACCACGGCTACTTCCACGAGGCGGTCCGCTACGACTCCGACGAGCAGCTGCTCGCCGTCGTGCTGCCGTTCCTGCTCGGCGGAGTCGAGGCCGGCGAGCCGACGTTCGTCGCCCTCGGCGAGCGCACCGGCGGGCTGGTGCGGGCCGCCCTGCCGACCGGATCGGGCGTCGAGTTCCTGACCGGCGGCAGCGTCTACGCCCGCCCCACCGCCGCGATCCGCTCCTACCGGCAGCTGCTCGCCGACCGGGTGGCCGCCGGAGCCGGTCAGATCCGGATCATCGGCGAGCTGCCGGAGGTCGCCTTCGGGGCGACCTGGGACTGGTGGGCCCGGTACGAGTCGGCGATCAACCACGCGTACGACGACTTCCCGCTCTGGAGCATGTGCGCGTACGACACCCGGATCACGCCACCGCACGTGCTCGACGAGGTGGCCCGCACCCACCCCCGGTACGCCACCCCCGGCGGAGAGCACCTGCCCAGCCCGACGTACACCGAGCCGGTCGTCTACCTGCGCGAGGAGCGCGCCGCGCCGGCCGATCCGCTCCAGGCCACCGCGCCCCTGATCGAACTGACCGATCCCACCGCCGCGCAGGCGCGCGCCGCCGTGCAGGCGGTCGACCGGGGCGTACTGCCCCCGGACGACGTCGACGATCTGATCGTGGCGGTCAGCGAGACCGTCACCAACGCGCTGCGGCACGGGCGCACCCCGGTCCGGCTACGCCTCTGGGCCGGTCCGGACCGGATCGTGGCGACCGTCAGCGACGCCGGGGACGGCCCGAAGGATCCGTTCGCCGGGCTGCTCCCGGCCGGCGACGGCGCGACCGGTGGCCTCGGACTCTGGATCACCTACCAGTCCTGCAACCACGTGAGCCTGCACCGTGGCGGCCCGGCCGGTTTCACCCTCCGGCTCACCGCCGGCAACCCGCACTGACGCCCCGCGCATCGTCCACCGCGGCACCGTCATCGGCTGCCCGGGCGCGCCGCGGCCATGGGCCGAACGCACGCGACAGCGAAGCAGGCCGCTGAGCAGTAGCTCAGCGGCCTGGGCGGGCGGGTGGGGCCACCGTCACTGGGGCAGCTGCCGCCAGGCCGGATGGTTGCCGCGCCACGCGCCGGCCAGGATGGCGGCTGCGGCCCGGCTCGGGCACTCCTGCACCCGGGACCGCCCGGATTCACCACCGATCTGGGCCTGGACCTCCCAGCGCTGCCCGTCGGTGCGGATGTACACGTCCCGGCGCCCCCGCGCCGTCCGGTCACCGTTCCACCAATGCTGCTCGACAATCACGTCGCTGACGCTATAGCACCGCTCCGACGGTGGTAAGGGCACGGCCACCGGATCGCCAGTGCCTGGCACATCGCGCGAAGTCACTCGGCCACCACCAGCGCCTGCGGGGCGGCCTGCTTCATCCGGCTACGCAGCCACTTCAGCTGCATGGCGGTCTCGCCCTCACACCGCCGGACCACCGCGAGCAGGTCCCGGTCCCGGGCGCCGTACGCGGCCTGCCCCACCACCGTCCAGCAGATGTCGCACTCGGCCGCCATCAGATAGAGGTCCTGAAGGTCGCGGAGCAGCCCGATCCCACCGCTGCGGGTACCACCGAACAACTCCGAGTGCAGCCGGTCCGGCTCGGCGGGCGCCTCCTCGGCGTACCGGGCGACGAACGGCTTCAGCAGCTCCGCGTACCCGTGGCACCGCTTCGCCTGCTGCGCGCAGAGGTGGAAGACGTCCGGCTCCTCCTGGTGCGCGGCGCCCACCTGCCCGAACGCGTCCGCGAGGTTGGTCTCGGCCCGGTGCAGCAGCCCGAGATAGAGCGCGAGATGCATGACTCACTCCCCTCCCACCTGGCTGGTCGCCTCCGCCGCCGGGCCACCGACCGTCGCCGGGATCCCGGCGACGGCGGGCGCGCTGCCGCCCACCGTCGGCGCCGGCGCCGGGACGCCCCCGCCGCCGGCAAGCCGGGTCACGGCCACCGCGGCGACCTTGAAGAGCGGCTGCTTGGAGACCGGATCCCAGGCAGTGATGGTCAACTCGTTGGCGGCCCGCGGCGTACGGTCGGCCGGGTCCTGGTCGAACCAGCCGTAGTGGAACGGCAGGAAGACCACCCCGGGGCGGATGCCGCTGAGCCGCGCCCGGGCCTGCACGGCGCCGCGCGCCGAGGAGACCCCCACCAGGTCACCCTCGCCGATGCCGAGCCGCTCGGCGTCGACCGGGTTCAGCTCCACCCAGACGTCCGGCGCGGCGGCGTTGAGCTGCGGTGCCCGGCCGGTCTTCGTACGGGTGTGGAACTGGTAGACGGTGCGGCCGGTGGTGAGCAGCATCGGATGCTCCGCGTCGGGCACCTCCGGCGACGGCCGGTACTCGTCGGCGTGCAGGAACGCCCGCCCGCCCGGCTGCTTCGCCCGGTACTCGTCGGCGAGGAGTTCGGCGCCGGTGGCCAGATCCTGGCCGTAGGTCTCGCACACCTCCGGGTCGGTGGGGAAGACCCCGTCGACGTAGAGCCGCTCCGTGCCCTCGGGTCGGGCGTCGGTGCACGGCCACTGGATGCCGCTGCCGCCCCTCAGCCGGTCGTAGCTGAGCCCGGTGTAGTCGCACGGGCGGCCCCGGGAGCACTCCTTCCACGCCTCGAACGCCTCCTCCGGCGACGTCCACCTGATCAGCGGTCGACCGTCGCGGTCACGGAAGTCCATCCGCCGCGCGTACTCCAGGAAGATGTCCAGATCGGGTCGCGCCTCGCCGGGTGACTCGACCGCCTTCTCGCTGAGGTGCACCGTCCGGTCCACGTTCGTGAAGGTGCCGGTCTTCTCGCCCCAGGTGGCACCGGGGAGCACCACGTCGGCGAACTCCGCGGTCTCGGTCAGGAAGAGATCCTGCACCACCACGAAGAGCTCGGGCCGGCGCAGGATGCGCCGGATCCGGGAGAGGTCGGGCAGGGAGACCGCCGGATTGGTGGCGCTGATCCAGAGCAGCTTGATGGAGCCCTGTTCGGCGTACCGGAAGATCTGCATGGCGTGCGTGGGCGGCGCCCAGTGCGGGATGACCTCGGAGTCGACGTTCCACAGCCGGGCCAGCTCGGCGATGTGGTCGGGGTTGTCCCAGTTGCGCAGCCCCGGCAGGTCCCCGTCCGCCCCGGTCTCCCGGGTGTTCTGCGCAGTCGGCTGGCCGTTCATCTGGTAGAGGCCGGCGCCCGGACGGCCGATCATCCCCCGGAGCAGGTGCAGGTTGTTCACCTGGCAGGCCGCCGCGGTGGCCTGGTTGGACTGGTAGAAGCCCTGCAGCACGGTGGAGAGCAGGCGCTGCGACCCGCCGAGGAGCTCGGCGGCGCGGCGTACGTCGGCGGCGGGCACGTCGCAGATCTCGGCGACGCGCTCCGGCGGGTAGCCGTCGACGGTGCGGGACAGCTCGTCGAAGCCCAGCGTGTGCGCCGCCACGTACTCCTCGTCGTACCAGCCGTTGCGGATGACCTCCCGCAGCAGCCCGTTGAGCAGCGCCATGTTGGTGCCGTTACGGATCGGCAGGTGCAGGTCGGCCTCGCGGGTCACGGCGGTGGACCGCGGGTCGACGGCGAGCATCGCCGGCGGGTTCGGACCACGGCGGCGATCCAGCATCCGCATCCAGAGCACCGCCTGGGTCTCCGCGACGTTGTGCCCCCAGAGCGCCAGCGTGTCGCAGTGGTCGATGTCGGTGTACGAGCCGGGCTGCCCGTCCGCGCCGAAGGTCGCCTTCAGCGCCGCAGCCGAGGTCGCCGTGCAGAGCCGGGTGTTGCCGTCCATGTGCGGCGTGCCGAGACCGGCCTTCCCGATCACGCCGAGCGTGTAGTACTCCTCGAGGAAGAGCTGACCGGTGGTGTAGAAGCCGAAGTGGCCCCAGCCGCCGGGGCCGTCGAGCAGCTCCTTCGACCGGTCCACGATCCGCCCCATGGCGGTGTCCCAGTCGGTCTCCACCAGCCGGTCACCGTCGCGGACGAGCGGACGGGTCAGCCGGTCGGGGCTGTGGTTGGCCTGCCAGCCGTAGAGGTCCTTCGGATCGAGCCGCCCCCGGTTGACCCGGTCCACCGCCCGGCCCCGTACGCCGACCATCCGGCCGTCCCGCACCGCGATGTCGAGCGCGTCGCCGTTGGAGTGCAGGATCGACGCTGACTGGACCCATTGGTCCACGTCCTCGGCGCGCAGATCGCCGTCGAGGAAGGTGTCCACCCGTACCGGCCACTCCTGTCCCGCCCCGTACGGGGTTCGCGGACCCCACGGGTCGGCGATCCGGTCGACCACGTCGCGCTCCCTCCGACTCCCTGCTCCGATCCTCACACCTGCCCACTGCGAATCGGGCGAAACCGCGAACCGGGGCCGATCCCGCTCGCGGCGGGACCAGGTCGAGGCATGGCACCGTGACGGCCGGGTAGCCGGACCCGTGGCCGCCTGGGAACAGTTGTTCGTTCCGAGTACACCGCTGCTGGAGACGGTCATCCGCGGCAGCGTCATGTACCTGGTGCTGTTCGGGCTGCTCCGGATCATCCTCAAGCGGGAGAGCGGCACCACCGGCGTCACCGACCTGCTGGTCATCGTGCTGCTCGCCGACGCCGCCCAGAACGGTATGTCGGGCAACTACACGTCGATCACCGACGGGGTGCTGCTCGTCGCGGTGATCATCGGGTGGTCGTACCTGCTCGACGCCGTGGCGTACGGGTGGCCGGCGGCGGCCCGGGTGATCCGGCCCAGCTCGCTGCTGCTGGTTCGCAACGGGCAGATCATGCACCGGAACATGCGTCGCGAGCTGATAACGGACGAGGAGCTGAACCAGCTGCTCCGCGAAGAGGGGGTCGACGACATCTCGAAGGTGCGGGAGGCGCGGATGGAGTCCGACGGGCAGATCAGCGTCACCACCCACCACAGCGTCGACCACCGCCGAAAGCGGCGTAGACGACAAATGCCCTGACCGGCGGGGCCGGTTTGTACCGGTGGTGGGCGGGAAAGCGGGGGGTTGCCCGGCGCGAGGCCGCGCCTCGCGCCCGTCCTACAGATGGAGGCTGAGATGACCAGCCGGGAGCAGCTGCACGACATGCGTCAGCAGGCCCACAAGATGGGCATCGAGGGCAACTCCAAGATGACGGAGAGCCAGCTCAAGGACGCCATGAAGATGGCCGGCAAGGGCATGAAACCGCAGGAAGCCAAGGAGCAGGCCAAGCGCTGACCCGTCATCCCGCCGGCCGCCCGGGCACACCCGGGCGGCCGGCGGTCGTACGTCAACTCATCGCGGCCAGCAGGTCCCGGCAGGCCTTCTCGCACTCCCGGCAGACGTCGGCGCAGATCCGGCAGTGCTCGTGCATCTCGGCGTGCCGGGCGCACTCGTCGCCACACGCCCGGCAGGCCGCCACGCACGCCTCCAACACGCTGCGCGTCACGTTCGCGTCGTAGCCCTCGTGCCGGGAGAGCACCCGCGCCGTGGTGGTGCAGACGTCCGCGCAGTCCAGGTCGGTCCGCACGCACTTGGTCAGCTCGGCCACATCCTCCTCGCTGAGGCAGGCGTCGGCGCACGCCGTGCACGCCTGGGCACACGAGTTGATCGTGTCGATCACCGCGGCGAGCTTCGCCCGGTCCAGGTTGATCGACTTCGGGTACGCATCGAGCATCTGCCTCGTCACGCTGGCCATGGCCGGCTCCTCCGTTCGACGGCGCACTCTTGCGACCCGCCGTACCCCTGGGTGCCGCGTCCACACCTCGCACCGGAGCGCCCGCCGACGGCAGGTGTGAACGACGCGTCAAGAAGAGCCTCGTTCGCCGTCAAATCGGCGTATAGAGACGGGTAGGGCCGCCCGGTGGCGCGTCACGATGGCGACATGACCTCACGATGGTCGAGGTGGCCGGAGCCCGAGCCGGCACCGGACGGCGTCCCACCCGGCGACGAGCCCGAACGGCGGCACGAAGCGCTGATCGGCGTACGGCTGACCGCCGCCACCCCCGGCAGCCACCTCCTCGAGTACCTGCGGACCGAGCCGTGCGCGGTGGCCGCCTGGTGGATCGCGGCGGACCTCGACGCCGTCGTACGACTCTCCGCCGACAGCCTGACGATGCTGCACCGCGCCGTGGCCGACCTGCGCCGGCGAGGCGGAGCGGAGGTCGTCGTCACGCTCAGCATCCTGCGCCCCCTCGACCTCTCCGAAGCCACCCCGAAGAGCCTGGCGACCTCGGCATGAGCCGCCCCGCCACCACCCGACGCGTCGTCGTCGGCGTCGACCGCTCCTTCTGCGGCCTGGCGGCGCTGCGCGCCGCCGTACGCCTGGCACACCGGGAGAACGCCTGCCTGTACGCGGTACGTGCGTGGGCGTACGCACCGGTCTGGCGCCCGGGCACCATGCCCTGGCTCTGGCAGGAGGACCTGGACCGCGCCGCCCGCGCGTACATCCGGGAAGCGTTCGACGCGGCGATGGGCGGCGTGCCCCGCGACGTCCCGGTACGGATCGTCGCCGAACAGGGGTACGCCGGCCAGGTGCTGGTCGACCAGGCCTGCCGGGAGAGCGATCTCCTCGTCGTCGGCAGCCCCCGGCGCGGCCGCTTCAGCGTGGCCGGCGGGCATGTGACCCGCTACTGCGTCAGCCGCGCACAGGTGCCCGTCGTGACGGTTCCCGCCCCGGCCTGGGCCCGCGCCGAAGTGATCCGACGCTTCGGCGCGAGCCTCGAACGATTCACCCCGTGACCGGCAACCCGCCGGTCGTACACCCGAAAGGCACCAGAATGGACGAGCTTCCGGATACCTACGTCGTCCCGGTACGCACCACACCGGGGCGGCAGGCGCTCGCCGTACGGACCGGCCGGCTACCCCAGGGGCAGCGGGTCGGTCTCGCCTTCACCGACCCGGAGCGGCTCGCCCGCGCGATGGGCGCGGACCAGCCGTGGACCCGGCTCTGCGAATCGGCGCTGCGGTCCATGCTGAGACCGCTCGGCATCGACCGGATCCAGGTCGACCCGCTCCTGGTGGCGCCTCCGGTCCGCCCCGAGGCCCCTACCGAGGCCCCCGCACCGCAGCAGCCGGTCGCCGCGCTGGCCGGAACCCGGGAGGCCTAGGTGGCACCCGAGCTCACCGTGCTGCGGCCGGTGGCCCGTCCGGCCGGACCGGCGACGGTCGACGGGGACCGTCCCGGCGTCCTCGTCGAGATCCGCATCCTGCTCCGGACGGCCGGCGACGCCACGACCGCCGCCCGGGACCTCGTCGAAGGGCTCGCCGCCCTGCTGGACGGCGCACCACGGCTCGACGACCGCCCCGCCCACGCCACCACCGGTACGAGCGACGCCGACCGCCGTCGGCTCACCAGGCCGGTGGAGCTGGTGACCGTACCGGTCGGTGCCGCAGCCGAACCCGCACGGACCGGGCTGGTGCTCCGGCCGGTACGCCGTACCGCCCTGCTGGACGGCACCCCGCTCGCGTTGACCCGCCGCGAGTACGACCTGCTGCTCTTCCTGGCCCACCGCCCGGATCAGGCGCTCGGCCGGGAGCAGCTGCTGCGCGAGGTGTGGGGCCACGGCCCCTGCCTCGGCCCGCGCACCGTGGACGTCCACGTGAGCCGGCTGCGGCACAAGCTGGCCGGCCGGGGCCCGGTCATCACCACCGTGCACGGCATCGGGTACCGCCTGGACCGCGCCGAGCGGCTGCGGATCGCCGCGGACTGACCTCGGTCAGGGGCGGTAGCGGTAGCCCATGCCCGGCTCGGTGATGAGGTGCCGGGGACGGGCCGGGTCGTCCTCCAGCTTGCGGCGCAGCTGCGCCAGGTACTGCCGCAGGTAGTTGCTCTCGTTCTCGTACTCCGGCCCCCACACCTCGTGCAGCAGCTGCCGCTGGCTGACCAGCTTGCCGGGGTGGCGCAGCAGCTTCTCCAGCACCGACCACTGGGTGGGGGTCAGCTTGATCTCCGTGCCGTCGTCGCTGGTGACCGTACGGTCGGCGAGGTCGACGGTGTTGCGCCCCACCTTCAACGTGGCGCCCACCTCGGTGGCGGGGCCGAGCCGGCGGGTGACCGCCCTGATCCGCGCCAGCAGCTCCTCGACCCCGAACGGCTTCGTGATGTAGTCGTCGGCCCCGGCGTCCAGCGCCTCCACCTTGTCCTCGCTGCCGGCCCGGCCGGAGAGCACGATGATCGGCACCCCGGTCCAGCCGCGCAGCCCCCGGATCACCTCGACCCCGTCCAGGTCGGGCAGGCCGAGGTCGAGGACGACCAGGTCGGGCGGGTGGCTGGCGGCGGCCTTGAGCGCACCGGCGCCGGTGTCGGCCACCACCACGTCGTACCGCCGGGCGCGGAGGTTGATCCGCAGAGCGCGCAGGATCTGCGGCTCGTCGTCCACGACCAGGATCCGGGTCATTCCTGTGGTCCCTCCGCCATGCCGTGGGTAGCGGCGGGCAGCCGCAGCACCATGGTCAGTCCACCACCCGGCGTCGTCTCCGGGGTGAGACTGCCGCCCATCGCCTCCGCCAGCCCCCGAGAGAGCGCCAACCCGAGCCCCACCCCGGTCTGGTTGTCCCGGTCACCGAGGCGTTGGAACGGCAGGAAGACGTGCTCCCACTGGTCCTCCGGAATGCCCGGCCCGGTGTCGATGACCCGCAGCTCCACCTGGCCCGCGTGGGCGCTCGCGGTGATGTGCGGTGGTTGACCGGGCGGGCTGTACCGCAGGGCGTTGGCGATGACGTTGACGAGCACCCGTTCCAGCAGGCCGGGGTCGGCGGTGACGGCGGGCAGGTCGGCCGGGATGTCGGTGCCGACGCCGGCGGCCGGGGGGCCGAGTTCGTCGAGGGCGAGCGGCACCGCGTCCTCCAGGCCGATCGCGGCCGGTAGGACCCCGAGCGCGCCGGCCTGGAGCCGACTCATGTCGAGCAGGTTGGCGACGAGCCGGGCCAGCCGGTCCAGCGACTCCTCCGCGGTGGCCAGCAGCTCCGCCCGGTCGTCCTCGTCGAAGTCGACGTCGGGGCTGCGCAGGCTGGTCACCGCCGCCTTGGCCGAGGCCAGCGGGGTACGCAGGTCGTGGCTGACCGCGGCGAGCAGCGCGGTGCGCATCCGGTCCGCCTCGGCGAGCGGCCGGGCCGTGGCGGCCTCCTCGGCCAGCCGCTCCTGACGGAGCGCGACGGCCGCCTGGGCGGCGAACGCCTCGACCAGGCGGCGGTCGGCCGCCTCCAGCCGGGCGCCGCAGAGCACCACCGTGATCCGTTCGTCGACCGGCACCACCGTCTCGCCCCGGTCGGGGGTGGTGGCCGGGTGCTCGCCGACGCTCGCCACCACGCACCAGGCCCGCTCCTCCCGGGACCGGGCGGGCCGCCCGCTGGCCTCCTCGGCGAGCTCCAGCACGCTCACCGCGCGCAGCCCGAACGTCTCGCGGAGCTGGTCCAGCAGTGCGATCAAGGGGCGCCCACCGCGCAGCACCCCGCCCGCCACGGCGGCGAGGGTCTGCGCGTCGGCGGCGGCGCGGGCCGCCTCCCGAGTGCGCCGGGCGGCGACGTCCACGATCCAGCTGACCGCGACCGCGACGCCGACGAAGACGGCGAGGGCGAGCAGGTTGTCCGGCTCGTTGATGGTCAGCGTGTTGAAGGGTGGAGTGAAGAACCAGTTGAGGATCAGCGACCCGCCGAGCGCGGCGACCAGCGCCGGCCAGAGCCCACCGACCAGCGCCACCACGACCACAGCGGCGAGGAAGAGCAGGATGTCGCTGGCCAGGGTGAGGTCGGGCACGAGGGTGAGCAGCAGGGTCAGCAGCGGTACGCCGAGCGCGGCGAGGGCGAAGCCGAGCAGCCGACGACGCCGGGACAGCGCCGCCGGCACCCCGCCGGCGCGGCGCCCGCGACCGGCCTCGGTGTGGGTGACCAGGTGCACGTCGATGGCGTCGGAGTGCGCGATGGTGGTCACCCCGACCCCGCGGGCGAACATCTGGGCGAAGCGACCACGGCGGCTGGCGCCGAGCACGAGCTGGGTGGCGTTGACGCCCCGGGCGAAGTCGAGCAGGGCCGCCGAGACGTCGGCGCCGAGAACCTGGTGGTAGGTGCCGCCCAGGCTCTCCACCAGTACCCGCTGCCGGGCGAGCTGCGCCGGGTCCGCGCCGACCAGCCCGTCACTGCGGGCCACGTGCACGGCGAGCAGGTCGGAGCCCTTGCTGCGGGCGGCGATCCGGGCGGCGCGACGGACCAGCGTCTCCCCCTCGGGGCCGCCGGTCAGCGCGACCACCACCCGCTCGCGCGCCTCCCACGTCTCGGCGATGCCCTGCTGGTCGCGGTACCGGCCGAGCTGTTCGTCCACCTTGTCGGCCAGCCAGAGCAGCGCCAGCTCCCGTAGCGCCGTGAGGTTGCCGACCCGGAAGTAGTTGCCGAGCGCCGCATCGATCTTGTCGGGTCGGTAGATGTTGCCGTGGGCCATCCGCCGGCGCAACGCCTCCGGCGTCATGTCGACCAGCTCGACCTGCTCCGCGGCCCGGACGATCTCGTCCGGCACCGTCTCCCGCTGCACGGTGCCGGTGATCTGCGCGACCACGTCGTTGACCGATTCGAGGTGCTGGACGTTGACCGTGGAGAGCACGTCGATCCCGGCGTCGAGCAGCTCCTGGACGTCCTGCCAGCGCTTGCCGTTGCGGGAGCCGGGGACGTTCGTGTGGGCCAGTTCGTCGACCACGGCGACCTCCGGCCGGCGGGCGAGCACCGCGTCGAGGTCCATCTCGGCGAACTCGCTGCCCCGGTACTCGACCGTCCGGCGGGGCACCTGCTCCAGGTCGCCGATCATGGTGGCGGTGTGCTTACGGCCGTGCGTCTCGACCAGCCCGATCACCACGTCGGTGCCGCGCTCGGCACGCCGGTGGGCCTCCTCCAGCATCGCGTACGTCTTGCCGACGCCGGGGGCCGCACCCAGGTAGATGCGCAGCTCTCCTCGGGACACGGAACCATCCTCTCCTGCGCCCTCGGGTGGGCGGTCACGGCGCGGGGCGAGACCACGTTCGTGGTCTCGCCCCGCGTGTTCGACGGGTCAGCGGGCGGGGAACTCCCGGTCCAGCGCCAGGTTCAGTTCCAGCACGTTCACCGCGGGCTCCCCCATGAAGCCCAGCGCCCGGCCGGTGGTGTTCGCCTCGATCAGGCGGCGGACCGCCGCCGGGTCCGCGTCGCGCTCGCGCGCGACCCGGTTCACCTGCAGCTCGGCGTAGGCCGGGCTGATCTGCGGGTCGAGGCCGCTGCCGCTGGCCGTCACCGCGTCGGCGGGCACGGCCGGATCGGCGGGGGCATCGCCGCGGATCGGGGTGATGATCCCGCCCTCGGCGACGTAGTCCTGGCCGGGCTCGGCCAGCTGCACCCGCACGCCCTGGTAGTCGGCGAGGAACGGGCTGGCCGGGGCCGCCTGGTTGACGCTCACCACCCGGGTGATCGCCCCGGTGAGGCCGTCGGCGCGGAACACCGCGAGCACCGCGCCGACCCCGTCCGGGGTGCAGAACGGGCGGCCGCCGTCCACCCCGTCGAGTTCGCCGACCGCCTTGCTGCGCTCGCAGACCTGGGTGAGCAGGCTCTGCGAGGACTCCTCCGGATCGGTGGCGATGGTGTCGACCACGCTCTCCGGGCCGAGGTTGCTGGCCGAGGTGGCGGTCGGGTCGTAGCCGTCGCCAGCCATCGACGGGCGGCTCTGGAAGTAGCGGGCGATCGGGTTCCCGTCCGCGTCGGTGAAGGACTGTCCGATGAGGCTGCTGCCCACGGTGCGTCCGTCGACGCTGATCAGGGAACCGTTCGCCTTGCCGTCGAGGCCGGGGAGGTGGCCCACGGCGACCATGGCGAGCGGGTAGGCCAGGCCGAGCAGCACGGTGAAGACGAGCACGGCCCGCAGGGCGGCTAGGTGCTGGGTGATCCAGCTGGGTAGGCGCATCACGAGATCCCTGGGATGAACTGGATGAGCAGGTCGATGAGCTTGATGCCGAGGAACGGCACGACGAGGCCGCCCAGGCCGTAGAGCCAGAGGTTGCGGCTGAGCAGCTTCGACGCGCTGGCCGGCCGGTACCGCACGCCGCGCAGGGCGAGCGGGATCAGCACGACGATGATGATCGCGTTGAAGATGACGGCGGAGAGGATCGCCGACTCCGGGCTGGCCAGCCGCATGATGTTCAGCGCGTCCAGGCTCGGGTAGAGGCCGGCGAACATGGCCGGGATGATGGCGAAGTACTTCGCCACGTCGTTGGCGATGGAGAACGTGGTCAGCGCGCCCCGGGTGATCAGCAACTGCTTGCCGATCTCGACGATCTCGATGAGCTTCGTCGGGTCGGAGTCGAGGTCGACCATGTTGCCGGCCTCCTTCGCGGCCGACGTGCCGGTGTTCATGGCCACGCCGACGTCCGCCTGGGCGAGCGCGGGCGCGTCGTTGGTGCCGTCGCCCGTCATGGCGACCAGCCGACCGCCCTCCTGCTCCTTCTTGATGAGGGCGAGCTTGTCCTCCGGGGTGGCCTCGGCGAGGAAGTCGTCCACCCCCGCCTCGTCGGCGATCGCCTTCGCGGTCCGCGGGTTGTCACCGGTGATCATCACGGTTCGGATGCCCATCCGGCGCATCTCGTCGAACCGCTCACGCATCCCGGACTTGACCACGTCCTTCAGGTGGATGACGCCGAGCGCCCGGGCCGGCTCCCCGGCGACGTGCTCGGCGACGACCAGCGGGGTGCCGCCGGTGCCGCTGATCGCGTCGACCAGCTCACCGACCTGCTCGGTCGGGTGGCCGCCGTTGTCGCGTACCCACTTCATGACGGCCGCCGCGGCGCCCTTGCGGATCCGGCGTACCGGCCCGGTGGTACCGCCGTCGACGCTGGCGTCGGGCGTCAGGTCGACGCCGCTCATCCGGGTCTGCGCCGTGAACGGCACGAAGGTGGCGTGCGGCACGACACCCGGCTCCCGCTCGCGGAGCCCGTACTCGTTCTTCGCGAGCACCACCACCGAGCGCCCCTCGGGGGTCTCGTCGGCGAGGCTGGAGAGCTGTGCGGCGTCGGCGACCTCCGCCGCCTCGACCCCCTCGACCGGCAGGAACTCCGCGGCCTGCCGGTTGCCGAGGGTGATCGTGCCGGTCTTGTCGAGCAGCAGCGTGTTCACGTCTCCCGCCGCCTCGACCGCGCGACCGCTGACCGCGAGGACGTTGCGCTGGACCAGGCGGTCCATGCCGGCGATGCCGATCGCCGAGAGCAGCGCGCCGATCGTGGTGGGGATCAGGCAGACGAGCAGCGAGGCGAGCACCACGCCGGTGATGCCGGCGTCGGTGATCGCGCCGGTGTCCGACGCGGCCGCCTGGAAGCCCTTCGAGAAGATCGCCAGCGGCTGGAGGGTGACCACCGCGAGCAGGAAGATGATCGTGAGCGCGGCGAGCAGGATGTTGAGCGCGATCTCGTTCGGCGTCTTCTGCCGGTTCGCCCCCTCGACGAGGGCGATCATCCGGTCGATGAAGCTCTCCCCGGGCTTCTGGGTGATCTTCACGACGATCCGGTCGGAGAGCACCTTGGTACCGCCGGTGACAGCGCTGCGGTCACCGCCGGACTCCCGGATCACCGGCGCGGACTCACCGGTGATGGCCGACTCGTCGACGCTGGCGATGCCCTCGACCACGTCACCGTCGCCGGGGATGATGCTCCCCGCCTCGACGAGGACGATGTCGCCCTGCCTCAGCTCGGGCGCGGCCACCGCCTCGTCCCGGTACGAGTTCGCCGCGGCGCCCGGCTGCCAACCGATCAGCCGGGTGGCGATGGTGTCCCGCTTGGCCTGGCGCAACGTGGCGGCCTGCGCCTTGCCCCGGCCCTCCGCCACGGCCTCCGCGAGGTTCGCGAAGATGACGGTGAGCCAGAGCCAGACGGTGATGGCCCAGGCGAACACCGACGGGTCGGCGATCGCCAGCACGGTGGTGAAGACGGCGCCGATCTCGACGATCAGCATCACCGGGGTGCGCCACAACGTGCGCGGGTCGAGCTTGCGCAGCGCGTCCGGAAGGGACCGGAGCATCTGCTTCGGGTCGAGCAGGCCGCCGCCGACCCGGTTGCCCTGGGTGGCGGGCGTGCCGGCGGTCGGCGCGTCGCCGGCCCCCGATGTCACCGACGTGACGGACATGTTCTCGTTCCTCATGAGAGATCAGAGCCCCTCGGCCAGCGGGCCGAGCGCGAGGGCGGGCAGGAAGGTGAGCGCGACGAGGACCACCGTGACGCCCGTGACCATCCCGACGAAGAGCGGCCGGTGGGTCGGCAGGGTGCCCTCGGACGCCGGGGTCGGCTGCTGGCGGGCCAGCGAGCCGGCGAGGGCGAGCACGAAGATGATCGGCAGGAACCGGCCGAGCAGCATGCAGAGCCCGAGCGCGGTGTCCCACCAGGTGGTGTTCACCGTGATGCCGGCGAAGGCGGACCCGTTGTTGTTGCTCGCCGAGGTGAACGCGTAGAGCACCTCGGAGAGCCCGTGCGGGCCGGCGTTCAGCGCGGTCTCGTTGTTGCCGGTGGCGAACGCCGCGGCCGTCCCGATCAGCACCAGCGCGGGCATGATCAGGAAGTACATCGAGGCGAACTTGATCTCCCGGGCGCCGATCTTCTTGCCCAGGTACTCCGGCGTACGGCCGACCATGAGCCCGGCCACGAAGACCGTGATCACCGCGAGGATCAGCAGGCCGTAGAGGCCGGAGCCGACGCCACCGGGGGCGACCTCGCCGAGCATCATGTTGAACAGCGGCATCATGCCGCCGAGCGGGGTGAACGAGTCGTGGAACGAGTTCACCGCGCCGGTGGAGGTCAACGTGGTCGCCGCAGCGAAGGTGGCGGAGTTCGAGACGTCGAACCGGAGCTCCTTGCCCTCCAGCGCGGCGCCCACCGCCTGCGGCACGGTGCCGTGCCCGGTCAGCTCGAAGACGTTGGTGAGGGTGACGCTCGCCAACGCGAGGATCGCCATCACGGCCGCGATGGCGTACCCCTGCCGGTTCTGGCCGACCATCCGGCCGAAGACCCGGGGCAGGCTGAACGGGATCAGCAGGATCAGGAAGATCTCGATCCAGTTGGTCCAGGACGTCGGGTTCTCGAACGGGTGGGCACTGTTGGCGTTGTAGAAGCCGCCGCCGTTGGTGCCCAGCTCCTTGATCACTTCCTGGCTGGCCACCGGGCCGCCGGTGATCGTCTGGCCGCCACCGGTGAGGGTGGTGACGTCGGTGCCGCCGGAGAGGTTCTGCACCACCCCGCCGAGCATCAACGCGAACGCGCCGAGCACGGCGATCGGCAGCAGGATGCGGACGGTGATCCGGGTCAGGTCGACCCAGAAGTTGCCCAGCCGCTCGGTGCGGTGCCGGGAGAAGCCCCGGACCAGCGCGACCGCGACCGCGATACCGACCGACGCGGAGACGAAGTTCTGCACCGCGAGGCCGGCCATCTGCACCAGGTGGCCCATGGTCGACTCACCCGAGTACGACTGCCAGTTCGTGTTGGTCACGAACGACACCGCGGTGTTCCACGCGCCGTGCGGCACCACCGGGTCGAAGCCCAGCGACAGCCAGAGCTTGTCCTGCACCCGCTGGAGCAGGTAGAGGAAGAGCAGCGAGACGACCGAGAAGGCCAGCACGCTGCGGGCGTACACGCCCCAGCTCTGCTCGGCGGCCGGGTTGACCCCGACCAGCCGGTAGATCCCGCGCTCGACGCGGGACTGCCGGGTGCCGGAGACCACCCGGTACATGTAGTCGCCGAACGGCTTGTAGACGGCGACCAGCGCCACCACCAGCGACAGGACGAAGATGACGCCGGCTGTTGTCATGGTCATCAGAAGCGCTCCGGGAAGAGCAGGGCGACGACCAGGAAGATCCCCAGGCCGATCGCGAGCACCAGACCGACGGCGTTGACCGCGCTCACAGCTTCTCCACCGCCCGGACCACCAGGGCGAGCGCCGCGAAGAGCGCCACCGTCAGGACCACGAACACCACGTCAGACACGCTGACTCCTCGTACGGATAAGGTTCGTCGCGACCGCCTCCCGGTCGCGCCGGGCAATCAAAGCCCCACCGTCAGCGGTGCGACAGGGGCTATAACGGGACCGTGACGGGGGCGCACAGCTTTTTGACGCCCTTTTCACGGGCCGCCCGGCTACGGGTGAACCGGGCCACAGGGACGGCCGTCCGAGCCGGCCGAATGCGGCGAGAGCTGGGCATCGGGCGCGCCGGCGCGCGCCGCGCCGTGATCCGGCGCCGGGCCCGCTCCGGTGGGCCGGGCGAGCGTCCGGACCCACCGGCAGCCGGCGCCCAGCAGCGCGGCGAACCCGATCACCGCCGAGTACGCCCAGACCTGCGCGGAGGCGCCGGTCAGCTCGCCGAACCGGTTGACCAGGAACCCGACGAAGCAGGCCACCGCCAGCACGGTGACCCCGGCCAGCGCCCGCAGGCCCGGCACGAGAACGGCGTACCCGCCGACCGTGAGCGCGACGACGGCCAGCCGCCCGGGCAGCTCACCCGAAGGGAAGAGCGCAGCGGCCAGCAACGTCGCGCCGACGACCAGCACGGCGCCCGTCGCGACGCCGATCCCGGTCGGCGTCCCCTCGTCCCGCGTCCCGCGACCGCCACGATCGACCTTCACGGCTCTGCCTCCGCCGGTGCCGAAGAGGCCCGCCTGCCGGGCCCGTCGGCCGCCATCCCATGCCGGTCCGCGCGCCGAAGTCGACGGTTTTCACGCCCCCGTGACGGGGCGAGGGGAAATCTTGACGACGCCATCACACCCGGGCGGTCCACGGCCCGGGGAGTCGATCGACGCTTGTTGACACGTCGCCGGACGGGCACAAGGGTGGGGCCATGCCGACGCTCCACCCCTCGCCGTGGCTTAAGCCGGAGCACGACGACCTGGCCGAGCTGGCCCGTACCTTCCTCACCCGGGAGGTGCTGCCGCACACCGACCGGCTGCTGGCGCAGGGGCACCCGGATCGGGAGCACTACCGCCGCGCGGGCGAGCTGGGCCTGCTCGGCCTCTCCGTTCCGGAGCAGTACGGCGGCGGGGGCGGCGACTTCACCCACGAGGCGGTGCTGCTCCAGGAGCAGACGTACGCCGGGGAGAGCAGCCTCGGCCTCGCCGTACACAGCGGAATCGTCACCGGCTACCTGGTGGCGTACGGCAGCGAGGAGCAGAAGAGGCGCTGGCTGCCCGGCCTCTGCAGCGGCGAACTGGTCGGGGCGATCGCCATGACCGAGCCCGACGGCGGCTCGGACCTGCAGGCGATGCGCACCCGCGCGGCGCGCGACGGCGACGACTACCTGGTCACCGGGGCGAAGACCTTCATCAGCAACGGTGGGCTCGCCGACCTGGTCATCGTGGCCGTCAAGACGGACCCGCAGCAGCGGGCCGCCGGCATCTCGCTGCTGGTCTGCGAGGTCGGCGGCGACCCGGCCGGCTTCCGCCGGGGCCGGCTGCTCACCAAGATCGGCCTGCACGCCAACGACACCGCCGAGCTGTTCTTCGACGGGCTCCGGGTGCCGGCCGCCAACCTGCTGGGCGACGCCGAGGGGCTCGGCTTCGTCCAGCTCATGCAGCAGCTCCCGCAGGAGCGGCTGGTGATCGGGGTGGGCGCGGTCGCCGCCATGGAGCGGGCCGTCGAGCTGACCGTGGCGTACGCGAAGGAGCGGACCGCGTTCGGCAAGCCGCTGCTCGGGCACCAGAACACCCGGATGGTGCTCGCCGAATGCGCGACCCGGACGCGGGCGAGCCGGGTCTTCCTCGATGACTGCATCGTCCGGCACGGCCGGGGCGAGCTGGACGTGCCGACCGCCGCCATGGCGAAGTACTGGCTCACCGACGGACAGTGCGAGGTCGTCGACCGATGCCTGCAACTCTTCGGCGGCTACGGCTACACCACCGAGTACCCGATCGCCCGGATGTACGCCGACGCCCGCGCCCAGAAGATCTACGGGGGCACCAACGAGATCATGAAGGAGTTGATCGCCCGTGCCCTCTGACGGCAGGCCGGCCGGAGGCAGCGGGCCGGCCGGAGGCGGCGGAGCGGCCGGAGGCGGCCGGCCGGACGGGCCCGGCGAGGACGCCCACCGGGGCGAGGCCGGCGTGCGCGGCGGGCCGCTGGCCGAGGAGAACGACGGGCTGTCGGCCACGGCGCGCGGCGGGCCGCTGGCCGGGGTGCGGGTGGTCGAGCTGGCGAGCCTCGCGCCCGCCCCGTTCGGCTGCATGGTCCTCGCCGACCTCGGCGCCGACGTGGTCCGGGTCGACCGGCCGGGCGGCCCCGCCTCCGGCCGGCTGGCCGCTCCGGTAACGGGGCCGTTGCAGCGCGGTCGGCGGGTCACCGGGCTGGACCTGAAAACCCCGGACGGCGTCGCGGCGCTGCTGAGCCTCGTGGAGCGGGCGGACGTGCTGGTCGAGGCGTACCGGCCGGGGGTGGCCGAGCGGCTGGGCTTCGGCCCGGAGCCCTGCCTGGCCCGCAACCCCGGCCTCGTGTACGCGCGGATGACGGGCTGGGGACAGGACGGGCCGCTGGCTCCCCGGGCCGGTCACGACATCGACTACATCGCGGTCTCCGGCGCGCTCGAACCGCTGGGCCGCGCCGGTGAACGCCCGTACCCGCCCACGAACCTGATAGGTGACTTCGCGGGCGGCGGGATGCTGCTCGCCGTCGGTGTGCTGGCCGCGCTGCTGGAGCGGGAACGCTCGGGGGTCGGGCAGGTGGTGGACGCCGCGATGGTCGACGGATCGGCGCTGCTAACGGCGTTCCTGCACGGGATGATCGGCACCGGTGCCTGGTCCGCGCCGCGCGGCGGCAACCTGCTCGACGGCGGCGCGCCCTTCTACGACACGTACCGCACCGCCGACGGTGGTTTCCTGGCGGTCGGCGCGCTGGAGCCGGCCTTCTACGCCGCCCTACTCACCGGCCTGGACCTGGCCGACGATCCCGACCTGCCGGCCCAGTACGACCCGGCCGGCTGGGGCGAGCTACGTCGCCGGTTCGCCGAGCGGATCGCCGGCCGTACCCGGGACGAGTGGGCGGCCGTCTTCGCCGACCTGGACGCCTGCGTGGCACCGGTGCTCGCCCCCGGCGAGGCGCACCGGCACCCGCACAACGCCGCCCGGGGGACCTTCGTGGCGGTGGGCCGGGAGATCCAGCCGGCCCCCGCGCCCCGCTTCGACCGCACGCCGGCGCCGCCCCCGACCCCCGCCCCCGACCCGGAGCGGGACGCCCTCCCCGTGCACACCATCCTGAACACCTGGCCACCCCGCCCCTGACTGGCCCACCCCCGCCCTGCCCTGCCCTGACCCGCCCGCCCGCCCGCCCGCCCCAAGATCCGCGCAAATTCACGGAAAGAGTGGCCATCCAGCCTCGGATGGCCACTCTTTCCGTGAATTTGTCCCCGCCGACGGGGCGGGGGTGCGGGGTGGGGGGTGGGTGAGACGGGGGCGGGCCGTCGCCGGGGCGGCGGCACCCTGCCCCGGCGACGGCCTGGAAGGTGGCGTGCAGCGGAGGCGGCGGGGGGTGCCGCTTCCGCTGCACGCTCGTCAGCGGTTGCCCGCGCCGGCCTTGACCTCCTCGGCCCGGTCCTGGGCGACGGCGGTCTCCGGCTCGGCCACGTCAGCGTCGCCGTGGTCCTCGTCGAGCATGGTCGCCTCGTCGAAGGGCCGCTCACCGGAGAGCACCGCCTGCGCCTGCTCCCGGTCGAACTCGCCGGTCCAGCGACCGATGAGCACGGTGGCCACGGCGTTGCCGGCGAAGTTGGTCAACGCCCGCGCCTCGGACATGAACCGGTCGATGCCCACGATCAGGCCGACGCCGTCCACCAGGTCCGGCCGGTGCGACTGGAGGCCGCCGGCGAGCGTGGCGAGGCCCGCGCCGGTGATCCCGGCGGCACCCTTCGACGCAATGATCATGAAGACCAGCAGCGAGATCTGCTCGGTCACCGAGAGCGGGTCGCCCATCGCCGAGGCGATGAAGAGCGACGCCATGGTCAGGTAGATGGCCGTGCCGTCCAGGTTGAAGGAGTACCCGGTCGGCACGGTGATGCCGACGACCGGCTTGCTGACCCCGAAGTGCTCCATCTTCGCGATGAGCCGCGGGAGCGCCGACTCCGACGACGAGGTCGAGACGATCAGCAGGAACTCGCGCCCGAGGTACCGCAGCAGCGAGAAGATCGAGATCCGGGCCACGAGCCAGAGCATGGCCCCGAGCACCACCACGACGAAGATCAGACACGTGGCGTAGAAGCCGAGCATGATCTGCGCGAGGCTCTTCAGCGCGTCCACCCCGGTCGCGCCGACCACCGCCGCGATGGCGCCGAACGCGCCGATCGGGGCCAGCCACATGATCATGGTCAGGACCTTGAAGACGAGACGCTGGGCGATGCCGACGGCGCGCAGCACCGGCTCGCCCTTGCGGCCCATACCCTGCACCGCGAAGCCGACCAGCAGCGCGACCAGGAGCGTCTGCAGCACCTCACCGCCGGTCAGCGCGGAGAGCAGCGAGGTCGGGATGATGCCGAGCAGGAAGTCGACGGTCCCCTCGCTCTCGGCGCCGGCGGCCTTCTGGCCCGCCTCGGCCAGTTCGTTGCTGAGCTGGAGCCCGGAGCCGGGGTGGACGATGTTGCCGACGACGAGGCCGATGGCCAGCGCGACTGTCGACATCACCAGGAAGTAGCCCAGCGCCAGACCACCGACCTTGCCGACCTTGGCGGCCTGCCGTACGGAGCCGACGCCGAGCACGATCGTGCAGAAGATGACCGGGCTGATCATCATCTTGATCAGCGCGACGAAGCCGGTGCCGATCGGCTTGAGCTCCTGCGCCGCGTCGGGCGCGACGAAGCCGACCAGGATGCCCGCCAGAACGGCGACGATCACCGCGAGGTACAGGAAGTGTGTTCGGTCGCGGCGGGTTCGCGCGGCCGGTGTGCTGGTGGTGGGGGTCTGCATGGCTGAGACTGTGGGCCACGTCTCAACCGGAATCAGCCTTGCGTTCATTCTGTTCACCGACCTGAGCCCACGACCGGGCCCGGACGTCACCGACCTGGCCCCGGCCGGAGCGATGCCGCACCGACCTGAACCGGCGACCCGACGGGCACGTGCACCGATCGGAACCGCCGGCCGGGCGGGGAACCCGAGTCCCGCGACGACGAGGAGACATGAGCGGACGGAAGTGGAGCATCGCCGGGCAGCTCTTCGCCCTCCAGGTCGTGGTGGTGACGTTGTTGGTGGCGGCGGCCACCGCGGGGGTCGCGCTGGTCGCCCGGGTCGACGCCCGGGAGGCGGCCCGCAAGGAGGTGCTCGCCGTCGCCGAGACGGTCGCCCGCTCCCCCGAGGTCGCCGACGCGCTGCGCGCACCCGACCCCTCGGCCGTGCTCCAGCCGTACGCCGAGTCGATCCGACGCGCGACGCAGACCGACTTCGTGGTGGTGATGGCCCCGGACCGGACCCGCTACTCGCACAAGGATCCCGCCCAGATCGGCCGACCGTTCATCGGCGAGATCGCCCCGGCGCTGGCCGGGCAGCCGATCACCGTGGTGAACACCGGCACGCTCGGCGAGTCGGTCCGCTCGGTGGTGCCGGTACGCGCCGCCGACGGCACGGTGATCGGGCTGGTGTCGGTCGGCATCACCACCGAGGCGATCAACCGGGAACTCCTCGACCGTTCACCGGTGCTGCTCGTCGCCACCGCCGCCGCCCTGGCCCTGGCCGCCGCCGGGTCCTGGCTGCTCAGCCGACGGCTGCGGCGGCAGACCCACGGTCTCGGTCCGGCGCAGATGACCCGGATGTACGAGTACTACGACGCGGTGCTGCACTCCGTCGGCGAGGGGCTCATGGTCATCGGGTCGGACCGCCGGATCGCACTGATCAACGACGAGGGTCGCCGGCTGCTGGGGCTGCCCGCCGACACCCCGCTGGTGGACCGGCCGGTGACCGAGGTGGACCTGCCGGCCACGCTGACCGAACTGATCACGAACGGGCAGACCGCCCGTGACGAGCTGATCCTGACCGCCGATCGTGCGCTGGTCGCCAACCTCCGGCCGACCGGTACCGGCGGGCACACCATGGGCACGGTGCTCACCCTGCGCGACCACACCGACCTGCGGGCCCTCACCAGTGAGCTGGACTCCGTCCGAGGGCTCACCGACGCGCTCCGGTCGCAGGCGCACGAGGCCGCGAACCGGCTGCACACCGTCCTCACCCTGGTCGAGCTGGGTCGCACCGAGGAGGCCGTACGGCTGGCCACCGAGGAGTTGGCGCTGGCGCAGCAGCTCACCGACGAGGTCGTCGGTGCGATCACCGAGCCGGCCCTGGCCGCGCTGCTGCTCGGGAAGTCGGCGCAGGCCGCCGAACGCGGCGTCGAGCTGACCGTCGATCCGGCGTCCCGGCTCGACGTCGGCACCCTGCCCGCCGGTGACCTGCTGACCGTGGTGGGGAACCTGGTCGACAACGCGCTGGAGGCGGTCGCCGCGGGACAGCCGCCCCGCCGGGTACGCGTGCACGTGGCCGAGACGGCGGGCGAGGTGCTGGTGGAGGTGACCGACAGCGGTGCGGGGCTGCCACCGGATCGGGTCGCCGACGCGTTCCGCCGGGGCTGGTCGACCAAGGCCAGCGGCCGTGGACTGGGGCTCGCCCTGGTCGGCCAGGTGCTGACCCGGCACGGCGGCCGGCACGAGGTGGCGGAGGCCGCGGACGGCGGCACGGTGTTCCGGGTACACCTTCCGCTGCCGGTGCAGCAACGCACAGGCGAGCGCAGCGAGCGAATCATCCGGCAGAGCGCGAACGTGCCTCACGCCGGTGCCGAGCGCAGCGAGGGACCGGCGTGAGCGACATCCGGGTGCTCGTCGTCGAGGACGAGGAGTTGATCGCGGAGGCACACCGCGCGTACACCGAACGGGTGCCCGGCTTCCGCGTGGTCGGCGTGGCGCACAACGCCCGGGAGGCGATGCGGGTGCTGCGGCGTACCGGTGCCGACGCGGTCGACCTGGTGCTGCTCGACCTGCACCTGCCCGACGTGCCCGGCCTGGACGTCTGCCGGGCGATGCGCGCGGCGGGCAGCGACGCGGACGTGCTCGCGGTGACCTCGGCCCGGGATCTGACGATGGTCCGCGCGGCGGTGGCCCTCGGGGTGACCCACTACCTGCTCAAGCCCTTCACGTTCGCCGCGTTCCGCGACAAGCTGGAGCGCTACGCCGAGTACCGGCGGCAGGCCTCGTCGGGCGGGGCGGTCGCCGCCCAGCACGAAGTGGACCGGATGCTCGCCACGCTGCGCGGAACGGCGCCGGACACGCTGCCCAAGGGCCTCGTCGCGCAGACCCTCGACGTCGTGCTGGACGTGCTGCGCCGCCGGCCGGGCCTCTCCGCCTCGGAGGTCGCCGAGCAGACCGGGATGTCCCGGGTGACCGCCCGGCGCTACCTGGAGCACCTGGCCGACACCGGCCGGGTGACCCGCACCCCGCGCTACGGCACGCCGGGGCGTCCCGAGGTCGAGTACCGCCCGACCTGACCGTGGCCGGCTCGTCCGCCCCGAACAGGTCGAAGTGCGAGGTCAGTGCGCGCCCCGTCCGGACGGCGGACCCGACCGGCGGGCATGATCGAGTGGGCGGCGGAACCGCCAGCGAGGAGGGAGTACGCCGTGCCGGAGACCGAGGAGCTGATCGACGCCGCTCTGACGGCCGCGCGCGGCCGGGACGTACGCCTCGCCGAACGGCAGCTGGACCGGCTCGTGGTCGGCACGGGCGGACCGGACGCCGTCGCGGAGGTGGACGCGGCGCTGCTGCGCCGGCTGACCCGCGACGTGGGGCGGCTCTGGTCGCGCGGATGGCAGCCGGTCGACCTGGCCCGGCTCGCGCACCGCCGCCTCGGGCCCCGGCCGGCGCGACTGCTGCACGACGTGCTCGCCGTGCAGCGACGGGAGCTGCCCGATCCGGTTCCGCAGTGGTGGGACGAGCAGCTTCGGGAGCTGGACGCCCGCGTGTGGTGGACGGAGGAGAGCAGTCACCTCGCGGCCTGGGCGGCGCGGGAGGGGATCGACCGGGTGACCGCCATGCGGGAGGCGGTCGACGCGCTGGCGCTCGTGGTGGCGCTGCCGCCGATCGCCGTGCTCCGCCCGCCACCCGGTGCCACGGGGGCCCGCCCGGCGACCGGAACTGCCCGCGGCGGCAGCGGCTCCCGGATCCTGGACCGGGTCCGGGCGCTGCTCGCCAAGGCCGAGTCGACCACCTTCCCGGCCGAGGCGGAGGCGCTGACCGGCAAGGCCCAGGAGCTGATCGCCCGACACCGGCTCGACGAGGCGCTGCTGGCGGCCGAGACGCAGCGGTCCGACCTGCCGGGCGGGGTGCGGTTGAGCACCGACGCCCCCTACGCCGGCGCGAAGGCGCTGCTGGTGCAGGAGGTGGCGGCGGCGAACGGGTGCGAGTCGGTCTGGTCCGACGACCTCGGCTTCGCCACTGTGCTCGGCTGGCCGGCCGACCTGGACGCGGTGGAGCTGCTCTACACCTCGCTCCTGGTGCAGGCCACCGCCGCGATGCTCGCCGGCCGGGGTGAGCGTCGGGCGTCCAGCGGGCGGCGCACCCGCGGCTACGACGACGCTTTCCTCAACGCGTTCGCGCTGCGGATCGGGGAGCGGCTGCGCGCGGCCACGGCGGCGGCGAGCCAGCAGGCGGCGCAGGAGGCCGGCGCGGAGCGGCTGCTGCCGGTGCTCGCGGCGCGGGGCGAGGCGGTACGGGAGCAGCTCGAGACGCTCTTTCCCGGGGTCACCCGGAGCAGGCTGACCGTACGCGACGAAGAGGGCTGGGCCTCCGGCACGGCGGCGGCGGATCGGGCGTCTCTCGACGTGGGCGACCCCCGGGGCGCCCGTCAGGTCCGTGGCGGCCGGCGGGGCCGCCGCTGAGCCGGCGAAACTCGCGGCGGACAACGGGCTCGACGGAACCCGACGGCGGACCGAAGGGCTCGACGGAACCCGACGGCGGACCGAAGGACACGACGGGGCCCGACAGCGGGCCGAGGGGTCATCGGTGAGCCGGCCGCCGGCGGGCCGAAATTTCTGGGATTTTCTTTCCTGGCGGATGTAGGGAGCGGGGTGTCGGCTCCGACCCCTGGGCGAGCCGCGCCACCCCACGGTCGCGGCCGGGACGTGAGGAGCAGGTTGTGAAGTACATGCTGTTGATCTGGAACCGGCCGGGTTTCGTCGAGGAGCTCTCCGAGCAGGACCGGGTGGCGCTCTTCGGCGAGGTCGACGAGATCATGAAGGAGCTCTCCGAGTCCGGCGAACTGATCGGCGGGCAGGCGCTGGCCGACCCGTCGCAGTCCCGTACGGTCCGGCTGGCCGGCGGCCACCCGGAGGTCGTCGACGGGCCGTTCCTGGAGAGCAAGGAGCAGTTCGCCGGTTACCTCGCCGTCGACTGCGACACGCCGGAGCGGGCCGCGGAGATCGCGCAGCGCTGGCCGGACGTGCGGTACGGCGGCGTCATGGAGATCCGCGCGATCATGGACGAGGCCGGGCCGGAGATGTGATGACCGGGTCGCGCGAGATCGAGGAGCTGCTGCGCACCCTGGCGCCGCAGGTCCTCGGTCTGCTCGTCCGCCGGCACGGCCAGTTCGACAGGTGCGAGGACGCGGTGCAGGAGGCGCTGCTCGCGGCGGCCCTACAGTGGCCCGGGCAGGGGGTGCCGGAGAAGCCGCGCGCCTGGCTGCTCACCGTCGCCACCCGACGGCTGACCGACGAGTGGCGCAGCGAACGGGCCCGCCGGGATCGCGAGGTCGCAGTGGCGGTACGCGAGCCGGCGTACGCCGGGGTCGCCCCGGCGGCGGACGCGGAGCCGCCGGCCGGCGACGACACGCTGCGCCTGCTCTTCCTCTGCTGCCATCCGGCGCTGGCCCGGTCGGCGCAGGTGGCGTTGACCCTGCGTGCGGTCGGCGGGCTCACCACCGCGCAGATCGCCCGCGCGTACCTGCTGCCCGAGGCGACGATGAGTCAGCGGATCCGTCGGGCCAAGCAGCGGATCGAGGCGACCGGCGCGCGGTTCACCATGCCGTCGGCGGCCGATCGGGACGAGCGGCTGAGCGCGGTACGCCAGGTCCTCTACCTGATCTTCAACGAGGGGTACACCTCCTCCGGCGGCCCGGACCTGCACCGGGCCGAGCTGACCGGCGAGGCGATCCGGTTGACCCGGATGCTGCACGCGCTGCTGCCGGACGACGGTGAGGTGACCGGTCTGCTCGCGCTGATGCTGCTCACCGACTCGCATCGGGCCGCCCGGCTGGGCCCGGGCGGCGAGCTGGTGCCGCTGGCCGAGCAGGACCGCACCCGGTGGGACCGGGCGGCCGTCGAGGAGGGCGTCGCGCTGATCACCGATTCGCTGACCTGGTCGCCGCCCGGGTCGTACCAGCTCCAGGCGGCGATCGCCGCGGTGCACGCGGAGGCGCCGTCGGCGGCCGAGACGGACTGGCCGCAGATCCTCGCGCTCTACCGGCTGCTCGCCCGGATCGCGCCGAACCCGATGGTCACCCTGAACCAGGCGGTCGCCGTGGCCATGGTGGACGGGCCCCGGGCAGGGCTCGCCATGCTCGCACCGCTCGTCGAGGACGAGCGCACCGCCGGGCATCACCGGCTCGCGGCGGTCCGCGCCCACCTGCTGGAGCTGGCCGGCGAGCCCGGTCCGGCGCGCGCGGCGTACCTGGCCGCAGCGCGGGGCACCACCAGCCTCCCCGAACAGCGGTACCTGGAGCTGCGGGCCGCCCGGCTCGTGGTGGCCGACCAACCCCGGAGGACGGATCCATGAGTACGGTGACCAGTCAACTGTCGATCTCGCTCGACGGCTACGTGGCCGGGCCCGAGCAGAGCCTCCAGGACCCACTCGGCCGGGGCGGCGAGCAGCTGCACGAGTGGGCCTACAACCTCGAGAGCTGGCGGGCGCACCACGGGTTGTCCGGTGGCGAGCCCGGAGTGGACGCGGACGTCGTGGAGGAGATGACCCGGGACGTCGGCGCGTACGTCATGGGACGGCGGATGTTCGGCGGCGGCGACGGGCCCTGGGACGAGACGTGGCGCGGCTGGTGGGGCGAGGAGCCGCCCTTCCGTACACCGGTCTTCGTGCTCACCCACCAGCCGCGCGAGCCGCTCCCGATGGCCGGCGGTACGACGTTCCGGTTCGTCACCGACGGCGTCCACTCGGCGCTGGAGCAGGCGCGGGAGGCGGCGGGTGACCGGAAGGTCGCGGTCGCCGGCGGGGCGAGCACGGTCCGGCAGTACCTGGCCGCCGGCCTGCTCGACACCCTCCAGCTGCACATCGTCCCGGTCGTTCTCGGCGGCGGCGAACGCCTCCTCACCGGCCTCGACGATCTGCGGCTCGAACAGGCGGCGGTGGTCGCCGGGCCGACCGTCACCCACGTGACGTACCGGGTGCTGCGCTGACCCGGGAGGCGTCCGGCCGCGGACCACGCGACGGCCGGACGCCCCCGGTGGATCAGGCGGTCGGGTCCACCGCGGGGCAGCGGGCACCGCGCTCCGGCACCGCCCCGTCGAGCAGGTACCGGTCCACGGCGCGGGACACGCAGCGGCTCGTCGTGTAGCTGCCGTGCCCCCAGCCGTCGTACGTCAGCAGCACGCCGTGTCGTCCGAGCTGGCGGGCCACGTTGGTCGCCCAGTTGTAGCCGCTGGCCGGGTCGTGCCGGGTGCCGGCGAGCAGCAGCGGCACGTCGGTGCGGACGCGGAGGCGGTGCTGCGGGTTCGCGACCGGGGTCGGCGTGCCCAGGCAGGTCGAGAGGGCGAAGACGGCCTGGGGATACCGCAGGTCGGGCGCGAGCCGGGCGAGCCGGCGCAGGTGGCTCGCGTACTCCCGGTAGTCGCGGACCGGCAGTGACCAGTCCTGGCAGAAGACCGCGAAGGGGTACGGGCTGACCGAGGTGCCCGCCGTGGTGCTCGACGCGGCGACCGGAGCCGGTCGGTTCGACTCCATGGTCTGGATGTCCTCCGCCAGCCCCGGCCAGTCCGGGCCGTAGAACGCCCGCTGCGCGAGCCGGCTGAGCAGGAACGGGCTCAGCAGCGCGCCGGGGCGATCGGGGTCGGTGAGTTCGCCCCGCTCGGCGCGGGACCAGAGGCCGGCCCAGACCGCCCGAACGTCCCGCCCGTGCAGCGCGCACTTCTCGGCGGTCTCGCACCAGGCGACGAACTCGTCGAACGAGTCCTCCGCGGTGACCGCCTGGGTGTCGAGGAAGGACCGGGTCGCGTGGCTGTGGTCGACGGTGCTCTCCAGCACCATGGCCCGCACCCGATGCGGGAACAGCTCGGCGTACTGGAGGCCGAGCAGGGTGCCGTACGAGCTGCCGTGGAAGGTCAACCGGCGCTCGCCCAGGGCGGCCCGGACCGCGTCCAGGTCCCGGGCCGCGCTGATCGTGTCCACGTGGTCGACGAGCGGCCCGGTCCGTGTCCGGCAGTCGACGCGCAGCCGCGCGTTGCCGGCGACGGCGGCGGCGAACTGCTCCTGGTCGGCGATCACCTGCGGCTGGGCGGCGAGCAGGTCCGTGGCGCAGACGACCGGGTGACTGCGGCCGGTGCCGCGCGGGTCGAAACTCACGATGTCGAACCGGCGGCGCAGATCGTCGCTGAACCGGTCGATGCCGGTCACCACCCGATCCACGCCACTGTCGCCGGGTCCTCCGGGACCGAAGACCAGCGCGCCCTCGCGGGCCTGCGGGTCGGTGGCCGCCCGGCGGGCGAGGGCCAGACCGAACCGCTCCCCGTCCGGGTGGTCCCAGTCGACCGGGACGGAGAGCGTTCCGCACTCGGCGGTGGCGTCCTGCTCACAGGGCTGCCAGCTGATGGTCCGGACCGGATCGGGCGGGGCCGCCGCGGCGGGCGGTCCGGCGGCGCCGACCAGCGCGGCGACCGTCGCGACCGCCAGCGTCCAGCCGACGGATTTTGCGTACGCGCAGCACGAGATGTTGTCCTCTCCTCGAAGGGGCGTTGCGGAAAGAACTCGCCCGTGGGCGAGGCGATGCTGCTTCCACCCGGGCCGTCGAGTTGCCCCTCGACGGCCCGGGGCTCCGGGCCGGACTAGTCGACCTCGCGCAGGACGCGCTCCAGTGCGGTCATCCGGTCCTCCATGGAGCCCAGCCGGCCGTCGAGCGTTGCCAGCAGGCGTTCGTTGCTCTCCTGGAGCCGGACGGCCGTCTCGGCGAGGTGGCGGTACTCCTCCTCGCGAATCCCGGCGAACCGCGCCCGCCGGGTCTTGGCGAACTGCACCACGGTCACCGTGAACACGCTGATGAGCAGGGCGAAGACACCGAACGCGCCGACCACCTCGGTCCAGTCGTGATCGCTCATGCCGGTCACCGCTCGGCTCGGTGCGGGTCGACGGTCTCCGGCGGGGTCAGCGTCCGGGCCGCCGCCGCGATGGTGCCCGGGGTGAGCCGGAGCACGAACGGTTCCACCTCGTAGTACTTCATTGCCTTCCCGTCCTCCGACAGCTCCAGGTGGGCGGACACGAGGCCGGCCGCCGTCAGCTTCCGCAGGTGGACCTGCAGCAGCGCACGGCTGATCCCGAGATCCCGGGCGAGCCGACTGACGTACGCCCGCTCCCGGGACAGCGCGGCGATCACCCGCATCCGGTGTGGATTGGCCAGGGTGCCGAGCACCCGGACCAGGTCGTCCCCCGACAGCGGTGGGTCATCACTCATGCCAAGCCCTTGCACATGCAAAGGAAAGCTAGCGGGTGAGCGTCCACGATGAACAGGGCCGCGCCCGCGACCGAGGGTGAAGTCAGGGTTGGCACCCAGGGGGTGACGGGCGGGGCCGTCAGGGGCGGCAGTCCCGCATGAGGGTCGCCGGGATCCCGGTGAATCGACTCGGGTTCATTGAAGTCGGGGTGTCCGGCTGCGGCGGATACCCCGACTTCAAGAAGGACGAGTTGACCATCGGCCGGACCGGACCACGCAGGGGTGCCGGTGACGAGCCGCCGGACCGAGGGGCTTGCAGGCAGCGCGCCGGGCCGGTGACGACCGGCCCGGCGCGTACGCGTGCGATCAGCTCTTGAAGGCGTCCTTCACCTTCTCGCCGGCCTGCTTCAGGTTGGCGGCGGCCTGGTCGTTGCGACCCTCCGCCTCCAGCCGCTCGTCGTCGGTGGCCCGGCCGGTGTGCTCCTTGACCTTGCCGGCCGCGTTCTCGGCCGCGTTGCTGACCTTGTCGTCGATACCCATGACGGCACCTCCCGTGCAAGACGTCGCTACGCCCGCACAGTTACCCACCCCCACCCACCCCCAACCCACCCCCACGCCCCCGTTGACCATGAGGTTGACGGGGATCCGGAGATCGAATCGCCCGCCAACTTCATGATCAACGCCGAGAGCGGCGGGGGGTCAGGGGGTGGTGAGGGGGCGGAAGCGGCGCAGGCGGAGGCTGTTGGCGACCACGAAGACCGAGGAGAGCGCCATCGTCCCGCCGGCGATCATCGGGTTGAGCAGCCCGGCCGCGGCCAGCGGCAGCGCCGCGACGTTGTAGCCGAACGCCCAGACCAGGTTCCCCCGGATGGTGTTCAAGGTGCGCCGGGCCAGCCGGACGGCGTCCGCCGCGGCGGTCAGGTCGCCCCGGACCAGGGTCAGGTCGGACGCCTCGATCGCCACGTCGGTGCCGGTGCCCATGGCCAGGCCCAGGTCGGCCTGGGCCAGCGCGGCCGCGTCGTTCACGCCGTCGCCGACCATGGCGACGACGCGCCCCTCGCGTTGCAGGCGGGCGACCACGTCCACCTTCTCCGCCGGCAACACCTCGGCGATCACCTCGTCGATGCCGACCTCCTCGGCGACCGCGCGGGCGACCGTGGCGTTGTCCCCGGTGAGCAGCACGGGGTGCAGCCCCAGCTCGCGCAACCGGGCCACCGCGGCCCGGCTGGTCGGCTTCACGGCGTCGGCGACCGCGAGCAGGCCGCGGGCCCGCCCGTCCCAGCCGGCGAGCACCGCCGTCCGACCGGCTGCCTCCGCGTCGGTCACCGCCCGCTCCACCTCCGGAGGTACGTCGAAGCCGCGCTCGCGCAGCAGCCGGAGCCGCCCAACCACCACCGCGCGCCCCTCGACGACGCCTGTCACACCGAGCCCTTCGACGTTGGCGAACTCGGTGACGGGCGGCAGTGCGCCGGCCTCGGCCGCGCCGGCGGCGACCGCCCGGGCTACCGGGTGCTCGGAGGCGGCCTCCAGTGCGCCGGTGAGCCGGAGCAGCTCCGCGGCCTCGACGCCCTCGGCGGGCGCCACCTCCGCCAGCGTCATCCGCCCGGTGGTCACGGTGCCGGTCTTGTCCAGCACCACGGTGTCGACCCTCCGGGTGTTCTCCAGCACCTCCGGACCCTTGATCAGGATGCCGAGCTGGGCGCCCCGGCCGGTGCCGACGAGCAGCGCGGTGGGCGTGGCGAGGCCCAGCGCACACGGGCAGGCGATGATCAGCACCGCGACGGCGGCGGTGAACGCGGCGGTCGGCCCGCCGCCCGTGCCGAGCCACCAGCCGAGGGTGCCGACGGCCAGGGCGATCACGATCGGCACGAAGACACCGGAGATCCGGTCCGCGAGCCGCTGCGCCGCCGCCTTGCCGCTCTGCGCCTGCTCGACCAGGCGGGCCATCTGCGCGAGCTGGGTGTCACCGCCGATCCGCGTGGCGGTGACCACGAGCCGTCCACCGGCGTTGACCGTGGCGCCGACGACGGCGTCACCCGGGCCGACCTCGACCGGTACGGACTCGCCGGTCAGCATGCTCGCGTCGACCGCCGAGGTGCCCTCGTCGACCACCCCGTCGGTGGCGATCTTCTCGCCCGGCCGTACGACGAACCGGTCCCCGACGGCGAGCTGCTCGACCGGGACGCGGGTCTCCACCCCGCCGCGCAGCACGGCGACGTCCCGCGCGCCGAGTTCGAGCAGCGCGCGCAGCGCCGCCCCGGCGTTGCGCTTCGAGCGGGCCTCGAAGTAGCGGCCGGCGAGGATGAAGAGAGTGACCCCGGCCGCCGCCTCCAGGTAGATGTTCCCGGCGCCGTCGGAGCGGGCGATGGCGAAGCTGAACGGGTGCGTCATGCCGGGCGTTCCCGCGTCGCCGAGGAAGAGCGCCCAGAGCGACCAGCCGAACGCCGCGAGAGTGCCCACCGAGACCAGGGTGTCCATGGTGGCGGCGCCGTGCCGCAGGTTGATCAGCGCGGCCCGGTGGAACGGCAGCCCGCCCCAGACCACGACCGGGGCGGCCAGGGTCAGCGACAGCCACTGCCAGTAGTCGAACTGCCAGGCCGGCACCATGGCGAGCACGATCACCGGGACGGTCAGCGCCACCGACGTCCAGAGCCGGTTGCGCAGGCCGCGCAGTTCGTCGATGGGCGCCTCGGCGGCCGGCGTGCCGGCGGGCGTGGGTGGCGGCGGCAGCTTCGCCGTGTAGCCGGTCTTCTCCACGGTGGCGATCAGCTCGTCGGGGGTGACCTCGTCGGCGAAGCGGACGGTGGCCTTCTCCGTCGCGTAGTTGACGGTGGCGGAGACGCCCTCCATCCGGTTCAGCTTCTTCTCGATGCGCGCCGCGCAGGAGGCGCAGGTCATGCCGCCGATGGCGAGTTCGATGAGATTCGGCGCCGTCGGCAGCGGGGTGCTGCTGCTGGTGGTGGTCATGACGCCTCCCGTCAGTCGTGCCCGTGGCCGGGCCCACCGTGTTCGGCGGTACCGGTCGGGGCGGGGGCGGTCGGGACGGCGGCCGGGCTCTCGTCGGCCAGCGCGACGCCGGCCACCACGGTGAACTCGGCGGTGCGCACGACGCCGCCGTGCTTGAAGTCGAGGTAGAGACGGTAGGTGCCGGCGGCGGGCACCTCGGCCAGGAAGCGGACGGCCGGCCCGCGCGCGGTCCGCCCGTCGCCGGGCTCGCCGTCCGGGTGGACGTGCAGGTACGCGAGGTCGCCCTGGCGGAGTGCCACCAGGTGACCGTACGCGCCGAGGTAGGGCTCCAGGTCGGTGACCGGCGCGCCGTCACGGCTGACGGTCAGGGTCAGCTCGGCGGTACGGCCGGGCTGCGTGTCACCGGCGAGCGTGACGGTGTACCCGTCGACAGTGGTGCTGGTCGCCGGCGCCGGCAGCGACCGGGGGGTCAGCGCACCGGGCACGGTCACGTCGACGCCGAGCGTCAACGGGTCGCCCCCGGTGGGGGTGAAGTCGGCGAAGGCCCGCCACACGCCCGGCCCGGCCAGCGGGGAGGCGACCCGCCAGGTGCCGTCCGAGCCGAGTTCGGGGTGTACGTGCCGGAAGCCGGAGAGGTCGCGCCGGGCGACGATGAGGTGCATCCGCTCGTCGTGCGCCACGTCGTACCGGGTGACCGGCCGGCCGTCGTGGTCGGTGATCCGGAAGGCGAACTCGCCGGCCGGGGCGGTGACGGGGGCGAGCGTGTAGCCCCGGTCGGAGACGAGCAGGCCGCCGGGGAGGTGTTCGTCCTCGGTCCCGCCGTGTCCCGGATCGTCCTGGGTGCCGTGTTCGGCGGTCGCCGGGCCCTCGTGCCGGGATTCGGCGGCCGGGGTGACGGGGTCGGCCACTCGGCCGACCCCGTACGCCGCGCCGAACACCGCCGCGAGGCCGAGCGCGAAGCCGCCCAGCTTCATGGGTGTGTTCATCGGTGTGACCTCGTTTCCGGGTCAGCCGCCGCTCACTCGCCGACGAGGTCGTAACCGGCCTCGTCGACGGCGGAGCGCACGGCACTGGTCTCCAGCGGGCCGTCGCTGGTGACGGTGACCTGGCCGGTGGCCAGGTCGACCTGGACGTCGCTGACGCCGGCGACGGCGCCGACCTCGGCGCTGACCGCGCTCACGCAGTGTCCGCAGGTCATGCCCTGCACCTGGTACGTCGTGGTGACCATCGGAGCTCTCCTTCCGCCGCACAGCCCATACCCCCGGGGGGTAAGAGCCGGACAAACTTCCGCCCTAGTCGCTGTACCGGTACCCGGCGGGGGTATCGGCTCCTGCGAGGACCGTACCATACCCCCTGGGGGTAGGCTATCCTTGCGCCATGACCACACCGACCCCCATCCGCGGATACACGGCCAGCAAGGACCAGCTGCTCGCCCGGCTGCGCCGCATCGAGGGGCAGGTACGCGGCGTCGAGAAGATGGTCGACGAGGACCGTTACTGCATCGACGTGCTCACCCAGATCTCCGCGGTCCAGGCCGCGCTGGACAAGGTCGCCCTCGGGCTGCTCGACGGCCACGCCCGGCACTGCATGCACGAGGGAGCGGCCGAGGGGCGCGCCGACGAGATGGCCAGCGAGATGATGGCCGCGGTCGGTCGGCTCATGAAGCGCGGCTGACCCGGCCGCCCCGCGGCGCCCGACGCCTCCTCGGCTCGTGGCAGGGCGCGGCTCTCAGCCCGCGTTCGGCGCGCCGAGGCGTACCCGGCGCAGCAGTTGGGCGTTGAGCGCCACCACGATGGTGGAGCCCGACATCAGCACCGCGGCGACGGCGGGGCTCAACGACAATCCGACGCCGGCCAGCACCCCGGCCGCCAGCGGCAGGGCCACCACGTTGTAGCCCGCCGCCCAGGCGAGGTTCTGCAGCATCTTGCGGTACGAGGCACGCGAGAGCCGGATGACCGCCCCCACCCCGCGCGGGTCGGAGGAGGCGAGCACCACCCCGGCGGACTCGATGGCCACGTCCGTGCCGGCGCCGATGGCGATCCCCACGTCGGCCCGGGCCAGCGCCGGCGCGTCGTTCACCCCGTCGCCGACCATCGCCACGGTCAACCCACGCCGCCGCAGTTCGGTCACCTTGGCGTCCTTCTGCGCCGGCAGCACCTCCGCGAACACCTCGTCGCCGGGACCGAACCCGAGGTCCGCGGCGACCGCCTCGGCCACCGGCCGGGCATCCCCGGTGATCATCGCGAGGGTCCGTACGCCCTGCGCCCGCAGCTCGGCGACCGCGTCGCGCGCCTCGGGGCGCAGCTCGTCGGTGAGCGCCAGCGCACCGAGCACCCCGTCCGGCAGCCGCACCAGGTGCAGCACCACCGCGCCCCGGCCGGCCCAGTGGTCGGTTTCGGCGCGCAGCTCGTCGGGGAGGCGTACGCCCAGCTCGCGCAGGAGCGCCGGCCCGCCCACCGCGTACCTCCGGCCCGCCACGGTGGCCTCCACCCCACGGCCTGGCCGGGACCGGAACCCGGTGGCCGCGACGGCCCCACCACGCTCCCCCGCCGCCGCGACGATCGCCCGGGCCATCGGATGCTCGCTCTCCGCCTCGATTCCGGCGGCGAGCCGCAGCAGCTCGTCGGGCTCGATGCCGGGGACCGTGGCCAGGTCGGTCACCACGTGCTCGCCGCGGGTGAGGGTGCCGGTCTTGTCGAACAGCACGGCGTCGACGGTCCGCATCCGCTCCAGCGCCAGCCGGTCCTTGACCAGGATCCCGGACTTCGCGGCCACCGCCGTGGAGAGCGCGATCACCAGCGGGATCGCCAGACCGAGTGCGTGCGGGCAGGCGATGACCAGCACGGTGACGGCCCGGACCACCGCCTCGTCGCCCCGGCCCATCAACGTCCACGCCAGCACCGTCACCACGGCTGTCGCCATGGCGACGTAGAACAGCGCCGCGGCGAACCGGTCGGCCAGCACCTGGGCCCGCCCGCTGGACTGCTGCGCCTCGGCGACCATGCGTTGGATGCCCGCCAGCGTGGTCTGCTCCCCGACCGCCTCGACCCGGATCCGCAGCGCCGAGTCGGCGGCCACCGTGCCCGCCACCACCCGATCGCCGACGGACCGGGACACCGGCCGGGACTCCCCGGTGATCATCGACTCGTCCAGCTCGGCGGCGCCGTCCACCACGCGTCCGTCCGCCGGCACCCGGCCACCGGGCCGGACCAGCACCACGTCACCGACCCGCAGGCCGGTCACCGGCACCGGCTCGGTCCGGCCGTCCTCGGTGACCCGCTCGGCCTGGTCGGGCAGGAGTGCGGCGAGCGCCGCGAGCGCCCCGCGCGCCTGCCCGATCGCCCGCATCTCCTGCCAGTGTCCGAGCAGCATGATGGTGACCAGAGCCGCCAGCTCCCACCAGAAGTCCAGGTCGAAGGCGCCCAGGCTGGTGGCGAGCGACGCGCCGTACGCGACGGTGATCGCCATGGCGACGAGCAGCATCATGCCCGGCGCCCGGTCCCGCACCTCGCGTACCGCGCCGACCAGGAACGGCCAGCCACCCCACCAGAACACCACCGAGCCGAGCACCGGCCCGACCCAGGTGAGGCCCGGCGCGTCGAGCCGGTAACCGAGCCACTCCATGACCATGTGGCTGGTGACCACGACCGGCACGGTGAGCGCCAGACAGATCCAGAACCGCCGCCGGAACATCGCCGGGTCGTGGCCGGCGTGCTTGTCGTGGCCACCCCGGCCGTGGTCCGGCTCGGCTGCGCCCGGGTGGTGCGGTGACGGATCTGCGGCCATGAACCCAACATGCCCCGTCGGCCGCCGCCGTGGGGGCCTTCGCCGTCATGACGTGACACCGTCGGCGTGAACAGGCGCCGGAGGGTCGCCATGGTTAGCATTCCGACGATGACTCTCCGGATCTTTCGTGGCGGGGCGGTCCCGCGCCGCTGAGCCGATCGCCCCACCGGCACGTACCCTGCCCCGGATTCGTTGGGAGATTCGTAATGGGCGCCGACCACAGCCGTCCCGCACCGTCCACCCCACCGGGGGTGCGACGGATCCTCCTCGTGACGGTCGTCCCGCTCGTCCTCGCCACCGTGGTCGCCGCCCTGGTGCTCTGGCCCCGCGACGTTCCGGAGACGGAGGGCAGCGGCGATCCGGCCCGGTATCACGGCACCGTCACCCGGGTGGTGAGCGAGGCCTGCTCCCCGGTGTCGGAGACGCCGGAGGGGACGCCCGGTGGACGGCCACAGCGCTGCGGCACGGTGACCGTACGTGTGCAGGACGGCCCGGCCGCCGGTCAGCAGGTCGAGGCGCCGGTCCCGGACGGTCCGGGGGCACCGGTCGTCGAGGCGGGCGACGAGGTGATCATGGTGCAGCTGACCGATCCGACCGACCCCTCGTCGTCGAGTTGGAACGTCGCCGAGCACCAGCGCGGCCAGCCGCTCGTCTGGCTGGCGCTGATCTTCGCCGGGGCGATCGTCGCGTTCGGACGGTGGCGGGGCCTGGCCGCGCTCGCCGGCCTCGCCGCGAGCTTCGGCATCCTGCTCACCTTCGTCCTGCCCGGCATCGGCGCGGGGCACTCACCGCTGCTGGTCGCCGTGGTCGGCGCCGCCCTGATCATGTTCGTGGTGCTCTACCTGACGCACGGCGTGACCGCGCAGACCTCGGTCGCCGTGCTCGGCACCCTCGGCAGCCTGGTGCTCACCGGCGTCCTCGGCGCGGCTGCCACCGCCGCCACCCACCTCACCGGCTTCGGCAGCGAGGACGCCCTGACGCTCTCGATGTTCCGCGGCGACGTGGACCTGCGGGGCCTGCTGCTCGCCGGGATCATCATCGGGTCGCTCGGCGTGCTCGACGACGTCACGGTCACCCAGGCGGCCACGGTCACCGAGCTGGCCCACGCGAACCCGGGGTTGTCCCGGCTCCAGCTCTACCGGGCCGCGACCCGGGTCGGCCGCGCGCACATCGCGTCCACGGTGAACACCATCGTGCTCGCGTACGCGGGCGCCTCGCTGCCGCTGCTGCTCCTGCTCACCGCCGACTCGCGCCCGGTGGGTCAGCTCCTCACCAGCGAGTTCCTGGCCCAGGAGATCGTCCGTAGCGCGGTCGCGACGCTCGGGCTGATCGCCGCCGTCCCGCTCACCACCGGCCTGGCCGCGATCGTCACGACGGCCGGACGCTCAGTCGCCGCACCGGCCGACGGCGAGGCGAAGCCCACCCACCCGACCACCCGGCCCGCCCCGGACCGGAGCGACGTGTTGGAGGCGCTGGGCGCCGGGCGACACGACCCGAGCCCGATCCCACCCCCCGCCACCCCCGGTGGCCGGCCCGACCCGGACAGGAGAACGGAGAGCGCATGGTGACACTCCTCAACGTGACCGCGCAGGCTCGCCGGCCTGGCAGCTGCGCCACTGGTTACCCAGCGCTATGGCGAAATGACGCCTTTAGTCGGCATCCGGGCGTAGCTCCCCGGCCGGGCTCTCGGGTAACCTCGCTGCCGGTAACCGCCGAAGGCGCGCAGCGGCGCCTGCGGTACCACCGCCCAATCGCCGGACGGCGAGCCGGGAACCCAGGTACCTGGGGTGAGTCCGCGTCAGCGGTAGGGGCCACTTCCGCCCCGAACCCGTCAGCTAACCCGGTCGGCGGTCGACGGAAGGGAAAACTGTGACGGCACCCCTACGCCGCTGGTTGATACCCGTGGTGGCCGTGATCGCCGCGCTGACCGTGCTCGCCGGGCCCCTCCCGGCGTCCGCCGCACCCAAGCCGGCCGTTCCGTCCGGGCACGAGGACGACGACCCGCCACTGCTCACCGACGTCGTCGAGACGACGAACCGCAACTACACCGCGGCCAAGGCCAAGCTGGAGAAGTCCAAGAAGCGCCAGGTGGAGCTGGGCCTGGACGTCAAGCGGGCCGAGGCCGAGCTGAACGCGTTGGCGCCGCAGGTCGGCCAGGTCGCCGCCCAGTCGTACCGCACCGGTCGGATGGGCGCGGTCGGGATGTTGCTGTCGAGCAACGACCCGGACTCCTTCGTGGAGCGGGTGATGGGCCTCGACGAACTCAACATGGTCAACTCGCAGAAGCTGTCCCGGATCAACGAGGTCAAGCACCGCGCCGAGCTCGCCAAGCTGGCGATCGACACCGAGGTCCGCGAGCAGCAGAAGCAGGCCGCCATCATGGCCAAGCAGAAGCGCGAGGCGGACAAGGCCCTGGCCCTGGTCGGCGGAAAGGGCTTCACCGGCGGTCTCGTCTCGGCCACCTCGCCGGTGGCGAGGATGGGTCCCGGCCGGACGGCCGACGGCGACTGGAAGCCGATGTCGTGCAGTGAGCCCGACCCGACCACCTCGGGCTGCATCACGCCCCGCACGCTGCACGCCTACAAGGAGGTCAAGCGAGCCGGCTTCAACCGGTTCGTCGGCTGCTACCGACCGGGCGGGCCGTGGGAGCACCCGAAGGGCCGGGCCTGCGACTGGTCCCTGCAGAAGAGCGGCTTCTCGCCCTGGCACAACGACGACACCCGGATGTACGGCAACAACGTCGCCGCGTTCCTCATTCGCAACGCCGACCGGCTCGGCATCTACTACGTGATCTGGAACCGGCAGATCTGGTTCCCGGCCACCGGCTGGAAGTCCTACAGCGGCCCGTCCAACCACACGGACCACGTGCACATGTCGCTGCTGTAGCGACCGGTTGAGAACGGCAAGGGCCGCCCCGCATTCGCGGGGCGGCCCTCTCGCTTCTCCTGGCGTCGTGGAGGGTGTCAGCCCGCCGTCGGATCCGCGCCCGCCGCGGGCGGAAGCACCCCGGCGACCTGACGGACCTCGCCGGCGGCGAGCCGGTACGACATGCCGACCACCCCGCACCGCCCGGCCTCGACCTCGGCGGCCAGCACTGCCGAGTTCTCGAGCAGCGCCTCGACGGTCTGCGCGATGTGGAGGTCGATGATCCGGTCGAGGTCGTCGACCCCCTCGGCGGCGGCGCGACGCAGGCTGGGCAGCACGGCGTCCACCACCGCGCCCAGGTGACCGGGGGGCTGCGTGCCGGTGTCGAGCGACTCCCGGGCCGCCTTCACGGCCCCGCACGAGTCGTGCCCGAGCACCACGACCAGCGGCGCGCGCAGCACCGTGACCGCGTACTCGACGCTGCCCAGCACCTCCGGCCCGGTGGTGTGCCCGGCCGTACGCACCACGAAGAGGTCGCCCAGCCCACGGTCGAAGATGATCTCGGCGGCGAGGCGGGAGTCGGAGCAGCCCACGATCACCGCGAACGGGTGCTGCTCGTCGGCGACCGCGGCCCGGTGGCCGGCGTCCTGGTTGGGGTGGCTCGGGGTGCCGGTGACGAAGCGGTGGTTGCCCTCGATCAGCTCGGCGAGCGCCTGCTCCGGACGCAGCACCGGCGTTTCGGGTCCACTCATCCCCGCACCTCGACTTCCTATGCGATCGGTGTGATCACCCACGGTGACCGCCGCGGGCTCCCGTCCACGGTCACACCCACCCGGAGACACGTCAAGGTATACGTGATTTGCGTTTCAGGTATTCGCGGACGGGTCACGATCGATGGAATCGGAGGGATGGGCCGGGCCCTACGATGACGGCCATGGCGACGAGCGCGAGCGGGTACGGCGGCACCCGGAACTGGACGTTCCTCACCAATCATGGACATGTGCTGCTCGCCATCGCGCGCAATCCCACCGCGCGGCTGCGGGACGTCGCGGACGAGGTGGGGGTCACCGAGCGGGCCGCCCAGGCGATCGTCGCCGACCTGGAGGCCGGCGGTTATCTCAGCCGGACCCGGGTGGGGCGCCGCAACGAGTACACCCTCAACCCAGCCGGCCGGTTCCGCCATCCGGCCGAGGCCGACCTCGAGGTCGGGGCCCTGCTTGCTCTCTTCACCGAGCTGCCCGACACCGCCGTCGCCGGGTCCACGGCCGACGGCGGCCGGTCCGACGCCGACGATCCCGGGCCCACGACCGACGGCGGCCGGTCCGACACCTGACTCGGCGGGCCACCGCCGACACGGCCCGGTCCGCCACCGCCGGGCCCGCGACCGACCCGGGCCGGTCCGACGCCGACGATCCCGGGCCCACGGCCGACGGCGGCCGGTCCGACACCTGAGTCGGCGGGCCACCGCCGACACGGCCCGGTCCGCCACCGCCGGGCCCGCGACCGACCCGGGCCGGTCCGACGTCGACGACGCCGGGACCGGTGACCTGGACGGTTGATCGACTCGACCGAGGCCCGGATGCCGCGAGGTGGCCGGGCCGCGGTCGCGCCCGCCGTCGGTCACCGGTGACCGTCCGTCCGATGAGGACGGGTGGGCACGGTCACGTCGGCGGTGGTTCCGGCCAGGCTGCGCCCGACGGCCGAGAGCGGTAGGTTGGTCCCGTGCTGTCCGTAGCGTCCGCCCGCCCCACCTGGCGGGCCACGCTGCGCACGTTGGGCGAGCTGACCCGGCTCGCCGTGGCCACGCTCGCGCTCGCCGTCGGCCTCGGCGCCGCGGCCCCGGCCGGGCCGCCGGCCACCGCCGCCCAGCTCCAGCCCACCTCGGTCAGCAGCCAGGTCGAGGTGCTGCGACCCGAGATCGCGCCGGCCGCCGAGCGGTTGACCCCGGCCGAGGCTCCCGCGCACCGTCCGGCCGACCGGCCGCTGCTCGCCACCCCGGCGGTCGGCACCCTGACGGCGATGCCCGAGGCTCTCCCGGCGATCGACGCCGGCCGCGCCGCGCCCGGTCGCCGGGGCCCTCCGCTCGCCTGACCCGAGGGCCATCCGCCCCGGCACCGACGGCCCACCACGGCCGTGGCCGAGGCCGTTCGCGCCGTAAGCCCTGGCCGGCGTCGTTCGCCCGCAACGGCCTGACCGCTGCGTCGCCCGGCTCGACCGCCGAACCCGCACACCGGATGGCCGCCGTGCGTCCCGCACCACCGACCTCCGCGTCACGGAGCGGTGCGGGACCGGCCCCCGAATCTTCCCTCCGCTCACCAGCGGGTCAGATCGTCCATTACCGACAACCGACCACGAGGTGCAGATGATGCAGACCGTCCTCTCCGCCGTCCTGCCCGACGTGCCCCGCGCCGCCGTGATCTGGCTGAGCCTGCTCGCCGTGGTGGGCGTCGTCATCGCCACCCTGCTGCTCCGACCGGGCCGGCTCGCCATCGGCGCCGCCACGAGGATCCGGCGCGCAGCGATGCCGGGCCGGCTCGAGTTCGCCGAGGAGGAGCGGGACCGCACCCGCTACTCGCAGGAGGTCGCCGTGGCCGCGGAGCGCGCCACCAGCACCGCGGAGCGACAGCGGGCGGAGTGGCTCGCCGCGCAGGACGCGGTCGAGGTGGCCTGGCAGGCGTACGAGGCGGCCGAGGCGGACGTCCGACGCCTGGGCGCCGCCGCTGCCATGCCGCTGCCGCGTACCGCCCGCACGCCGGCCGAGTACGTGGACCGCGAGCGCTTCCTGCACCGCGCCGCGCTCGACGCGTACTGGCAGCGGGAGCTCTCCGTCGAGCAGCTCAGCGACGTGTTCGCGCACCGCAACGGCTGGGACCCGCGGCTGCACCCGGTGGAGCAGGAGCTGGTGCTGCGACGGGCAGTGCGCGACAACCTCCTCGCCCGCCACCAGGTGGCACGCGAACAGGAGCAGCTCGCCTGGCGGGAGGTCGAACGCACTGCCGCGGCCGCCCGCAGCCTGCGGGAGGAGGCGTTCGCCGCCACCGGACGCCGGGCGGAGGACGCCGAGTCGGTGCTGCCGCTCAGCGAGGTCGCCCGGCCGATGGAGCAGACGCGGGAGAACCAGGTCGTGGCGCGGGGGCGCGCGGCCGTACCGGCGTACTGACCGGGGCCCGGCGCTGACGGCCGCCTCGAACAGGGTGCAGGCGGCCGGATTGGGTTAGCGTGACCGCATGTCGCGCGAAGCGTGGATCGTCCTCCTCGTCATCGCCGGCGTCGTGCTGCTCGCGACGCTGGTCGGCGCCGTGGTGCTGGCCGTCCGGGTGGTACGGACCCACCGGCTGCTGACCTCGCTCGGCTCCAGCGGCAAGGTGGCTCTCTACGGGGCCCTGGCTTACACGATCTTCCCGGTCGACCTGCTGCCCGACCCCATCTACCTGGACGACATGGGCATCCTCGCGGGCACGTTGATCTATCTGAGCCGGCTGGTGCAGAAGCACCGGGAGGCCGCTCGCCGGTTGCCGAGCCAGCCGTACGCGCCCCCGGGCCCCGGGCAGGACCGCCGGCGCGTGCCATGATCGGTCGACGGATTGGGGGGACCGGAGATGCCGGGCACGCGCCTGCTGGACGTACGTGACGATCGGGTGATCGCCTTCTGCCGGGAACGGCACCTCGCCACGCTCACCACGCTCCGGCCGGACGGTACCCCGCACGTGGTGCCCGTCGGGGTGACCCTGGACCCGGCGTCCGGCCTCGCCCGGGTGATCACCTCCGCCGCCTCCCGCAAGGCCCGGCACGTCGCCGCTGCCGGGGCTGAGGGCGCGCCGGTGGCGCTCTGCCACGTCGACGGCCGCCGCTGGCTCACCATCGAGGGGCGGGCGGTCGTCCGGTCGGACGGGACGGCGGTCGCCGAGGCGGAGCGGCGGTACGCGGAGCGTTACCGCGCCCCGCGCCCCAACCCGGAACGGGTCGTCATCGAGGTCACCGTCACCCGACTCATGGGCAGTTTGTGACGTACCGGCCGATTTGACCGGTCTCGCGGCCCTCGAATGGACCTTCGCGAGGATCGGGCTGGCACCCGGGGCGGAGCCCGGTCGCTGGGCACTACCCGCCGCCCCTCCAGGCCGCAAACCGGGCACATCGCGCTCATCGCCCGTGCGCGCCGATGATCGACTCGGTTTCCTTGATGTCGGGGTGTCCCCGGCCGCGTGATGCCCCGACTTCAAGGACCCCGAGTCGATCAAGGGCCCAGGGCCGGGCCGCGCGGCCGGGTCGATGAGTCGACCGGCCGGGACGGCGGGGCCGCCACGGTTGTCGCATCATCCCGCCGGGACTGCGAGGAAGACGGAGCGGGCCGCGCCCCGGGTTGTTCCCGCCGGGCCCTGCGACGTGCACGACGTCACGGCGCCTCGGCGCGCCGGAATCCCCCTGCCACCGCCGCCGTTGCACCTGGTCGCGACGCCCTTGCCCCCGGCATCGGCGGCCGGAATGCCGGCCGTGACGGGGCCGTTGCACCCCCGGTACCCCGGGAGTGTCCGACGGCTCGGGGTCGCCCGTAAATGAGCCGAGCGCCCCGTTCTGGTGCTTACGCCTCCGTCGGAGGCGGCAAACCCCCGATTGGAGCCCGATTCATGAACCCGATCATCCACCGGAGTGGCCTCTCCGTCGCCGGCCTGCTGGTCGCCGGCGGGTGTGCGCTGGGCCCGGCGGTGGCGGCCCACGCCGCCCCGGTCCAGTCCGCCCCGACGACGTCCACGCAGTCCGACAAGGGCCACGACAGCCGGTCCGAGCGCCTGCTGAACGTGGACTACCAGGCCCAGCCGAACTTCTTCTACTGTGGGCCGGCCGCGACGCGGATCGCGCTCTCCGCGCAGGGCAAGCAGCTGTCGCAGGACGACGTGGCAGCACTGCTCGGCACCACCGAGGCGGGCACCCCGTCCGCCCTGGACACCACCCGCGTGCTCAACCAGCTGACCGGCGGGAAGTACAAGACCGGCGAGATCCCGGACGACGTGGCCAAGCCGAGCGAGGTGCAGCGGCTCCGTGACGACGTCATGAAGGCGCTGGACGACGGCCGTCCGGTGGTGGCGAACGTCAGGGGCACGGCGGTCGACGAGATCGGCAGCCCGCACTCGTACGAGGGCGGTCACTACGTGACCCTCATCGGCTACCGGGACGGCGGGCAGAGCATTCAGATCGCCGACCCGGCCGATCCGGCCGACAACGAGTACTGGATGCCGCTCGACAAGGTCGCGAACTGGATCGCGTCGCGCGGCTACTCCGCCTGATCCGAGCTTCACCGCGCCGGGCTGCCCCCACGGGGGCGCCCGGCGCTTCTCGTCGTTCGGGGCCGGTCCCTGCGCGGACGCAGCGAAGCCTTACGGGCCAGCCGTACGGTCCTGGTGGAGAAGGTCCGCCGAGCGGCCCGCTGCAGCCGGCGGTGCACCAACGGGCGGACCGCCCGCTGACCCGCGCCGGCGGCCGTACGCACCAGCCGGTTCGCCTCTTCGGGCTCGTAACCGGTGGCCCGCATCAGGTCGCTGGCGCTGGCGCGCAGGTCGGTGGTGAGGGTGTCGCCGAACGAGCGGACGCCCTGGGCCCACGCGCGGCCGGCGAGGTCGGCGGTCTCCAGGATGAGGGCCCGGGTCCGCTCGGGCCTCTCCTCTCCTCGCCGGCACTCCTCCCGCAGCTCCCGCACGGCGGCGGAGAACCGCGTGAGGGCGGCGGGCAGCTCGTCCGGAATCGGTTCGCCGTACTGGATGGCGGTCGCGGACCGTCTCGCCATGACCCGGACGTTGATCACGACTCGTTCGACATGGGTGAGGCCGCGGGCGTACCGATGGAACACCGCCCGGCGGTGCCAACGCGCCGGGGCCAGGGTGACCACCTCCTCCGCCCCGCTGAGCGCCTCGTTCAACCGGCCGATGTCCCCTTCGAGGCCACGCACCCGCTCCAGGGACCGGATCGAGCGCTCCGCGTCTCGTTGGCGAAGTGCGGCGGCGATCTCGTCGAGCTGATCCGAGACCGCCGCGAAGACCGGCGTCGCCGCCCGGTCGAGCACCCGTATCGGGTTGACCGGCAGCAGCAGCACGACGACCACCAGGCCGATGACGCCCCCGATCAACGCGTCGAAGATCCGGGGCAGCTCCAGCCGGCCCTCCGTGGGCATCAGCGTGGAGATCAGCACTGCGGTACCACCCGCCTGGCCGACGAGCGCCCCACCCCGGCCGGCCACCAGCAGTGCGATCACGATCGCGAAGGCCACCACCAGCCCGGTCTGCCAGGCCCCGGTGCCGAGGGAGTAGCGGAGCAGGTCACCGACGACGATGCCGAGCCCCACCCCGGCCAGCAGCTCGAAGGTGCGGCGGGCGCGTTGCCCGATCGCGCTGGCGATGGTGGCGACGGCGGCGGCCGGGGCGAAGACGTGCATGCCGCGGCCGAAGAGCTCCTGTGCGATGAGGGAGGCGAGCGCGGCGGCGAGCCCGGCCTGCACCGCGATCACGGAGATGATCTCCAGTTGGCGCAGCCGCGCCTTGCTGGCCTCACTGCCCAGACGCCGGAAGCGGCGGAGATGGCGACCGCCCCGTTCGGCGGCCGCGCTCACGGGCGACCGTTCGGGCTCCTGGTCGGCGCGGTCGTCGGTCATGACGGTAGTTACCCCACCCGGGACGGGTGAATCGTCCGGCGCGGCGGCTCTGCGGGGCGGACGTCGGGCGACGGGCCGGGACGTTCCGGGCGGCCGGTACCCGGCCGCCCGGTGAACGCTGTTCCGGTCAACGCACCTGGTCACCCTCGCCGGTACGCGCCTGCGCCCGGTCGACGCCCTTGTCGATCTTGTCGGCGTACTTGCCGCCGGTGCGCTTGTCGGCCATCTGGCCGCCCTTCTCGAGCGCCTGGTCGACCTGCTTGTCGTGCTTCTTCGCGAAGTCCTTGGCCTTGTTCATGAACTCACCCATGGCTACCTCCCCGGTCCGAGCATCGAACCGGATGCCTTCCCCGGAGTCCGGACGGCAAACGGGGGGGTCAACGGGCGAGGTGCGTGCTGAACCAGTCGGCGGCCGCCTCGGTGACCTGGTCGAGGGTGCCGGGCTCCTCGAAGAGGTGGGTGGCGCCGGGCACGATGCGCAGTTCGACAGTCCCGGTGAGCATGGCGCGCGCCTGCTCGTTCAGGGTGATCACCTCGTCGTCGAGGCCGCCGACGAGCAGGAGCGTCGGGGCGCGTACGCCGGACAGCGCGGAGTGGGCCAGATCCGGCCGGCCGCCCCGGGAGACCACCGCGCCCACCTGCGCGGGCCGGGCCGCCGCGCTGACCAGCGCCGCCCCGGCGCCCGTGCTGGCGCCGAAGAGCCCGATCGGCAGCCCGCTCGTCCACTGCTCGCCGCCCAGCCAGTCGACGATCGCGGAGAGCCGGTCGGCGAGCAGTTCGATGTTGAAGCGGAGCTCGGCGGTGCGGGCGTCCACCGCGTCCTCGGCCGGCGTGAGCAGGTCGACCAGTACGGTGCCGAGCGCCCGTTGCTGCAGTACGCGGGCCACCGCCGTGTTTCGGGGGCTGTGCCGGGAGCTGCCGCTGCCGTGGGCGAAGAGCACGACTCCGACCGGTTCGCTCGGGAGGATCACGTCGGCCACGAGTTGGGCGTCGCCGACCGGGATCGTCACCTCACTGCTGCGCACGTCCATGCCAATGACCTCCACCCGCCGGTCTCTGCACCGGGCGGGGAACGTCTTACCCCGCCCGCCGGAGGGCAAGCGTGCCGCCGCACACCGCACCACGACGAGCCGTGCCGGGGGCGACACCGCGCACCACGACGGGGGGCACTGCCGGTCGGGGCGGTGCCGCCCCGCACCGCGCACCACGACGGTGGCACCGCCGGACGGGGGCCTGCGCCGTGCACCAACGACGGTGGCACCGCCGGACGGGCCGGCCGGCGTTTGCCGACGGGTGCGCCGGGTAGCCGACGTATCGACCGCAGACCGTGTCGGCGCAGCCGCGCCCCGACGGATCGCGAGGATCACCATGGCCCAGCAGCGGCAGACGTCCCGGCAGCAACAGGCGTCCCGGCACAAGCAGAGGGCGGAGGAGGAGAACCGGCTACGGTCGGCCGAACGCAACAAGGACTGGGCGGACGATGCCGCCCACGCGCGTACGGCCGACGATCCCCGGACGATGGCACCGCGGGACGCGGGGGGCCGCCCCTCCACGGGTGACCGTTTCTGACCCGAGAGGGTGTTTGAGAAGGCCGTGCCCTACTGCGCCGGCCACAGACGACGCCCGGCCGCGTTGTCGGTTCGCCCGGATACAACACCGGTATCCGGGCGAACCTCCGCCTTGCCGAACGCCGCCTGGCAACCGGCTCGCTACGGGCGAGCCTCCTCAAACACCCTCTGAACCCGACGGTCGGGGTGGGCGTCGTCCCACCCCGACCGCGCGTCAGCGCTCCCGCTCCGGCAGCCGGAGCAGCGGCGACCGCCCGGGTGGGTGTTCCGGGGCCGGTCCAGCGGGATGCGCCGAGGGGACCGGCACGGTCACCGGCTCGTCGCAGGTGACCCGGATCGTCTCACCGTGGTGGCGCAGCTCGATCACGTCGTCCGGGTCGGCGTGGCGCAGCGCGTACGTGGTCTGGTGCTGCCGGACGTCCACCCGCAGCCGCCGGCCCCGCCACAGCAGCGAGAACTCCAGCCGGTTCAGCCCGCTGGAGAGCCGGGGCGCGAAGGAGAGTGTGCCGTCGTGGTCGCGTAGCCCACCGAACCCGGCCACCAGGGCGATCCAGGCGCCCGCGAGCGAGGCCATGTGCACGCCGTCGCGGGTGTTCTCGTTCAGGTCGTGCAGGTCCATCAGCGCGGCCTCGCGCAGGTAGCTGTGGGCCAGCTCCGGGTGGCCGACCTCGGCGGCGAGCACCGCCTGGGTGCAGGCCGAGAGGGACGAGTCCCGCACCGTGCGCCGCTCGTAGTAGAGGAAGTTGCGCAGCTTCTGCTCCGGGGTGAACGCGTCGCCCCGCCAGTGCATGGCGAGCACCAGGTCCGCCTGCTTGACGACCTGCTTGCGGTACAGGTCGAAGTAGGGGTAGTGCAGCAGCAGCGGGTACTTCTCCGCCGGGGTGTGCACGAAGTCCCACTCCTGGAGCCGGGTGAAGCCCTCCACCTGCTGGTGCACGTCGACGTCGTCGTCGTACGGCAGGTGCATGTCGGTCGCCGCGTCCCGCCAGCCCGCCGCCTCCTCGTCGGTGACGCCGAGGCGCAGCGCCTCGTCCCGGTAGCGGTTCACCGCCTCGGCGGCGGCGAGCAGGTTCCGCTGCGCCATCAGGTTGGTGTAGACGTTGTCGTTCTTGACCGCCGTGTACTCGTCCGGCCCGGTCACCCCGTCGATGTGGAACTTGCCGTGCCGGTCGTGGTGGCCGAGCGAACGCCACAGGCGGGCGGTCTCCACCAGCAACTCCAGGCCGATCTCGCGCTCCAACTGGTCGTCCCCGGTGACCAGCACGTACCGGCGCAGCGCGTCGGCGATGTCGGCGGCGATGTGGAACCCGGCGGTGCCCGCCGGCCAGTAGCCGGAGGACTCGGGGCCTTCGATGGTCCGCCAGGGGAAGGCCGCGCCCTTCAGGTTCAACGTCTGGGCCCGCTCCCGGGCCGAGTCGAGGGTTGCGTGCCGCCAGTGCAGCGCATCGCGGACCGCGTTCGGCTGGGTGTACGTGAGCACCGGCAGGACGAACATCTCGGTGTCCCAGAAGGCGTGCCCGTCGTACCCGGGGCCGGTCAGCCCCTTCGCCGAGATCGGTCTGCGCTCGGCCCGAGCACCGGCCTGGAGCACATGGAAGAGACCGAAACGGACCGCCTGCTGGACCTCCGGGTCGCCCTCGACCCGCACGTCCGAGGCGTCCCAGAACTCGTCGAGGTAGGTCCGCTGCTCGCGGCAGAGCCCGTCCCAGCCGTCGAGCCGGGCGGCGGCGAGCGCCGCGCCGACCTGGTCGCGCAGCGCCGGCAACGACCGGCGGCTGGACCAGCCGTACGCCAGGTACTTGACCACCCGCAGCTTCTCGCCGGGCTGGAGCACGCAGCCGATCGTGGTGCGGACCCAGTCCTCGTACCCTTCGGACTCGATGGTGGTGCGGTCGGGCCCGTACACCTCGTGGTCCATGGCGGCGGCGACCCGCAGCCCGGAGACCTTGGTGCGGTGCAGGAGCAGCCCGCCGTCGTCGGTGGTCAGCTCCTCCTCGGCCTGCAACGGCGATTCGAGTACCGCCGCGACGCGCGGGTCGCGGCTCTGCGCCGGCAACGTCTCGTTGGCGACCAGCTCCGACTGGACGATCAGCCGCAGCGGGGCGTCGATCGCCTCCACCTCGTAGTTGATCGCGGCCACCGACCGCTGGGTGAACGAGACCACCCGGGTGGTGCGCACCTTGACCTCGCGGCCGGCCGGCGAGCGCCAGTGCACCTCCCGGTGCAGGGTGCCGGCGCGCATGTCGAGGATGCGTTCGTGGGAGAGCAGCTCGCCGTAGCGGACGTCGAGCGGCTCGTCGTCGACGAGCAGCCGGATCAGCTTGCCGTTGGTGACGTTGACGATGGTCTGGCCGGACTCGGGGAAGCCGTATCCGGCCTCGGCGTACGGCAACGGGCGCAGCTCGTAGAAGGAGTTCAGGTACGTGCCGGGCAGTCCGTGCGGCTCGCCCTCGTCCAGGTTGCCGCGCAGGCCGATGTGCCCGTTGGAGAGCGCGAAGACCGACTCGGACTGGGCCAGCACGTCCATGTCCAGCCGGATCTCCCGGACGTGCCACGGGTCGACCGGATAGGCCCGTTCCCTGATCATGCGCCGCGCCCTTCGTCGAGCAGCTCGGAGAGGTCGCGGACCACGACGTCGGCCCCGTGCGCCCGTAGCTCGTCCGCCTGGCCCACCCGGTCGACCCCCACCACGTAGCCGAAGCCACCGGCGCGGCCGGCGGCCACGCCGGCGAGCGCGTCCTCGAAGACGGCCGCCCGGGACGGGTCGACGCCGAGCATCCGCGCCCCGGCGAGGAAGGTGTCCGGCTCCGGTTTGCCGCGCAGGCCCTGGGCGCGGGCGACCAGTCCGTCGACCCGTTCCTCGATCAGCGGTTCCAGGCCGGCGGCGGCGACCACCTCGCGGCCGTTGGCGCTCGCCGTGACCACGGCCCGCCGCAGCCCGGCGGCGGCCGCCGCCTTGAGGTACGTCACCGAGCCGGGGTAGACGTCGACGCCGTGGGTACGCAGCTCCTTCAGGAGCAGGACGTTCTTCCGGTTGCCGATCCCGTTCACCGTCGCCGCCTCGGGCGGATCATCCGGGCTGCCCTCGGGGAGCACGATCCCGCGGGAGGCCAGGAAGGTCCGTACGCCGTCGGCCCGGGGGCGCCCGTCGACGTAACGGTTGTAGTCCGGCCCGGGGTCGAAGGGTCGGTACGGCTCCCCGGTGGCGGCGGCGCGCTGTCGCAGGAACTCGTCGAACGTCTCGGTCCAGGCCGCGTTGTGCACCCGGGCGGTCTGCGTCAGCACACCGTCAAGATCGAATAGGCAGGCGGTCACGTCAGCAGGCAGGCCCAGCACGCTCCGAATCTAACCACCGGAACCGGCCGGCAAACCCGTTTCGGGGGGTCGAGATCGGCTTCGGGCGGTTCGCGCCCGCCGGGTCACTGCGAGCGGAGCGTCCAGATCACCGTCATCTCCGACGTCGGCGTGCCGTCGTCGGTGGTGATCTCGATCCGCACCGGGAACTCCGGTCGCCGCCCGGACTCCAGCTCCGCGATCACCTCGGCGGGCGGGCGTCCCAGCCGGGCGGTGGCGCGCACCGGCCCGAGGGCCAACTTGCGGTAGGCGATGTCCGCGCGTACGGCCAGCGGCACCACCCGGTCGAGCAACTGCCCGAAGGCGGCCAGCACGACCGCGCCGGAGGCGGTCTCGCCGAGGGTGAAGACGGCCCCGGCGTGCGGACCGCCGACGTGGTTGTGCGTGTCCGGCGTGTCGGGCAACCGGAGGACCGCGCGGACGCCGCCCTCGGCCTCGGGAGCGATCTCGACGAACTCGAAGCCGAGCGTACGGGCGAACGGCACGGCCTCGGTCATCCGGGCCGCCACCTGGCGTGAGTCGATGGACATGACGGAACGCTACTCCTGGGTAACCCGATCTCGCTAGGCCCGGATCAGCGCCCGGTCTGCTGCCGGCGGGGGAGGCGACGGCCTTCTCGGCGCGGAGCGCTCAGCGGGCCTTGGTGAAGCGCACGAACGCGGCCCAGGCCCGCGGGTCGAAGGCGAGCACGGAGCCCTGCCGGTCCTTGCTGTCCCGCACGGCGACGACGCCCGGCAGATTGTCGGCCACCTCCACGCAGTCGCCGCCGTTGCCGCTGCTGCGGGTGCTCGTGCGCCAGGTCGCGCCGGTCAGGTCCATGTCTCCGCCGCCTCCGAAATCAGCTTCAGGGTGGCCCCGTGGGGCATCGCCTCGGCCCGCACGGACTCCCAGATCTGCCGCAGGGAGTGTACGTCCGCGCTCCGCTCGACGATCGTGCCGTGCAACTGGTTGTCCAGGTACGCGATGTCATCGCCCTCGGGCGGCGTGGCGAGCACGAACGCCCCGTTCAGGCCGGGGTAGGCGCCGGTGCTGCGCGGCACCAGGTGCAGATGGACCTTCGGCCGGCCACCCACCTCCAGCAGGTGGCGCAGCTGCTCGCGCATCACCTTCGGCCCGCCGACCGGGCGCTCCAGCACCGTGTAGTCGAGCACCACGACCAGCTGCGGCGGGGCCGGGCGGGCGAGCACCGTCTGCCGGGCCAGCCGGGCGGCGACCTGCTGCTCCACCTCGTCGCCGACGAACTGACCGGCCCCCTCGTAGAGGGTTCGCGCGTACGCCTCGGTCTGGAGGAGACCGGGCACGACCAGCGGCTGGAAGCTGCGCAGCGCGGCCGCCTCCTGCTCGATCGTCACCCACTCGCGGAACCACGGCATCAGGCTCTCGCGGACCAGCGTCTCCCGGATCCGCGCCAGCAGCCCGCCGCCCGAGAGCACCTCGTCGCAGCGCCGGGCGAACTCCTCCCGGGGCGGGCGGCGACACTGCTCGACCGCGGCCACCAGCGAGGCGGAGTAGCTGAGGCGCTCGCCGAGCGCCTCCTGAGAGAGCCCGGCGGCCACCCGAAGGCGGCGCAACTCCCCGGCGAACAGCTCCAGCATCGGCATCCGGCTCATCTGCACACCTCTGCACACGGGTGACGGCGAACTGCACGGCGGCGCCGTACGGCGCGTTCCACTTCCGACCGTAGTGCCGCCATCAGCAGACTGTCACCCAGCGGCCCGTCCCTGTCCAGCGAGAACGGGTCGCCGGGGCCGTCCCGCCTCCCCCGGGCCGGGACGGCCCCACCCGACCACGATCCGCGGGGCAGCCGCGGCGAGAGGAGGCGGACGTGACAGGTCACCGGCTACCGCAGCCGCAGGAGGGACCGGCCGCCGAGCGGCCCAGGCCGTACCCGTCGTACGCGAAGCCGCACCTTCCGCTGCGCCCGATGTGGTGCTGCGGAGCGTGCGGCCGGCCCTGGCCGTGCGCCGACGCGCGGCTGCTGCTCAAGGCGGAGTACGCGGCCGACCAGGTCGCGCTCTCGATCTACCTCTGCGGGCTGCTCTACGAGGCGGCCCAGGACCTCTACCGACTCGACCCCGACCACGGCCCGAGCCCCGGCGACCTCTTCACCCGGTTCGTCGCCTGGGGCCCGTACCGGCGGCCGATCGTGGACCTCCCCCGCTGAGCGTTCCGGCCAAGAGACCGTCGGGAAACCCGATGGTCTCTAACGCCAGCCCACGTCGATCCGGTCGCCCCGCTCGTCGAAGAAGTGCAGGGCGTCCATCCGTACCCGCACCGAGAGCGAGTGACCGGCCGCGGCCGCCGGGTACGGCGCGAGGCGTACCGCGAGATCGGCGGCGCGCCGGGCGTGCGCGCCGGCGTCGGGCAGCACACTCGACCGGGCCCGGCCCTCGGCCCGCTCCGGCGCCTCGGCCGACTTGCCGGCGAGCCGCTGGACCACCTGCCCGAAGCGACGCCGCCCGCGCTGACCGGGGTCCGCAGGCTCGCCCCGGCTGCCCATCTCGTCCACCACGATCGCGGTGGCCCCGATGTCGAGGTAGGCCAGCGACTCGTGCCCGTGGTGCTCCAGGTAGCGGATCCGGCCGTGCAGCAGGTCGCCCGGGTCGTCCGGGCCGACCGGGGTGAGCGCCTCGGCCCGCATCCCGACCACGATCCGCTCACCGTGGTAGTGCGCCACCGCCCGGCTGCGGATGTCGTCCCAGGGCAGGTAGAGCGCCTGCTCGCCGAGGGTGAGGGTGACGTAGCGGTCGAGGTGGACGTAGACCGACGCCTCCAGCAGGTTCATCCGCGGGCTGCCCAGGAACGCGGCCACGTAGAGCGTCGCCGGCCGGCCGTAGACCTGGGTGGGCGTGCCGACGTCCTGGAGCACGCCGCGGCGCATGATCGCGACCCGGTCGGCCATCGTGAGCGCCTCGGCCTGGTCGTGCGTGACGTAGACGGTGGTCACGCCCAGCTCACGGGTGAGGCCGGAGATCTCGGCGCGCAGTTCGGCGCGCAGCCCGCTGTCGAGGTTGGACAACGGCTCGTCCATCAGGAACAGCCGGGGCCGGCGGACGATCGCCCGGCCCATGGCGACCCGCTGCCGCTGCCCGCCGGAGAGCTGGCCGGGCCGGCGACCGAGCACGTCGCCGATGCCGAGCGCGCCCGCCACGTCGGTGACGCGCTCACCACGCGCGCCCGGCTCCATCCCGGCGAGCCGCAGCGGGAAGGAGATGTTGTCGCCGACCGTCATGTGCGGGTAGAGCGCGAAGTCCTGGAAGACCATGGCGACGCCCCGCTCGCGCGGCGACAGGTCGTTGGCCAGCTCGCCACCGAGCATGACCGCGCCCCGGGTCGGGTCCTCCAGGCCGGCGACCATCCGCAGCACCGTCGACTTTCCGCACCCGGACGGGCCGAGCAGCACCATGAACTCGCCGTCGCTGACGTCGAGGTTGACGCTGTCGACGGCCACGGTGCCGTCCCGGAAGACCTTGGTGACATCCTTCAACGCGACGGTGGTCACCGCCACCTCCCCGACTCGTCGCACCGAACCCGAATGACTGTGACGAAAGTCATGCCGCGCGCACATCGGGTGAACGTGCCAAGTTCGCTCCGTGACGACGCCGTCACGGACGGATCGAGGCACGACTATGCCGCCGGGTGGCGCGTCGATGCGGTCGGGCGCGACGGTCAGCAGCGGTGGCGGGACTCGGGCGGCTCGCCGAGGAAGACCTGCCGGACCACCCGTTCGGCCGCCCGCCCGTCGTCCAGGGTGCAGAACCGGTCGCGGAACCGCCGGCGGGCCCGGGTCGCCGCGTCCGCCGAGACCGCGCCCGTGCGGAACACCTGGAGCAGGTCGTGGAAGGTCATCGCCACCGCGCCCGGCGGCTCGGCCGTGATGTCGAAGTAGACCCCCCGGGCCAGCCGGTACGCCTCCCAGTCGGGCGCGTAGATGACGATGGGCCGGTCCAGGACGGCGTAGTCGAACATCGCCGATGAGTAGTCGGTGATCAACACGTCGGCGACCAGGTAGAGCTCCTCCACCCGTTGGTACGCGCTCACGTCGGTCACCTGGTCCCGCTGCACCGCGCGACGCGGCCGCCGGTCCCGGTCGTGGAAGTAGTGGCTGCGCATCAGCAGCCGGACGGAGGGCCCGAGCGCGTCGACGAAGTGATCCGGGTCGAACGGCGGCCGGTAGTTGGGCAGGTGCTCCCGGTGCGTGGGCGCGTAGAGCACGACCTGCTCGGCGAGGCCGATGCCGAGTCCGGCACGCAGCCGCCGGACGTCCTCCGGGGTGGCCGTCACCAGCAGGTCGTTGCGCGGGTAGCCCACCTCCAGCGTGGTGTACCGCGCCGGGTACGCGCGGTCCCACATCTGGGTGGAGAAGCTGTTCGAGGTGATGCTGTAGTCCCAGCGGTCCACCCGGCGCAGCAGGCCGGCGAAGTCCATCCGGCCGGCGCCGATCGGGTACCGCTGCTGGTCGAGCCCCATCACCTTGACCGGGGTGCCGTGATGGGTCTGCACGTGCGTGGAGCCGGGCCGCTTGCGGACGAAGTCCGGGAAGTTGACGTTGTTCACCAGCCAGCGGGCCCGAGCCAGCGCCCGGTAGTAGGCCCGGCTGCCGGCCACGACGAACTCGACGCCGGGCGGGAGCGTCCGCACCCGGTCCCGCCGGACCACCCAGACCCCGCGTACACCGGGTGCGAGCCGGCGGGCCGCCTCGTAGATCGCCGCCGGGTTACAGGAGTACCCCCGGTACCAGTACGCGGCGTAGACGGCGAGCGTCGGGTCGAGCGGCCGTCGCAGCTCCGCCCGGTAGTACTCGCGCAGCAGGACGTCGCGGGCCCGTCTGGCGCTGCGCCGGGCCACCGGCGTCACCCGCCGCCTGGCGGTACGCGCCGACCGGCGGGCCGCGTCCCGGGCCCGGTTCGCGGTCCGCAGGGCGCTGAAGGTACGCCAGCGGCCGGTGGCGACCAGCCGGTGCTTCAGCCCCTCCACGCCGTGCGGGGCCGGATAGCCCTCGGGCGGCAGCCAACGGGAGTAGTCGGCGGTGATCTGCGCGAAGAACGCCGGGCGCAGCTCCGGCGCGATCCGCTGCCCGTTGCCGAGGACGGTCAGGTAATGCCAGATCATCCGCTCGAAGACCGCCGGGCGTAGTCCGTCGACCGCCGACCCCCACCGGTCCATCAGCCGGAACACCCGATGCCACTGCGGGAAGACCTCGAAGTGCCGCTCCCCCCGGGTGCGGGTGATCGCCCCGGCGCGGCGCTGCCGGTAGTTGACGCAGACCCGGTCCAGTACGCCGATCCGGTCGGCCGCCATCAGCGCCGGGTAGCTGAACGACACGTCCTCGTACCAGCCGGGCGCGAAGCGCAGCCCCAGGTCGAGCAGGAACCGCCGGCGGACCAGCCGGTTCCAGGCGGTGTGCAGCAGCCGCATCGTCTCCGGCCGGTCCCGCAGCCGGAACGTCTCGACGCCGGGTGGGGTGGGGAAGACCTCGCGCATGGCGCTGCGGGTGGCGCTGTCGTTCCAGTGGGTGCGTACGTGGTCGACGACCAGCACGTCCGGCCGGGTCTCGTGCAGCCGCTCGACGACCACCGGCAGGCACTCCGGCGTCAGCCAGTCGTCCCCGTCCACGAACCAGACGTACTCGCCGGTGGCCCGGTCCAGCCCGATGTTGCGGGCCGGACCGAGCCCGACGTTCTCGGTCAGCCGGACGGCGCGGACCCGTGGGTCGCGCGCCGCGTACTCGTCGATGATCTCGCCGCTGTCGTCCGGCGAGCAGTCGTCGACGGCGATGACCTCCAGGTCGGTGAAGGGCTGGTCGAGGATCGAGTCCAGGCACTCACGCAGGTAGCCCTGCACTCGGTAGGCCGGCACGACGAAGCTGATCAGGGTCATCCGGCCGTCCCTCCGTCAGCCCGGTACGCCGTCCCCCATCCGCACCGGCACCGCCGACGCCCGTGCGGCGCGGGCCGGCAGAACCACCCAGGCCAGGACGACGCTCGCCACGAAAACCACGAGAAGGTACGTACCGAGTGTAGCCATCCCGATACCGCCGAACCCGACAATTGCCGCGAGGGTCAGCAGCACCGAGCGCCCGTCCCAGCCGAACGTGGCCGCGTGCAGCGGCGGGGCGGCCTGCCGCTTCTCCAGCCGGGCGGTGAGGTCGTAGTGGTGCACCGTGAGCACGAAGAGGTACCCGAAGATCAGCCAGGGCGGCACGTCACCGAGCACCCCCACGGTGATCGCGAAAAAGAACTCGGCGGCCCGCAGCGCGGCCGGCACCAGCCAGTCCAGCGGACCGTCGTGCCGGGCCCGGGCCCCCAGGCCGCCGACCAGCAGCATCAGCAGGGCGACCGGCAGCAGCCAACGCAGCTCGTCCGTCCCGCCGTCGGAGCGCCCGACCACCAGCGCCGCCACCAGCAGCGCCGCCGGGCCGAGCGCCGCGAGGAGCGCGTAGCCGAGCGGCCCCGGCGTACGCGACGCCGGCAGCCACCGCACCAGCGGGCCGTCGTCACGGTGCAGGGTGGCATCGACGGTGGCCAGCACCCCGACCCGCATCCAGCGCGCCCGCAGCGTCCGCAGCGCACCCGTGTAGACGAACGCCAGCACGCCCCAGACCAGCACCGCGATCAGGCTGACCAGCGGGTTGAACAACGCCACGGTCAGCGCGATCAGCGCCCACCGCTCCCCGATCGGGAAGACCACCGTGCGCTTCAGCCAGTACGACAGCGAACCCGTGTCGGCCTGCACCCGGGTCGAGGCGCTGTTCAGCCGGTCGCCGATGCCACCAGCGGTGGCCGCCGTCCGGGGGCGACGCGCCGCCTCGTCGTGCAGGACGCCGTACCACGTGTCGGTCATGTGCCGGACGGTCTGCAAGGTCATGGCGGCGATCGCCAGCGCCCAGCCGTACCGGTGACCCGCCTGCGTCGCACCGATGCCCAGGCCGGCGTAGACCACGTACTCCTTGGCCCGGTCGGCCATCGTGTCGAGCCAGCCACCCCAGGCGCTGAAGTTGCGGGTGTAGCGGGCCAGCTGCCCGTCCACGCAGTCGAGCACGAACCCGAGGTAGAGCAGGATCGCCCCGCCGACCAGCGCCGCCCGGTCACCGACCGCGAAGAGCACCGCGGCGGCCACCGCGAACGCCACCGAGATCGCCGTGACGATGGTCGGGGTGAGACGCAGCCGGGCCGAGGCCCGCACCACCAGCGTCGACCAGGTGCTCACGAAGAAGGTGGTGAAGAAGTCGTCCCGCTCCTTCACCGACAGGCGCAGCTCGGCGCGCTTCTCGTCGACCGCGGCCACCGCCGCCTCGGCGGCGGCCAGCTCGGCCGCGTCGCCCACCCGGTGCGCGACGAGCAGCCGTACCCGGTGGGCGAAGGCGACCGTGCCCCGCGCGGCGAGCCCGGCGAAGAGCCGGTCCACCGCGGTCTCCCCGGCCGGTGGAACCGCGGCGGCCCGGGCGGCGGCGGCGAGCGCGGGCAGATCCTGCGCGGCGACCCGCAGCGCGCCACCGAAGACCCCGGTGGCGTCGGGCAGCGCCCCCGCCGGCCCGGTCTCGACCACCTGCCCGCGCTCCTCGCGCACCGCCGTCCGATCGGCGGCCGGCGGGTCACCGAGCACCAGCGCCACGGTCGGGCCGACCGGACTGGTGAGCAGGTGCCGGAGCACCGCCGTGTGCGCGACCAGGTCGGCGCCGGCCACCAGCACCGGGCCGGTGGCGACCTCGACGAGGGCGGCCAGTTCACCGAGGTCGGCGACGAACCGGACCTCGTCCGCCCCGGCCCGGCCGCACTGCGCGGCGAGCCGGTCGGCGAGCGTCTCGCCGGCACGCGTGGGCAGGCCCGCCGTGCTCCCGCCGGCGAGCACGATCGCGAGGGTCACCGGGGGACCGCGCTGTGGTAGGCCTCGAGCGCCTCGGCGACCGTGCCGTCGACGGTCAACCGCCCGCCGTCGAGGAAGAGCCCCCGACGGCAGAAGCGGGTCAGGTCCTTTTCGTTGTGTGACACCAGCACCAGTGTGCGCCCCTCCCCGAGCAGACGGTCAATCGTCGCATAACACTTTTTTCGGAACTCGGCGTCACCGACCGCGGTCACCTCGTCCATCAGCAGGATCGGATGCGGCAGATGCGAGATGATCGCGAAGCCGAGCCGGACCTTCATGCCGGACGAGTAGTGCCGCACCGACGTGTCGATGGCCCGCTCCACCTGCTCACCGGCGAACGAGACGATGTCGTCGAAGTGCCGCTTCAGATAGCCCGACGACAGCCCGTGCAGGCCGCCCACCAGATAGAGGTTCTCCCGCCCGGTCAGGTCGTTGGAGAAGCCGGCGGAGAGCTCCAGCAGCGGCGCGACGTCACCGCGAACCCGGATGTCACCCTCGTCGGGGATCAGCACCCCGGCGATCAACCGCAGCAGCGTGCTCTTGCCGGTGCCGTTGCGCCCGATCACCCCGATCGTGTCACCGGCCCGGACGGTGAACGACACGTCCCGCAGCGGCCAGAACTGGCCCGACAGGGCGTTCCGCCCACCCCGGTGGATGAACAGGTCACGCAGCCGCAGCTGCCGGCGCCGGTTGCGGACGAACCGGATGCCGAGACCGTTCGCCTCGATGATCACGTCGCCCATGTCAGAGTTCCTTGAGCACGGCGGGTTCGAGACGACGGAACGACCACCAGCCGGCCGCCAGCACCAGCAGACTGCCGGCGACTGTGGTGCCGAGCAGCCGGGCGTCCGGGAACTCGTCCGCGTACCAGATCGAATGGTGCAGTTGGAAGACGCCGACCAGCGGATTGAGCTCGTACACGATCTTGAGCCAGCCGGGGAGGTCGGAATCCCGGACCAGGCTCAGCGGATAGATGATCGGCGTCGCGTAGAAGAGCACCCGGATGATCAGCCGCATGAACCGCTCCACGTCGCGCATCAGCACGTTGAACGCGGAGAGCAGCAGCGCCAACCCGACCAGCAGGGTGCCCTGGACGAGCACGGCGAGCGGCAGCGCCAGCAGGGACCACCCGAGGTCGATCCGCCCGTGCACGGCGTACGCCACCGCGACCGCGACGAGGACCGGCAGACCGGCCAGGTACTCGGCGAACCGGCCGGTCACCCGCCCGATGGGGAAGACCTGCCGCGGCACGTTCATCGTGGTGATCAGCCGGGCCTGGCCGGTGAGCGCGTTGGTCGCCTCGCTCAACGCCGAACTCGTCCACATCCAGGCGAAGATCCCGGTGATCAGGAAGAGCGGGTACGACTCCGCCGCCTCACCCAGATGCCGGCCGGTGTCCCGGGAGTAGAGCACCCCGAAGACGAACCAGTAGATCGCCCCCATGCCGAGCGGCTCGATGAGCGACCAGACGTAACCCAGCAGCGACTGCTGGTACTTGACCGCGAGATCGCGTTTGACCAGGATGCGCAGGGAGTTGCGGTGCGACCACAACGCCGCGACCCCAGAGGTCACCGCTGCCTCCCGCCTGAGTAAACGGACGACAGGTTAGCAGTCGGTGAACGGTCGCCCTGCCGGCACGCTCAACACTCGATCACGTTGACGGCCAGACCGCCGCGTGCCGTCTCCTTGTACTTGACCTTCATGTCGGCGCCGGTCTCCCGCATGGTCTTGATGACCTTGTCCAGCGAGACGGCGTGCACCCCGTCCCCGCGCAGCGCGAGCCGGGCGGCCGTGATCGCCTTGATGCTAGCCACCGCGTTGCGCTCGATGCAGGGGATCTGCACGAGGCCGCCCACCGGGTCGCAGGTCAGCCCCAGGTTGTGCTCCATACCGATCTCGGCGGCGTTCTCCACCTGCTCCGGGGTGCCGCCCAGCGCCTCGGCGAGCCCAGCGGCCGCCATCGAACACGCCGAACCCACCTCGCCCTGGCAGCCGACCTCCGCACCGGAGATCGACGCGTTCTCCTTGAACAGCACACCGATCGCGCCCGCCGCCAGCAGGAACCGGACCACCCCGTCCTCGGACGCATCCGGCACGAACCGCGTGTAGTAGTGCAGCACCGCGGGGATGATCCCGGCCGCGCCGTTGGTCGGGGCGGTGACCACCCGGCCGCCGGCCGCGTTCTCCTCGTTGACCGCCAACGCGAAGAGGGTCACCCAGTCCATCGCCCGCAGCGGATCGTCACTGCCGGCCTCCGCCTCCAGCCCACGGCGCAGCTCGGCGGCCCGACGGCGGACCTTCAACCCGCCGGGCAGCACCCCGTCCCGCTCGCAACCCCGATCGACGCACTCGCGCATCACCCGCCAGATCTCCAGCAGGCCCGCGCGCACCTCGGCCTCGCTGCGCCAGGAGAGCTCGTTGGCGAGCATCACCTCGCTGATCGACAGCCCGGTGGCGGTGGTGACCTTCAGCAGCTCCGCGCCGGTGAGGAAGGGGTAGGGGACGGCTGTCGTGTCGGGCACGATCCGGTCGGCGCCGGCCGCCGCCTCGTCGACCACGAACCCGCCGCCGACGGAGTAGTAGGTGCGCGCCCGCAGCTCCGCACCGCTCTCGTCGTACGCGGTGAAGGTCATCCCGTTCGGGTGGTACGGCAGCGAACGGCGGCGGTGCAGCGCCAGATCCCGGTCCGGATCGAAGTCGATCTCGTGCGCGTCGAGGAGGCCGATCCGCCGCTCCTCACGGATCCGGGCCACCCGGGAAGCCACGCTGTCGGTGTCGACCGTCTCCGGCGCCTCGCCGGTCAGCCCGAGCAGCACCGCCCGGTCGCTGCCGTGGCCGTGGCCGGTCGCCCCGAGCGAGCCGAACAGCTCCACGTGCACCCGGGCGGTGACGGCGAGCAGCCCGTCGGCCTTGAGCCCGGTGACGAAGGTCCGCGCGGCCCGCATCGGCCCGACGGTGTGCGAGCTGGATGGCCCGATTCCGACGCTGAAGAGGTCAAAAACGCTGATCATGGCTGCACTTTCCTCGCCGTCACGCCCGTCGTGCGGGTACGGCCCCGTCATGGTCGCCCGGGTCGGGCGGCCGCCGCGGAAGCCCAGGGGTGTGGGTGTCCAACCGGCGAGCCTACCCGGCGGGTCCGCACCCCACCCGGCAGTCCGCACCGATCGCCGCGTCGCAGGGTCACGGCCACACAACCGACGGTGACCCACCCTGATCCGCTTCGCCAGGGGCACGTACGGGCTGCGGCGCGAACTGCGCCGAATCGGACATATGGCTGCGACGAGTCGGCTGCGGCGGACGCGGGTAACCACCTACGGGTACGGGATCCACCGTTCGTCCTGCGGGCTGAGGGCGGGGCGGCAGCGGGTTCCTACCGTGGATTTCAGACGCGGCACTCACCGCCGCAGAGTGGGAGTACGACGATGAGTCGCAAACTGGTCCGGCCCCGCCAGGGGCGCATGCTCGCCGGTGTCTGCGCCGGCCTGGCCCAGCGGTTCGGCATGTCGGCCGGCATGGTCCGGCTGCTGTTCCTGCTGTCGCTGCTGCTGCCCGGCACGCAGGTGATCGTCTACCTGGTGCTCTGGCTCCTGATGCCCAACGAAGACCGCCACCTCGCCCCCACCCGCTGACCAGCCGGCCCCCGGGCGGCCCGGCCCCCTGCGGCCCGGCCCCCGGGGCGACCCGGCCCTCCGAACGGCCCCAGCCCCCGGACGGCCCGACCCACGGGCGACCCGGCCCACGCGGCAGAGCAATTTCCGGGAAGTTGTCGCCTTTCCCCAGCCGCAAGCAGCAATTACCCGGAAATTGCGCAGATCTTCAGCCACGCCCCGCAGGCACACAGCGCCCAGCACCCCCACGCCCCACCCCCTCCCCTCCCCCGCGCCCCGTCCGCGCCCGCCCCCGCCGCCGCGCCCGCGCCCGCCGCCAACCCCGTTGATCAAGAGCTTTGCGTCACCGCAGCTGCGGAATCTGACGCAAAGCTCTTGATCAACCGGACGATCGGAGGGCGGAGGGCGGAGGCGCGGAGGCGCGGACGGGGAGGACGGGGAGGACGAAGCGGTGGGGGCGGTGGACGGGGCGGCGCCCGCCCCGGGATCGGGGCGGGCGCCGTCGGGGGTTTGCGGTCAGGGGGCCACGTAGGTGATGGTGACCCGCTCGTAGCCGAGGGAGCCGAGCAGCCCCTCCAGCATCTTGCGGGTGTTCTCCTCCGCCCGGGCGCCGAGCCCGCTGTCCCGGGCGGCGGCGGTGATCCGGTCCTCGGCGAGGCGGTAGACCTCCTGCTGCCGGTTCGGGTCACTGCCGAACACGTCACCCAACCGGTTGAGCAGGCCACGCTTCTCAGCGAAGACGTAGCTCTTCTCCAGGTCCAGGTTGGTCTCGCCGAGCTGCGGCGCGGGCAGCTTGATCTCCACCGACTTGCCGTCGGCCGACTCGACGATCGCCCCGTCGGAGATCTTCGAGAAGTCCACGTACGCCTCGACGCTGCCCGCCCCGACGAAGAGGGTGCGCTCGTTGAGCAGGAAGTCCGGCACGTACTGGCGGTCCTTCTGAAGATCGACCACCACCTGGAAGTTGCCCTCGGCGGCCACGTAGCGGCTCAGGTCCTGAATCGACTTCAGCAGCGTCGGTTGGCTGCGATCCGTCGTCTCCTCGGCGAACGGGTTGCGGAAGCTGGGGAACAGCCCGGCGGTCTGCACACCGAGCAGCACGATCACGGCGAGCGCCGCCGCGCCGAGCACCCAGAGCAGACCCCGGGCGGGGCGGTTGGTGGCCGTCGGTGTCGCCGGCGCCTCGGGCGCGGCGTCCGAGCGTTCCTTGAGCGCATCGCCGGTCGGGTAACCCGGGAACTCCCTGGTGGGCTCGTTGCTGTCAGCGTCGCGGGCCATCGCCCTCACCGTCCTCGTCAGACACTGCCGTCTGCAATGACGGTACGTCCGCCGTACGACAGCCGCGCGTCGAGCCGGTATGAAAGCTGTATCCGCAGGTCAGCCCCGGCACACGGGAGGGCTCAGGCGAAGGCGTTGAGCCCGGTCAACCGCTGCCCGATGACGAGCTGGTGGATCTCCGAGGTGCCCTCGTAGGTGAGCACGCTCTCCAGGTTGTTGGCGTGCCGCATCACCGGGTACTCGCCGGAGATCCCGTTCGCGCCGAGGATCGTCCGGCATTGCCGCGCGATCTCCAACGCCTCACGGACGTTGTTGAGCTTCCCGACGCTCACCTGCTCGGGGCGGAGCCGGCCGGCGTCGGCGAGCCGGCCCAGGTGCAGCGCCAGCAGGTAGCCCTTCTGCAGCTCCACGGTCATGTCGGCGAGCTTGGCCTGGGTCAGCTGGAAGCCGGCCAGCGGACGGCCGAACTGGGTGCGGGTGACCGCGTACGCCAGGGCGGTCTCCAGGCAGTCCCGGGCGGCGCCGAGCGCACCCCAGACGATGCCGTGGCGGGCCTCGGTGAGGCAGCTCAGCGGCGCCTTGAGCCCGACCGCCTCGGGCAGTTGGGCGGCTGCGGGAAGCCGCACGCCGTCGAGCACGATCTCGCCGGTGAGCGACGCGCGCAGCGACATCTTGTGGCGGATCTCCTGGGTGCTCACGCCCGTTGTGTCCATGGGCACCACGAAGCCCCGCACCCCGTCCTCGGTACGCGCCCAGACCACCCCGACGTCGGCGATCGGCGCGTTCGTGATCCACATCTTGCCGCCGTCGAGGACCCAGTCGTCGCCGTCGCGGCGGGCCCGGGTGGCCATCGAGGCCGGATCGGAGCCGTGATCGGGCTCGGTCAGCCCGAAACAGCCGATCGCCTCGCCGTCGGCCATCGCCGGCAGCCAGCGCTGCTTCTGCTCCTCGCTGCCGAAGCGCCAGATCGCGTACATCGCCAGCGAACCCTGCACCGAGACCAGCGAACGGATCCCCGAGTCACCGGCCTCCAGCTCCAGGCAGGCCAGCCCGTACGCGACCGCCGACGCGCCCGCGCAGCCGTAGCCGCTCAGGTGCATGCCGAGCAGGCCGAGCTTGCCGAACTCGCGGGCCAGCTCACGGGCGGGCAACTGGCCCTGCTCGTACCAGTCGGCGACGTGCGGTCGTACCCGCTCGTCCATCAGCTGGCGCACGACGGCGCGGATCTGCCGCTCCTCCTCGCTGAGCGCGGAGTCCAGGTCGAGCAGTTCGAGCGGTGCGCTGGTGCGGGGGCTCATGGCAGCCACCCTAACGGTGGCTCAGCTCCGGAGGCGAGGAGCGGATCACTCCGCCGGCTCGGAGAGCACCAGCACCCGGGCGTGGATCTGGTTGCGCTGCTGGAGCGCCGCCCGCAGCGCCCGGTGCAGGCCGTCCTCCAGGTAGAGGCCGCCGTGCCACTGCACCACGTGCGGAAAGAGGTCGCCGTAGAAGGTGGAGTCCTCGGCGAGGAGCTTGTCGAGGGCCAGCTCGCGCTTGGTGGTGATCAACTGGTCCAGGCGCAGCGGTCGCGGCGGGATCTCCGCCCACTGCTTGAGCGTCAGGTTGTGCTCCGGATAGGGACGCCCGTCCCGAACCGCTCTGAAGATCACGACGGCACGCTCCCTCCCCGTGGCCGAGCCGACCGGCGGCGCCGTGCCGGGTCGCGGCGTGGCACCGCAGGGCGCGGCACCGATGACCCGTGCCAGCCTAGCCGCCTGTCGCACACCGCGTACTTCTCCCTGATGTCAGTTTCGCTACCGCTCGCCCGATCTCCAACCGGGCGAATCCGGCGTGCCGGTCAACTCCACCGGCCCCGGTGGACCACCTCGTCGACCGGACGCCGCCCCCGCCGCAGCGACGGTGACCGATGGTCGGCCGCCCGGTAACCGACCGTCACCGCACCGATCGGCTCGTACTCCTCCGGCACGCCGAACGCCTCCCGGTACGCCGCCAGCCGCTGAGGGTGGATGCCGAAGAAGCACGCCCCCAGCCCCTCGTCCACCGCCGTGAGCAGCATCAGCAGGGCGGCGAAGCCGGTGTCCACATACCAGTAGGGCACCGGCCAACGCTGCTCCGAACGGTCCGTCCAGCCCTTGTCCGGCTCGGCGTACCGCTCCAGGTAGGCCGAGCGGTTGGCGTGCGGCACGACGATCAGCGGTGCCTTGCGCATCCCCGCCAGCCAGCGCTCCCGGCCGCCACCGTCCGGAGTGGCCGCCGCCCAGAACCTCTCCCGGTCGGCGGCCTCCTCCAACACCAGGAACGCCCAGCCCTGTGCGAAGCCGGCCGAGGGCGCGCGGAGCGCGTGGTCGAGCAGGCGCTGCACCACGTCGGGCGGGACCGGACGGTCCGGGTCGTAGTTGCGCACCATCCGCCGGCGCCGCAGCGCCTCGGCGAACTCCATGCTGCTCCCCCTCCCGCCTCAGGCGCCGGGACGGATACCCCAGACGCCCCGCCAGGTCTCGTCCGGCCCGAGCACGATCACGTCGTGGTTGGAGCGGAAGGCGTCCGGCGGGCAGGTCATCGGCTCGATCGCGACCGAGCGGCGGTGCCGCTCACCGGTCAGCGTGTCGCCGGTGAAGACCTGCCACCACCCGAACTCCCGGTCGGCCCAGATGGTCACGCCCGACCCGTCCGGCGCGGCCAGGCTCACCGACGAGCCACCGTCGGCCTCCCGGACCACGTCCCCGAAGGCGAGGTCGAGGACTGCCGCGCCGATCGGGCGCGGGCTCGTCCAGTCGTACTCGGTGCCGTCCACCGGGGTCACGCCGATCGGGAGCAGGCGGTTGTCCAGCATCATCCGGCTCCGGCCGGGCACCCGCATCGCCAGGTCGTCGACCGGCACCCCGGGCAGCTGCAGGTACGGGTGCACGGAGAAGCCGAACGGCGCCGGCTCACCGCTGACGTTGCGCACCTCGTGCTCGGCGCGCAGGCCGCCCTCCCCGACGCTCCACCGGCTGCGCAGCTGCAGCGCCCACGGGTAGCCGGGCTGCGGCGGCATCCAGCACCCGAGGGTCACCGCGTCCGCCGACTCCTCGATCAGCTCCCAGGACACCCAGTTGACCAGGCCGTGGATCGCCACGTGCCGCGCCGGCTCGGTGAGCGGCAGCTGGTGGGTCCGCTCGCCGGTGCTGTAGCGCCCGTCCCGGATCCGGTTCGGCCACGGAGCGAGCACCTGGCCGGCGGAGCCGGGGCAGAGTTCGTCCTCGGCGTACCCGTCGAGGTAGTCGACGCCGTCGTGCGAGTACGTCCGCAGCCCGCCACCCACCTCGACGATGACGGCCTCATGGCCGGCGGCGGAGATGGTCCACTGGGTGCCCGACGGGGGACGCTGGTCAGGGGTGCGCATGTCGGCGACCCTAATCGGTCACTCTCGGTCACCGCCCGACGCCGTCGCCGCACGGTCGCCGCCGGGTGCCCCGGCCGCCGGACTACCGTCCACGGCCGTCGATCCCGCGCCACCGGCCGGCGCCGCGTCGGTGCCGGCCGCGTTCGTGGCGGCCCGGTAGCGCAGCAGCGCCGGGAAGGCGACCGCGAGCACCACGACCAGCACCGCCGAGGCGACACCGCCGGCTATCCACGCGACTCCGCCGCCGAGCCCGGCCGCCATCGCGCCGGCGCGCAGGTCACCGAGGCGCGGCCCGCCGGCGACGACCACCGTGTTGACCCCCTGGAGCCGGCCACGCATCCGGTCCGGCGCGTAGATCAGCAGCATGGACTGGCGCAGCACCGCGCTGACCAGGTCGGCCGCGCCGGCGACGCCGAGCAGCAGGACCATCAACCAGAGTTGGTGGGCGAACCCGGCCGCCGCGATGGCCACGCCCCAGGCGACCACCGCGAGCACCAGCCCGAGCCCCTGCCGGCGGAGCCGGCTGATCCAGCCGGAGGTGAGCCCGCCGATCATCGAGCCGATGGCGATCGCGCTGTACAGCCATCCGACCGCCCCGTCGCTGAACCGCTCGTGGGCGATCTCCGGGAAGAGCGCCCGGGGCATGGCCAGGATCATCGCGATCAGGTCGACGGCGAACGAGAGCAGCAGCACCGGGGTCGTCGCCAGGTAGCGGAAGCCGTCCACGACGCTCGCCAGCCCCGCCCGGCGGGGTGTGCCGTCGCCCTCCGGGTCCGGCTCGGGCGGCAGCGCGGGCAGCCGCAGCGTGGCCCAGAGCGAGACCGTGAAGAGCAGGGCGTCGACCGCGTACGCGACCGGCAGGCCGACGTCGACACCCCAGGACGAGAAGATCAGGCCCGCCGCGAGCGGGCCGACCACCGAGGCGGCGGTGAAGGTGGTGTAGTTCAGCGTGCTGGCCGCGGGGACCAGCTCGTCGGGCACCAACCGCGGCAGGATCGCGCTGCGGGCCGGCGCGGTGATCGCGAAGGCGATCGACTGCACCGCCACCAGGATCAGCAGCAGCACGGGACTGCCCACCTGCAGCAGCGACTGGGCCAGCAGCCCCAGGGTCGACGCCCAGAGCAGCGTGCCGGCGCCGAGCAGCACCTTGCGTCGGTCACTGGCGTCGGCGACCGCGCCGCCCCAGAGACCGAAGATCAGCAGAGGTACGAAGCCGGCGATGCCGAGCAGGCCCACCCAGAGGGAAGCCTCCGTGATGTCGTACATCTCGACCGGCACGGCCACCGCGGTGAACTGGAAGCCGAACATCGCGATGCCGTTGCCGAGCCAGATCCGCCGGTAGTTCGGCACCCGCAGCGGACGCAGGTCGATCGCCCACCGGCGTACCCCGGCGCGTTGTTTTCCGGTCACGGCGCCAGCCGTTCGACGGTCCAGTCACCGGCGTCGGTGCGCCGGAACCGCAGCCGGTCGTGCAGCCGGCCGGCGTGGCCCTGCCAGAACTCCACCGAGTCCGGGCGGACCCGCAGCCCGCCCCAGTGCGGCGGGGCGGGGATCGGGCCGTCGCCGAAGCGCTGCGCCGCCTCCCGGTAACGGGCCTCCAACGCCGCCCGGTCGGGGATCACCTGCGACTGCGGGCTGGCCCAGGCGCCGAGCTGGGAGGCGCGGGGCCGGGTCGCGAAGTACGCCTCGGTCTCCGCCCTCGGCACCTCCCGCACGGTGCCGGCGACCACGACCTGGCGCTGCATGGGGAACCAGGGGAAGACCAGGCTGGCGTACGGATTCGCGGCCGCCTCGGTGCCCTTGCGCGAGGCGTGGTTGGTGAAGAAGACGAAGCCCTCCGGGTCGTAGCCCTTCAGCAGCACGGTGCGGCCGCTGGGCCGCCCGACGGCGTCGGCGGTGCCGACCACCATGGCGTTCGGCTCCGGAAGGCCGAAGGCCACGGCGTCGGCGAACCAGCGGGCGAACTGGGCGTGCCAGTCGCCGGCCAGGTCAGGCTCGGAAAGGCCCCGGTCCGCGGCGTACTCGTTACGCATCGCACCCGGGGCTGGTGTGTCGCCCGTCACGTTTCTACTCCCTTTCACCGGGTCGGCGCACGCCGGTCAAGGCTGGCCAGCCCGTACCGCCCCAGTCTTGCCCAGCCGCGAACGGGATGCGCGTCCGGGGATGTCGCGTGCGGCACAGTCGCAGCGGGTCGCGGACTCGGTTACTCACCAGGCAAGATGTTTCGAACGAAACCCCAAGGGTCGCCCAAGGTGCTCGACCGACCGGGCCGTGCGCAGCCGTGAGGGTGGCGACCAGAGCCAGGAGAGCGACATGGCCGATTTCAAGCCGGGACTGGAGGGCGTCGTCGCCTTCGAGACCGAGATCGCCGAACCCGACCGCGAGGGTGGCGCGCTGCGCTACCGCGGGGTGGACATCGAGGATCTGATCGGCCAGGTCTCCTTCGGCAACGTGTGGGCGCTGCTGGTCGACGGCCGGTTCGGGCCGGGCCTGCCGCCCGCCGAACCGTTCCCGGTGCCGGTGCACTCCGGCGACATCCGGGTCGACGTGCAGTCGGCGGTCGCGATGCTCGCCCCGTACTGGGGCCTCGACCAGCTGCTCGACATCACCGACGAGCAGGCGCGTGAGGATCTGGCCCGGGTCTCGGTGACCGCGCTCTCCTTCGTCGCCCAGTCCGCCCGTGGTCTCGGCCTGCCGGCCGTGCCGCAGAAGGAGATCGACAAGGCGTCCACGATCGTCGAGCGGTTCATGAAGCGCTGGCGCGGCGAGCCGGACCCGCGGCACGTCAAGGCCGTCGACGCGTACTTCATCTCGGCCGCCGAACACGGCCTGAACGCCTCGACCTTCACCGCCCGGATCGTCGCCTCGACCGGCGCGGACGCGGCCGCCTGCATCTCCTCCGGCATCGGTGCCCTCTCCGGCCCGCTGCACGGTGGCGCCCCGTCCCGGGTGCTCAACATGCTGGAGGCGGTCGAGCGCGGCGGCGACGCCGAGGGGTACGTCAAGGGTGTGCTGGATCGCGGCGAGCGGCTGATGGGCTTCGGGCACCGGGTCTACCGGGCCGAGGACCCGCGTGCCCGGGTGCTCCGTCGGACGGCCAAGGAGCTCGGCGCGCCGCGCTTCGAGGTGGCCGAGGCGCTGGAGAAGGCCGCTCTGGAGGAGCTGCACAACCGCAAGCCCGACCGGGTGCTCGCCACCAACGTCGAGTTCTGGTCCGCCGTCGTGCTCGACTTCGCCGAGGTGCCGGCCCACATGTTCACCTCGATGTTCACCTGCGCCCGGATGGGTGGCTGGAGCGCCCACATCCTGGAGCAGAAGCGGCTCCAGCGGCTGGTCCGCCCGTCCGCCCGTTATATCGGCCCCGCCCCGCGCAAGCCGCAGGAGGTCGAGGGCTGGGACGCCATTCCGCACGGCGTCTGAGCTCTGATCCGAGGGGCTCCTCGTGCCGCCTGGTGCGGCACGAGGGGCCCCTTTCTGCGACGCATCCCGCCCTGGCGCCCGCGTTCCCGCCGGCCCGCCAGCGGCCCCGTCGTCGGCGACGATCCCGCCGCACCACCCCTGCCAGCCGCCCCGGGGGCTGTGGCGTACGCCTCAATGCCGGAGGCGGGACCAGAACTCGGGCCCGCCGGCCGGGATGGGAGGATGTGATTTCGGCAGTGCCGCCGGACCGGGCTCGGATCCCGGCCACCGTGCGCCTCCGCGCCCGCCGCCGCTCCGCGCCCGCCAGCTGACCGGGCCCCGGCCCACGCGGAAGGATCTTGAGAACCGTGGCTGACGCACCGACCATCCGGATTCCCGACGAGATCAAGCCTGCCGACGGGCGGTTCGGCTGCGGACCGTCCAAGGTCCGCCCAGCGGCGGTCTCCGCCCTCACCGAGGTCGCCACCAGCTACCTCGGCACCTCCCACCGGCAGAAGACGGTCCGCGACCAGGTGGCCCGCCTGCGCAGTGGCATCGCCCAGTTCTTCTCGCTGCCCGAGGGCCACGAGGTGATCATCGGGAACGGCGGCACGACGGCCTTCTGGGAGGTCGCCACCTTCGGCCTGATCCGCGACCGGGCCCAGTTCGCCAGCTTCGGCGAGTTCGGCGCCAAGTTCGCCAAGTCGGTCAAGGACGCGCCCTTCCTCGGCGAACCGACCGTCCGCAAGTCGGAGGCGGGCACCGCACCGAGCCTGGTCGCCGAGGCGGGCGTCGACGTCTACGCGACCCCGCAGAACGAGACCTCGACCGGTGTGGCCGTGCCGATCTCCCGGGTCCCCGGGGCGGACGCGGGTTCGCTGCTGCTGGTCGACGCCACCTCCGGCGCGGGCGGTCTCGACGTGGACATCGCGGAGACCGACGTCTACTACTTCGCACCGCAGAAGTGCTTCGGCTCCGACGGCGGACTCTGGCTCGCCCTCATGTCCCCCGCCGCGCTGGAGCGGGCCGCCGAGATCAAGGCCTCCGGCCGCTACATCCCGGCCTTCCTCGACCTGGTCACCGCCATCGACAACTCGCGGCTCGAGCAGACCTACAACACCCCCGCGCTGGCCACCATCTTCCTGGCCGCGGAGCAGACCGACTGGATGAACGAGCAGGGTGGCCTGGCCTGGGCGGCCAAGCGCACGGCCGAGAGCGCCTCCATCGTGTACGGCTGGGCCGAGCGCTCGGAGGTCGCCACGCCCTTCGTCACCGACCCGGCGCTGCGCTCCAACGTGGTCGCCACCGTCGACTTCGCCGACGGGGTGGACGCGGGCGCGATCGCCAAGGCCCTGCGGGCCAACGGCATCGTGGACACCGAGCCGTACCGCAAGCTGGGCCGCAACCAGCTGCGGGTCGCGCTCTTCCCGGCCGTCGAGCCGGCCGACGTCGAAGCGCTCACCGCGTCGATCGACTACGTGATCGAGCGTCTCTGATCCAGATGACAGTGGGTGGTCGACGCGCCGAGCGCCGGCCACCCACCGTGATCATCGCTGCAGCTCACCCACAACATGCGGGTGTCGCATCCCCCACCTCAGGGCAGATGAGCGTACGGTGGTGCGAGACGCCCGGGTGGCTGACTCGTGGCGTGGGCCAACGAAGCGGGACGGAGGCAACGTAATGCGCCCAGTACGCTTCGTCGCCCTTTCCGAGGACGGCCAGGCTCTGGTGCTCGCCGACGAGGTCGGGCGACTGCTCGCGCTGCCCATCGACGAGCGGGTGAGTTCGGCGATGCACGCCGAACCGGGCGCCCCGCCGCTCGCCGTGGCGGCCACGACCGCCGATCCCGTCCCGTCCCTGTCCCCACGCGACATTCAGGCCCGCATCCGCTCCGGCGAGTCCGCCGAGGACGTCGCCCGGATCGCCGGAGTGCCGGTCGACCGGGTGCTGCGCTACGCCGGCCCGGTGCTGCAGGAGCGGGCGATGCTCGCCCAGCACGCTCGGCGCACCCGGCTCAAGGGCGCCGACAAGCCGACGCCGCTCGCCGAAGTGGTCAACGGCCGGCTGGCCCAGCACGGCATCGACACCGAGAAGATCTCCTGGGACGCTTACCGGCGCGACGACGGCACCTGGCGGATCATCGCCACCTGGCCGTCCGGCAAGGCCACCGCGCAGGCGATCTGGGTTCTCGAGAAGACCCGGCAGTCGGTCGCCCCGCACGACGACATGGCGCAGTATCTCTGCGCCGAGCGGCCCACGCCGATCCTCGGTCAGGAGCCGCCGGAGCGGGGCGGGCACGCCCTGCCCGGGCCGGCCCGGAGCGAGCCGAGTCGGGGCGGGCACGGCCTGCCGGCTCCCGCCGAGCACCCTCGCCCCGGTCGGGACCCGATCCGGGCCGGTCGGGACGCGCTGCTCGCCTCCCTCGACCGTCCGCTGGGCGGGTCGTCCGGCCGAGGCCTGGAGCCGCGTACCCCCGCGGCCCTCGCGGGGTCCGACGCACCCCGGCAGCGGGCCGTCGCGGGCGGTGCCGCGTCGCTGCTCGGCGGCGGGCCCGGTTCCGCCTTCGACGACGACTCGGACGCGCCCAAGGAGGTGCCGGCCGTGCCGTCGCTGGCGGTGCTGCGGCCCCGCCGGACCGGAGCGGCGGCCGCCGCGGGCGGTGAGTCCACCGACAGCTCGGGCAAGCCGCGCAAGCGCCTGCCGAGCTGGGACGACGTGCTCTTCGGCAGCGGCCCGGCGGCCCGCGAGTCCTCCTAGCGCGCCCTCGGAAGGCGGGCGGATCCGCCCGCCTTCCGACCCGAAGGAGAGTCAGCCCACAGTAGATCGCCCGAACCGCGGGCGGAGCAGACGCGTGTCCACGTAGTCCCCTCACGTGGAAGGCACGCGGCTTGAGCCTCGAAGTGGCACAGCAGAACAGTCCGGCCCGGCGAACGGCCCTCGGCCGGATCGGCATCACCCTCAGCGCGCTGCTCGCGCTCGTTCTCCTGGCGGTGGCCGTCCTCTACGCCTGGCCCCTGGGTGGGAGCGACCTCCAGCGCGCCACCCCCAAGACCTTCACCTTCGACGCCGCCGTCGGCCAGGCCCAACAGGTCGTCGCCGCCGAGACCGCAGACCCGGCGGTACGCCCCGAGTGCCGCAGCGTGGTGATGTCACACGGTGCCAAGACGACCAAAGCCGTCCTGCTGCTGCACGGATACACCGACTGCCCGAAGCAGTACGCGAGCCTCGCGAAGCGCTACTTCGACGAGGGCTACAACGTCTGGGTGCCTCGGGCGCCCCGCCACGGGGTCACCGACGAGCTGGCGCACGCGAAGCTCGAAGCCGGCGAGCTGGTGAGCTACGCCCACGACGCGCTGAATCTGGCCACCGGGCTCGGCGACGAGGTCGGCGTGGTGGGCATCTCCGGAGGCGGGGTGCTCGCCACCTGGCTGGCGGACCGCCGACCCGACGCGGTACGCCACCTCCTGCTGCTCTCGCCCTTCTACAAGCCGAACAGCGCCCAGGCGCCGGGCTTCGTGGTGAAGCCGACGATCGTGCTCTTCGGCTTCCACCTCCTCCCGGACAAGGTCAACTCGGCCGGTTTCTCGTTCGCCGCGCTCTCCCAGTACCTGCGCATCGCGCGCAACCTCGACCTGGACCACCGGAACCCGCAGCTGGCGAGCGTGGCCGTCGTGACGTCGGCGAACGACGACTTCATCGATCGCCAGGAGGCGGTGGCCGTCCCCCGGCGTCTCGCCACGTCCAGCAACCGCACACTCGTCGTGCACGAGTTGCCCGCGGAGCTGGGTATCGGGCACGACGTCGTCGAGCCCGACGGGCTGGGCGGCCGGGCCGACGAGCTCGACGGGATCTACTTCGACCTCTACGAGGGCACGCGCAAGGGCTGAGATCGACACATCCGGGAACACCCGGTCAAAGCGGCCAGGCGGCGACCCGGTCGTACCGTGGCCGGGGCCCGGGGTGGCTGCGCGTCAGCACCAGCTCGTGCGCCGGCCACTCCGGCCCCTGGTAGCCGTCGAGGGCGATCCGGTCCGCCTCGACGTCCGACTCGTCCACCCGGTCACCGGGCCGGGCGATGGTGAGGTGCGGACGGAAGGGTTTCTCGTCGTGGGGCAGGCGGGCGCTGCGCAGTCGGGAGCGGATCAGCCGGGCCAGGGTGGCGAGGGCCTCGACCTCACCCCGTACGTCCACCCAGAGGATCGTGAACCGGTTCGCGCCGAACCGGCCACCTCCGCCCAGCCGCAGCCGGGGCGCGGTGTCCCGGGACTCGCGGAACCACTGGGCGGCGAGCCCGAGGGCGCTCTCCACCTCGACCAGCCGGGCCTCCTCGACCTCACCGAGGAAGGCGAGCGTGAGGTGGGCGTGCGCCGGGTCGGCCAGCCGTACGTTGGTGCCGGCGGCGGCCGCTGCCGCGACCCGGAGTCGGGAGATCTGCGTGGTCAGGTCGGCGACCACGTCCGCCGGCGGGTTGACCGCGACGAAGAGCCTCAACCGGCGTACGTCCTCACCGGTGCTGCTGGCGGCGACCCACACCCCTCGCGGCGGGCAGGGTCAGCCCGGCGGCGTGCAGCACCCCCTCCACCCGGACCCGCTCGATCTCCTGGTCGACGCCGTCGAGCTCGCTCAGGTGTTCGGTGATGCCGAGGGCGCGGCAGGCCAGGCGCAGCCGGTCGTCGTACGCCTGGAGCACCGAGTCGTGCCAGACCATCGGCCGGCCGTGACCACCGAGCCGCTGGCCGCCCAGCCGGCGCAGGTCGTTGGCGAGCTGCTCCAGCGGGCGCCGGTCCTCCCGGTCGAACTCGGACAGGTCGATGTTCCGGGTCAACGCGTCGGCCTCGACGGCCCGGTCCAGCCGGGCGATGACGCGCCGTTCCCGTCGGCGCTCACGCCACTCCGCCCAGCCGCAGGCCACCCGGTCGATGATCTCGTCGGCGCAGAAGAGCAGGGCGATCACCGCCGGCAGGCTCGCCACGGCGACGAACGCCAGGGCGAGCAGCAGTGCACGTCCGACCTCCACGCATCGACGCTAAGCTCCGCGATGCCGCTCCGCCACCGGAATGGCGGCATCCGCGCCATCCGCGCATCGGGATGCTTCGCCCGGCCACGGAGAAAGGAGCCCCTGCGCCGGATCCGGCAACAGGGGCCCCTCGCGGCTCAGCTCTCCGTCTGCGTCACGTAGAAGCGGGGCAGCGGCAGCACCCGGAACCGGAGCCGGGCGCCGGAGCGGCGCAGCTGCCAGGCCAGCGCCAGCAGGGCGGTGACCAGCGAGATCAGTGCGCCGATCCAGATGGCGGCCCCGGCGCCGAAGGTCTCCGCGACCCAACCGATCAACGGCGCGCCGACCGGGTTGGTGCCGAGGAAGACCAGCACCCAGAGGGCCATGACCCGGCCCCGGAAGGCGGCGTCCACTCCGAGCTGCACCCGCTGGTTGGCGGCCTGGGCGAAGAAGACCATGAAGAAGCCGGTCGGCACCAGCAGTACGGTCACCAGCCAGTACGCCTGGGCGAGGCCAACCAGCGTGCCGAAGCTCGCGCAGGCGATGGCGGCGCCGAGCACCAGCCAGACGGACGGCCGGCTGCGCCGCCCGGTGCCGGCGAGCGCCCCACCGAGCGCGCCGACCGCCAGCGCGGTGGTGAAGAGGCCGAACGAGGCGGCCCCGGTGTGGAACACGGTCTTGGCGAGCGCCGCCAGGGTGAGCTGGAAGTTGAACAACGACATGCCGATCACCGACATGACGACCATCGGGAGCAGCAGGTCGGAGCGGTGCCAGACGTACCGCAAGCCGTCGATCACGCGGGCCTCGGCGCGTTCGTCGCGCGGCGGCAGGGCGTCCCGGTAGAGCTCGGACGTACGCATCCGCACCACGTTCACCAGCGGCGCGATCGAGCTGACCGCGGTGATGAGGAAGACCGGCCCGACGTCGAAGAGGGCGATGGCCACGCCGGCGATGGCCGGGCCGATGATCCGCGCGGAGTTGAAGACGGCGGCGTTGAGCGAGAGGGCGTTCGGCAGCAGCGAGACGCCGACCAGCTCGGAGACGAAGGACTGCCGGACGGGGGTCTCGACCGCGTTGGCGACGCCGAGCAGGAGGGCGAAGGCGAAGACGTGCCAGAGCTGGGCCAGGCCGGTGAGGACCAGCACGCTCATGCCGAGCGCCAGCACCGTCCAGAAGGTGTTGGCGACGAAGAGCAGGATGCGCTTGTCGTACCGGTCGGCGAGGCGGCCGGAGAGGAGGGTGAGCAGGAGCACCGGAGTGAACTGGAGGGCCGTGACCACGCCGAGCGCGGTCGCGGAGTTCCCGGAGAGGTCGAGGACGAGCCAGTCCTGGGCGATGTACATCATCCAGACGCCGAGCAGTTTGATCAGCTGTCCGGTGGCGAAGAGCCGGTAGTTGCGAACCGTTAGGGACTGGAACATGGTGCTCAGCCGGGCCTGCACTCTTGGTTGCGCCTCCTCAGGTCGTACGCGTCATCCACAGCGGACGGCGCGGACCCGGCGGTACGGGCGCGTGAGTCAGGCGCGTGCGATCTGCTGCAGAAGCTCGGCGGCTCTCCGCAGCGTCTCCCGATCGGCCTCGCTGAGTTCGGCCAGCTGGTTAGCCAGCCACTCGTTGCGAGCGCGCTCGAACTGCTCGAGCACCGCCCGCCCTCCCTCGGTCGACGAGAGGATCACCTGGCGTCCGTCGGTCGGATGGGGGGTGCGCTGCACGAGGCCGCGCTCCTCCAACTTCGCGACGATCCGGGTCATCGTCGGCGGTTGTACCCGCTCGACGTCGGCCAGTTCCCGAGGTGTCAGCGCGCCCGCCAAGCCGAGGCTGGTGAGTGCGCTGAGCTGGGTGATCGTCAGGTCTCCGACCGGCCGGGCCTGTCGGACCCGCCGGTTGAGTCGAGTGATCGCATCACGCAGCTGAGGGGCCAGCTGCGCCGGTGGCACGCGTTTCGCCGTCACCGTCCGCTCCGTCACGATAGTTAGCTTAACTAATGAGCATGGCTAACGACATCTGATATGACCAGGCTCACGAGGACATCGCCGGTCCCGGGGCCGGCCCTCCACTGCCGGACGACCGGCCCCGGGACGAGCGTTCACAGCACCAGGGACTCGATCGGCCCGCGCAGGAAGTAGAGGACGAAGAGCGCGGCCACCCCGTACATCAGCGGATGCACCTCCCGCGCCTTGCCCCGGGCCAGCTTCAGCAGTACGTAGGTGATGACACCGGCCCCGATCCCGTTGGAGATCGAGTAGGTGAAGGGCATCAGCACGATGGTGAGGAACGCCGGGATCGCGATCTCGTAGTCGGACCAGTCGATGGTCCGCACCGCGGTCATCATCAGGAAGCCCACCACCACCAGGGCGGTCGAGGCCGCCTCGAACGGCACGACCACCACCAGCGGCGCCAGGAACATCGCCAGCAGGAAGAGCCCGCCGGTGACCAGGTTCGCCACACCGGTCCGGGCGCCCTCCGCCACACCCGCGGCGCTCTCGATGTACGAGGTGTTGCTGGAGGTGCTCGCCGCACCGCCCGCCGCCGCCGCGATCGAGTCGACCAGCAGGATCTCCTTGGCCCGCGGCGGGGTGCCCCGCTCGTCGAGCATCCCGCCCTCCTGGCCGACCGCGACCATCGTGCCCATCGTGTCGAAGAAGTCCGTGATCAGCAGCGTGAAGACGAACATCAGCACGACCAGCCAGCCGGCCCGGCCCCACGAGTCGAGCACGTTGAAGTGACCGAGCAGCGACAGGTCCGGCAGGTCCACGATGGTCTTCGGCAACTCCGGAACGTTGAGCGACCAGCCCTTCGGGTTGGGCTTGCCGTCGACCACCGACGGGCCGACGTTCGCGATCGCCTCGACGATGATCGCCAGCACCGTCGAGCCGAGAATTCCGATCAGGATCGCGCCCCGGACCCGGCGTACCACCAGCACCAGCGTCAGCAGCAGCCCCACCACGAAGACGAGCAGCGGCCAGCTGACCAGCTTGCCGCCGATCCCCAGCCCCACCGGCACGGTGGTGTTGGCCACGTCGGGCACCCGACGTACGAAGCCGGCGTCGACCAGCCCGATGATGGTCAGGAAGAGCCCGATGCCGACGCCGATCGCCGTCTTCAGCTGGGTGGGCACCGCACGGAACACGGCGGTACGCAGCCCGGTCAGCACCAGCACCGCGATGATCACACCCTCGATCAGCACGAGGCCCATGGCGTCGGCCCAGGTCATCTCCGGGGCGATCTCGAACGCGACCAGCGCGTTGACGCCGAGGCCCGCGGCGAGCGCCAGTGGGAACCGGCCTACCACACCCATCAGGATGGTCATCACGCCGGCGACCAGCGCCGTCGCGGCCGCGATCGCCGGGATCGCGAGTTTCTTGCCGTCACCGTCGGCGGCGCTGCCGAGGATCAGTGGATTGAGCACCACGATGTAGGCCATCGTGAAGAAGGTCGCCAGGCCACCACGGACCTCCCGGCTCAACGTCGAGCCACGGGCGGAGATCTCGAAGTACCGGTCGAATCCGTTGCGCGGCGAATCGGGATCGGGTGGTGTGCCGTTCTTGGGGGGCGGTACTGCCATCACGTCCTCGCAGGTGATCTTCGGGTCGTCGCGCGCATCGTCCCAGATCAGTGGGCTGGCAGGGAAGTTGATCGCGTACGCTTGCGACGTGCCGAACCAGCAGCCGCCGCGGCCCGCGCCACTCGATCCGCCGATGGTGCCGTTCGCCCTCGCCGGGATGGCCGGCTGGGCGGTAGTCGGCCTGGTGCTACTGCTCTTCTTCCGTGGCTGGCTGACCGAGCACGGGCACGAGAACTGGCTCTGGATCAGCCTGGCGGGGTTCCTCTGGGGCCTTCCCGGCCTCGCCGTGATGCTCCGGCACGACGCGAACCGTCGCCGCCGTCGCGCCGCCCCCCGCTGAACCGCGCCCCGCTGACCGGGGCGTTTACTCAGGAGTGGCCGTACGGCTCCGCCGGCTCGGCCCCCTCGACCGACCCGGGCGCGCGGCTGACCGCGACCGCCTCCACCGCGCTGTCGTCGTAGACGGTCGGCATCTCGTCGACGGAGGTCTCGGCCGCCTCGATGAGCGTCTCCGAGTGCGCGCCGCAGCCGTGATCGACGCTCACCACCCGGCCGTCGTCCGGCGCGTAGAAGTTGCCGCAGGCGCCGAAGGCCTGCCGGAGCTGGCCGGCGAGCGGCAGGTAGAAGCCACAGGTGCCGCAGCGGGCAGCCGCCGGGGCGGACGTGGAGATCGGCGCGGAGGGGCCGTGGTCCCCGTCGTACCAACGCTGGGCGGCCTCGGCGCGCCCCTCACGGGAGAAGACCCGGGCCCGGCCCTGGCCGAGCTCCCAGGCCGTCTCCTCGACCGCCGGGTCGTCGGAGAGCAGGTAACCGGGGGCGAGCCGCTCGTCGTCGGGCGGGGTGGGCAGCAGGTCGCCCGGGCCCAGGTCGCCCGGCTTGAGCCGCTCCTGCCAGGGCAGCCAGCCGGGCGCGAGCAGCGCGTCCGTGCCGGGCAGCAGCACCGTCTCGCAGATCGTCACGTTGCGGCTGCGCGGCACCCGGGTGACGGTGACCGCCCAGCGCCAGCCGCGGTAGCCGGCCAGCCGGCACTCGAAGTAGTGCGTGACAAGCCGTTCACCCTCGGCGACAGCCTGTAGATGCTCACCGACGTCGGAGGCGTCCACCTCGGTGATGCCGGCGCGGGCCACCTCGACGGCGGCGGCGCAGACCTGGTCGAGACGGGCGGCACGGGTGGAGGCGGGCCTGGTCACCCGACCATTGTTCCCCATGCTTACGTCACCGGCGACGGGGACTCCCCGACCGTTCTCCCGAACTGGTGCGGCACACCCGGATCCGATGGGCGAGGATGGTGCACATGCCGCCGTCATCCCGCCCTGAGCGGTCCGTCCTCGGGCGGACCGCCGGCACCGGCATCCGCTTCGCCCGGCTGATGCTGCGCGGTTCGATCGGCAGCGGACGCTGGGTGACCCGGAGCGCAGGGCGGGCCCGGGCACGGGGCGCGGGTGGCGAGACCGGCATGGTCCGCCTCTTCGACCTGCACGCGCTCTCCTGCGCCGGGGACACCCTGATCGCCATCGGCCTGGCGGGCACGATCTTCTTCAACGTCCCGTTGGGCGAGGCGCGCAGCAAGGTGGCGCTCTACCTGCTGATCACCATGGTGCCGTTCGCGATGCTCGCCCCCGTGGTCGGGCCGCTGCTCGACCACTTCCGCCACGGCCGCCGGTACGCGCTCGCCACCACCATGCTCGGCCGCGCCTTCCTGGCCTGGATGATCAGCGACCACATCCACGGTCTCGGGCTCTATCCGGCGGCCTTCGGGGTGCTGGCGCTCTCCCGGGCGTACGGGGTCGCGCGTTCGGCGGCGGTGCCGAGACTGCTGCCGGAGGGGCTGGGCCTCTCCCAGGTCGGGGCGCGGGCCAGCGTCTACGGCACGATCGCCGGTGGCCTGGTCGCGCCGATCGGACTGGCCGCGTTCTGGTTCGGGCCGCAGTGGCCGCTGCGGGTCGCTTCGGTGATCTTCCTGATCGGCATGGTGATCTCGCTACGGCTGCCGCCGAAGGCCGACTCGGAGCCGCCGGAACGGGTGCCCCGTCCGCTGCGGGCGCTGCTGCGCCGCCGCCGGCCCGCGGACCGCCCGCTGGGCCGGGGCAACCCCGCCGGCCGGCTGGTGATCGCCACCCTGATCGGCGCGGCCACGCTGCGCGGGGTCTACGGGTTCCTGCTGCTCTTCCTCGCCTTCGCCATCAAGAAGGGCGACCTGACGACGGTCGCGTTCGGTCGCGACCTCACCGACGAGGCCGCCCTCGGCCTGGTCGGTGGCGCCTTGGTCGTCGGAACCTTCCTGGCCACCGCGATCGGCACCCGGCTGCGCATCCACCGGCCGACCGCCATCCAGTCCAGCAGCATGATCATCGTGGCCGGGGTCGCGGTGCTCGCCGTGGTGAAGTTCTCGCTCCCCATGGTCGCCCTCTTCTGCCTGGTCGCCTCCCTCTTCAGCGGCATCGCCAAGCTCGCTGTCGACGCGTCGATCCAGGAACGGATCCCGGAGCGGCTGCGGGCCAGCTCCTTCGCCCACTCCGAGACGGTGCTGATGATCGCGTTCGTCGCCGGTGGCGGGCTCGGACTGGTCCCCTTCGACGGTCGGATCGGCATCGCGGTCGCCGGCGCCGTGGGCGTGGTCGCGGCGATCCGGGGCGTACTGGTCGCCGGCCGGCTCCGTGGCGAACGCCTGGTCGGTCGCCCGCTCGGCGACGACGAGCTGACCGAGACGGAGGAGCCGGCGGAGCAGCCGACGGCGCGGCCGGCCGCGGAGACCGACGATCCGCGCCCCACCTCACCCGCGCCGGCACCGCAGGAGAGCGCGGGTTACGAGCCCGGTCCCACCGCCCCGCCCGGCTACCACATCTACCGCCCCTCCCCGTCCGTCGCCGGGCCGGGTGGCAGCGACGAGGAGAGCCGCCAGGAACCACGCGGACCGGTGTCGTGAGCGGGCTGCTGGTGGTCACCGCCGTACCCGCCGAGGCGGAGGCGATCCGGGCGGGCCTCATCGACCCGACGGTGACCGTGCTGCCGGCGGGCGTGGGGCCCGCCGTCGCCGCGGCGGCCACGGCCCGGGCGCTGGCGCTGGCCGAGGCGGCCGGGCAGCCGTACCGCGCGGTCGTCAGCGCCGGCGTCGGCGGCGGCTTCGTCGGTCGGGTCCCGGTCGGCGGCACCGTGCTGGGCACCGCGAGCATCGCCGCCGATCTCGGCGCCGAGACCCCGGAGGGTTTCCTCCCGATCGACGAGCTGGGCATGCCCCCGGCGCTGCTGGGCGGCGGAAGCACCGTCCCCGCGGACCGGGAGCTGCTGGCCGCGCTCCGGGCCGCCCTGCCGGACGCCACGGTCGGGCCGATCCTCACCGTGAACACGGTGACCGGCACCGCGTCGAGCACCGAACTGCTCGCCCGACGCCACCCGGAGGCGGTGGCCGAGGCGATGGAGGGGTACGGCGTGGCGATGGCCGCCGCGCAGACCGGTCTCCCCTTCGGCGAGCTGCGGACGATCTCCAACCCGGTCGGCCCCCGCGACCGCGCGGCCTGGCGGATGCGCGAGGCGCTCGCCGCCCTGACCGAGGCCGCCCCCGCCCTGAGCTGAGCGCGACGGTGGGCGGGACGTCAACGTCGGGGCCGGTCGAGCCGTAGCGCCGCCGGCCGGCTCGCCTCGAACCGGAATCCGCACGCCAGCAGCAGGTCGATGCCCGGGCCGTCGGCGATCGCGTACGCGCTGACGATCTCCCGCTCACGCATTCCGGCGACGAGCGCCTCGACCAGTTGCCGCCCGATGCCCAGACGGCGGTAGTCGTACGCCACCAGGATCCCGTCGAGCACCATCTCCCGCTCGTGCGCGAGCCCCTGCCCGTACCTCAGGTGCGGGTCCCGCTCGTGGGCCCGCAGCTCGCCGACGAGTTCGCCGTCCGGCAGCTCGGCGACGAACCGCCAGCCGGTGTGCGGCACGTCCGCGCCGGTCACCCGGCGTAACCGCACGGTCCGCCGCACCGCCTCGCGCCGCCGCCGGTTGTCGCGGTAGCGCCGGTTCCGCTCGTAGGTCGCCGGCGGGAGGGGCAAGGGGTACCGCTCCGGTGGCAGCTTGTACCAGTCGGCCCACCAGGCTCCCGGCCAGTCGCGTGGCTCACGGACCTCCCACACGTCCAGATGGGCCGGGTAGCGCCGCCCCGCCTCGTCCCGCATCTCGTCGTGCGGCACTTCCGGCGCCGGCAACACCTCTCCGGCGGGTGCTCCGATCGCGAGGTCGCCACGGGCGGCCCGCACCAGGCGCTCGACCGTGCGGAACCTCGGGTCTCGCGTCCGGCCGGACTCGATGCGCGCCAAGGTCGCCTGCGGTACGCCCGATCGCTCGGCCAGCTCCCGTTGGCTCAGATCCGCCCTGCGGCGCAGGGCCCGCAGCGTCCTGCCCAGCTCGACGGCTGTGCCCTGCTCGACCGCCGTGCCCTGCTCGACGGCCCTGCGCTCGACCGCGTCCACCGGTTCGCCCACGGATCGATGCTCGACACTGGCGGCGCGGTTATCAACACCCGTCGCGGACCTGTGGACAACCTTGTGGATAACCCGGTGGAAACTCATGGAGCGGTGGACAGACGACGGACGCACCGGGGACCAACCCATGGTCCGCCGACGCTTTAGAGCTGAGCCACCCACGTCATCACGATGCGCGAGCCAGCACGATGCCGGGGTCAGCACGACGCGCGAGCCAGCACGACGCGCGAGCCAGCACCGATGCGCGAGCCGGCACGATGCGCGGGTCAGCACGATGCGGGCCACCGGATGCGGGGTCATCACGGTGCGGGTCACCGGATGCGGGGTCATCACGGTGCGGGTCACCGGATGCGCGGCGGCATCGACCACCCACCGGCCACCTACGCACCTGCCGCGCTGCGCTCGAATCGCCTACGACATCAGTTCCAAAGGCTGCACGCACCACATACGCTTGCCGACTCCGCCCCGATCCGCTCGGGGGAGAGCCGATCCGCTCGGGGGGAGAACCGTGGTCCAGGTCGCGCACCCGGGACCGAGGTAGCGGCGCGTCACACCACAGGGGCCGGTTCAGACGGTCGTCACGGCACGGGGCTACGGTGGGGTCGTGGCGCTCTCGTTGGCATTCTCGCCCTGCCCCAACGACACCTTCATCTTCAACGCCCTGGTGCACGGCCAGGTCGCCGGCGCTCCGCCGGTCGAGGTGACCTTCGCCGACGTGGACGTCACCAACACCGCTGCCGAGCGCGGCGAGTTCGACCTGGTGAAGGTGAGCTACGCGGCGCTGCCGTGGCTGCTGGACAAGTACCATCTGCTGCCCTGCGGCGGTGCGCTCGGCCGCGGCTGCGGCCCCCTGGTGCTCACCCGCGGCGACCGCAGCGACCTGTCGGGCGCGACCGTGGCGGTGCCCGGCGACCGCACCACCGCGTACCTGCTGTTCCGGCTCTGGGCGGCCGATCGCCCACCGGCGCGCATCGAGGTGGTTCCGTTCCACGAGATCATGCCCGGCGTGGCCGCCGGCCGGTACGACGCCGGCCTGGTCATCCACGAGGCGCGGTTCACCTACCACCGGCACGGCCTGACCTCGCTGGTCGACCTCGGCGAGTGGTGGGAGGCCGACACCGGCCTCCCCATTCCACTCGGCGCGATCCTGGCCCGGCGCGGCGCGGTCGACCCGGAGGCCGCCGCCGGCTGGATCCGGGAGTCCGTGCGGATGGCCTGGGCCGACCCGGCCGCCAGCCGCGACTACGTGCTCTCGCACGCCCAGGAGATGGAGCTCGACGTGGTGGACCGGCACATCGGTCTCTACGTCAACGAGTTCTCCGCCGACCTGGGCGAGGCGGGATTCGCCGCGGTGGACGCGCTGCTCGGCCGGGCCGCCGCCGCCGGGCTGGTCCCTCAGACCTCCAGCTCGTTCGCCACCGCGTGGACCAGCTGAGCGATCTTCTGCGCGGTCTTCCGGTCCGGGAACCGGCCCCGGCGCAGATCCGGCTGGACCTTCGCCTCCAGCACCTTGATCATGTCCTCGACGAGCCCGTGCAGCTCCTCCGCCGGCCGGCGGCGCAGCTCGGCCATCGACGGCGGGGCGTCCAGCAGCTTGACCCCCATGGCCTGCGCGCCGCGCCGGCTGTCGACCACGCTGAAGTCGACCCGCTGACCACCCTTGAGGTCGGTGACACCCGCCGGTAGCGCGCCCTTCGGCAGGAACACGTCGCCACCCTCGTCACTGGTGACGAAACCGTATCCCTTGGCCGCGTCGTACCACTTCACTCGACCCGTAGGCACCTGAGATCCCCTGCTTCGTTGAGACGTCTACTGCTCCAAGGCTAGCTGGATCATGCGGTCCAGCGCCGCTGGGAATCCGCTGAGATCGTCGAGCACCTCTTCCGCTCCGGCCGTCCGCAGCTCCTCGGCCGAGCACGGGCCGGTCACCACGGCGATCCCCGGGATCCCGGCCGTCTCGGCGGCGACCATGTCGGCCACGTGGTCACCGACGTAGTGGGTCGCGCCGTGCTCACGCAGGGCGGTCGCCTTCCCCTCGGCGAAGAGATCACCGGCCACCTCGTCCACCTCCAGTCCGAGGTGATCAAGGTGCAGCCGGGCCAGCCGGCCGAGCTTGGAGGTGACCACGAGCACCCGTCCGCCCCGCGCCCGGACCGCGTCGATCGCCTCCCGGGCGCCGGGCAGCGGAACGGTCGGGGTGATCGCGTACGCCGGGTAGAGCTCACGGAAGATCGACACCGCCGACTCGACCTGCTCCGGCGGGAACCACCGCGCGATCTCGGTACGCAGCGGCGGCCCGAGCCGGGACACCGCCGCGTCCGCGTCGACCGGCACGCCGGTGCGCGCCGTGAGCGCCCGGTACGCGGCGGCGATGCCGGGACGCGAGTCGACGAGGGTCATGTCGAGATCGAACCCGACAGTCAGTGCAGGCATGCGGAGAACGTACCGGCCGGGCCCTCCGCGCCCCGGAGGCCGGTGCCCGGCAGGCCAGCCTGACGTCCGAGGGGCGGGACGGGCCCGCGCCGGGCTAGCGTGGAACGACGATGACCACCTCACTCGCCGACCACCTGCGGTCGCTCCCCGACGAGTCGCTGGCCGCCCTCCTCCAGCTGCGGCCGGACCTCGTCGTGCCCGTACCCGCCGACATCTCCGCGCTCGCCACCCGCGCGCAGTCCCGGGTGTCGGTGGCCCGCGCCCTGGACGGGCTGGACCAGTTCACCCTGCAGATCCTCGACGCCGCCCGGCTCACCCGGGACCCGGCCGACGGCACCACCGCCACCGAGGCGGTGCTCGCCATGGCGACGAGCGGGCCCCGGCCGCCCGCGCCGACCACCGTCCGGGGCGCGGTCGACCGGCTGCGCGCGCTCTTCCTGCTGTACGGCCCGGAGCACGCGCTGAGCGTGGTGGAGAGCGTCGACGAGGTGTCGCCCTACCCGGCAGGGCTGGGTCGGCCGGCGGCGGAGCTGGACGGGCGCGCGGCCGCGCTCTGCGCCGACCCGGCGAAGCTGCGTCGGACGCTGCTGGCCGCACCGCCCTCGGCCCGGGCGATCCTGGACCGGCTGGCGGCCGGACCGCCGGTGGGCAGTGTGCCGCCGGGCGCGTTGCAGGCGCCGCCGATCGGCGAGGAGGACCAGCTGCCGCCCAACCCGGTCAACGGCGGTGTGCCGACCGGGTCACCCGTGCGCTGGCTGGTGGAGCACCGGCTGCTCGTACCGGTCTCGGCCGGAACGGTGGAGCTGCCCCGCGAGGTGGGGCTGCTGCTGCGCCGGGACAGCGGGCCGCTCGGGCCGCTGCGGACCAGCCCTCCGCCGGTCTCCGCCGCGCCCCGCGAGCCGAAGGCCGTCGACTCCGCCGGGGCCGGGCAGACCATGGAGGTGGTACGCCACACGGAAGGTCTGCTGGAGCAGCTCGCCGCCGAACCGGCCGCGGTGCTCCGCTCCGGCGGCATCGGCGTGCGTGACCTGCGTCGGCTGGCCCGCACCGGCGGGTTGGACGAGCCGACGACGGCGCTGCTGATCGAGGTGGCGTACGCGGCCGGGCTCCTCGGCGAGCTGGAGCTTCCCGGCGTCACCACCAACCGGTACGGTGCCGACCAGCAGGTGTTGCCGGCCGCCGGTTACGAGGTGTGGCGGGCGGCCTCGCTGGCCCAGCGCTGGGAGCAGCTGGCCCGCGCCTGGCTGACGATGACCCGGCAGGTGGGGCTGGTCGGCCAGCGCGACGACCGGGACCGGCCGATCACGGCGCTCTCGGCCGAGGCGGAGCGGGCCAGCGCCCCGCTCTCCCGACGAGCGGTGCTCGGGGTGCTGGCCGATCTGGAGCCGGCCACCGCACCCACCGTCGACGAGGTGCTGGCGCTGCTGGACTGGCGCTCGCCGCGGCGCAGCCGGGGGCGGGAGGCCGCGCACCGGGAGGTGCTGGCCGAGGCCGCCCAGCTTGGTGTGACCGGGCTGGGGGCGCTCACCTCGTACGGGCGGCTGCTGCTGGCCGACGTCACCCGCACCGACGACGGCGCGGCCGACCCGCTCGGGCTGCACCTGGAGGCCGACAGCGACGAACCGTCGACGGCGGCGCGGGCGCTGGACGCCCTGCTGCCCGCCCCGGTGGACCACTTCCTCATGCAGGCCGACCTGACCCTCGTGGTGCCGGGCCCGCCCGAGCCGGCGCTCGCGGCCGAGCTGGACGCGGTGGCCGAGCTGGAGTCCGCGGGCGGTGCCAGCGTGCACCGGGTGACCACGGCGAGCGTGCGTCGGGCGTTGGACGCGGGGTACAGCGCCGACGACCTGCATGCGCTCTTCCGGCGGCGGTCCCGTACGCCGGTGCCGCAGTCGCTCACGTACCTGGTGGACGACGTGGCGCGCCGGCACGGTGGGCTGCGGGCCGGGTCCGCCGGCGCGTACCTGCGCAGTGACGACGAGGCGCTGCTCAGCGAGGTCTGCGCCGACCGGCGGTTGGAGTCGCTGGCGCTGCGCCGACTGGCGCCGACCGTGCTGGTCAGCCCGTACCAGGTCGGGCGGCTGCTGGGCGCGCTGCGCGACGCCGGGTACGCCCCGGTGCCCGAGGACGCCACCGGCGCGGCGGTGCTGTCCCGCCCGAAGACCCGGCGGGCGGCCGCCCGGGTGTCGGTGGGCACCCGGACGCTGGACCCGCTGGCCGCGCCGCGGGTGCCGATGCCGCGACTGCTCGGGGTGGTGGAGCAGATCCGGCGCGGCGACGCGGCGGCACGCGCGGCGCGGCGGGCCCCGGCGGCGGTACGCGGCGGCGGGCGGGGTGCCACCGGTCCGGCGCCCGTCCAGGGCCACAGCGACGCGCTCGCCGTGCTCCAGCAGGCGGTACGGGACAAGGCGCTGGTCTGGGTCGGTTACGTGGACGCGCACGGGGCGACCGCGTCCCGGCTGGTCAAGCCGGTCTCCATCGGCGCCGGTTACCTGCGGGCGGAGGACGAGCGGACCGAGATGCTGCACACCTTCGCGCTGCACCGGATCACCGCGGCGGTGCGCGCCGACTGACCGCCGAAGAGCGGAGCGGGCCCGGCCGCCGGCGATCCGGCCGGCCGGGTCAGCGGCGGCTGCGGCGTACGGTGCCGACGATCGAGACGATCAGCAGCAGTGCGAACCCGGTGCCGGCGGCCTCGCCGATCGAGTTGACGAAGCCCTGCCGGAGCACCAGCCAGCCGTAGAGGAACCAGCCGAAGAGGACCACCGCGGCGAGCACGTAGGCGACCACTGTCGCGGTGGACACCTCTTCCTCGTCCCGTTGCCGGGCCACCTCATGATCGAGCGCCATCTGCGCCTCCCCGTCCGGTACGACGCCGGACGTCCAGAGTGGCACCGTTGTGGCGGGAGTGACAGGGTGAAACACCCCGACTCCCGCCCGCTGATCAGCGGCTCAGGTGCCGGGGCGGCGGCCGACGAGCACCACCCGGCTGCCGACCTTCCCGAGTTCCCAGTACCGGACCGCGTCGGCGTGCAGCAGGTTGACGCAGCCGTGCGAGCCGATCGACTTGTCGTGCAGGTAGGTGGTGGTCTCGTGGAAGCCCATCCCCTGGGTGAAGTGCTGCCAGTAGGGCAGCCAGACCTCGTACGGGTCGGACCACTCCTTGACGTTACGGAAGTTGATTTTGTAGGTGCCGGCCGGCGTCCGATAGCCGGACATCCCGGTACGGGTCACCGTGGGCGCCACGACCACCTCGCCGCCGCGCATCACCCAGGTGGTCTGCCGGGTCAGGTCGATGCAGAAGGTCAGCCCCGACCCCGCCTCGCATCGGCCGGTGTCGGTGGTGGCGAGCCGCTTCGCCACGTCGTACGTTGTGGGCCCGGCGCGGCCCTGGACCGGGCGGATGTCGTACCTCTTCTGGAACTTCTTGATGGCGGCGCAGTCGGCGGCGGACTGCCGGCCGTCGACGGTCACCCGGCCGAAGCCGCCCAGCTGGGCCAGGTACGCCTCCACGGCCCGCTGGTGCTCGCCCTGAGGGCAGCCGGACGGCGCGGCGGTGGAAGGCTTCGGCTTCGGAGTCGGCTTCGTCGGCGGGGCCATCCGGGTCGGCGTCGCCTTCGGCTTCGCCGGCGTCGTGGCAGGGGGCTGGTCCGGGCCGGGCGCCGCGCTCGCCCCCGATACCTGCTCCGCCGCGCCGACCGGAGCGGCGCCCCCGCCCCCACTCCCGCCGGCCTGCGGATCGAGCGCGCACGCACCGGCCCCGACCAGCGTGACCACCACGAGGGCGACCAGCCGGGAAGTTGTCCGAACACGCTTCATGGGGCCTCCCTGGGCAGCCGTCCCATTCTTAGACGTTCACGAGCGCCAGGTCGGTTGCACCCCGTGCGCAACTTCCTGTCCGGCTCCGGCCGCGTGCAACACTGGATGGTCGGCCTGCGGTGGGTACTCCACCTCGTCGGGCAGCCCATCGGACGGAAGGACGCTGGCGTGAGCGGTGGACCCCTGATCGTGCAGTCGGACAAGACCCTGCTGCTGGAGATCGACCACCCCGACGCGCAGGCGTGCCGGATGGCCATCGCCCCCTTCGCCGAGCTGGAGCGCTCCCCCGAGCACGTGCACACCTACCGCTTGACCCCGCTCGGCCTCTGGAACGCCCGGGCCGCCGGGCACGACGCCGAGAGCGTGGTCGACTCGCTGATCAAGTTCTCCCGCTACCCGGTGCCGCACGCGCTGCTCGTCGACGTGGCCGAGACGATGGACCGGTACGGCCGGCTCCAGCTCGCCAACGACCCGGTGCACGGCCTCGTGCTGCGGGCGCTGGACCGGGTGGTGCTGGTCGAGGTCGCCAAGAGCAAGAAGCTCGCCGGCATGCTCGGCGCCAGGATCGACGACGACACGATCGCGGTGCACCCCTCCGAGCGGGGCCGGCTCAAGCAGGCGCTGCTGAAGCTCGGCTGGCCCGCCGAGGACCTCGCCGGGTACGTCGACGGCGAGGCGCACCCGATCGAGCTGGCCGAGGCCGGCAAGGAAGGCCGGAAGCCGTGGACGCTGCGGTCGTACCAGCGGGAGGCGGTCGAGACGTTCTGGGCGGGCGGCTCGGGTGTCGTGGTGCTCCCCTGCGGCGCCGGCAAGACGCTGGTCGGCGCGGCCGCGATGGCCGAGGCGAAGGCCACCACGCTGATCCTGGTCACCAACACGGTCGCCGGGCGGCAGTGGAAGCGTGAGCTGATCGCCCGCACCTCGCTGACCGAGGAGGAGATCGGCGAGTACTCGGGCGAGCGCAAGGAGATCCGCCCGGTCACCATCGCCACGTACCAGGTGCTCACCTCACGGCGCGGCGGCGCCTTCACCCACCTGGACCTCTTCGGCGCCCGTGACTGGGGCCTGGTCATCTACGACGAGGTGCACCTGCTGCCCGCGCCGATCTTCCGGTTCACCGCGGACCTCCAGGCCCGCCGCCGGCTGGGCCTCACCGCGACCCTGGTCCGCGAGGACGGCCGCGAGGGCGACGTGTTCAGCCTCATCGGCCCGAAGCGGTACGACGCGCCGTGGAAGGACATCGAGTCGCAGGGCTGGATCGCCCCGGCCGAGTGCACCGAGGTACGCGTGACGCTTACCGACGCGGAGCGGATGTCGTACGCCACGGCGGAGGCCGAGGAGCGCTACCGGATGGCGGCGACCGCCCGCACCAAGCTCCCCGTGGTCAAGGCGCTGGTGGACCGGCACCCCGACGACCAGGTGCTGGTGATCGGCGGCTACATCGACCAGCTGCACCAGCTCGGCGAATACCTGGACGCGCCGATCATCCAGGGTTCGACCACCAACAAGGAGCGGGAACGCCTCTTCGACGAGTTCCGCTCCGGTTCGCTGCGCACCTTGGTGATCTCGAAGGTGGGCAACTTCTCCATCGACCTGCCCGAGGCGGCCGTCGCCATCCAGGTGAGCGGCACGTTCGGGTCCCGGCAGGAGGAGGCGCAGCGCCTCGGCCGGGTGCTCCGCCCCAAGGCGGACGGCCGGCAGGCGCACTTCTACACGGTGGTCTCCCGGGACACCATCGACACCGAGTACGCCGCCCACCGGCAGCGCTTCCTCGCCGAGCAGGGGTACGCGTACACCATCGTGGACGCCGACGACGTCCTCGGCCCCTCGCTGCCGGCAGTCGACTGAGCGAGCACGGTGGGCCGCCCGCACGGGCGGCCCACCGTCACCATCGGGTCAGGAGAAGTTGACCAGGAAGTAGTAGCTCGTCATGTCGGTCCACGCCCCGTCGGCGGTGCGCCCGCGCACCCGCATGGTGTGCGAGCTGAACGAGGTCGGCGTGTAGGTCACGGTGGCGACTCCGGCGGCGTTCGCCGCCACCGTCACCGGCTGCCCGTCGTCGACCGTGTACTCGAACTCCACCACACCCGGGCTGCCCTGGGTGAAGGTGAACTCACCCGGCACGCCCACTCCGCCGGCCCACTCGTCGGCCGGATAGGTGCTCGACGCGACCTTCGGCGCCGTGCCGACCAGGAACGGGTAGTCGGTCTGCGGCGTGTAGTCGCCCGACGCGGTCCGGCCCCGCACCGAGAAGACGTTCGCGCCGTTGCGGTCCATGGTCACCGAGATGTCCGTGACGAGCGCGTCGGGCTCCTTCGGCACGCTCTGCCAGGCCCCGCCGTTGAGCTGGTACTCGAAGGTGGTCACCTCGCTGATCTCGGTGTAGACCCCGAACCTGCCGACCGAACCGATCCCGCCGCGCGGGCTGTACTCGTCGTACGCGCTGCTCACGTTCACCCGGGGATCGCGGACCCGGAAGTAGTACCGGCGCTCCGGGCTGACCGTGCCGTCGGCCGTCCGGCTGGTGACCGTCAGCAGCGTGTAACCGGAGTGGGTCGGCGTGATCTCGACTGTGGCCCGGCCGTCCGCGCCGGCGGCCACCACCTGCTCCTCGCCGGTGTACTCCAGCACGTAGCGGTACTCGGTCACGCCGGAGCGGCCCGGGTTGAAGGTGAACCGGCCCGGCTGGCCGGGCTGGCCGGCGTCGCCGTTCTCGGGGTAGTCGCTGGACGCCACCACCGGCGCGTCGCTGACCTCGAAGGTGTAGGTGCGCGACGGCGAGAAGGACCCGTCCAGGAAACGCGTACGCACGGTCAGTGTGTTGCTGCCGGAGCGGTCCGGCGCGAGCGTCACCCGAGCAGAGCCGTACTCCGCATTGGCGATCTGCTCGGGCCCGTCGTTGAGCCGGTAGAGGAAGACGTCCACATCCGGCATCGCGGTGCCGAAGTCGAACTCGCCGGGGATGCCCACGCCTCCCCAGGCGCCGTATTCGTAGTAGGTGCTGGAGTAGACGCCCGGCTTGATGTCGATGACGTTGAATTCGTACTGTGCGGTCTCGGAGACGGTGCCGTCGGCGCTGATGCTGCGCACGTTCAGCACGTACCAGTTGGGCTCGGTCGGAGTCCATCGCAGCACCGCGGTGCCGTCCGCCGCCGCGTCGAGGCGCTGCAGATCGCCGCCACCGAGCGTGTACTCGTACGCCACCACGCCGGTCCGGCCGGGCCGGAACGTGAAGGTGCCGGGGCGGTCCACCACCCCGTCGTGCTCGGGGAAGGCGAAGTCGTCCGACGCCACGGTCGGGGTGTCCCGGACCGACACGGTCTCGGTGTACCCGCCGACGAGCTCGCTCCCGGCGTAGCTGCGTACCTCGATCTTGACGTTGCCCGTCCGGTCGAAGACCACGGGGATCCCGGCCGTGCCGTCGGCGCCGGCCGGCACCCGGGTCTCACCGCCGTCGCCGATGCGGTACCCGAACTCGGTGACCCCCTCGACGTTCGTGGAGACGGCCAGCTTGCTGGGCAGACCGACGCCGCCCATCGTCACCCGCACCTGCGGCGCGGTCGACTTCACCCGGAACTCGTAACGGACAGTCTCCGAGGAGTTCGACGCGCTGTCCACGCTGCGTACGCTCAGCGACTCGAAGAACGAGGTGGGGGTGTATTCGAGCGTCACGTCGGCACCGGGTGCGGGCGCGGGGATGTAGTTGTACGTCTCGCCGAAGCGCCCCCAGTAGTAGCCGACCACGTCCGGCGACCCGTTGGCCTTGAACGTGAACGTGCCCGGCACTCCCGACCCGCCGTGCGGCTGGCCGTCGTCCGGGTACTTCGCCGAGACGACCACCGGAGTGGCCGGCCGCTGCGCGTCCACCTTGACGTAGCACGGCTTCGCCCAGGCCGAGAAGTCGTGCCCGTCGTAGGCCCGGGCGGTCCAGGCCACCACGGTGCCGTCGGGGTACTGCGACATGTCCCAGTCGATCTTCGACAGCGCGCCGCCGTAACTCGACCCGAACTGCTCGACACGCTGGTTCTCGTCGCCGACCGGCCACGCGGCGAACTGCCCGCTGTAGTCGTAGTCGTAGGGGTCCGCGTCCGCGCCCCTGACCATCAGGCTGTAGTAGCGCGGTCCCACGGGCTGCGGCTTCGCCGACGTCCCGCAGGCCCACGACGGGAACTCCAGCCCGATCTGCCCCACCGTCGGCGCGTGGTTCGACTCGCTGTGGATCACCGGGAACGGGCGGAGCTTACGGCCGTGGGAGAGCTTGGCCTCGAAGCCGTGCGGCAGCCGGATCTCGACGGTCAGCGTCTGCTTGCCCTGATCCGCGAGCTTCTGCAGCGCGGGCATGATGTCCCAGACCAGATAGCCGGGGCAGGCCGCCTCGCCGCCGGCCTGGACCGTGCCGAGCAGTTCGCGGCGGCGCGGCGACGAGTTCCAGCTCGTGGTCGCCGTGATCGGGTCGGTGCGCCACAGCTCGACCGGCTGGGCGGTCGCGCAGTCCGCCGCCGACCGCTCCTCGATGACCAGGTCGGCCTTGTGGATGACGGTCCCGCGGAAGCGTGCGACGTCGAAGGTGAAGTAGGACCGGGACTTGTGCCGAGCGCCTGCCGCGTCCGTCCACGCGCCGATCGGCGCGTCTCCGGACGGGTTGACGAACGACTTCTTCGGCAGGTGCGAATCCGTGTAGGCCCAACCGGACTTGCCGGTGTCGCGCTGCTCGTAGGCCTGCGCCGGGCTGGTGTTGACGCTGATCAGGCCGGCACCGAGCACTGTGCCCAGTGACGCGGCAAGCAGTCTTCGTGCGCGCACGACGATACCCCTCCCCCGTGAACGACGGCGTACATCGCCATCGAGTTGCACGAGGGTATCGAAGCGGGACGACAACGGTGTACGCCAATTCGGGTGGCTTCGGGCGACCGTGCGGACCGCGTCGGCGCGGCCCGCCCGGTCCCCGCCGTCAGCCTCTGCCGCCGGCCCGGAACGCCACCCAGGCGTCGCTCATCCGGTCCGCCTGGCCCGGGGTGAACATGTTCATGCAGGAGTCCTGCGTGTAGTCCATGAAGTTGTGGATCGGGTCCAGGCCGGGTGCGGTGCAGGTGTCCGCGCCCACCGGGCAGTCGAACTGCGGTGCCGCCTCCCGCGGAGTGTCCGCCACGAAGTCACCGGAGGCCGAGCAGCCGTGCGCGAAGGTGTGCTCCAGCATCAGCCAGTGCCCGACCTCGTGCGTCAGCGTGTCACCCAGCGAGTACTTGCCGGCCGTGCCGCCCGGCATCGACTCGTCGAGCATCACCACGCCGTCGATGTAGTCGCGGCCGTTGTTGTAGCCCTTCGGGAAGTACGCCCAGCCGAGCAGCCCGCCGCCGATGTTCGCCGCGTACACGTTCAGGGTGCGGGAGTCGCCGGTGTACAGCGCCTGCTTCATGTTCCGCTCGTTCTTGCCCGGCACCACCGTGTACCAGGCGCTGTTCACCGTCCAGGTGGTGTCGACGAGGGAGAACCGGAACGGCGTGTCGGAGGCGTCCGCCGCCGTACGGCCCGCGAACGAGTCGTTGAGCACCGTCATCTGCGCCGCGATCATGGTGTTCCACCGGGCCGTCTCCGCCGCGCTCAGCGGATGGTCGGAGATCATGTGGAAGATCGTGGGAATGGTGACGCTGCCGTTGGGCAGGCGCGGCGAATCCTTGATGACGCCGTACGCGTTCGCTTCGTTCTTGGCGTACAGCTCCGGCTCCTTGACGGTGGCGCCCTCGGCGACCCGCGCCACGCTCTGCTCGTCGGCGCCCGGCTCACACGCCTCGGCACCCGGGGCGACGGTCGCGGGTGCCGCCGCGACCGCGCCGTAGGTGCCACCGGACGCCAGCAACGTCGCGGCGGTGGCGGTGAGAACTGCCAGTCGGAAGATCGGTCTCCTGTGCATCGGTGCACCTTTCAGGGGATGGGAGCGGTGCGGAATCGACGCGGGGTTGCCACGACCAGGTCGGTGGCGTCGTCTGCCCGGTATGAGACCACGTCAGGAGCGTCGACAAAAGCCCTGCTCAGAGGGCTGATCCCGATGTAACGGCAGGGGGGCGAGGAGCGCTTTCGAAGAGGCGCCCGGACGCGCGGGAGCCCGCCCGTAGCGAAGGTCGGCACCGCAGACAACCCGGTGAAGGTCCGGTTTACCCGACGGAAAGCAGTTGGCAACATCAATGCGACAGCTCGTGCGTGACGATCCTCCCGGCGGCGCCATCCCGGCGTTTCGGGCGATCCCACGCGCCCGCCCTCCTGGCAGACGGGAGCCTTCATGGGCAACAGCACTCACGCCACCACGACACCCACCACAACTGAGAACACCCAGCCGGGTGTCCGGCGCCGGTACCTGCTCGGCGGTGGCGCCGCGGCAGCCGGTGCGACGGTGGCCGGCCTGGTCACCGCGCAACCGGTCACGGCCGCCCCCGACTCCACTCCGGACCTGCTCAGACAGCTGCCGTCGGTCGGCCAGATCCCGCGCCGGTCGCGGATCGTGGACTACGAGCTCAGTGAGCTGATCGTGCTGCTACGCGCCCGGAAGCTGAGCTCGGTCGAGGTGACGCGGGCGTACCTCGACCGCATCGATCGGCTCAACGGCCCCTTCGAGGTCTACGGCGACAACGGCGGGTACAACGCGTTCGTCCGGATCGACCGGGACAGCGCCCTCGCCCAGGCCGCGGTGGCGGACCGGGTGCTCCGCCACGATCGGCGGCCACCGCTGCTCTGCGGCATCCCCTTCGGGATCAAGGACTCGATCGCGGTCAAGGGGCTGGAGGCGAAGAACGGCACCCACGCGTACGACGGGAACCTGTCCCGCCGCGACGCGACCATCGTGGCGCGGCTGCGCGCACAGGGAGCGGTGATCATCGGCCACACCATCGCCTCGGCCTTCTCCGGCAGCATCGCCGGCACATTCGCCGGCAACGCCTGGAACCCGCGCTTCATCCCCGGCGGGTCGAGCCAGGGATCCGGAGTGGCCACCGTGGCTCGACTGGCCGCGGCCACGATCGGTGAGGAGACCGGAGGCTCCATCATCATGCCGGCGGCGGCGAACGGCGCGAGCGCCATCAAACCCTCGCTCGGTCTCGTCTCCACCGCCGGGACGATGCCGCTCTCGCCCGGCTATGACGTGCTCGGGCCGATCGCCCGGTCGATCCGGGACGCCTCGCTCGTGCTCGCCGCCGTCCTCGGCCCGGACCCCGCGCCCGACCCGCTCACCCTCGCCGCCCCGCACCCCTTCCCCGCGCTCCCCCTGGCCGCGCGGCATGGCAGCCGCCCCCTGGCGGGTACGACCATCGGCATTCCGCAGACCGACTGGATGACCCGGGGCGGCACGGGCGTCCCACCCGCGGAGACGTACGACGGCGACTACCGGGCCGCCTTCGAGCGTTTCAAGGCCGAACTGGTCGCGCTGGGCGCCACGGTCAAGGAGTTCCCGGGCCTCGACGTCACGGTGTCGGCGAACGACCCGTACTTCCGCACCACCGAACGTCTCCCGCTGCCGGACGGCGACGCCGTGTCGCCCGCCACGGCGGTGCTCAACCCGAACCGCTACGAGATCCGCTACTGGCAGGCGATCCAGGCGTTCGCCGAGTCGCACCCCGAGAACGCCCCCGCGTTGGAGCGGCAGTTCGGCGACCTCGCCCGGGCCGCGGCCGCCGCCGGCGCGATCCCCACAGCCGTACGCGACGAGGGCGAACGCCGCCGCCGCACGCTGCAGGCCAACTACCAGCGGGCGCTCGACGAGGCCGGCGTCGACTTCATGCTCGTGCTGCCGATGGGCGCGCAGATCGGACCCCGGTTCGGCGGCACGCAGCTGCGCAACTACCGCAGCTTCTACCAGCTCCCCAACGCGCTCACCTGGCCCATGGTGACCTTCCCGATCGGGTACGACAGCACGGAGGGACTGCCGATCAACGCCGCCTTCTGGGGCCCCCGCTTCTCCGAGCCGGCGCTGGTCCAGGCCGCCCTGGACTACCAGCACCGGCACCCGCAGCATCATCGGGCGGCACCGGCCGACCCCGTCTTCGCGCCGCCGCAGGCGCGGGGCATGGCCCCGGGCGATGAGACGGTGCCACCTGAGCTGTCGAACGACCCGCTCGTCGCGGAGGAGGCGTGGTCATGACCGAGCCCTTCCTGACCGTGGAGTGGCAGCCGCTGCTCAACGCGGGCCTCCCGCTGCGCGACCCGGACGACGAGCCCGAGCCGCCGCTGACCGTCGAGTGGGGGCCGAAGCTCGGCACGAGCTGGTACGCCTACGGCGAGCACCTCGCCGAGGAGACCGACGGGCGTTGACGAACCGCGACCGCCCGCCGGCCTCGCTCGGGTCGACTCGACTTCCTTGAGGTCGGGGTGTCCGGACCGGCCGGACACCCCCACTTACCGGTAAGTCGAGTCGATCAACCCGCCGGCCGGCCGGGAGCGGGCGGGGGCGGTCGGCGGGCCAGCGAGTCGGCCGGTTGGCGGGTCGCCGGTCGGCGGGTCGGCCGGTCAGCGGGTCGGCCGGTCAGCGGGCCAGCGGGTCGGCCGGTCAGCCCCAGAGGGCGGCGACGGCCACGGCGTGGGCCTTGCCGACGGCCCGGCCCGCCTGAGCCGCCGGCCCCCGGGTCGCCGGAGAGAGCGCGTTGGTGCCGAACGCGTCGACGGAGGCCTGGTCGGCGCTGATCACGTGCAGCTTCGCCGGGGCGAGCGCCGCGATCTCGTCGTCGAGGTTGCCCCACGGCTGCGGGGTGCCCTCCAGGGTGGGCTGGATGATCAGCACCCGGTCGGCGCCGGCCGCGAGGTCGGCGTTGGTCATGGAGCGCACCCCGCCGTCGATGTAGCGGCGCTCGCCGATAGCCACGGGCGGCCAGATGCCGGGTACCGCGCAGCTGGCGGCCACGGCGTCGCGCAGGGACACCCCGGAGTCGCCGGTGAAGACGGTCACCTCGCCGCTATCGGCGTCGACAGCGGGCAGCCGTACGTCCCGACCCGGCCACGCCTTGACCGGGAGCCGGGCGTCGATCGCGGCGAGCCGGAGGGCCGGCTCCACGGTCTGCGCGGCGAGCGCGAGAGCGCCCAGCCGACGGCGGGCCTCCGCCGGGTCGGAGACGCCGGTCAGCACCGCGCCGTAGTCGGCGAAGAGCTTCTCCGTGTCGACGTCGACCTCGATCTCGGCGGTCTCCGGGCGCAGCTGGGCCGCGTACAGGTCGTCGAGCGGGGTGCCGTTGGTGATCTGCGCGGCGACCGCCGAGCCGGCCGAGGTGCCCACCACCAGGTCGGCGGCGATGACCCGGTCGGCGAGCGCCGGATCGGCGTCGGCGAGGCCACGCAGGACCCCGAGTTCCCAGGCGATGCCGGCCACCCCGCCACCCGCCAGTACCAGTGCGCTTCCCATGAACGGAGCCTTCCACAGCGCCCGGGGGCTAGGAAGTCGGTTCCACTGTGATCCGACTCCACCTTCCTTGAAGTCGGGGTGTCCAGACCAGCCGGACACCCCGACCACCTGCAAGTCGAGTCGATCAACCCGCCGGGTGGCCGGGAGCGGTCGGCGGATCAGAGCACCCGGGTGACCTGCTCGGCGGCGATCCGGTCGTCGAGCCGGGACCGGTCCAGGTTCGCGCAGACCACCACGGACGCGCCGACGGAGAGCGGGGCGAGCAGCCACTTCAGCGGCTGCTCGTGCTCAGCCGCGTCGACCAGCAGCCGGTCGCCGGCGCGCAGCCCCCACAGCTCGGCCATCTCCCGCGCCAGCCCGCCCCACTCGCCGTAGGTGGTGCCGTCCGGGGTGGCCGGGTCGGACGGGCGGATCTCGGTGTAGTTCGGCGCGGCGTCGGAGTGCCGCAGCACCTCGGTGGACCAGTCGAGCCAGCCCACCGGCACCTCCGCCAGCGGCTCCACCCCGGTGCCGACGAGATAGCGGTGCGTCCCGTCCGGCACGTCCTCCAGCCAGTCGTCGAGGCGCTCCGGCGTCACGAACACCGCGTCGTACGGCCGGTCGCCACCCGGTTCGAGCACCGGCAGGCCGGCGAGGGCCCGTGGCCGGTACGACACGGCCAGCCCGACCGACCACGCGCCCAGCAGCACCGCTGCGGTACGCCAGTGCGGGGTCAGCAGCACCGCGACCCGGCTGCCGGGGGCGAGACCGCAGCCTTCGCGCAGCAGGCCCGCACTGCGCGCCGCCCACTCGCCGAGCTGCGGCGCCGTCAGGTCGATCCGCACGCCGGTCGAGTCGTCGAGGTAGGTGAGCAGCGGCCGGTCGGCGCTGCGGGCAGCCTCCGCCGGGGCGGTCGTGGGGGTGCTGGCGGTCATCGTGGCGCTCCTCCCTGCCGGTGCGCCCACCATAGCCACCGGCAGGCCAGCTGCGGGTCACCCCGGCCCGCCGCATCGGTGCGACGGTGCGCGGCCGCGGATGAGCGTGAGCTGCCCGCGACCGTCGGGTCGTGGGCAGCTCACGGAGGAGGAACTACTCCTTGATTTCGACGACGTCGGTGGGACGCTCCACCTGCACCTCGACGCCGTAGTCGAAGAGTTCGAGCGTCACCTCGACGGTTCCGGTGTCGAGGCGGCCCTTCGCCGTGGACTGCCAGGTGCTGCTGAGCGCCACAGTCGCGATCCGGCCGTCGGCGTCGATGGTGACGTCGCCGGACGAACTGCTCGATCCTGCGGCGGACTCCGTCGCGTACGCGAAGTGCAGCGTGCCGTCCGGGTTCTCGGTGACCGTCGCGTCCGCCCGCTGCAACGCCGCGAACAGGGCCGCCGGGTCGGGCGACGCCACACCGAGGATGTCGTTCCCGTCGCCGTAGAGAGAAAGCCGGTCGTACCTGCCCGGGTACTGGCCGTAGCGGCCGTACGTCTCGCCCGGACCCTTGTCGGCCGGCGGCGTGCCCTGCGGCCGTTCGCCGCCCTCGTACCGGATGCCGTCGATCAGCAGCTCGGTCATGACCGAGTCGTCCTGCGGGGCGCGCACGTACCCGGTGGCGGTCCTCGGGTCGAACGCGCCCTCGTAACTCAACCCGCCCCCCGACTGGGTGAGCCGCATCCGGTAACTGATGTTCTCGCTGGCGGTGGCCGCCGAGACCAGCCTCATCGCGGGCGAGGTCGGCCGCGCCGCCCCCTCGGCGGTGACGGCCGGACGGTCCGCCGCCGGTAGCGTCGCCACGGTCACCGCCGTGGCGGCGCCCAACGCCAGGAAGGCGCACGTCGCGCCGACCATCGCGGTGCTCCGGCGCCGCCGCGCCCGCCGGCCCCGGTCGAGCAGCGCCTCCACCGGGGGTACGGAGTCCTGTTCGCCGTCGACGATGTCGTGCAGCCGGTGGGCGAGCTGTTCATCGAGTGAGTTCATGACTGGTCACCTGCTTACCGCGTAGGAGGGTTCATCGAGTAGGTGGCGGAGCTTCTCCAGCGCCTTGGCGTTCTGGCTCTTGACCGTGCCGAGCGAGCAACCCAGCACCCGGGCCACCTCACGCTCGGTCAGGTCCTCGTAGTGGCGCAGCACCACGACCGCGCGCTGCTTCGCCGGGAGCGACATGAGCGCCCCGCGCAGGACGAGGGCGTCGGGGCCGATGTCGCCGCCGGTGGCGGGCCGGTCCGGGACGTCCGCCACGAGGTTCTCCCGGCGACGTCGCCGCCAGCTGGACGTGTGGTTGTTGACCAGGGCGCGGCGAAGATAGGCGTGCGGGTCATCGAGCCGGGACAGCCGCCGCCACCGCTCGTACACCTTGACCAGGCTCTCCTGGAGCAACTCCTCGGCCCGCCACCGATCGCCGGTCAGCAGCATGGCCAGCCGGATATGCCGCCGCCAAGCCACCTCGACGAAGGCCACGTACGACCGGTCCGCCGTGGACATCGCTTCTTCTTGGTCGGTCACGCCCCTACCACGTCGCGGTGCCACAGAAGGTTGCCTCCGATCGCCTCGGGCCGGTCGGCACCCGCCGTCGACACTCGCGACCGCCACCCGGCCCGCCTGTCGACTTTGGTCGGCCGCGTCTTCTGCCGATGGCCGTAGCGGCGGTCCAGGTGGTCCGGGCACGGTACGGATGACCCCGACACGCCGCCGAGGAGTGCCGATGCCCGCCGAGCGACACCCCGATCGTCTCCCCCTGCGCCGCCGGTTGGTGCCGGCCGTCGCGCTACTACTGCTCGCCCCCTGGGCCGCCGAGTGCTCCTGGGGCGGCTTCACCCTCACCGACACCCCGTTCGTGATCCTCGTCCTGGCGCCGATGTACGGCGGGGCGGCGCTGCTTATCCGGGAGACCGCCCGCCGGGTCGGGGCGGGCTGGCCGACGATTGCGCTGTTCGCCGCGGCGTTCGGCGTGATCCAGGCCGGGCTGGTCGACCAGTCGCTGTTCAACCCAGGCTTCCTCGACGACACGGAGTTCGCGGACACCCAGGCCACCGCCGAGGCCACGCTCGTACCGGGGCTCGACTTCAGCGCCCGGCAGGCGTTCGACTACATCGGCAACCACATCGCGCTGAGCATCTGCGCACCGATCGTCATCGTCGAGTCACTCCTACGCGGAGATCGGCGGTCGCGCCCGTGGCTGGGCCGGCCGGGGCTCACCGTGGTCACACTGCTCTACCTCGCCGGCAGCCTCCTGATCTTCTCCGACGACGAGGGCCGCAAGGACTTCCTGGCCAGCCCGGCGCAGGTCGGGTTCGCCGTGACGGTCGCCGTCGCGTTGATCGGCGCGGGGCTGCTGATCCGCCGCCGCCGCGGCAGCCCGGCCCTCCCCGCGCCGCCGGTCGTCGCGACGGTCCCGGCCACCGCCGGCGCACCGGTCCCGGCACACGACTCCGGCGTCCCGGCGGCGCCCGCGCCGCACGACGACAGCCGTCCACCGGTCGCGGCGAAGGGTCGTCGCGCGCCCCGGCCGGTCTGGCCGGGGCTGGTGGTCCTCGTGGCGTACGCCGGCTCCAATCTCGCCCCCGGCTGGGCCGGGATCGCCGTCGGGCTGGTGCTCGCCGCCGCCGCCGCGACCCTGCTGGTGACCTGGTCCCGGCGCTCCGGTTGGGGGCAGCGACAGGTGCTCGCCGCCGGCACGGCCAGCATGCTCGTCGCCGCCGCGTACGCCTACGCCGTGCCGACCTACGCCCCGGCGACGCCGGCCGCTGCCCTCGTCGGTGACATCGCGATCAGCATCGTCACCCTCACCCTGATCGGCGGCGCGGCGTGGCGGCTGCGCATGACTTCGTCGACTGTTCACGCAGCCGCAAGCTGATGCTCCCCGAAGGGTGCCAGCCTCCGACCGGGCATCACCGTACGGAGGAAGGCCTTGACTTTGAGAAGAGCATTCACCCTGCTCACCGCGGCCGGAGTCGCAGCCGCCGGTCTGACCGGCGCCACTGCGGCTTCGGCCAGCGGAAACCACCACCCGGGCAAGCCTCTCGCCTTTGACCGGGTCGCCACCTACCCCGTCTTCCAGAACCGCCCTGCCGGCGAGGACCCCACCTCTCCCACCGTCGCGGAGATCTCGGCGGTCAGCGAGGACGGGCGCACCCTCATCTACACCGACGCCCTGGGACGCCGGATCGGCTTCCTCGACATCTCCCGGGCCGAGAAGCCCCGTGGCCTCGGCACCCTCTCGCTGTCGCAGCTCGGTGACGCCGAGGACGAGCCGACCTCGGTCGCCGTGGTCGGCAGGTACGTGCTCGTGGTGGTGAACACCAGCCGCAGCTTCACCGCGCCGTCCGGACGCCTGGACGTGATCGAGCTGGCCACCCGCAAGCGGGTCCGCAGCTTCGACCTCGGCGGCCAGCCCGACTCGATCGCCATCAGCAAGAACCACCGGTACGCCGCGATCGCCATCGAGAACGAGCGCGACGAGGAGGCCACCCCGCCCGGCGGCGAGGAGGGCGACCTGCCCCAGGCTCCCGGCGGTTTCGTGCAGATCGTCGACCTGGCGGGCACGAACCCGGCCGGCTGGCGGGTGCGGCCGGTGCCGCTGACCGGCCCGCAGGGCCAGGCGCTGCCCGCCCTGGTCAAGGCCGGCCTCACCGAGCCGACCGACCCGGAGCCGGAGTACGTCACCATCAACAGCCGTAACGAGCTGGCGGTGACCCTCCAGGAGAACAACGGGATCGCCCTGATCGACCTGCCCACCGGCCGGATCACCCGGGTCTTCAGCGCGGGCACCGCGACGATCAGCGGGGTCGACACCGCCGACGACGGCACGATCGACCTGACCGGCACGATCACCGACGTGCCGCGCGAGCCGGACGCGGTCGCCTGGATCGACGACCACTACCTCGCAACGGCCAACGAGGGTGACTGGAAGGGCGGCAGCCGAGGCTGGACCGTCTTCGACAGCCGCACCGGCAAGGTCGCCTGGGACGCGGGCAACACGTTCGAGCGGCTCGCCGCGACGTACGGCCTGCACAACGAGGACCGGGCCGGCAAGAAGGGCACCGAGCCGGAGGGGGTGGCGGTCGCCGAATACGACGGCGTCCGGTACGGCTTCGTCGGCTCGGAGCGAAGCAACTTCGTCGCCGTCTACGACCTCAGCAACCCGACCCGGCCGGTCTTCAAGCAGATGCTGCCCTCCACCAACGGGCCGGAGGGGCTGCTGCCCATCCCGTCCCGGGGGCTGATCGCCATCTCCAGCGAGGAGGACGACGCCTCGGTCAACGTCCGGGCCTCCGTCTCCCTCTACCAGCTGGGCAAGGGCACGCCCGCGTTCCCGAGCATCGTCTCCGCCTCCGACAAGCACGGCACGCCTATCGGTTGGGGTGCCCTCGGCGCGCTGAGCGCAGTGCCGGGCAAGCCGAACGAGCTGGTCAGCGTCACCGACTCGGCGTACTCGCAGACCCGCATCCTCGACATCGACGTGAAGCGCTCGCCCGCCGTCATCACCGGCGCGCTGAGCGTCAAGGACGCCGCCGGCAAGCCGGTCGGCTACGACGCCGAGGGCATCTTCGCCCGCCCGCAGGGCGGCTACTGGCTCGCCGTCGAGGGGGCCAGCGGTCCGGAGAACGCACTGGTCCGCCTGGACGCCGCCGGGGTCACCCGGCAGGTCGTCGCACTGCCGGCGGACGTCGCCGCCGGCCTGGGCAAGCAGGGCCTGGAGGGGGTCACCGCCACGACCGACCGGCGCGGCCGGGAGGTCGTCTGGGTGGCCGTACAGCGTGAGCTCTCCACCGACCCGGCCGGCACCGTCCGGCTCGGCCGGTACGACGTCGCGGCCGGCACCTGGAGCTGGTTCGGCTACAAGCTGAACAGCACCGACGTCGCGGGGGACTGGATCGGGCTCTCCGAGATCACGGTGGTCGGTGACCGGCTCGCGGTGATCGAGCGGGACAAGCTGAACGGCCCCGCCGCCACCCTGAAGCGGGTCTACACCGTCCCGATGCCGGACTCGGCGGCCGCGCCGGGCCCGCTGCGCGTGCTGCCGAAGACGCTCGCCGTCGACGTGCTGCCCGCGCTCCGCGCGACGAACGGGTGGACGCAGGAGAAGCTCGAGGGTCTGACCGTGGCCGGCAACGGCGAGGTGTACGCGGTCACCGACAACGACGCGCTCAACGACGCGACCGGTGAGACCGTGTTCCTGCGGCTCGGGTCCAGCCGGAAGGTCTTCGGGCGCGACTGAGCCCCGCGCAGCGTCCGGCTGATCGGCACCGGCCCGGCGTCCCACCTCACCAGGTGGGCGCCGGGCCGGCGTCGTCGTGGGGTGCGGGCTCGCCGTCCCGCGCCGACGTCGTCGCCGGACGGCGTGCTCCCCCGTCCCGCCGGCGTCGTCGCCCGGCAGAGCGCTCCCCGTCCCGGCGCCGGTGGTCGGGGCAGTGGTGGCGTCGCGCGCCGACCGTCAGCGGCGGCGCAGGTAACGGGCCCGCCGACCGGCGTCGACGAAGCCCAGGCGCCGGTACAGCGCGCCGGCCGGGTTGTCGTCGTTGACGCAGAGCCACGCCTGCGGAGCGCCCTCGGCGGCGAGGGACCGCAACACACTCCCCACCAGGTACGCCCCGACCCGCCGCTTCCGCCACGCCGGCACGACGCCGACCTGGTCGACCCAGGTGCCGAGAACGTTCACGAAACCGACGGGCTGCCCGTCGGGGGCTCGGGTCAGCAGGGACAGGTCCGGCCGGTACTCGTCGTCCTCGAACAGCTCCGCCAGCCACTCGTCGGCGTCGGGCGTCACGAAGCCCGGCCGGTCGGCGAACGCCGCGCAGTAGGTGCTGAAGAGCTCCCCGCCGACCCCCGCGGTCACCGGCTCGGTGCGCACCGAGTCCGGCTGGGCGACCGCCGGCACGGCGTCCAGGTCGTGTCTCAGCACCGATTCGGCAAAGGTCCGGTGGAAGCCGTGGGCCGTGAGGAGGCGGTCCGCGTCGGCGCTCCACGTCTCGGTGGTCAGCAGCAGGTCGCTGTCGCCGGCCCGCTCGGCCGCCCAGGTGATCAGGCGGGTGCCGAGCCCCTGACCGCGCCGGTCCGGATGCACCAGACCGGTCGTGGTGGCCGGTCCCGCGCCGACACCGGTGCCGGCCGTCGCCGTGTTCCCGATTCCGGCCGCGGCGACGAGCAGACCGTCGTGCCAGGCGCCGAGCGTGTACGTCTGGAGTAGGCGCGCCCGCAGCAGCGGCGGTGTGGTGAGGAGCGGCAGGCCCCCGTCGGCCGCGAGGCACTCCTCGGCCAGCTTGGTCAGCGCCGCGGTGTGTCGCTCGTCGAGTTCGCCCCAGTCGAGGGTGTCGGTCGGTTCCACGTCGTCCTTCGTTGCCGCCAGTCGGGGCCGCGCCGCCCGCGTGCCCGGTGGCCCAGTAGGCGCCGGGGGCGGCGGGGCTGTCAACCTCGATTCGGTCTCCTCGGCGCACCGGGCCGGCCTTCGGCGGAAGGGCCGGGGTCGGGCTTGAGCGGAGGGGCCGGGGCCGGGATCCGGTGGAGGGCCGGGCTTCGGCGGGGGCCGGGCCGGACGGGGTCGGTCTCCCCGTTCGGGTCCTCTGCGCTGCCCTGAGATGAATGGATCGGAAACCGCCGGGGACGCCGAAAAAGGCCGTCCCCGACTCCGCGTAGTCAATTCCTGACCATCGGGTCAGCGCCCCTTCCTCTATGTGCGTTTGGTCACTCGCCGTAATACAGCCGCGCAGGACAGGCGTGTTTAATGTGCGGCGGCCCGTGCCGTCCTGCGATTGGAGCGATCGATGCACAACCGGCCCGGGGATCGGCACGAGCCCGCCCCTGATCACCGCCGCGGTCCCGGCCACCCCGGGGCGCAGACCGGTGGGCGCGGAGACTGGCGGGACGGCGGCCAGCCCAGGGAGGGCCACCCCGGGCGGCAGGCCGATCGTCGCGGACCGTGGCCGGACGAGCGCTACCCAGGCGTGCAGGCCGACCGGCGCGGGCAGTGGCCGGCCGGCGGCCACCCCGGGACGCAGGCCGACCCGCGCGCACAGTGGCCGGGCGGCAGCCACCCCGGCACGCAGGCCGACCCGCGCGCACAGTGGCCGGCCGGCGGCCACCCCGGGACGCAGGCCGACCCGCGCCGGCAGTGGACGGACGGCGGCCACCGCACGGACGGCCGTCCCGGGCGGCAGGCCGACCCGCACCGGCAGTGGCCGGACGACCGATACCCGGGCGCGCAGGCCGACGGGCAGCGGCAGTGGCCGAACGGTGGCCACCCCGGAGCGCAGGCCGACCGGCACGGGCAGTGGACGGACGGCGGTCACCCCGGGACGCGGCCCGACGAGCGGACGGACGGCGGCATTCCGCGGCAGCGGACGGGCGGCCGGCGGCGGAGTGCGGAGTCACCGGAGGAGCCGAACCGGCGTGGCCATACGCGTCGCGGGGTGTTGGCGGCCGCGCTGGTGACGCTGGCCGGCGGCGGCCTGGTCGGCGGGGGTGCGATCTGGCGCCTCTCCGGCTCGGGCGACGGGTCCGGGTCGTCACCGGCGTCCGCCGTGTCGGCCAAGCCGACGCCCAGCCCGACGCCCGACTACCTCGGCCCGGCCCGCAAGCGGGTCGAGGCGTACGTGCGGGCGACCAAGGGGCGCATCGCGGTGGCCGTCCAGGACCGGGTGACCGGGGTGAGCGTCACCGTCGGCACCCAGCGCTTCCAGACGGCCAGCATCGTGAAGGCCGACATCCTCGCCGCGGTGCTGTGGCACGCGCAGCAGGACGGGAAGAAGATCAGCAGCGCCGATCGCGAACGGGCCAGAAAGTCGATCACACTGAGCGACAACGACGCGACCTCAGTGCTCTACGACCGGATCGACGGCAAGCCGGGGTTGACCGCGGCGAACCGCACGTTCGGCCTGAAGGAGACCACGCCGAACGTGCGCTGGGGAATGACGCTCACCACCGTGGCCGACCAGATCCGACTGCTCACCGCGCTCAGCGCCGAGGACGGGCCGCTGACCGAGGCTGACCGCGCCTACCTCTTCGGCCTGATGAGCAAGGTCGACGAGGAGCAGGACTGGGGCATCACCGCCGCCGGTACCGACACCACGGAGAGCTACGTCAAGAACGGCTGGGATCAGCTCGACGCCGATAACGGCAAGTGGGCGGTCAACAGCATCGGGCGGCTCGTCGAGCCGGAGCACGACTGGCTCATCGCCGTGCTCTCCAGTCAGCACACCAAGATGGAGACCGGAATCCGGATGGTGGAGAAGGTCGCCAAGTACACCGTGGGTGAGCTGCGGAAGATCCCGCTGCCGTCCTGATCCGGAGTCGCCGGCACATTCCGACGGTCGTCGTGGTCGCAGCCGATCGGCGCCGATTTTCTTCCGGCGCCCGGTAAATGGATCGGGGCGCTGGTGCGTACACCAGGTGTGGAACGAGAACGGAAGGACTTCGCGGACTTCTATCAGCGCTCCCGGGACAACTGCCTGCGCGCCGTACTCGCCGGAACGGGCGATCGCGCGCTGGCCGAGGACCTGGTCGCTGAGGCGTTCGCGCGGGCCTGGGCCTCCTGGCAGAAGGTGAGCCGGCATCCGGCACCGGCGGCGTGGGTGGTGCGCACCGCCCTGAACCTCCGGGTGTCCTGGTGGCGGCGGCGCAGACGCGAGGTCGCCCTCGACGGCCACGACCGGGCGCTCGCCGAGGCCGACCTCGGCACGGACGACGCCCTGCTGACCGCCGTTCGCAGGCTGCCCAAACGGCAGCGTGAGGTGGTCGTGCTGCGCATCTGGCTCGACCTGGACACCAACGCCGTAGCCGAGGTGCTAGGGATCTCCGCCCGAACCGTGGCCGTCCACCTCTCCCGTGCCACCGCAACCCTGCGGGCGCAGATCGTGCTCGTGGCCAGCTAGGAGATCGGATGATGAACGAAGATGAGGTGCTGGACGCGGTGAAGCAGACCCTCTCCGACGTACGGATGGAGCGCCCGGTCGAGGCGATCCAGCAGCGTGGCCGGGAGCGGCGGCGCAACCGCAAGCTCTTCGGCGTGGCCGCCGGCGGTGGCCTGGCGGCCGTGGTCGCGCTCGCGCTGGCCCTGCCGACGGCCGCCGCGCAGCCCGACGCGACCCCGACCGACACCGGTCCGGTCGCCGGCAGCAGCGGTACGACGGCAATGGAGCCGGCGGCGTTCACGCTGGCCAGGCAGGCGGACAGCACGGTGAAGCTGACCTTGAACTACCGGCAGCTTCTGGATCCCGCCGCCCTGAAGAGCGCACTGGCCGACGCGGGTGTCCCCGCCGAGGTCAAGACCCACGCCATCTGCACGCCGGAGGGCAAGGAGCTGCCGCAGGCCGACCAGGTCTACTCGAACAAGCGGGTCAACTGGCCGGACGGGTCGCCCAAGCAGTACGACATGGTGATCGCGCCAGCGAAGATGCCGAAGAACAGCCGGCTCTACTTCAGCGTCTTCTCCATTCGGCCGGGCGAGGAGTACGCAAAGATCGCCAACTATCTGGTGTCGAACGACGACCCGATGAAGTGCGGCTCCGAAAAGTGATTCCCGCGCTCGGCCGGTGAGCTGAACCCGGCAGGCCGACGCCGGTGGGTGTGCCCGCTCATCGGCGTCGGCCCGCCGGGCGTCGGAACGAGCGGGGCAGGTTCAGGGCGCGGGCAGCTCGGGGCCGCCGTCGAGCAGCGGGGCCAGCAGGTCACCGGACTTCTCCACCCGTTGGAGCACCTCGGCCGTCGTGTACGGCTTCGACGCCGGTCGCTTCCCGGCCGCGCCCGCCTCGACCTCGTCCCAGGTCAACGGTGTGGACACCGACGGCACCGACTGGGCCCGCATCGAGTACGGCGCGACTGTGGTCTTCGCCGCGTTGTTCTGACTCCAGTCGATGAAGACCTTCCCGGGCCGCAGGTTCTTCGCCATCTTCGAGACGACGACCTTCGGATGCGCCCGCTCCAGCTCCTGAGCGATCCGCTTCGCGTACGCCGACACGTCGTCCGAGGACTGGGTGCCGGCGATCGGGCAGCAGAGCTGCATGCCCTTCTTCCCGGACGTCTTCGGGTAGCTGTCGATGCCGTCCTCGGCGAGCCGGTCGCGCATCGCCAGGGCCACCTGGCAGCACTGCTTCAACGCCGCCGGCGCCCCCGGGTCGAGGTCGACCACCATCATGTCCGGGTGCTCGCCGACCCTCCACTGCGGTGTGTGCAGCTCCAGCGCGGCGAGGTTGGCGAGCCAGACCAGGGTGGGCAGGTCGTCGGCGACCACGTAGTCGATCGTCTCCCGCCCCTTGCTCGACCCGGGTGCGGGCAGTGTCTCCGTACGCACCCAGCCGGGAGTGGCGGCCGGGGCGTTCTTCTCGAAGAACGAGCCGCCCTCGACGCCGTTGGGGAAGCGGATGCGGGTCAACGCCCGGTCCCGCAGGTGCGGCAGGAGCACCGGGGCGATGCGGGTGTAGTAGTCGATCACCTCGCCCTTGGTGAAGCCTGCGGCCGGATAGAGCACCTTGTCCAGGTTGGAGAGCTCCAGCGCGCGCCCCTCGACCTCCACCCGGAGCCGGTCAGCCGACATCGTCCACCTCCTCGGCCGGCTTGTCCGGCCGGAGCCGGAGCACCCGCGGGAAGCGCAGCCGCCCGTCCGGGGTGCGCTGGCCGTACTTGACCTCCACCACGACCCGGGGTGTTACCCAGATCGCGCCTCGCGCATCCTCGCGGGGCACATCCCCGGCGAACGAGCCCTCGGCGGTGCGCAGCGGCTCCAGCTCGGCGAGGAGCTGCCGTTCCAGGGCGGCGCCGATCCCGCCGCCGACCCGACCCCGATAGGTGAGCCGGCCGTCCGGGCGCGGGACCCCGACGAGCAGACCGCCGATCTTCCGCGCCCCCGGCCGCCAACCGCCGACCACGAAGTCCCCGGTCACCTCGAGCTTGACCTTCACCCAGTCCGGTGAGCGGACCCCGGCCCGGTAGGTCGCGCCGAGCCGCTTGGCCATCACCCCCTCCAGGCCGTGCTCACCGGCCGCCTCGTAGGTGGCGGGGCCATCGGAGAAGACCGGCGGTACGGCCCAGCGGGCGCCGCCCAGGCCGAGGCCGTCCAGGGCCTCCCGGCGGCGTTCGTACGGCCGGCCCGTCAGGTCCTCGCCGTCGTGCCGGAGCAGGTCGAAGATCATGTACGTCACCGGCATGACCGCCGCCAGCCGGGCGGCCTTGTTCCGGTCCCGGACGTGCATCCGCTCGGCGAGCGCGGTGAACGAGGGCTGTCCGGTCTCGCCGAGCAGCACCACCTCGCCGTCGAGCAGCGCGTCGTCCACCTGGTCGCGGAGCGTGGCCAGCTCCGGATACGCCGCGGTGATCTCCACACCGGAACGCGCGTAGAGGTGCTGCCGGCCGCCGGAGATGTCGGCGAGCGCGCGCACCCCGTCCCACTTGAACTCGTACGCCCAACCGGCACCCACCGGGAGCTGCCCGGTCATCGCGAGCATCGGCTTCAGAGGCGCGCCGGGCACCTCCTGACTGTAGTTCGCGGCCGAAGTCCTCGCGCCCGCTTCGATCCTTTGCGATCCTGGGCTCTACCGGGGAGAGGAGCCGACATGAGGGCCATCTGGAAAGGAGCCGTCTCGTTCGGGCTGGTCTCGATCGCGGTGCGGCTCTACTCCGCCACCGAGGAGAAGGACATCCGCTTCCACCAGGTGCACCGGGAGGACGGCGGACGGATCAAGTACAAGCGCACCTGCTCGATCGACGGGGAGGAGGTCACCTACGACGACATCGCCAAGGGCTACGACATCGGCGGCGGCGAGATGGTCATCCTCACCGACGAGGACTTCGCCGATCTGCCGCTGACCACGTCCCGCGCGATCGACGTGCTGGAGTTCGTGCCGGCCGAGCAGGTGGACCCGATCCTCTACAACAAGGCGTACTTCCTCGAACCGGACGGCGCGGCCACCAAGCCGTACGTGCTGCTGCGCGACGCGCTGCTCGACTCGGAGCGGGTGGCCATCGTGAAGGTCGCCCTGCGTCAGCGGGAGCAGCTCGCCACCCTGCGCGTACGCGAGGGGGTGCTGCTGCTCAACACCATGCTCTGGCCGGACGAGGTGCGCCGGCCCGACTTCGGTTTCCTGGACGAGGACCTCAAGGTCCGTCCTCCGGAGTTGGCGATGGCCAGCTCGCTCATCGACTCGATGACCGGCGAGTTCGAGCCGGACGTCTTCACCGACGACTACCGGGCGGCGTTGCAGGAGGTCATCGACGCGAAGATCGAGGGCCGGGAGGTGGTCCAGCCGGAGGAGGTCGAGGAGGCCCCCGCCGCCGCGGTGGACCTGATGGCCGCGCTGAAGGCCTCCGTGGAGCGGGCCCGCTCGGCGCGTGGTGAGCCGGCGGGTGGCCGGGGCGCCGCAGCGCCGACCCCGATCTCGTCGGCCCGCTCGGCGCAGAAGAAGGCGGCCGAGAAGAAGACCGCCGGTGCGGCGGCGAAGAAGACCGCGGAGAAGAAGGCCGCGCCCAAGAAGACGGCGGCCAAGAAGGCCGCGCCGAAGAAGACCGCGGCGGCTGAGAAGAAGGCCGCCCCGAAGAAGGCGGCGGCCAAGAAGACCAGCCGCAAGACCGCCTGAGCGGCCCGGCTCAGAGCGCGGTGCGGCCCAGCCTCCGCATCGGCGTCACCCGGATGATCACCCGCTGCTCGCCGGGCTGCCGGAACGGGTAACTCTCCTGGCCGAGGTACTTCCTCGCCAGCCGGTCGAGGTGCTCGTCGGCGCCCTCCGTGACCAGCTCGGCCCGGCCCTTGATCCAGAGGGTGCGGAAGTCGTTCGCCCGGTCCGCCACCGAGATCGCCACCTGCGGGTTTCGTCGCAGGTTCTCGTACTTGGTCCGCCCTCTGATCGTGTTGAACAGGATGTGCTCACCGTCGGTGTCGATCCAGACGGGCGTGACGTGCGGGCTCCCGTCCTCCTCGATCGTGGCCACGTGCGCGAGCTGCGGCTCGGCCAGCAGGGCCAGGTCGTCGTCGGTCAGGATCGCCATGGTCGGAATCTACCGGCGGCCCGGCCGCCGGGCCGGCCGTTCGGACCGCCTCGACGCCGACGGCGAGGTGCCGCGACTGTCCGGCCGGTACCGGCCACGACGAACCCCGGTCCGTGGGTGGCGGTGGCCGCGACGGCCACCGGTCCCGTCGGTGGCGGCCGGCCGGGGCGGATCCGCAGCGCCAGGGCGGGCACCGGAGGCCTCCGGGCGGGTACCGTGTGCGTCGGCTGTCTCCCGGCACCGGTGCCGGCCACCCACCTCTTCCCAGGGAGTCGACGAGTGAGCGAGCGGACCCAGAACCGGTCGAAAACGGAGCGGCGACTGGCCGCTCAGCTGGCCGCGCAGAAGGCGGCAGAGGCGAAGCGCCGCCGGCAGGCATGGCTCGGTGGCCTCGCCGCCCTCGCCGTGGTCGCGGTGCTGGTCACCGTCTTCGTGATCGTCGGTCAGGGGGGCGACGACGACGCTGCCCCGCAGGCCGACGCCTCCCCGTCCGCGACCGCCGCCGGCGAGCAGGCCCCCGCCACCCCCGCCGCGCCGCAGCTGCCCGAGGGCGCGGATCCGGCCTTGAACACCGCACCCAAGGTCACCGCCGGCAAGGGCGACCTGACGAAGCTCACCGTCACCCCGCTGATCAAGGGCACCGGCCCGGCGGTGAAGGCCGGCCAGACGATCACCACGAACTACGTGGGCGTGCTCTACAAGGACGGCAAGGAGTTCGACTCGTCGTGGAGCCGGGGCGAGCCGGCGAGCTTCCCGATCGGCGTCGGCCAGGTCATCCCGGGCTGGGACCAGGGCCTCGTCGGGGTCACGGTGGGCAGCCGGGTGCAGCTCGACATCCCCTCCGAGCTGGCGTACGGCGACGACGCCGCCAACGGGGTCTCCGGCCCGCTGCGCTTCGTGGTGGACGTCCTCGCCGCCCAGTGATCGACCGGCGTACCGGTTCGTCCCGCTCCGTCACCTGATGGTGATGCAGTTGACCACAGAGGGCTTCCGGCCCGTTACGCACCTCCAGTAGGTTCCGGGGTCACCCTGGGTCGTTTCGGCCCGGGGTCGACCTCGGACGCGACGTGGAGGTGCACGTGCACGTGACGGCGCTGGACGACCTCGGCCGGACCGCTCGACTTCTGTGGCGGTACTACGAACCGGTGCACGCGGTGACGTACTTCCACCCGCGCAGCCGAGCCGCGTACGAGGCGGCCGGGCTGCGCGGGTACTGGCGGGGGTACTTCGCGGGCCGGGCCGCGCCGCTCGGCGCTACCGACGCCGCCCCGGTGATCGCCGCCTTCTTCTCCTTCGCACCGTCGATGGTGAGCCGGGCGCTGCCGGCCGTGTGGCGGCTCGCCACCCCGCAGGAGGCGTTGCGGGCCCGGCTCACCGGCGCGGTGCAGGCGCTCGCGGAGCTGACCTACGAGCTGCCCGAGACGCACCTGGCCGAGGCCGCGGAGCTGCTCGAGGTGGCGGCCGGCGCGGCCGAGACCGGTGGTCGGGTGCTCGGCGCCGCCAACGCCGCCCTGCCCGCCGGCGAGTACCCGCTGGCCCGGCTCTGGCAGGCCGCCACGACTCTGCGCGAGCACCGGGGCGACGGGCACGTCGCCGCACTCGTCGCCGCCGGCCTCGACCCGGTGGAGACGCTCGCCTGGCGGGTCGCGGTGGACATGCCCGCGGTGAACCTGCTGGGGCGGGGCTGGACCGAGGAGCAGTGGCGGGGCGCCCGGGAGCGGTTGACCGAGCGCGGCTGGCTCACGTCGGACGGGAAGCCGACCGAGCGGGGCCACGCCGGTTTCCAGGCGGTCGAGGAGGCGACGGACGCGGCGGCCGCCCGACCCTGGCGGGCGCTCGGCGCGGACCGGGTCGAGCGGCTCTGCGAGGTGCTGCACCCCGTCACCCGCGCCTGCCACAAGGTCCTGCCGCCGGACAACCCGATCGGGCTACCGCCGCTGCCGGAGTGACCGTGCGCCCCGCCCACCACCCGCGCACCCTCACCGGGTGGGGCGAACGCCCGGCCCGCCCGGCTTGCCGGCGATGGGCGATCGGGCAGGATGGGGACGTGGTGGATGCGGTGATCTTCGACCTGGACGGCGTGATCGTGGACTCCGAGCCGGTCTGGGAGGAGGTCCGGCGGGCATACGTGGCGACGCACGGCGGTACCTGGCAACCGGACAGCCAGCGCCGGCTGATGGGGATGAGCACCGGCGAGTGGGCCCAGTACCTGAGCGGCGAACTCGGCGTCACTCGTACCGCCGAGCAGGTGGCCACGGAGGTGGTCGACGAGATGACCCGGCGCTACGCGGAGCGCGTACCGCTGATCGACGACGCCGACGAGGTGGTGCGCCGGATCGCCGCGCGCTGGCCGCTGGGGCTCGCGAGCTCCTCGCCGACCCGGCTGATCGCCGCGACGCTGGCCGTGACGGGGCTGACCGACTCGTTCCGCACGACGCTCTCCACCGAGGAGACCGCCCGCGGCAAGCCGGCGCCGGACGTGTACCTCGCCGTGGCCCGGCGGCTGGGCGTCGACCCGACGCGCTGCGCCGCCGTGGAGGACTCGTCGAACGGGGTGCGGTCGGCGGCCGCCGCCGGGATGCGGGTGGTGGCGGTACCGCACGGGTCGTACCCGCTGGATCCGGACGCGGCGCAGCTCGCCGCGGTGACGCTGGGTTCGGTCGACGAGCTGACTCCCGAGGTGGTGGAGCGCCTGCCGTGAACCGCCGCCCCGGCAGGGCCGAGCACATACGGTCGGCTTGAGTGCGGTGGGCACCGGTTCAAAGCACGAGAGAGGACGGCGATGAAGGCGATCGTGTACGAGCGCACCGGCGATCCGTCGGTGCTTCAGCTGGTCGACCGGCCGGTGCCGGAGCCGGGGCCCGGTGAGGTCCTGGTGCGGGTGGCCGTCTCCGGGGTGAACCCGACCGACTGGAAGGCGCGACGGAACGGGCCGGTGCCGGGCGGGTGGCAGATTCCCGGGCAGGACGGCGCCGGGGTGGTCGAGGCGGTCGGCGAGGGCGTGGACCAGCAGCTGATCGGCGAGCGGGTCTGGCTCTGGGAGGCCGCCTGGCAGCGGCCGTGGGGCACCACTGCCGAGTACACCGTGGTGCCGGTCCGGCAGGCGGTGAGCCTGGGCTCGGCCTCGTTCGACCTGGGCGCCTGCCTCGGCATTCCGTTCCTCACCGCGCACCGCTGCCTGACGGTGGGCGAGTACATGCCGCAGAAGCTGCACGCGGGCGCGCTCAGCGACCACACGGTGCTGGTGCAGGGCGGCGCGGGCGCGGTGGGCAACGCGGCGATCCAGTTGGCGCGCTGGGCCGACGCCTGCGTCGTCGCGACGGTGAGCAGCCCTGAGAAGGCGCAGCTCGCGGCGGCGGCCGGTGCCACCCACGTGATCAACTATCGCGAGCAGGACGTGGTGGCGGAGGTCCGCAAGATCGCGCCCGACGGGGTGCACACGATCGTCGAGGTCGCTCCCGCGGCGAACGCGGAGATCGACGTGCAGCTGCTGCGCAGCGGCGGCGCGGTCTGCGTGTACGCCAACGACGGCGGCGACGAGGTCACCCTCCCGATCCGCCCCTCGATGACGCCGAACGCGCGCTGGCAGTTCGTGCTGGTCTACACCGAGCCGAAGGCGGCCAAGGCGCACGGGGTCCGCGACGTCTGCGCCGCCGTCGTGCAGGGCGCGATCCGGGTGGGCGAGGAGGCCGGGCTGCCGCTGCACCACCACCCGCTCAGCGCGGCCGCCGCGGCGCATCAGGCGGTGGAGAACTCGGTGGTCGGAAAGGTGCTGATCAGCACCAGCGAGCAGTGACGTCCCGGCACGATCGGATTTCGCCGTCATCGGGACGGAGGCGAACAACTCTCGCAATAATGGATTTGCGGGTCGCCCCGCGTGGAACGGGCGGCCCCGGCGCGGTGCGAACGCCGGGGCCGCCCCTGGGGAGGAGAGTCTCTCCTCAGTCAGGCGTCAGCCCGTGCGGAAACGTTACGGGGCGCTCAACACCCGTACGGTGAGTTCGCCCTCGGCGTACCGCGAACGGACGACCTTCTTGTCGAACTTGCCGACGCTCGTCTTCGGCACCGCCTCGACGAACGCCCACCGCTCCGGCAACTGCCAGCGGGCCACCGACGCGGCGAGGAAGTCCCGCAACTCCTCCGCGGTGACCGAGGCACCCTCCCGGAGCACCACCGTCGCGAGCGGACGCTCGTCCCAACGCTCGTCCGGCACCCCGACCACGCAGGCCTCCAGCACGGTCGGGTGCGCCATCAGGGCGTTCTCCAACTCGACCGACGAGATCCACTCCCCGCCGGACTTGATGACGTCCTTCGCCCGGTCGGTAAGGGTGATGAAGCCGTCCGACGAGAGCGTTCCCACGTCCCCGGTACGCAGCCAGCCGTCGCGGAACTTCTCCTCGTCCGGGGCGTCGTCGCCGACGTACCGCGCGGTGACCCACGGCCCGCGGACCTCCAGCTCACCCACGGACGTGCCGTCGGCGGGCAGCTCCTTTCCGGCCGGCCCGACGATGCGCGCCTGCACCCCGGCCGGAATCCGCCCCTGCGTGTAGCGGTAGCGCCAGGCCTCCTCGCCGCTCGCCCCGCGAGGCGGCCGGGAGACCGAACCCAGGGGTGACATCTCGGTCATGCCCCAGGCATGGACGACCTGGACGTCGTACCGCTCGGCGAAGGCGTGCATCAGCGCCGGCGGGCAGGCCGAGCCGCCGACGATCACCTCCTGCAACGAGGAGATGTCCACCTCGTGGGTGTCCAGATAGGCCAGCAGGTCGGTCCAGATGGTCGGCACCGCACCCGCCAGGGTGGGCCGCTCGGCGGCGATCATCGCGGCGATCGGCTCGGCCTGGAGGAAGCGGTCCGGCATGATCAGCGACGCGCCGGAGAGGAACGCCGCGAACGGCAGCCCCCACGACATCGCGTGGAACATCGGCACGATGGCCAGCTCCCGATCGGTCGGCCGGAGCCCGAAGCCCTCCGGCATGCAGACCTGGAGGGTGTGCAGGTAGATCGAGCGGTGCGAGTACGCCACGCCCTTCGGGTTGCCCGTCGTCCCCGAGGTGTAGCAGAGCGCCGCCGCGTCCCGCTCGTCCACCTCGGGCCAGTCGTACGTGTCGGGGCGGCCCGCGAGCAGGTCGTCCCAGCGGTGCACCGTGATCCGGTCGCCGGCCGCCTCGACGAGCGGAGCCGGATCGCCGCCACCGACCACCACCACGTGGCGCACGGTGGTCATCGCCCCGATCGCCCGGGCCAGCAGCGGGATCAACGTGGTGTCGACCAGCACCACCCGGTCCTCGGCGTGGTTGGCGATGTAGGCGACCTGGTCCGGAAAGAGCCGGAGGTTCAGCGTGTGCAGCACGGCGCCCATGCTCGGCACCGCGAAGTACGCGACCAGATGCTCGTTGTTGTTCCACATGAAGGTGGCGACGCGCTCGTCACCGGTCACGCCGCACTCGGCGCGCAGACCGTGGGCGAGACGGGCGGCGGCCCGCCCGACCTCCGCGTACGTCATCCGGCTGGGCTCGGCGCCGGTCCAGGTGACCACCTCGGCCGTGCCGTGCACGGTGGCGCCGTGGTCGAGGATCCGGGAGACCTGGAGAGGGGCGTCCATCATCGTGCTCCGCATGGCTGACAAATTAGTGTCGTCGGTCACATCTTGGGAACCCCGGAAAGCCGTCCGCTCCGAGCCGCGACTCGTAGATTGTCCGGGTGAGCATCTCCTGGGCCGATTCCTACGTGGGGCAGCTACGCGCCATCGCCGGAGACCGGACGCTGATGTTCGTCGGGGCCCGAGCCGTGGTGCGGGACAACGCCGGGCGCGTCCTGCTTATCCGGCGGTCGGACAACGGCCAGTGGGCGATGCCGGCCGGCGCGATGGAGCTCGGTGAGTCGATCGCCGACTGCGCGGTACGCGAGGTGCGCGAGGAGACCGGACTGCGGGCCCTGCGGGTGTGCGCGTTCGCCCTCTACACCGGCCCGGACCGTACGCACACCAACATGTACGGCCACACGTACCAGATCTTCACGACCGCGTTCCGGGTCGAGGAGTGGGACGGCAGCCTCGCCCGGGTGACCGACGAGACCACCGACGCCGCCTTCTTCCACCGGGAGCAGTTCCCGTCGCCGCTCTCCGCCTCGGTCCTGGAGACCCTCGCCGACCTGGACGTCTTCGAGCAGACCAACCGCCTGATCCTGAAGTGACGCCGAAGGCGGCCCGCAACCGCGGATCCGCCTTCGACCGTTGCCCGCGCCGCCTTCGGCCGCTGTCGGGGCCGCCGCATCGCCTTCGACCGTTGCCCGCGGCCACGGCGCCGGGCGCCGGGGCGTCCGGCGCTCAGATCATCGTCTGGGAGTTGGCCTCCATCTGGGCGGCGGCCTGGTCCTTGGACTCCTGCGACAGTGGCTTGCCACCGGCCGCCGGCGCCTTGCCGCCGAGCGGGTCGGCACCACCGGTGGCGCCCTCCGGGCCGGCCCCGCGCAGCTGCGCGTTCGGCATGGCGACCGTGACCAGCACGGCCACGATCGCGATCAGGCCAGCGGTCAGGAAGACCGGGTGCAGCGCCGCCACGAACGCCTCCTGGATCGCGTTCCGGACCGGCCCGGGCAACGCCATGATGGTCGCCGGGTCGTTGATCGAGATGTTCGTCCCGCCGGCCGCCTCCGCGGCGGCCCGCTGGTCGGGGGGCAGCTGCGCGATCGCGGCGGGCAACCGACCGGCCAGCCCGGTGGCGAGCCCCGAGGAGAGCACGGTGCCGAGGATGGCCACCCCGAACGAGCCGCCGAGCGACCGGAAGAAGGTCGCCGAGGAGGTGCCGGCACCGAGGTCCCGGACGGAGACGGCGTTCTGCACGGCGAGGATCAGCGACTGCATACAGAGACCCAGCCCGACGCCGATCACCACCATGTAGAGGAAGGCCAGCCAGAGCGTGGTCGCCACGTGCAGCTGGGTGAAGAGCAGCATGCCGACGACCAGCACCACCGAGCCGATGACCGGGAACCACTTGTAGCGCCCGATCCGGGTCATCGCCCGGCCGGTGAGGATCGAGGTGCCGATGATGCCGACCATCATCGGCAGCATCAGCAGACCGCTCTGGGTCGGCGAGGCGCCCTTGACGATCTGCAGGTAGAGCGGGATGAAGATGATCGACCCGAACATCACCAGGCCGATGACGAAGACGGCGGTGTTGGCCAGCGCGAAGGTACGCAGCCGGAACAGGTGCAGCGGCAGGATCGGCTCGGCGACCCGGCGCTCCTGGAGCACGAAGAGCGCACCGAGCACCACCCCGGCCACGATCAGCCCGATGATCACGCCGGAGCCCCAGGCGTACTCGTTGCCGCCCCAGCTCAGCGCCAGCAGCAGGGAGCTCACCCCGGCCACCAGCAGCGCCGCGCCGAGCCAGTCGATGCTCCGCTCCCGCTGCTCGAACGGGATCATCCGCATCACGTGGTAGCAGACCACGATCGCCACGAGGGCCAGCGGGACGTTGATGTAGAAGATCCACCGCCAGTTCGTCTCCGCGAAGTACCCGCCGACGAGCGGGCCGGCCACCGAGGCGATGCCGAAGACCGCACCGAAGAGACCCTGGTAGCGGCCGCGTTCCCGCGGCGAGAGCACGTCCGAGATGATGGTGAACGCGAGCGTGATCAGGCCACCGGCACCGAGGCCCTGCACGCCCCGCGTGAGGATCAGCTGGGTCATGTTCTGCGACAGCCCGGCCAGCAGCGAGCCGACCAGGAACGCGCCGATCGCGAAGAGGAAGACCGGACGCCGGCCGTAGAGGTCGGAGATCTTGCCGTACAGCGGCGTCGACGCGGTCGAGGCGAGCAGGTACGCGGTCACCACCCACGAGTAGTGGTTGATCCCGCCCAGCTCGCCGACGATCGTCGGGAGGGCCGTACCGACGATGGTCTGGTCGAGCGCCGCCAGCAGCATGCCGGTCATCAGGCCGACCATGAGCAGGCGGATCTGCCGGCGGTTCAGCATGGTCCCGGGTTGCGCTTCGCTGGTCACCCGCCCTTCTTTCCCGGCAGGCGAGGAACATGCCCCGACTGGAAGATCTCGCACTGTCGATCATGAGGTTGGCGGCGGCTCCGGAGATCGAGAACGCCGTCAACCTCATGATCACCGGGTTAGTGGCGGCCCTCGGCGAACTCTTCGACGATCTTCGCGCAGAAGGCGGGGAGGTCGTCGGGCTTGCGGCTGCTGACCAGCCCGTTGTCGGTCACGCACTCCTCGTCGACCCAGCTCGCGCCGGCATTGACGAGATCGGTGCGCAGGCTCGGCCAGGAGGTGATCCGGCGGCCCCGCACCACGTCCGCCTCGATCAGCGTCCACGGCCCGTGGCAGATCACCCCGACGGGCTTGCCCGCGTCGAAGAACGCGCGCACGAACCGGACCGCATCCGCGTCCGTACGCAGGAAATCCGGATTCGCCACCCCACCGGGCAGCACGAGCGCGTCGTAGCTGCCGGCGTCCGCGTCCGCCGCCGCGACGTCCACGTCGTAGGTCTTCGAGTGGTCGAGGTGGTTGAAGGACTGGATCGAGCCCGGCTTCACCGAGACCAGCTCGGCCGTCGCGCCGGCCTTCTCCACCGCCGCGCGGGGCTGGACGTACTCGACCTCCTCCACCCCGTCGGCGGCCAGGAAGGCGATCCGCTTGCCCTGAAGTGTCGTCGCTGACATCTGCTGAACATCTCCTCTCCGAGGGGTACGGCTGGATCGTTCCCGGGACGCAAGGTACGAAAACCCCGGCCGCGGTGACCGCCGCCACCGTGCGCAGCCCGCCCGCGACCGGGTTTGACCCATCGGGCCGGGGGGATCCGCAACGACATGGCAGAAGCAGCAGCGGAACAGCGGCGGCTCGCCAGCGTGGTGGAGAGCTGGCAGGGACGCCCGGTCCTGGTGATCGGTGACGCCATGCTCGACGAGTGGCGGTTCGCGGAGTCCGACCGGCTCTGCCGGGAGGCGCCCGCGCCGGTGCTCACCCTCCGCCGCCGGATCTCGGCGGCCGGCGGAGCCGCGAACACCGCGGTCAACATCGCCGCGCTCGGTGGCCGCGCGTTGCTGGTGGCCCCGGTCGGCGCCGACGTGGCCGGCGACGAACTGCACGACTGCCTCGACCGGGCCGGAGTCTGGGACCGTACGGTCAACCAGCCCGGCCGGCCCACCCCGCTGAAGCGGCGGATGCTGGCCGGCAACCAGATCCTGCTCCGCGAGGACTCCGGTGAGCCGGACGACCCGCTGGACCCGGAGGGGGTGCAGCGGCTGCTCACCGCGCTGGACTGCGCCACCGAGGAGCTGCGCGCCGTGGCCGGCGGGGAGGCGCCCACCATGGTGGTCTGCGACTACGGACTCGGTGCCCTACCCGCGCCGGTACGCGCCTGGCTGGTCGCCAACCGGGAGCGCTACGCCACCGTGGCGCTGGACGCGCACGACCTCGCCGACTGGCGCGGTCTCGCCCCGACCGTCGTGACCCCGAGCTTCGCCGAGGCGACCCGCCTGCTGGCCCGGGCCGCCCGGCGCAGCGGCGGCACCGAGCTGCACCTCGACCACCCGGACGGCGACCCGGCCGACGGCCCGTCCGAGCTGACCGTCGGCGCCGCGCCCGGCGACCGTACGACCCGGGCGGAGGACTCCCCGGCGGTCCGGGCGAGCACCGGCCCGACCGGGTCCGACCCGGCGGGCACCGGTCCCACCGGCGAGCCCACCCCGGGCGAGGGCCGGGTGGCGATGACCGGCGACGGGCTCAGCGTGACGGCGACCGGGGTCACGGTGAACGCGGCCGCCGGCGAGGGCGTCGATCGCGCCATGCTGGCCGAGTCGCGCCTCGCCGAGCTGCACGCACACACCGGCGCCGACGTGGTGGCGGTGACCCTGGACACCGAGGGCGCGGTGGTCGGCGCGGCCGACGGGGAGCGGCGACGCAGCCACAGCACCCCCGTTCCGGCCAGCCACGCGGTGGGGGCCGGGGACGCGTACCTCGCGGCGATGACCCTGGCCCTGGCCGCCGGTGCGCCGCTGTCGACGGCGGCCCAGCTCGCCCAGCTCACCGCCACCATCACCGTCTCGGACACCGGGACCTGCGTCTGCCGCCGCGAGGATCTGCTCGCCGCGCTCGACCAACCGGTGCGCGACGCCGAGCACCCGGTGGTGGTCGACGGGGACGAGCTGAGCGCCATCGTGGCGGCGCAGCGCGACGCGGGCCGCTCGGTGATCTTCACCAACGGCTGCTTCGACGTGCTGCACCGGGGCCACGTCCGCTACCTGGAGCAGGCCCGCGCCCTCGGTGACCTGCTGATCGTGGCGGTGAACGCCGACGAGAGCGTGCGCCGGCTCAAGGGGCCGGACCGCCCGGTGAACCCGGTCGAGGACCGTGCCACCCTGCTCGCCGCCCTCTCCTGCGTGGACCATGTGGTGGTCTTCGAGGAGGACTCGCCGGCCGCCCTGATCGAGGTCGTCCGCCCGGACGTGTACGTCAAGGGCGGCGACTACCCGCCGGAGATGGTGCCGGAGGCGCCGCTGGTCCGCCGGCTGGGCGGGCAGGTGCGCACCCTCGGCTACGTGCCGGACCGCTCCACCTCGCGGATCATCGAGCGGATCCGTACGCACGGCCAGGAGCGGGAGACCGACCCGTCGATGTCCAGCAAGCCGTCGTGAACCGGCCGCTCGATCCGGGCACTCCGGAGCAGTTCCGCGCCGACCGGTTGGTCGACGTGCTGATCCCGACCCGTAACCGCCCCGCCGAACTGGCGGTCACCCTCTCCGGGCTGGCTGCCCAGGAGGAGGTGCCCGGGTTCGGGGTGGTGGTGAGCGACCAGTCCGACGGGGAGCCCGCGTACGCCCATCCGGCGGCGGCGACGATGGTCCGGGCGCTACGCCACCGGGGTCACCCGGTGCTGCTCACCCGCCGGCTGCCGCGCCGTGGGCTGGCCGAGCACCGGGCGTACCTGCTCGCCGCGTCGACGGCCCGGTACGTGCTCTTCCTCGACGACGACGTCTGGCTGGAACCGGGGACGCTGCACCGGCTGCTGACCGTGCTGACCGAGCTCGGCTGCGGGTTCGTGGGCAACGGCGTGCACGGTCTCTCCTACCTGGACGACGTACGGCCCGAGACGCACGGGCACTACGAGGAGTGGGGCGGCAGACCGGTGCCGGAGCGGATCCGTCCGGACACGCCGGAGTGGAACCGGGCGCGGATCCATTCGGCGGCGAACCTGCTGCACCTGACGGAGAAGCTGGCGCTCTCATCCGGGGCCTGGCGCGCGTACAAGGTCTCCTGGATCGGCGGGTGCGTCCTCTACGACCGGGCGAAGCTGGTCGACTCGGGCGGCTTCGACTTCTGGCGACGGGTGCAGGAGAAGCATCAGGGTGAGGACGTCGCCGCCCAGCTCGCCGTCCTGGCCCGGCACGGGGGCGCGGGGGTGCTGCCCAGCGGGGCGTACCACCTGGAGTCGCCGACCACTGTCACGGAGCGGGACGTCGAGGCGTGGGAGGTCGTCCTCGCCGACGAGGACGCCGCCCAACCGGCCTGAGGGTGTCGTCCCCGTCAGGGGAGCAGCTCGTGGGCGGCCTCGAGCACCTCGGCCACCGGCACGTCGGTCACGAACGAGTCCCGGTGCGGGCACCCGTCGTCGCCGGGGCGGTGCGGGTAGATGTCGGTCGTGCAGTCCACGCCGCAGACCGGGCAGCGCACCGTCCAGGAGATGATCGGCCGGTGCCGGCCGCGCAGCGGTGTCGCGGTGTTGATGAGGTTGCCGACCCAGAAGATGCCGACCGTCGGGGTGTTGACCGCGGCGGCCAGGTGCAGCGGCCCGGTGTCGTTCGAGACGACCAGCGCGCACTCCGCGTAGCAGCCGGCGAGCCCGCCGAGGCTGAGCGTGCCGACCTGTGGCCGGACCGGCACCCCGGCCGCCGCGACCACCCGATCCACCACCTCCCGCTCGGCCGGGGTGCCGGTGACCAGCACCTCGTACCCCGCGCCGACCAGGTCGCGGGCGACCTCGGCGAAGCGTTCGGCGGGCCAGCGCCGCCGGGTGTCGGTCGCGCCCGGGTGCAGCGCCACCCGGGGCCGCTCGACCGGGCCGAGCACCTCGGCCGCCTCGGCCCGGTCCACTGCGGTGACTGCGAGCGCGGGCACGATCGTGGTGGCCGGCGCGCCGACGAGCGCCGCCACCTCCAGGTAGCGGATCACCTCGTGCTGGTAGTAGACGTACCGGATCCACCGGTCCAGCGGCGGCGCGTTCTCGGTGCGCAGCCCGGCCGTCACCCGGGCCCCGAGCGCGCTGATCAGCGGGTTCGAGTTGGCGCCACCGCCGTGCAGCTGCAACGCCAGGTCGAAGCGCTCCGTGCGGGCCGCCGCGAGGAACTCGTCGGTCGTCGCCGGCTTCTCGTCGGGCTCCGGCCGGCGGATGCCGTCCGCGGGCGGCACCACCAGCACCCGGTCCACCGGGCCCGGCCGGTCGCGCCAGAGCTGCACGTGCCACGGCGCGCCGAGCAGCACGATCTCCGCCTGCGGGTACGTGGCCCGCAGCGCGTCCAGCGCCGGCAGTACGAAGATGAAGTCGCCGAGCGCGTTCGCGCGCAGCACGGCGATCCGTTCGACCTCGGGTACACGCTCGGCGACCGGACCGAGCAGGGACGGGGCGACCACGCCGGACCGCTAAGGCCTGTCGATCTCGCCGGCGGCGGTGTCCGGGCGGTGCAGCTCCCGGTCCGCGGCGGGATCACCCGGGGCCGGCGTACGGCTGCCGAGCGGGCCGGTACGCGGCCCGGTACGGCCGACGGTGATGGTGCGCGGCGCGGGCCGGGCGGATCGCGGCAGGTGGACCCGGAGCAGCCCGTGGTCCATCACCGCGTCGATGACGTCCGGGTCGACGCGGCTGGGCAGCTCCACGCGGTACTCGAAGCCGCGGGCCTCGAAGCCGCCGGGAATGCCCTGGTCGGCGTTGACCTCCGCCTCGGAGCGCGCCCGTACGCACAGGTCTCGATCGTCCAGCTCGACGGCGACCTCCTCCGGTGCCACGCCGGGCAGCCGGACGATGACCTCCCAGCCGTCGGGCACCTCGGTCAGCTCCACTTCCGGCGGACCGGAGCGACCGCTGACCAACCGGCGCAGCTCGGCGCGGAGCGACTGGAGTTCGCCCATCGGGTCCCAGCCCTGTTGCCGGCCGCGCCAGCGGCCGAGCCCGCCACCCTGTTCGCTCATGCCGTGCTCTCCCTCCGGTCGATCACGACCTGAGGCTCAACCGCGCAGTGCCCGATGATTCGCTCGCTCCGCTCGCTCATGCCGTGCTCTCCCTCCGGTCGATCACGACCTGAGGCTCAACCGCGCAGTGCCCGATGATTCGCTCGCTCCGCTCGCTCATGCCGTGCTCTCGCCCATGCCGTGGTCTCCCCTCGGATCAGCGCGTCCGCGGAACGCGGTACCCCGGGCCGCAGCCGGCAAACCTTGGTCCGGCCGGTCGTACGCTGGGCGGCACGGGCCGCAGCGTGGCGGCGCCACCCGCACACTTACTCACCCCCGGGAGGACCTGTGACGGTGGAGATCACGTCGGCGGAGGAGCTACGCGAGCTGCTCGGCGAGCCGACGGCGCACGCCGCCAACAAGGAGCGCGTCCGGCTGCACGACCTGGACCGGCAGTGGCTGGCCGCCTCGTCGTTCTGTCTGGTCGCGACGGCCGGCGCGGACGGCAGCTGCGACGTCTCGCCGAAGGGCGACCCACCGGGCTTCGCTCTGGTGCTCGACGACACGACGATCGCGCTGCCGGAGCGGCCGGGCAACCGGCGGGCGGACGGCTACCGCAACATTCTGGAGAACCCGCACGTCGGGCTGCTCTTCATGATTCCGGGGCGCTCCGACACGCTGCGGATCAACGGACGCGCGCGGCTGGTCCGGGACGCGCCCTGGTTCGAGGAGTTGACCGTCAAGGGTCACCGTCCCGTCCTCGCCGTGCTGGTGGAGATCGAGCAGATCTTCTACCACTGCCCGAAGGCGTTCCTCCGCTCGCAGCTGTGGAAGCCGGAGAGCTGGCAGCCGGAGGTGCTGCCCTCCCGGGCGCGGCTCGTGAAGGAGCTGGAGGCGCCGGAGAAGGAGCTCGCGGAGTTGGAGCGCCACTACGGCCCGGACTACCTGCGCAAGCTCTACGCCTGATCGGTGCCGCGTGCCGAATCGAGGTCGCCAACCCTATTGCTAAAGACATCTTTATAAAGATAGCTTTAGCGTATGTCGCTCTCCAGGACGAAGCTGACCGACCCGAAGGCCCTGCGGGGGTACGCACACCCGCTGCGGATGGCGCTGCTCGGGCTGCTGCGCGCCCACGGACCGATGACCGCCACCCAGGCCGCCGAGCAGCTCGGCGAGAGCGTGCCGAACTGCTCGTTCCACCTCCGCCAGCTCGCCAAGTACGGCCTCGCCGAGCGGTCACCGGGAGCGGACGCCCGGGAGCGGCCCTGGCGCGCCACGGCGCTCGCCACCTCCTGGGACGACGACTCCGACGACCCGCAGGTGCGCGCCGCCACCGACGAGTTGAACGCGGCCCAACTCGCGCTCTACACCCGCCGCGCGGAGGAGTTCCTCCTTCGGCGGGCCGACGAATCCGCGGCCTGGCGAGCCGTCACCGGCTTCAGCGACCAGTCGCTCTACGTGACCGCCGACGAGCTGGCCGAGCTGACGCGCCGGCTCGACGAGGTGCTCTCCGAGTACGACGATCGGATCCTCGACCCGTCCCGGCGGCCGGCAGACGCGCGCCGGGTCAGCCTGATCCAGCTCGCGGTGCTCTCGCCGTCACCGACCGACGGCGCCCGGCCCGCCACGCCGGCACCCACCACAGAGGCGCCCGAGGCACCGGGCGGCGCCCGGTGAGCGGCGATCCGGCCAGCGGCCTGACGCCCGGCGGCCCGACCTCCGGCGACGCCGTGCCGACCCGCACCGCTACCACCGGCGGCGCGACCGGCACGGTGCCCAACGGCGGCGCGACCGGCACGGTGCCCAACGGCGGCGGGACCCGCACGGTTTCCGGCGGTGGACCGACCGGCATCGCGCCCGACGGCGGACCGATCGGAACCGCGCCGACCGGCGGCCCGACCGGTGCCGTGCCCAACAGCGGACCGATCGGGGCCGGAACGATCGACGGCCCGACCGGCAGCGGCCCCGGTGGCTCGCTCCGCCGCCTCCGGCTGCCTCGGCTGCTGCAGGAGCGGATGTTCCGCCGGTACTGGGCGGCGCAGACGGTGTCGTACTTCGGAGACGAGATCTCCACGCTGGCGCTGCCGCTGCTCGCCGTGCTCATCACCGACGCCGGGCCGACCCAGATGGGCTACCTGACCGCCGCCGCGCTGGCGCCGAACCTCCTCTTCTCCCTGCTCGCCGGGGCGTGGGTGGACCGGCTCGCCCGGAAACGGCGCATCATGGTCCTCAGTGACGTCGGCCGGGCGCTGCTGCTCGCCACGATCCCCGCCGCCTACCTGCTCGACGTCCTCACCCTGGCCCAGCTCTACGGCGTGGCGTTCGCGGTGGGCACCCTCGCGGTCCTCTTCGAGGTCTCCCGCGGGCCGCTCTTCGTGTCCCTGGTGGAGCGTCGGGACTACGTCGAGGCGAACACGCTGATCAACGGCAGCCGGGGGTTGTCCCTGGTCGCCGGGCCGAGCATCGGCGGTCTGCTGGTGCAGCTGCTCACCGCACCGATCGCGCTGGTCGCCGACGCGCTGTCGTACGTCTGGTCCGCCGCCTTCCTGGCCCGGATGCGCACCACGGAGCCGGCGCCGGTCCGCGGCCGTGGCCTGGGGATCGCCGCCGGCCTACGGTTCATCGCCGGAACGCCGATGATGCGGGCGATCGTGCTCGGCACCACCACTGTCAACCTCTTCAACTTCATGTTCGCCGCGCTCTTCGTCCTCTACGCCACCACCGAGCTGCACCTCTCGCCCGGCCTGCTCGGTACGGTGCTCGGCGCGGGCGCGGTGGGTGGCCTCTTCGGCGCCGCGGTCACCGGCCGGCTGACCCGCCGCTTCGGCATCGGCCCGACGATGGTGACCGGCTTCCTGCTCTTCCCCGCTCCGCTGCTGCTCGTTCCGCTGGCCGACGGCCCGACACCTGTGGTGCTGGGCATGCTCTTCGCCGCCGAGTTCTTCTGCGCCGTCGGCGTGATGGTGCTCGACATCGTCACCGGTTCCGTGCAGACCGCCCTCACCCCGGAGACGATGCTGGCCCGGGCCACCGGGGTACGACGCACGATCAACTACGGCATCCGGCCGATCGGCGCGCTCATCGGCGGTGCCCTGGGTGCCGCGATCGGCGTACGCGAGGCGCTCTGGATCGCGACCGTGGGCGCGTTGGCCGGCGTGCTCTGGGTGCTCTTCTCCCCCGTCCGCCGCCTACGCGAGCTGCCCGAAGCGGTCGAGGCCTGACCTCACCCGCACCCGTCGGCGCTGTGCCATGCTGGCGCCCATGTCGAGCCACCCCTTCGCCGACACCCCGGACCCGCCGTACGTGGCGGTCATCTTCACCTCCGTCCGCACCCCCGGCGACAACGGGTACGCGGTGATGGCCGCGTCGATGGCGGAGCTGGCCCGGGAACAGCCCGGCTTCCTCGGCATCGAGTCGGCCCGGGAGGACGTCGGGATCACCGTGTCGTACTGGACGGATCAGACGGCGGCTCAGGGCTGGAAGCGGGTCGCCGCGCACCTCGTCGCCCAACGTCGCGGCCGCGACGTCTGGTACGACGACTACCGCGTCCGGATCGCCACCGTCGAACGCGACTACGGGCGCGACTCCTCCCCGCTCGACCCCGGCTGACCAGGCCCGGCCGGAAAATGACGGCGCCCACCGATAGGCTCATGCCCATGCGTCGACTGATTCCCGTCGTTTCGATCGCCCTCGCCGTTCTCGTGGCCGGCTGCGGCACCAACTCCGACAGCCCCACGGCCGGCTCGTCCGCCAGCAGCGCGGCCGACCCGGTCACCGCCATCAAGGAGGGCATGGGCCGCAGCCTCGCTGGCACGGTCATCATGGACGCCTCGGTGAAGGCCGGCCCGGCGACGATGGAGCTCACCGGCAAGATGGACCCGGCCGCCAAGGTGCTCACGGTCACCACCACGGCACCCGAGGAGATGGAGGCCCGGCTCATCGGCGACGCCGCCTACATCAAGATGGAGGCGTCCGGCAGCGGCAAGCCGTGGATGAAGATCGACCTCACGAAGCTGCGGCCGGAGAGCTCGCTGCGCCAGTCCTTCGACCTGGAGTCGCAGACCGGCCTGGTCGGCGGCATCGTCACCGCCGAGAAGGTGGGCGAGGGCAGCTACAAGGGCACCGCCGACCTGGAGAAGGCCGTGCAGGCCGCGCCCGCCGACGGTGGGATGCGCGACGGCCTCGAGTCGACCGCCAAGCTGGCGAAGGACCCGAAGGCGATTCCGTTCGAGGCGACCGTCGACGCCGAGGGCCGCGTCACCTCCCTCTCGTACACGATCGCCACGAAGAGCCTCGGCGATCTGGTCACCGAGATGAAGATGCATGGCTTCGGCGAGCCGGTGAAGGTGGAGGCGCCGCCCGCCGGCGAGACCGAGGACGCCGCCGCGGAGATGTACACGTTCCTCTGACCCCGCAGCCCGGCGGCACAAGCGCCAGGCGTGACACGGAAGGCCCAGGTTGCCGGCGGCGAGCCGGACGGCCTGGGCCTTCCTCGCATCCGGCGCCCGGCCGGCTACAGCGGTGGCGCCGGCAGCTCGGCCGGGCGTCCTCGGGCGCGGATCCCGTCGGTCACCGCGATCCAGGCCAGGACGAGAGCGGGCACCACGGCGACCAGCAACCGCGGCAGGAACATCATCGCCGGTGAGCCGACGACCAGCAGGCCCGCCCCGATCACGCGATTCCGGGACACCCGGCCGAAGACCGCGTACTCGAACATGCCCCGCCCGACGAGGAAGAGCGTGGGTCCGCCGAGGATGACGGCGACCAACGCCGGCTGCACGTGCCCGAACGGGTGCTCGATGACGAGCTCCACGGCGATGGCGCTGGGCACGATTCCGCCGACCATCAGCAGGTGGGAGTAGAGCGCCCAGATGCTGGCCCGGACGGGGTCGCCGGCGGCTCCGATCGCCACCGCCAGCAGGCTTCCGGCCCGGTGGAGGTAGATCCGCCACAGCAGCGCCGTGGTGACGAACGCGACCACGACCGCCGCGATCTGCCCGGACCCGAACTCGCTCCCGCTGAACGTCAGCCCGGTGACCAGGACGAGCTCACCGAGCCCGACGATGAAGAGCTGCCGGTGACGTTCGGCCAGGTGCTCGCCGGAGATCGCGAACTCGGGCCGCATGTACGCCCGCCCCAGCCCGGGTGTCGGCAGACCGAAGGCGAGGGCCGCGCACTCCAGACCAACCGCCGACGCCCACAACACGTCACGCGCCACCCCGTGCGTGAACGCACCCACGATCCACGGCACCGAGGCCACGCAGTGCCAGAAGAGCACCCGCACGAAGGCACGCCACGCCTCGTGGCCGCGCAGCAGGAATACCACGAGGACGGCAGGGCCGACCTGGGTGACGACCCACGTACCCGCGAAGAAGACGCCCTTCCCGTCGAACGCCTCGGGGGCCGCGGCAGCCATCAGCAGGGTGCCGAACATGGTCGCGAGAACCAGCAGCTGCACCACCGGATGCTGCGGATCCAACCGGTCGGTCAGCCCCGACGTGGCGGTCCAGACCATCCAGAGGGCGAGCAGCAGCACCAGCGTGTGGAAGGCGCCGTGCCAGCTCAGGTTCTTGACCAGCCCGGCGGCGAGGGCGGCGAGCGTGAAGACGAACACCAGGTCGAAGAAGAGTTCCAGGAAGGCGGCCCGAGGCGCCTCTGGTCGTCGCAGCAGCGCGGCTGCCTTACTCGTCATCGACCCGCCCGTTTCTGCCTGATCTGGCCGCCTTTCCGGCAGTCGTACCACACGGCGGCGCTCGCAAAATGTGAATGAGTGGCGGCGGGCCGAACCCGGCCGAGCGGCGAGGAACGATCGCCTCTCCGGGCAGTCTCCCCACACCGGCCTTGCCAACGGGCGCGCCGGCGGCGAGATTCGATTCGTGGACGCGGATGTGCTGATCGCCGGATGTGGACCCGTCGGAGCCGTACTCGCCGCGCTGCTCGGCGGCCGGGGCGTCCGGGTCGCCGTCGTGGACCCGGCAGCCGATGCCGGCTCCCCGTCGCACCCGCACCCGCGCGCGGCGGTCCTCGACGCGCACACCCAGCGGATCCTCCGCCGCATCGACGGCCTGGCCGGCTGGGAGGACTGGGCGGTGCCGTTGCGCCGCTCGCAACTGCTCGCTCCGGACCGCCGCCCCCTGCTGACGCTGCGCCTGCCCGACGGCGTCCCGGCCGGCGTCATGCTCGACCAGCCGCGCCTCGAGCGGGCGCTACGCGACCGGCTGGCGCGGACGCAGACGGTCCGGCTGTACGCGGGGCGGTCGGTGACAGCGCTCCAGCAGTCCGCCGACCGGGTCACCGTCACCCTCGACGACGGCTCGTCGTTGACCGCAGCCTGGCTCGTCGGCTGCGACGGGGCGTCGAGCACCGTGCGGGGCCTGATCGGAGTCGGTTACGACGGCGTCAGCTACCCGGAGCCGTGGCTGGTCGTCGACGCCCGCACCGACGAGCCCGGCACCGGCGAGCCGACCTTCTCCTACGTACTCGACCCCGCTCGGCCCATGGTGGCGTTCGAACGACCGGGTGCCCGGAGGTGGGAGTGGATGCTGCTGCCGGGCGAGGATCCGGCCGGCATGACAGCGCGGGCCGACGAACTGATCCGACCCTGGGCCGACCCCGCGGCGCTCCGCGTCGAGCGGGCCGCCGTCTTCACCTTCCACGCCCGTACGGCGTCGGCGTGGCGCCGTGGCCGGGTACTGCTCGCCGGCGACGCCGCGCACTCGATGCCGCCCTTCACCGGCCAGGGCCTCGGCGCCGGCCTGCGCGACGTCGCGACCCTCTCCTGGCTGCTGACCGACGCGCCCGCCGACCTCGACAGGTACGAACGCGAGCGGCGGCCGGCCGTGACGCGGATGACCCGGACCGCGCTCCGCACCGGCCGGATCGTGCTCGGCCGCAACCATCTCGCCGCTGCCGCCCTGCGCGGCGTCGTACGGACCGCCGGGCTGCTCCCGGGCCTCGACGCGCGCGTCGCCACCGCTGCCGCGGCGCCCGAGCGGCTCCCCGACGGCACCCGGCAGCTGCCCGACACCCCGCTCGTCGTCGACGGTCGACGGACCACCCTCGACGCGTTGCTGGGTAACCGGTGGGGCGTGCTCTCCGGCGGTGCGGGCATCCTCGATCCCGAGACCCGGGCGTGGCTCACCGCGCGCGACGCCGTCTTCGCCGACATGGACGGGTTCGCGCAGGGGCAGGTGACGATCGTTCGCCCCGACCGCTTCATCGCGACCGGAGTCCCGCTCGGCTGACCGCCCGTCGCGGGCCTACCGCAGCCGTGGGTCCGGCACCCGTACCGACGCCATGCCCGCCGCGGTCGCGGCCTGGATGCCCATGTCGGTGTCCTCGAAGACGAGACAGTCCTGCGGGGCGACACCGAGGAGCTCGGCCGCCCGCAGGAACGCCTCCGGGTCCGGCTTCGCCCGCGCGTAGTCGCCGGCACAGACGAACACGTCGAACCGGTCGAGGAGGCCGAGCGCGCCGAGGGAGGCGGTGACCGACTCGCGGGTGCTGCCCGAGACGACCGCGAACGGGACCCGCCGGTGCGACTCGACGATGTGTTCGAGGACGCCCGGCACGGCGGTGACCTTCGGCAGCAGTTCCAGGTAGAGATCCTCCCGACGTCGGGCGACGACCTCCACCGGCATGGCCAGGCCGTGCTGGTCGTTGAGGTCCACGATGATGTCCGCGACGGGACGGCCGCCCCACGCGTAGAAGAGGTCCTCCGGTAGCTCGCAGCCCCAGTCCTGGAGGGCCTGCTGCCAGGCGACGTGATGCAGCGGCATGGAGTCGGCGATGGTGCCGTCGCAGTCGAAGAGGTACGCCCGGTACTCACCGGCAGGCAGGGGCAGGATCACCCGTAGCAGGGTAGACGGCTTCGCTCTCGCCGGATTCGCAACTCGGCTCGGGGCTACACATTTCGCGCTTGTTCCCGGCCGCCTCCACCGCTTGGTCCTGGCTCTGACCGGTCAGATTTCTGACTGTGGACGGGGTGGCCCGGCCTCGGCCGCCAGTCGTGTTCGAAACTGTCCTGGATCTCCGTAAAGCCCGAAAATTCTCGGGGCGCGACGAGCCTCGGCTCGCCGCTACGATGCATCCTCCTGGGCACGTCGCACCGGGCGGAGGGCGCGGATGCTTGCAGCCAAGAGAACGGTGAGGACAAAGACGACCATCTGGCGCTACAAATTGTGGCGTTACAGGCTCACCACGGTGGGGCTGGTTCTAGCCTCGTTCGGCTTGGCGACATCTCTGGGAGACCCGTCCCGGCCAGTCAGCGTGGTCGCCGGCCTTGCCGGCGCTACTCTCTCCCTGATGGAGATCCGAGCCAACCGCCGCCGCTCGAGAGAGGTACGGTTCCAGCCGAGAAAGGGCGACACCTACCGGGATGTGATCAGTCATTCAGCCGACCTCGGACCAAGCGTGGAGAGCGCGCGCGACGTGGGTATTCTGCTGTCCCGCGAAAACATCGAACTGCGAAAGCGCCCCATCCGGGCCATTGTCCGGACTCCCGATTACAGGCTTCCACGTGATCTGAGGACATGGTCGCTCGACTACCTGAATTACCGCGCGAAGACCGGAAGGATCTATAACGACAGCGTGCTCTGTCTGGCGTCGGACATTCTGAGCGACGACGTCGTCAAGCTGAGAGCAGGACGCTACTTCGACTTCATGTGCAGCAACCTCCTCGCTCCACTGGACATCTGGGAGGTCGGGCGAAAGAGCCCTGCCCTTCGTGGGCGGGACCTCATCCTCGACGCTGAAGGCCGGCTGGTTCCCTTCAAGCGCAGTCGCCTTGCGAACCATATCGGCGTGTCGACGCTGGCTCTCACCACTGACGGGCAGTTGCTCCTCGTCGCGCAGACGGACGACAACATCGGCAGTCCTGGCTTGCTGGCTCCATCCGGTTCAGGGGCACTCGAGCCCAGGGACGTACCCCGCGACACGGACGACTACACGATCCAGCAGGTCGTGATCAACGGGGCCGAGCGCGAGTTGCGGGAAGAGTGCCACCTGACCGCACGGGAAATAGAAGAGAGTTCTCTCGTCGGCCACGGTAGGTGGGTCAGCCGGGGAGCGATGCCGGAGTTCTGCGCCGTAACCCTTCTTAACCTTTCGGGCGATCAGATGCTCGACCGGTCACCACGGCGGGTAGAGCAGTCGTACGTCCATGAATTCATGCCAGTCAGCCTCGCCCCGCTACGGCTTTGGGATCCCAACCGACCGCTAGAGATGCTGCCGCATCATCGGCAGGCGGTTTCCTGGCCCCTCGCACTCGGGCTCGCTTGTCTAGCGGAGTGCATCAAGGACGAGTCGTGGTCGCTGCGCAAGGCCGTGTTGGCGCGACTGGAGGGGTAGTCCGCTTCGCGCACAGCGTCGACCTACGCATTACGAGATCAAGATGCCCGTCCCGCCGAACTGCGCATCTGGCGGTCTAGCAGCGGAAACGCCTCTCGACATCTCACACCACTCCCCCGCCGTCCGTCGACCCTCTTGCGGACCAGATGCGGACTGCTCGCCTGCTGTCGACCAGCGTCGGTCGCTGCTCTCCGTCGAGTGGGCGCGGCCCGAGCCAGCTACGGTCGTCGCGTGAACGTGGTCAACGTGGTTCAGAAGTTCGGGGCGGACGACTTCCTCGAACGTTCCTGGGAGTTGCCTTCGGAAATGATCGAGCCGCTACGAGAGCACGTCAACGTCGGAGAAGATGGCTGGATCATCGATGCATGGCCCATGACGAAGCAGATCGCGGCCATCGTTCAGCCACGGGTGACCGAGCACATCGATGTCGCCTCAGGTGCCTGGTTCGTTGAATCGTGGTGCGGCCCTGAACAAGTACAGCTTCCCTGCCTCAGCCTCTAGCCTGCTAGCGGATCCCCCATGACACACCGCAGGCCCCTGCCTTGCAAAGATCAAGACTGCTGTCGGCCCGCGTCGCCTACTGCCGCTGATCTGCTCGACCTGTCGGCTGTCGCCGCTCATCACCTATGACTGACGGCCGGCTTGGCTGTACGGATGGCTGTACGGTCGCCATGGATCACCGAAGGCAACGGGGAGCGAGGATGGCCGACCCAGCTCGTGCGGTCGCTTTGGCGGCGTTGTCAGACCTGTGGGATCAGGGATGTCCCATCGCCTCACCCGATGACCGCGAGCGCCTCGTTGACGTCGGCCTACGCCGGTTGCGCAGCTTCCATCGACGGCACCCTCGTATTCGTCAGCCATCGCACGAGGCCAGGATTCGCGACCTGGTGCGCGGGTTAGTCGAGGCAGTCGAGCCGGAACCGCGGTTCGGCCTGGCGCCAGATGCTGATGAATTCTGACCGGGCGACGCTCAGCCGCATTTCCTCACCAACCGGCGGTGCCCACGGTGGCGGCTCACCCCACTCAGATCGAGGTCGAGTGCTGAAGGTGAACAGCACGGCAGACTGGCTCATCTCCACGGACATGTCCAGGTGGTCGAAGGTGTCCCCAAGGTGTAGCCGGCCCCGCCCCCGCTTGCTGCGGTGTTCGGCGATCTGGCACAGGCGGGAGAGATTCGCAATGTGCGGGTACAACGCAGTTGTGCTGGCGTCTCCGATCGGGATGCCCTCGATGTAGAGCTGGAACACGCCGAACCTCTTGTCGCGGCTAGTCGGCGTGAACTCCACCCGAAACGTGTCAGCGGTGCCTGCGCCCACCGTTGGAAAGAGCGACTCGCGGTCGTCGTCGTTCGTTCGAGCCATCGGGCGGATGTTACGGGTTGCGTCGTCAACCTGCAGATGGGCCACGGCCTGCCGTGTACGCCGGCCTCTTCGGTGACGACCTGGACGCGGTCGCCAACCGGCTGGACGAGGCGGTCGCCGCGCGGGATGCGGACTATTTGCGGACTGGCACGGCCGGCGGCGAGGTTGTCGACCTTGGAAAACGGCGAAGCCCAGGCCGATGACCTGGGCTTCCATACCGAGCCGCCTGACGGAATCGAACCGTCGACCTACGCATTACGAGTGCGTCGCTCTAGCCGACTGAGCTAAGGCGGCAACGATCGCCAAGTGTACGGCACCGGCCCGCCCCGGCCGAATCCGATACCCCGCTCGTCGCCTCGCCGTCACAACCCGGGCAAGGAGCGCGAAAGCGTCGTTGGCCGGACAGCGCTCTCGTTGTGGCCGGACTACGCTGCGGCGGTGACTGACGATCACGCCCGCCCCGACGACTCGGATCTTCCCCTCCACGGCCGGCGGGACGCCGCCGGCGCCGACGACCGGAGCGCCGGTAAGCAGAGCCCCGGTGAGCAGGACGCTGTTGAGCAGAGTTCCGGTGAGCGGACCGCCGCAGCACCGGCCGCCGGGGAGCCGGCCGGGGAGCGGGCGGCCCGCCGCCCCCGGACCACCGATCCGCTGGAGCTGGGCTTCACCCCGCGCAAGCCCGTCCCGTGGCTCGCGCCGTTCCTGCTGATCAGCACCGGTATCCGTACGCTCCTCGCGATGCTCTTCGGCGCGTACCTGGACAAGCGGGAGCTGCAGAACTCCCTGGAGTCCCGCATCGAACGGCAGGTCGGGCCGGACGGTGGGCTCTGGCTGGACTACGTGGCGGACCTTGGCGACGGCTTCAACGCCACCTACTCGGTCGCGTACCTGCTCGCCCAGCCGGAGCTGGAGGTCGACGGGCATCGGCTGCCGCGCGCGCAGACGCTCGTGATGGGCGGCGACCAGGTCTACCCGTCGGCGGCCTTCGAGGCGTACGAGGACCGGTGCAAGGGCCCCTACCAGGCCGCCCTGCCCATCACCCCGCCCGAGCAGCCCACCCTCTTCGCGGTTCCCGGCAACCACGACTGGTACGACGGGTTGACGGCGTTCCTGCGGCTCTTCGTCCGCTCCCGCGATCGGCACTTCGGCGGGTGGGGCACCGGCCAGTCCCGGTCGTACTTCGCGGTCGAGCTGCCCGGCGACTGGTGGCTGCTGGGCCTGGACGACCAGTCCGGCTCGTACCTGGACGACCCGCAGCTCGCCTACTTCGACGCGGTGGCGCAGAAGCTGGGCCCGCAGCACCGGGTGATCCTGGCGGTGCCGGCGCCGACCTGGGTCAAGGCCGCCGACCACCCCACGGCGTACGACTCGATCGACTACTTCATCCGTACGATCGTCGCGCCGACCGGGGCTCAGGTACGGCTCCTGATCTCCGGCGACCTGCACCACTACGCCCGGTACGCCGGCCCGGACCGGCAGCTCGTCACCTGCGGCAGCGGCGGCGCGTACCTCTACCCGACGCACAAGCTGCCCGAGCGGATCGAGGTGCCCCCGAAGGACACCCTGGCGCGGCGGGCCAGTGTCTCCCGCCCGTACGAGCTGGCGGCGCGCTACCCCGAGGCGGCCCGCAGCCGCCGATACGGCTGGGGGATCTTCCCCCGGCTGCCGCTGCGCAACCCGGGCTTCACCACCCTGCTCGGCACCCTGCACACCCTGCTGATGCTCGCCATGTCCGGCGTGGCGGCGAACCGGGTCGGTACGACCGAGCAGCGGCTGTTCAGTGTGCCGCTGGTGCTGATGCTGCTGGTGACGCTGCTCGGGGCCGCGTTCTTCGCGAAGCCGCCGAGCGCCAGCGGCAAACGGCACGCCCGGCACTGGATCCTCGGCGTCGGGCACGGGCTGGCCCACCTGGCGTTGGGCGCGGGCGGCACGTGGGTCTGGCTGCAGCTGCCCTTCGCCGACTGGCCGTGGCCGCTGCCGGTGGTCGCCGCCGCGGTGGTCTACGGCCCGATCAGCGGGCTGGTGGCCAGCCAGCTGGTGGCGGCGTACCTGCTGATCGCCGGGGCGTTCGGGGTGAACCTCAACGAGCTCTTCGCCGGTCAGGGCATCGAGGACTCGAAGGCGTTCCTGCGGATCCGGATCGACCCGGACGGCGCGCTCACCATCTATCCGATCGCCGTGGACCGGGTCGCCCGCGACTGGCAGGTGAACCCCGACGAGACCCCCACGGCCTCCTGGCTCACCCCCAAGACACCCCTGACCCCCCGCCTGGCCGAACCCCCCATCCACATCCCCTAACCCACCCACCCACCGGCCCCCCGCTCCCACTCCCACCCCGAAGTTGATCAAGAGCTTTGCGTCATGCAGGAACCGGATTCTGACGCAAAGCTCTTGATCAACGGGAGAGCCGCCGACGGGGGAGAAGCCGGCGGCGGGGGACGCCGGCGGGGGAGATCCCCCGCGGCGGGGGGCTAAATGGTGTAGTGCTGGTCGTGGGCCTGGCGGGGGGCGCAGACCGACGCGCGGGAGCAGGAGCAGCGGGAGCCGTCGGCGTCCAGCCGGACCGTCACCGAGTCGCGCGGAACGCTGTGGCCCACCACCCGACCGTCACCCTCCGGTGTGGAGACCCGCGCGCCGACCGCCGGCGCCGATTCCTGGAACCGCTGGTACAGCGGGTGCTCGTACTTCAGGCAGCACATCAGTCGTCCGCACGCCCCGGAGATGCGCAGCGGATTGAGCGGCAGATCCTGGTCCTTCGCCATCCGGATGGTGACCGGCTCGAAGTCGGTGAGGAAGGTCGCGCAGCAGAGGTCCCGCCCGCAGGAGCCGATTCCCCCCTGCACCCGGGCCGAGTCCCGGGCCGAGAGCTGGCGCAGCTCCACCCGGCAGTGCAGGGTCGCCCCGAGATCGCGGACCAGCGAGCGGAAGTCCACCCGGTGCGGGGCGGTGAAGTAGACGGTGGTGCGCTCCCCGCCCGCCTCGGCGGAGCCGAGCACATGGTCGACGGCCACCACCTTCATCGGCAGCCCGTGCGCCCGGATCAGCCGCTTCGCGGCCACCTTCGCCTCGGCCTTGCGGCGGCGCAGCGCCTCGTCACGGCGGAGGTCGTCCTCGCCGGCCACCCCGGCCAGCTTGGGGAAGCCGTCCGTCTCCTCGCTGACCCACTGCGCGGCCCAGACGCACTCCGCCACCTCGGGCCCGTCGTCCGTGGGCACCAGCACCTTGTCACCGACCTGCGGGCGCAGCTCGCCCGGGTCGAGGTAGTAGAGCCGCCCGTACCGGTTGAAACTGACCGCGCAGAGCATGCCCATGCCCCCACCCTACGACGAACCGGCGCCCCGCGTCGGGGCCACCGTCGCCGCCCGGCTACACCGTGCAGTCATCCACCGCCGTCGAATCGAATGACTCGACGCCCAACCCGTCGTGCCGTTGACCCTCGCCCGGACGGTTGAATCCGCGCCACGACGGGCGACAAACGACCGGCGGGCGCGTTGAGTGGAGACCAGACCTGCGGGGGGTGCAGGGGGAAGACCACGGCGTCGCCGACGGCAGCGGGCTCGGCCCGATGCCCGAACGCGACGCCGTGGACTGTCCGGGGTCACCACCCGACGCGGGTGGTCCCGTCGTAGCGGGGGCGGCCCACCACCGAGGGACGCCACGTCGACTCGGCGAGACTCGGCCCCCACTGCCGCAGCAGCGTCTCCGCCCCGTCGTACGCGACGCAGAGCACCGCCAGCACCCGCGCGGCGATCTCCGCCGCCTCCATGACGCGCGGACCGGCGGAACCCGGTCGGGCTGCCGCCCCGCTCAGCACGGAGGTCGCGGCGACCACCGCCACCGCCTCGGCCGAGCGGAGCACGTCGGCCAGCGCCCGGGCCAGCGCGAGCCGGCTGCCCTCGATCCAGTCGGCGAGCGCGTCGGCGTAGCCGGCCGTGGACTCCAGCCGCCCGACGAGGCTCTCCGGCCCCTCGTCGAGGTGGTGCAGGAGCGCCGCCCGCGACTGCCCGTACGCCTCGGCGGCCGACCCGGACCAGAGCACCGGATCGGTCAGCGTGGTGGAGACGTCGTCGTAGCCGCGTACCAGCCGTCGCACCCCGTGACCCGCATCGGCGAGCGGCGCGGGGCGCAGTTCCAGGAAGTGGCGTACCGCCTCGCCGGGGAGCACCTGCATCCGGCGCAGCAGCGGCCAGACCCGATGCTCCTCGGGAGCGCCGGCGGCGAGCAGCGTGTCCACCCGGCGCAGCAGGTCGAGCCCCGGTTCGGCGAGGCGGTCCAGGGCGTCCATCACGCCTCCCCGGCCAGCCGCCGCCGGACCCCCCGGTCGACGTCGACGTAGTGGTCGGCGGCCTCGCGTACGGCTGACGCGGCGGCGGTGAGCCGCCCGGCGGCCACCCGGGCCTCCCGGGACCGGCTGTCGGTGGCCGCCGTCCACTGCCGGTGCAACGCCCGGCCGATCTCGCCCGGCCGACCCGGCGCGTCGGCACCGAACGCGGCCTGCGGCGGGTCGTTCGCGGTGACGGTGTGGGAGAGCGTGGTGAGGGCGGCGGTGGCCTCGTCGAGGCGGGCGGCCAGAGCGCGCAGAGCGTCCATCTCAGGCCCCCGCGAGCGGCCGGTAGGCGGCGAAGGTCTCGTTGTGCAGCTTCTCCCGGGCCCACTCGGCCGCGTCTGCGGCGGCGGTGACGGCGGCCTGCACCGAGTTGGCGACGTCACGGGGGTTGCGGGCGTGCAGCGGACCGAGGAAGCGGACGTCGGTGATCCGGCCACCGGCGGTCACCACGACCTCGACCAGCCCGTCGGGCGAGCGCACGGTGACCTCCACGGTCGACACCGCCTGGTCGAACTCGGCCTGGAGTGACTCGATGCGCCGGTAGCGGCGCACCGCCTCCTCGATCCAAGCCTCGTCGATCTCCCCCCGTGGCATCGGCGGACCCCTCCCCCGGCTCATCCTCACTGAGCGTGGCTTCCCCGTCACCACGGCATTCCCGGGACCGTACCGCATGGAAATCGCACCTGTCGATGCCCTGTGGACGAGCGGTCCGGCGGGCGGGATCGGTGCCGGCTGCCGGTCAGCCCTTCCAGAGGGCGAGCATCATGGCCTCGACCGCGATCCGGGGCTTCACGTTCGCCTCGATGGCGGTGCGGCAGGCGAGCACCGCCTCCAGCCGGCGCAGCGCCCCCTCGGCGTCCCACTTCTGCGCGGCCGCGGCGGCCACCTCGGCGGTGTCGGTGTGCACCGGCGCGACCGACGCGCGCAGCGCCATGGTGAGCGCGTCCCGGTAGAAGCCGGCCAGGTCGACCAGCGCCCGGTCCAGCGCGTCCCGCTGGGCCCGGGTCGCCCGCGACTTCTGGCGCTTCTCCAGCTCCTTGAGCTGCCCGGCGGAGCCCCGGATGGCGCCGGCCGCGCCCCGGCCGGTACCGCCCGCGCCGAGCGCCGTCTCCAGGGCCGCCCGCTCGGCGGCGTCGGCCTCCGCCACGGACGCCTCGGCCTCCGCCTCGGCGGCTTCGATCAACGCGGACGCCGCGTCGAACGCCGCACCGACCGCGGTGAGCCGGCGCGGGACCGCCAGCACGGCGTCGCGCCGCTTGCGGGCCTCCGGGTCGCGGGCCAGCCGCCGGGCCCGGCCCACGTGCCCCTGGGCGGCGGCCGCCGCCCACTGGGCCACGTCCGGGGCGACACCGTCCCGGCGGACCAGCACCTCGGCCACCGCGGCGGGCGACGGCTGCCGCAGCGGTACGACCCGACACCGCGACCGGATCGTCACCGAGACGTCGTCCGGGTGGGTGGACGGGGCGCAGAGCAGGAAGACCGTACGCGGGGGCGGCTCCTCGATCGCTTTGAGCAGCGCGTTGCCGGCCGCCTCGGTGAGCCGGTCGGCGTCCTCGATGATCACCACCTGCCAGCGCCCGCCGGACGGGGTGCTGGCGGCCCGCAGCACGAGCGCCCGCATCTCGCCGACGCCGATGGAGAGCCCCTCCGGCACCACCAGCCGGACGTCCGCGTGGGTGCCCGCCATCGTGGTGTGGCAGCCGGGGCACTCGCCGCAGCCCGTGCCGTACGCGCACTGCAGGGCGGCCGCGAAGGCGCGCGCCGCGACCGAACGCCCGGAGCCGGGCGGCCCGGTGAAGATCCAGGCGTGGGTCATTCCGGCGCCCGGGTCGGCGGCGGGGGCGGCCCCGTCGGCCGGGGTGCCGCCGTCGACGGCCTCCGCCGGCACGAGCGTCCGCTCGGCGCCGTGCCGCAGCACGGCGGCCGCCGCCGCGGCGGCCCGGCGCAGCGTGCCGACCGCCTCGTCCTGGCCGACCAGGTCGGCGAAGACGTCCGGCATCAGGTCCGTTGCTCCATCGTCACCAGCTCCTCGTCGGATAACTCCGGTTGCACCGAGGTGTCCGGCCCCTGCGCCCGGCGCGGGTGCACGATCCCGGCCGGGTCGCCGAGCAGCTCGTCGATCCGCTGCGCCACCAGCCCGGCGATCTCCTTCAGCGGCCGGCCGGCGTCGAGCACCAGGTAGCGCTTCGGGTCGGCGGCGGCGAGGTCGAGGAACGCGTACCGGACCCGCTCGTGGAAGGCGACGGACTCGGCCTCCAGCCGGTCGGCGGACTCGCCGCGCGCCGCCACCCGGGAGAGCCCGGTGCGCGGGTCGACGTCGAGCAGCACCACCAGGTCCGGCTTGAGCCCTCCGGTGGCCCAGGAGGAGAGCCAGGAGACCTCGTCGACCGGGAGCGTGCGGCCCGCCCCCTGGTAGGCCAGGGAGGAGTCGACGTACCGGTCGCTGATCACCACCCCGCCCCGGGTCAGCGCCGGGCGGACCACCGTGGCCACGTGGTGGGCGCGGTCGGCGGCGTAGAGCAGCGCCTCGGCGCGCGGCGACGGGGCCTCGCCCTCGGTGGTGTCGAGCAGCAGCGACCGGATCCGCTCACCCACCGGGGTGGCGCCCGGCTCGCGGGTGACCACCACGTCGCGGCCCTGCGTGCGCAGCCGGTCGGCGAGGAGGGCGAGCTGGGTGGACTTGCCGGCGCCCTCGCCGCCCTCGAAGACCACGAAGAGCCCGTTGGAGACGAACGGCTCGGCGGGCATGAGCGGACGACCCCGGATCGAGCCCCAGAGGTCGGCCAGGACGGGTACGCCCTTCTTGTCATCCATCTGCCCGAACGCGCTGATGCCGGCGAAGATGCCGGCCGCACCGGCGGCGAGCAGCAGCAGCCGGGTGGAGGAGATCGAGAGGCCCAGGTCGGCGATCTCCAGCTTGCGGGAGCCGCCGACACCGGCGAGCAGGCTGCTCAGCGCGATCGCCAGGATGAGCACCAGCCGGGTACCGATCTGCACGACCGCGAAGACCCGTCCGCGTACCTCGTCGGCGATCTCCCCGCCGAGCAGCGTGGTGCCGGCCAGGAAGGCCATCCCCGCGCCGGCGCCGACCAGGATCGCGCCGACGATCGCCATCGACAGGTGGATGGCGAAGGCGAGGGTCATCACCGCCGCGCTGGCCAGCACGATGCTCATGCCGAACCAACGGCGCCGGGACATCTCCTTGACGATCATCGGGCCGAGCCCGATACCGAGCGCCAGGCCGATGAAGATGGCGCCGAAGAGCAGGAAGAAGGCGGCGTCACCGGCGCCGAGCGAGTTGGCGAAGAAGCGGGCGGTGCCGATCACGATGCCGCCACCGGCGAACGCGCCGAAGATGCCGAGCACCAGGCCCCGGACCAGCCGGGTCTGGGAGATGAACCGCCAGCCCTCGACGAACTGCCGGGTCATGCTCTGCTCGGCGTGCTCGTGCTTGCCACCCCGGGTCTGGCTGATCTCCTTGATCCCGAACGCCACCACCACGGCGGTGGCGAGCCGGGAGAAGGAGTTGAACCAGAGCGCCAGCTGGGCGGGCTCCGCCCAGCCGGGGACCTCACCGCCGGTCGCCGCCCGCACGCTGCGGTCGAGCCCCGCGATGGCGAGCGCCGCGAAGACCGGGGTCAGGCCGTACGTGGTGATGAGGGTGAGCTGGTTGGCCGTCTCCAGCCGGGCGCGCGGGATCAGGTTGGGTACCGCGGCCTCCTTGGCCGGGATCCACATCAGGGTGATCGACTCGATCAGGAAGGTCGCGATCGCCGCCCAGGTGACCACCAGGCCGCCGCTGGCCCCGGTGAGGGCGTACAGCGGGATCGAGGCGAAGAGCACGAAGCGCAGCAGGTCGCAGATGACCATGGTCCAGCGCCTGTCGAACCGGTCGGCGAAGACGCCGGCGAGCGGCCCGAGCACCAGCGCCGGCAGCAGCCGTACGGCGATCACCCCACCGAACGCGGCGCCCTGCGCCGTGCTGCCCTGCACCTGCGCGGCGGCGAAGACGGAGGTGGCCAGGAGGCCGAGCCAGTCGCCGAAGGAGGCGACGCCGAGCACGAGCCAGAGCCGGCGGAACGGCCGGATACGCAGCACCGAGCGGATCGCGCTGTAGCCGGATCGGTCGGTCTGGGGCGGGGTGCCCGGTTGGCTCGCGGCGCCGCCGACCTGCCCCTCGGCGCTGCCGAGCGGAGCGGTGGGACTCTCGGCCGGGCCCTGCGGGCCGTCGGGCTGGCTGGCGGACGGCGACACGCCGGGCGACTCGCCGTTGTTCTGGCTTTCGATGGCCGTACCTCCACGTGCCGGCCCATCGCTGGGCATCCCCGGTGGAACACTCTAGACCCGGTGGGCAGCGGTCCCACCCTGACATTCTCCTGCTCGCCGAGCCTAGGCCGCCGGGGGTATCACCCGCAGCCGGGCGTACGCGAGGCTATTTCGCATTGACCGTCGGACAGTTAGCGTGCACACGTGGCCATCGAAAGCGACAAACTTCGCGAGCGCCTGGAACGGGCGACCGCCCACCTGGATCCGCCGTACGCCGTGGTCGACCTGGCCGCCTTCGACGCCAACGCGGTCGAGCTGGTCGGCCTCGCCGCCGGCAAGCCGATCCGGCTCGCCAGCAAGTCGGTACGCAGCCGCGAGTTGATCGCGCGAGCCCTGGCCCGGCCGGGCTGGCGGGGCGTGATGGCGTTCACCCTGCCCGAGGCGATCTGGCTGGTCCGGGCCGGTCTCAGCGACGACGTGCTGGTGGCGTACCCGAGCGCCGACCGGGGCGCGCTCGCCGCGCTGACCGCCGACCCCGGCCTCGCCGCGGCGATCACCTTGATGATCGACAGCACCGACCAGCTCGACCTGGTCGACGACGTGCGTGCCGCCGACCGCCGGCCCGATCTTCGGGTCTGCCTCGAACTGGACGCCTCCTGGCGGCCGATGGGCGGGCGGGTGCACGTCGGCGTGCGGCGCTCCCCGCTGCACGGCGCGGCGGCGGCCGGCGCGTTCGCCGCCACGGTCGCCGGGCGCGCCGGGTTCCGGCTGGTCGGCCTCATGGCGTACGAGGCGCAGATCGCCGGCCTCGGCGACACGCCGCCCGGGCAGGCGCTGCTCGGCCAGGCGATCCGCCTGGCCCAGCGCGGCTCGTACCGGGAACTGCTCGCCCGTCGGGGCGCGGCGGTGGCGGCCGTACGCGAGCACGCCGACCTGGAATTCGTCAACGGCGGCGGCACCGGGAGCGTGGCCGCGACCAGCGCCGACCCCGCGGTCACCGAGGTCACCGCGGGATCGGGTCTCTACGGTCCGACGCTCTTCGACGCGTACCGCGCCTGGCGCCCCACCCCGGCGGCCTACTTCGCCTGCTCGGTGGTGCGTCGACCCGCACCCGGCCTGGTCACCGTGCTCGGCGGCGGCTGGATCGCCTCCGGTCCGGCCGCGGCCAGCCGACTGCCCCGTCCGGTCCTACCGGCCGGCCTGAAAATGCTCGGCGCCGAGGGCGCGGGCGAGGTGCAGACGCCGCTCGCCGGCGCCGCGGCTGCCGCGCTCCGCGTCGGCGACCGGGTGTGGTTCCGGCACGCCAAGGCCGGTGAGCTCGGCGAACACGTCAACGAGCTGCACCTGGTCGACGGGGACACGGTCGTCGCGACGGTGCCCACCTACCGGGGCGAGGGGCACGCCTTCCTCTGACGCGGCTCAGCACGCCGGGTCGTGCGCCGCGCGTGCGGGATCCGCCGCACGCGCGGTCGAGCCGGCAGGACGGCACGGCCGCCCGGTCGGCCACGTCGGTCCGGGACCGATCGGGCCGACCGGGCGGTTCAGCCGGCCCGGGCGCCGTCGGTCGCGGCGTCGACCTGCCGGTGCAGGTACTCCCGGATCAGTGCCTTCGCCTCGGCCAGCACCCGGTCGTCCCCCTCGGTGGTACGACGGAACGCGAGCTTGATGAGCGCGTCGGCCGTCTCCACGGCGACTTCCAGGTGGAAGCGGAGCTCGGGGACGTCGGTGAGCCCGAAGCGCTCGGTGAGCACCCGGGCCAACTGGTCCGCGATCACCCCGTTGTTGTCCCGCTGCTCATCGAGCAGGTGCAGGTCGACCACGTCGCCGAAGTGCAGGGTACGGAAGCCCGGAACGGTGCGGTGCATCGTGATGTACTCGTCGATGCTCGCGTCGACGCCGTCCCACCAGTGGGTCAGGTCGTCCGAGGCGAACCGCTCGTCGAGCCGCTGGAGGTAGGACTCCATCGTGCGCAGGGTCAGCGCCTGCACGATTGCCCGCTTGTCCGGGAAGAACTGGTAAACCGACCCGATCGCCACCTCGGCACGCTCGGCGAGCAAGGTCGTGGTCAGCCCCTCGTACCCCACCTCGTCGACGAGTTCGGCGCAGGCGTCCAGCATCCGCTGGACTCGCGCGACACTTCGACCCTGCACCGGTACGCGCCGCAGCGGCCCGGTCGTGGCAGCTGGTGTGGACACTCGGCGCCACCCCCCTTCGACGGATGAACATATCTGCACGTCACTAGATCGTGACTACCGGTACAACGAGCGGACCTCAGTTGCGGTATTTACCAGCGACAACGTTCCTGATATGAAGTCACTTCATATTCACATCGAGGAGCGCGCATGGCCGGCACCGCACCGTCCACCGTCCCCTGGTCCAACTGGGCCGGCAACCAACGCGGTGCCGCCATCATCCTGCGCCCCGGCTCCGTGGCAGACGTCGTCGATACCGTTCTCGCCACCCGGGACGCCGGCGGACGGCTCCGGGTCGCGGGCAGCGGCCACTCGTTCACCCCGATCGCCCTCGCCGACGACCGGCGGCTGGAAATGTCGGCGCTGGACACCGGCGTACGGGTGGACGCCGAGCGGCGGCTCGTCACCGTGCCCGCGGGAATGACGCTGCACGCTTTGAACGACCTGCTCGCCCGGCACGGCCTCGCGCTGCCCAACCTCGGCGACATCGACGCGCAGACCGTCGCCGGGGCGATCTCCACGGGAACCCACGGCACCGGCGCCGGGTACGGCTGCCTCGCCACCTTCGTCGAGGCGATCACCCTGGTCACCGGCGCCGGCGAGGTGCTGCACTGCTCGGCCGAGGAGAACCCGGACGTCCTCGCCGCCGCCCGGGTCTCGCTCGGTGCGCTCGGCGTACTGGTCGAGGTGACGCTGCGCGTCGTGGACGCGTTCGTGCTGCACGCGCACGAGCGACCGGCGCCCCTGGACGACGTACTGGCCAGGCTGCCGGAACTCGTCGAGGCGCACGACCACGTCGAGTTCTACTGGTTCCCGTACACGGCCAGGGTGCAGGTCAAGGCGAACGACCGGGTGCCCGCCGACGATCGGCCGCTGTCGCGGCTGCGCGGCTGGCTGGACGACGAGTTCCTCTCCAACACCGTCTTCGCGGGCGCCTGCCGGGTCGGCCGGGCCGTGCCGGCCCTCGCCCCGACGATCTCCGCGATCTCCGCGCGGGCCCTCACCGAGCGCCGCTACACCGGGCGATCCGACGCCGTCTTCTGCACCTCGCGCCGGGTCCGCTTCGTGGAGATGGAGTACGGGTTGCCCCGTGCCGCACTCGGCGAGGCGCTCCACGCACTACGGCGGATCGTCGACGGGCTGCCGTTCAAGGTGCTCTTCCCGGTCGAGGTGCGCTTCACCGCCGCCGACGACATCTGGCTCTCCCACGGGTACGGCCGCGATTCCGCCTACGTCGCCATCCACCAGTACGTCGGCATGCCGTACGAGCCGTACTTCACCGCCTTCGAACGCGTCGCCGAAGAGCTGGGCGGCCGGCCACACTGGGGCAAACTGCACTGGCGCGACGCGGAGTCGCTCGCTCCCGCGTACCCCCGCTGGGCCGACTTCCGCGCCGTCCGCGACCGCCTCGACCCCGACCGGGTCTTCACCAATCCCCACCTGACCCGCGTCCTGGGCGCCTAACCCCGCGATCTTGGAACGAAAACGCCCCTATCGCGGCAGATTCGCACCAAGATCCACGCGCTGTCCACAGGGGCCCAGGCAGGTCGGGGGATTACGGCATGGTGGGGAGGTGGAGGGGCGTGAGCTACCGGGACAGGGCCGAGGTCGATGGGGCCGAAGCGGGTGGGCGGCGCTGCGCCGAGCTCTGCCGGCGGACGACGCCGATGACCTGACCTGGCTGCTGTTCCACCAGGATGATGTGATCCGCCTCGACCAGGCGCGCTGCCACCTTTCGCCGAGCGCGATCCGGCACCGGGTCGATACAGGTCGCTGGCGGCAGGTGCACCGCGCCATCTACGTCACCCACAGCGGTCCGGTCGGTCCCGAGCAGTTCCGGTGGATCGCCGTGCTCGCCGCAGGACCGGCCGCACTGCTCGGAGGGCTCAGCGCGGCACAGGCATGGGGTCTGCGCCGGTACGAGAGCGGGACCGTGCACCTGCTGACACCTGCCACGCACCGGGCCCGCTCGCTGCCCTCCGGCGTCCGCCTGCACCGCACCACCGTGCTGAGCGAGGAGGATGTCCTCCAGGTGGGGCTGCCGCCCCGCACTCTGCCGACGCGTTCATTGGTGGACGCCGCTCAATGGGCGGCCTCCGACGAGGAGGCCCGCGCGATCGTCGCCGCGGGTTTCCAGCAACGGCTGGTCGCCGGCGATGATCTCCACCGGGTCCTCGACCGGCTGCCACGCGCCCGCCGTCGTCGGCTCATCATGCGGACGGCATCGGACGCCGGCGGCGGCGCCCACTCCCTGGCCGAGCTGGATTTCCTCGGGCTCGTCCGGCGGGCCGGCCTGCCCGAGCCGTCGCGTCAGGTGGTCAGGTACGACTCGGCCGGACGGCGCAGATACCTCGATGCCTGGTTCGAAGAGTGGCGTGTCCACGTCGAGATCGACGGCGGACAACATCACGACCCGCGCGCCGCGTGGGCCGACATGCGCCGGCAGAACGACCTCTGGCTCGACGGTGACCGCGTGCTCCGCTTTCCGGCGTGGGCGATCCGTGCGCAACCCGAGGAGGTCATCCGCCAGATTCGAGCCGCGCTTCGCGCCGCCGGCTGGCCCGACCTGCCCCGACACGAGTGATCTTGGCACGAATCCGCCGCGATAGGGACACATTCGCACCAAGATCTGCTCGGGTCTGGGGTCAGTCGGTGGGGGTGGTGGCCTTGCGGGGGGCCGCCTTCTTGGCGGGGGTGGCCTTGGCGGTCGCGGTCTTCTTCGCCGCCGTCGACTTGGTGGCCGCCGCGGTCTTCTTCGCCGCGGTGGTCTTCTTCGCCGCCGTCGTCTTCTTCGCCGTGGTCTTCTTGGCGGCCGCCTTCTTGCGCGGCGCCGGGCCCTTCGCCCGCTTCTCGGCGAGCATCTGGGAGGCCTCCTCGAGGCTGAGCGCCTCAGGCGTCTGCCCGCGCCGCAGCGACGCGTTGACCTCCCCGTCGGTCACGTACGGGCCGAACCGGCCGTCCTTGATGACCAGCAGCTTCTCGGTCGCCGGGTCCGCCCCCATTTCACGCAGCGGAGGCGCGGCGGCCCGCCGCTGGCGCGTCTTCGGGGCGGCCAGCAGGGCCAGCGCCTCGTCCAGCGTGACGGTGAACATCTTGTCCTCGGAGTCCAGCGACCGGAACTCCTCGCCCTGCTTGACGTACGGGCCGTAGCGGCCGTTGTTGGCGAAGACCTCGACGCCGTCCGGGGCGACGCCGACCAGACGGGGCAGGCTGAGCAGCTTCAACGCCTCGTCGAAGGTGAGCGAGTCGGGCGTCTGCGAGCGCAGCAGCGACGACTTGCGCTCGCCGCTGGCCACGTACGGGCCGAACCGGCCGGACTTGAGCAGGATCGGCTCGCCGGTGGACGGGTCGTCGCCGAGCTTGCGCTCACCGCCGCCACCGAGGAAGAGCTCGTGCACCTTCTCCGGGGTCAGCTCGTCCGGCGCCAGGCCCTCGGGGATCGGCGCCCGGTCCCCGTGCGCGGTGCCCTCCTCGCCCTCCGCAGGTGCGACCGCCTCCTCGCCCGGAGTTCGCCGCTCGAGGTACGGGCCGTACCGGCCGACCCGGACGACCACGTCGCGGCCCTCGTCGTCGGCGAAGAGCGGTATCGAGTTGACGCTACGGGCGTCGATCTCGCTGAGGTTCTCGGTGACCAGCTTCTTCAGGCCGCCCGCGTGGGCGATCGTCTGGTCGCCGGTGCCGTTGGTGCCGCCGAAGTAGAACGAGGTGAGGAAGTCGACGGCGGCGTGGTCTCCGCCGGCGATCTCGTCCAGCTCGTTCTCCATGCTGGCGGTGAAGTCGTAGTCGATGAGGCGCGGGTAGTGCCGCTCCATCAGCCCGATCACCGCGAACGCCAGAAAGGTCGGGATCATCGCCTGGCCGCGCTTGTTGACGTAGCCGCGATCCTGGATGGTCTGCATGATCGACGCGTACGTCGACGGGCGCCCGATGCCCAGCTCCTCCAGCGCCTTGACCAGCGAGGCCTCGGTGTAGCGGGCTGGCGGCTGGGTGTGGTGCCCCTGCGCGGCCAGCTCGTCGGCGGTCAGCGCCTGGTCCTTGACCAGGGTCGGCAGGCGACGCTCGGCATCCTCGGCCTCGGCGTTCTCGTCGTCGCTCGACTCGACGTACGCCCGCAGGAAGCCCGGGTCGGTGATGGTCTTACCGGTCGCGCCGAAGTCGGCTTCCTCGCCGGTGTTGGAGAGGGCACGGATCCGCACCGACACGCTGGAGCCGACCGCGTCGGTCATCTGCGAGGCGATGGTGCGTCGCCAGATCAGCTCGTAGAGCTTGAACTCCTCGGCCGACAGCTCCTTGGCCACCTCGCCCGGGGTGCGGAAGTTGTCGCCCGCGGGGCGGATCGCCTCGTGCGCCTCCTGGGCGTTCTTCACCTTGCCGGTGTAGCGACGCGGCTCCGGCGGCACGCTGCGCTCGCCGTAGAGCTCGACGATCTGCCGACGGGCCGCCGTGATGGCGGTCTCCGACAGGTTCACCGAGTCGGTACGCATATAGGTGATGTAGCCGTTCTCGTAGAGCCGCTGCGCGGTGCGCATCGTCTGCTGGGACGAGAACCGCATCTTGCGGGCTGCCTCCTGCTGGAGCGTGGAGGTGATGAACGGCGCGTACGGGCGGCGGCGGTAGGGCTTCTCCTCGACCCGGGTGACCGTGAACGGGCGGTCCTGCAGCCGGGCCGCCAGGCCCCGGGCGCCGCTCTCGTCCAGGTGCACCACGCCCGCGCCGGGCTTGACCCGGCCGGTGGTCGGCTCGAAGTCCTTACCGGTGGCGATCCGGTCGCCGTTGAGGGCGATCAGCGTGGCGTGGAACGTACGGGGGCCCTCGCCGGCGTTCGCCACCGCGAGCGTGGCCAGGATGTCCCAGTACTCGGCGGTGCGGAACGCCATCCGCTGCCGCTCCCGCTCGACCACGATCCGGGTCGCCACCGACTGCACCCGGCCCGCCGAGAGCTTCGGCATGACCTTCTTCCACAGCACGGGAGAGACCTCGTAGCCGTAGAGGCGGTCGAGGATGCGCCGGGCCTCCTGCGCGTCGACCAGGTCGCGGTCGATCTCGCGCGGGTTCGCCACCGCCGCCTGGATGGCCGGCTTGGTGATCTCGTGGAAGACCATCCGCTTGACCGGCACCTTGGGCTTGAGCGTCTCCACCAGGTGCCAGGCGATCGCCTCGCCCTCGCGGTCCTCATCCGTGGCCAGGAAGATCTCGTCGACCTCCTTGGCCAGCTTGGTCAGCTTGCTGATCTGCTGCTTGCGGTCGGCCGAGACCACGTAGAGGGCGTGGAAGCCGTTGTCGACGTCCACCCCGAGCCGCGCCCACGGCTCGCCCTTGTACTTGGCCGGTACGTCGGCGGCGTTGCGCGGAAGGTCCCGGACATGGCCGAAGCTCGCCTCCACGACGTACCCCGGGCCGAGGTAGCCCGAGATCGTCTTGGCCTTCGCCGGTGACTCGACGATGACCAGACGGGTGGTTCCCGCGTTGCTCGGCACGTCTCTCCCTGACCTAACTCCTGCTCGTGACCGCTCGGTACCCGTTTCAGGCCGTGTTCGACCTGCCAGACCCCGGCGGTCCGGATGTCCAACGTAACGCGCCGTCCGCGTTTCGGGTTTCGCGGGCGGCAAACCACCCCGGCGTGGGGTGGATGTGCCGGACGGCGCCACCGTACACCGTGGGTAGGGCCCCGAGCGGGTCACTGTGATGATGGCGGGCCTTCGATCAAGGCCCCAACTGCCGGTTTTATTCCGATATCTTCGCGCCGCCTGTCCGCCACCGGACAGCCCGGTCCGGTCAGGGCCAGGCCGTGGGCGGGGTGGCGCTCGGACGATCCCCCACCAGCTCGGCGAGGCGGCGCAACCGGTGCCGGCCACTGATCAGGTACGCGGGCCCGCTCGCCCCGGAGTCGAGCAGCTCCCCGGCGAGGCCGACCGCCGCGAGCGCCGCGCCGACGGGTTCCCACCACTGCCGGTCCGCTGCGCCCAGGTGCAGCCGGCACCCGGGCGGGTCGACCTCACCCGCCGCCGCCAGCCAGAGCCGCAGCCGCCGCCCGTTGAGATGGAAACCGGCCGGCGGCCGCTTCGCCACCCCCCGTGTCCACGCCACCGCGAGCGGCTTGAGCGCCCGGGTGTACGAGGTGCGTACCGCGTGCCGCTCGTCCTCGGTCGGCTCCCAGCTCGCCGAGAGTCCCCGCTGGGCCAGCTCGGCCACCAGCACGTGCACCCGCCACGGCGCATCCACCACGATCGAGAGCCGGGCGGTGCCCCCCATCCGGACCACCTCGCCGGGACCGGCGAGCAGGCCGGCGAGGTCGGCCACGGCCGGCTCGACCGTCTCCGCGCCGAAGAAGACCAGTTGCCGCCCCGCCTCGTCGACGCTCCCGCGTGCGGGACGGGCCGCCGCACCTGCGGTGGCCGCCCGCCCGGGGTCCCCGTCGGCCGCAGCGGCCATCGGATCGCTCGCCCCGACGCCGGGACCGCCGGCCGCCCCCGCGGAGGGCGATCTCCGGCGGCGGCTCGGTGCTGCCGGTTCGGGCACCGGGAAGAGCGTCGGGAGCTGCTGCGCTCCCGACGGTTCGCCGAGCCCGTCTAGCGACACTCCGGCACCTCGTCGAAGGCTTGTCTCAACTCCTCCGAGTTGAGACGGCTCGTGTCCAGCGTGCTCGCGTCGTACTCCTTGTTGAGCGTCTCCACCGCGGCCCGCACGCCGTCGTAGAAGGTGGTGGGCTCGCCGGTGCTCAACCCTCCGACGGTGTCCGCCGCACGGCCGTAGGCGTCACGCATCTGCCCCAGGGCCGTGCGGAAGCCGACGGAGATCTCCTCGCCGTGCTCGGCCTCCGGCACACCGGCCTCCTCGACCTTCCGCCGGGCCGTCTCGCTCGCCTTCTCGGCCCCGTCGAAGAGGCGGACCAGGTTCTCCTTCGCCTGAGCGGGAGTGGTCTGCGCCGTCATCTGCTGGTCGGTGCTGCTGGTCAGCCTGCTGATCTCCGACCGCCACGGGGCGAGCGCGGAGCAGACCGAGGACGCCCACGCCCGGGGGCTGGGACCGCCACCGCACCCGCCGACCACCAGGACGAGCGTGGCCAGGACCACCGTGAGCTTTCCGGCGGCAGTCGCCCGGCACGTACGCATGCGTTGCAGCGTACGGCCTCCGTCGAACGCAGGCACCGTTCAGGTTTGCGTTCGGCCCCGGCCGGCGACGGACGCCGACCGGGGCCAGTCGATCAGGCCGGAACCGTCTCCGACCGCTGGTCGGCGCTGCCCGAGCCGGTGCCGTCGCCGGCGTCCGTGTCGGACATCGCCACCCCCTTGCGCTTGCTGACGAACACGGCCCCGACGATGACCAGCGCGGCCACCACCGCGATGGAGATCCGCAGGCCGGTGTTCTTGTCGTCACCGATGCTCCAGGCCACCACGGCCGGCGCGATCAGCAGCGAGACCAGGTTCATCACCTTGATCAGCGGGTTGATCGCGGGGCCGGCGGTGTCCTTGAACGGGTCGCCGACGGTGTCGCCGATGACGGTGGCGGCGTGCGACTCGGAGCCCTTGCCCCCGTACGCGCCGTCCTCGACCAGCTTCTTGGCGTTGTCCCAGGCGCCACCAGAGTTGGACAGGAAGACCGCCATCAGGGTGCCCGCCCCGATAGCGCCGGCGAGGTACGACGCGAGCGCCCCCGGGCCGAGGCCGAAGCCGACCGCGATCGGCGCGAGGATGGCGAGCAGGCCGGGGGTCATCAGCTCGCGCTGGGCGTCCCGGGTGCAGATGTCGACGACCTTGCCGTACTCCGGCCGCTGGGTGCGGTCCATGATGCCGGGCAGCTCACGGAACTGCCGGCGGACCTCCATGACGACCGCGCCGGCCGAGCGGGAGACCGCGTTGATGGCCAGCCCGGAGAAGAGGAAGACCACCGCCGCACCGATGATCAGGCCGACGAGGTTCCGCGGGTTCGCCACGTTCAGCGAGTTCAGGATCTCCGACCCGACGTCGCCCACTCCGGCGTCCGCGTACGCGGTGCGCAGCGTGTCGGTGTACGAGCCGAAGAGCGCGGTCGCCGCGAGCACAGCGGTGGCGATCGCGATGCCCTTGGTGATCGCCTTGGTGGTGTTGCCCACCGCGTCCAGCTCGGTCAGCGTCCGGGCGCCGTGCTCGTCGATGTCGCCGGACATCTCCGCCACGCCCTGGGCGTTGTCGGAGATCGGGCCGAAGGTGTCCATCGCGACGATCACGCCGACCGTGGTGAGCAGACCGGTGCCGGCCAGCGCCACCGCGAAGAGGGAGAGCGTGATGGAGCTGCCGCCGAGCAGGAAGGCGCCGAAGACGCCCGCGCCGATCAGCAGCGCCGAGTAGACCGCCGACTCCAGGCCGACGCTGATGCCGGCGAGGATGACGGTGGCCGGACCGGTCTGCGAGCTCTTGCCGATGTCCTGCACCGGGCGCTTGTTGGTCTCGGTGAAGTAGCCGGTGAGCGCCTGGATCGCGGCGGCCAGCACGATACCGATGACCACCGCGCCGATGGCGACCATCCGCGGGTTCTCGCTGACGTCGGTGAGGCCGCCCTCCAGCTCGGCGAAGGTCGCCGGCAGGTACGCGTACGCGGCGATCGCCACCAGCACCGCCGAGATCACCGCGGAGAGGTAGAAGGCCCGGTTGATCGCGGTCAGACCGTTGCGGTCGGAGGTGCGCAGCCGGGTGATGAAGACACCGATGATCGCGACGAGCACGCCGATCGTGGAGATGATCAGCGGGAAGACCAGCCCGTCCTCGCCGAACGCGGCCCGGCCGAGGATGAGCGCGGCGACCAGGGTCACCGCGTACGACTCGAAGAGGTCGGCGGCCATGCCGGCGCAGTCACCGACGTTGTCGCCCACGTTGTCGGCGATGGTCGCGGCGTTGCGCGGGTCGTCCTCGGGGATGCCCTGCTCGACCTTGCCGACCAGGTCGGCGCCGACGTCGGCGGCCTTGGTGAAGATGCCACCGCCGACCCGCATGAACATGGCGAGCAGCGCGGCACCGAAGCCGAAGCCCTCCAGCACGGTCGGGGCGTCGCCGCGGAAGACCATGACGACCAGCGCCGCACCGAAGAGGCCGAGGCCGACGGTGAGGAAGCCGACCACGCCACCGGTCCGGAAGGCGATCTTCATGGCCGCCTCGCGGCCCCCCTGCCGCTCCCGGGCGGCGGCCGCGACCCGCAGGTTGGCGCGGGTGGCGAGCCACATGCCGGCGCCGCCGATGAACGCGCTGAAGAGCGCGCCGACCACGAAGAAGGCCGACCGGCCGATCTTCACGGCGAGCTCGCTGCCGTCGGTGTCGTGCACCGGCAGCAGGAAGAGCAGTACGACGGCGATGACGACGAAGATCGCCAGGGTGCGGAACTGCCGGAGCAGATACGCCGACGCGCCCTCCTGGACCGCGCCGGAGATCTCCTGCATGTTGGCGGTGCCCTTGCCGGCCGCCAGGACCGCCCTGGTCAGGGCGGCGGCGAAGACGAGCGCCACCAACGCGATCACCGCGGCGATGACGACGTACGTGACGTTGGCTCCGGTAAGGGAAAGCCCGCCGCCCTCGGCGGCCAAGGTCTCGGACATCTGTGTCCTCCTGTACCGAACACGCACCGGTCGGTGGAGACGCACCACCCGGCGCCTGAATGCGGACTCGCAAGCACTCGCCGACCCCACCGAACGGAGCAGCGACGAACACCAGTTCCCGCTGGCTGCGGGATGGATCACTTGCTGACAACCCGGGTACTGTAGCCCTCCGCAGTGTCCGAGGTCACACCGAGGGTCCACCCCGTGTCGATGATCTTCGTCGCTGTGTTATGAGGAAGAATCTGATATAGGAGCTGGTCCATACCGAACAGGCCGCGCCCGATCGGGCGCGGCCTGTGTGGACGGTGGAGTCAGCGGCCTACCGGCCAGACCATGCGCACCTCGGTGCCGATACCCTCGTCGACCGGACGGACCTGAAGGTCCTCCACGAAACCGGCGAGCAGGGCGAAACCCACACCGGTGGTGAGCGCCTCGTCGGTGAGAGACTCGTCGGCCAGCTCGTCCGGGGGCAGCGCGGCGAGCCCGATGCCCGCCTCGATCGGCGCCCGGTCGACGACCCGCACGGCGTACTGCCCGGAGTCGGACATCTCCATCAGCACCGGCTCGCGCAGGCCGTACTGACGGTGCAGGGCGACGGCGCGGGTGCACGCCTCACCGATGGCGAGACGTACCTCGTCGAGCAGGTCCTCGCGGACCCCGGCCCGGCGGGCGACCGCGACGCCCACCAGGCGGGCGGTGCGCACGTGCACCGGCGCCGGGGAGAAGGAGAGACGAACCGTCGCCATCACGCTCCGGCACCCGTCGAATCGGCGGCGATCGCCGCGTCGACCGTCGGATGCAGCGGGAAGACCTGGTCGAGCGCGGTGATCCGGAAGATCTTGAGCAGCGGCTCCTTGTCGCAGACCAGAGCGAAGCTACCGCCCGCCGCGCGCAGCCGCTTCAACGCGCCGACCAGCACCCCGAGGCCGGTCGAGTCGAGGAAATCCACCCGTCCGAGATCCACCACCACGCGCCGGGCGCCGCCGTCGATCAGTTCGAGGAGCCGTTCACGCAACCGGGGGGCGGTGTAGACGTCCACCTCACCACCGACCTCGAGCACCGTGTGCTCCCCCACGGCCCGGGTCGCCAGCGACAGCTCCATCTGTCCTCCTCGCAAGAGCCGTAAACTCTTCTGGGCATCTAACCACTACCGCCGCAAGACGCAGCGGTCACCGGCGGGCCTCCCCCATACCCCGGCCCCCGGCTTTTCATCTCCGAACACCAGTGCGAAAGTTCTCCAGTGACCCACGACAGCTTCAGCTCGGCGCGGCTGGCGCCGCGCCATGACCTGGAGCCGTCGACCCCCGCCACCGTAGCCGCGGGTCCCGGCCCCCGGCACGCGCCGGCCGAGCTGCTGGCCCGGCTGCGCGCCCGCGCCGACACCGACCCGGTCACCCACGTGGAGCGGGTACCGGCCCGGGCGGGCGTGCCGGCGCCGTGGCCGCAGTGGGTGCCGGAGGAGCTGCGGGCCGCGTTCGCCGGGCGCGGGGTGACCGCGCCCTGGCGGCACCAGGCCGAGGCGGCCGCCCTGGCGTACGACGGTCAGCACGTCGTCGTGGCCACCGGCACCGCGTCCGGCAAGTCCCTGGCGTACCAGATGCCGGCGCTCGCCACCCTGCTCGCGGACCCCCGGGCCACCGTGCTCTACCTGGCCCCGACCAAGGCGCTCGCCGCCGACCAGCTGCGCGCCATCGCCGAGCTGGAGCTGGAGGGGGTACGCCCCGCCTGCTACGACGGGGACACTCCGCGCGCCGAACGGGAGTGGATCCGGCGACACTCCCGGTTCGTGCTGACCAACCCGGACATGCTGCACCACGGCATCCTCCCCGGGCACGGCCAGTGGTCGGGCTTCCTGCGCCGGCTGACCTACGTCGTGATCGACGAGTGCCACACCTACCGGGGCGTGTTCGGCTCCCACGTCGCCCACGTGCTGCGCCGGCTGCGGAGACTGAGCGGCGCACCCGGCCGGGGCTCCGCCGGCTCGCGGACCAGCCCCGTCTTCGTGCTCGCCTCCGCGACCTCGGGTGACCCGGCGACGGCGGCGCAGCGGCTCACCGGCCTGCCCGTGGCCGCCGTCACCGAGGACACCTCACCCCGCGGCGGGGTGACCTTCGCGCTCTGGGAGCCACCGTTGCTGCCCTCGGCCGACACCTCGTCCGACGCGGTCGACCTCGCCCCCGTACGCCGGTCGGCGCTGCGGGAGACCGCCGACCTGCTCGCCGACACGGTCGCCGCGGGCGTACGCAGCCTCGCCTTCGTCCGCTCCCGCCGGGGCGCCGAGGTGGTGGCCGCGAACACCCGGCGCGCCCTCGACGAGGCGGTACCCGGCCTGGGCGACCGGGTCGCCGCCTACCGCGGCGGCTACCTGCGCGAGGAGCGGCGGGAGTTGGAGCGGGCGCTGCTCCACGGTGACCTGCTCGGGCTGGCCTCGACCAACGCGCTGGAGCTCGGCGTCGACCTGGTCGGTCTCGACGCGGTGCTGATCTGCGGCTACCCCGGTACCCGGGCCTCGCTCTGGCAGCAGGCGGGGCGGGCCGGACGCTCCGGGCAGGAGGCGCTCGCCGTGCTGGTGGCCCGGGACGACCCGCTCGACACCTACCTGGTGCACCACCCGGAGGCGGTCTTCGGGCGGCCGGTGGAGGCGACCGTGCTCGACCCGGCCAACCCGTACGTCCTCGCGCCGCAGCTCGCCTGCGCCGCGGTGGAGGCCCCGCTCACCCCGGCCGACCTGGCGCTCTTCGGCGACGGGGCGAAGGAGGCCGTCGACGAGCTCGTCGCGACCGGCGCGCTGCGGCAGCGCCCGACCGGCTGGTACTGGCGGCACCGCGAACGGCCTCAGGTGGACCTGCGGGGCGAGGGCGGTGCGCCGGTCGCCGTGGTGGAGGCGGCCACCGGGCGACTGCTCGGCACGGTGGACGGCGGCTCGTCGCACTTCCTGCTCCACCCCGGCGCGGTCTACCTGCACCAGGGCGTCTCGTACGTGGTGGACGAGCTGGACCTGGCCGACGGGTGCGCGCTCGTGCACGTCGAGGAGCCGGACTGGTCCACGCACGCCCGGGACGTCACCGACGTCTCGGTGGTGTCGGTGCGTTCGTACGTCGACGCCGGACCGGTCGGGATGTTCCTCGGCGAGGTGGACGTGACCAGCCAGGTGGTCTCCTACCAGCGACGGCGGATCGCCACCGGCGAGGTGATCGACACTCGGCCGCTGGACCTGCCGGCCCGTGAGCTGCGTACGGTCGCCGTCTGGTTCACGCTCTCGCCGGAGTCGTTGGCCGCGGCCGGCGTCGACCCGGGGGACGTGCCCGGGGGGCTGCACGCCGCCGAGCACGCGGCGATCGGGCTGCTGCCACTGATCGCCACCTGCGACCGCTGGGACATCGGCGGGCTCTCCACCGCGCTGCACCCGGACACCGAGGCACCGACCGTCTTCGTCTACGACGGACACCCGGGCGGGGCGGGCTTCGCCGAGCGCGCGTACGGCACGGCGGCGACCTGGCTCCGGGCCACCCGGGACGCGATCGCCGAGTGCGCGTGCGAGACCGGCTGCCCGTCGTGCGTGCAGTCCCCGAAGTGCGGCAACGGCAACAACCCGCTCTCGAAGGCGGACGCCGTCCGGGTGCTGGACGTGGTGCTGGCCAACCTGCCGTCCTGACCACCCGCTGGCCGACAGGGCCGCCGGGTCCGGGCCGGCACGGCCGCCGAGCGGGACGGGTCGGCAGGTCCGAGTACGGGCGGTGGTCGGCTCTTGCCGCAGCGTACGGGCCACGGCTGAGCGGCCGGAGGGCGGGCGATCGGGGAGGGTGCGGGGTGTTGTGGTGTGCAACACTCCGGCGTCCCTAAACAAGGAGAACACGAAAATGCAGCCCGACATGTTGCAGGCTCAGCAGCGTTTCCACATCCGCCAGCGGGTGCGGCTGATGGTCAACCAATACGAGGTCCTCGCGGTGGCGCCGGACGGCTCGGAGGGGCAGCTGCTGGCTTTCGCCCAGCAGAAGCGGCTCGCCTTCAAGGAGCAGGTCACCCTCTACACGGACGACTCGAAGCAGCAGCCCGTCCTCGGCTTCAAGGCCCGCCAGGCCCTCGACCTCGGCGCCACGTACGACGTCACCGATGCGACCGGCAACCCGGTCGGCCTGTTCCGCAAGAACTTCGCGCAGTCCCTGCTGCGTTCCACGTGGCACGTCGAGCAGGCCGGCCTGCCGGCGGTCACCGGCCAGGAGCGCAGCCTGCCGGTGGCGCTGCTGCGGCGCTTCGTCGACTCGCTCTCCTGGCTGCCGTACCACTTCGACTTCACCGCCGACGGTCAGCCCGTCTTCTCCGTGGTGAAGAAGTGGGGCCTGCGGGACCGGTACGTGGTCGAGATCCAGCACCCGCAGATCGACCGGCGGCTCGTCATCGCCATGGCCATCGCCCTGGACGCGCTCCAGGCCCGCTGAGCCCGGCACCGCCCCGGTGAGGCCGCCGGTCAGGCAGCGTCATCGGGGCGCGGCCCGCGCCCTGGCCGTGGCGGCTGACGTCGAGCGCTCAACCTCGCAGCCGGCCGGCCGGGGAGCTGGCCGTGGCGACCCACGCCGAGCGCTCAGCCGCGCAGCGGGCCGGCCCGGGCGCCGGCCGTGGCAACCGACGTCGAGCGCTCAGCCGCGCAGCGGGCCGGCCCGGGCGCTGGCCGTGGCGACTCGGGTCAGGCCGGGCAGCACGGTGACGCTGACCTCGGCGGTGACCAGCACGTCGAGGTCGTCGAGCCGGCAGACCAGCAAGCGTCCGCCGTTGCGCCCCGCGATCTCGGCCGCCGCCGAACACGCCGCCTCGTCGCCGTCGAGCGCTCGCCCGGCACCGGCCAGCGCGCCGAAGTCCGCCGCCACCGCCGCCTGCTGACGCGCCGCCCGAGCCGCGCCCACCGCCGCGCCGAACATCCCGGCCAGGACGAGCGCCAGACCGACCACGAGCAGGCACACGCTTGCCCCGCCCCGCTCCCGGTGCGGCTCCTCGACCGACCGACACAGCCGGTGCGGCTCCTTGACCGGCCGGCACGCGCGGCCGCTGGACGCGCCGCGCGTCACGCGATCGGCGCCCGCGTCCGCCTTTCGGCCCGGGCCCAGACCGCGTCGCACACCGCCGCACATCCGGGAGTCGGCACCCACGCCCTTTCCACGCCAGGGACCGGGGCCCCCGCGATCGGCGCCGGCCGCCGGCCCGCGCCTCGCGGGGATCACGAGGGGTCCGCCTCCGCGATGCCGGTGTTCCGCGCCGGTGACGTTCGGCCGCTGGTCGGGGCAGCTCACGACGGGGCCGCTTCGGCCGCACCGGGCTCGATCGCGGCCACCGCGGTCGCGGTCACGGTGATCCGGGGCAGCCGAGCGCCGAGCGCGCGGACCGGCGCCCGGACGGTCACCTGCACCCGCCCGCCGCCGATGGTGACGGTGAACTCCGATCCTGCGGGAGCTGCCCGGGCCCCGGCGGCGGGACCGTCCTCGCCGCGGGAGGCGGCCAGGGCCGCCTCCCGCGCCGCGTGCAGGCAACCGGCTCGGGTGCTGACCGCGTCGACGGCCGTCAGCCCGGCGAGTAGGAGCAACAGCAGCGCCGGCAGGCCGGCCGCCAGTTCGGCGGTGAACGAACCCCGGTCACGGCCGGCCAGCCGGCGCCGGATCACTTGAGCGCCCGGTCGATGACGGCCGTCAACGCGGACTGGACGTTCCCAGACGTCAGGACCTTCAGCAGGATGCCTGCGAAGGCGACCGCCGCCAGCGTGCCGACGGCGTACTCGGCGGTGTTCATCCCGGCGTCCCCGCGCAGGCGGGCCAGCAGTTTGCGCACGTTCGTACCCCTTCCTCGATGTTTCTCAGAGCACGTCGCCGAGAACGGCGACGATCACCGGCACCAGGCCGGCGAGAATGAAAGCCGGCAGGAAGCAGAGCCCCAGCGGCAGCACGATGAGCACGCCTGCCCGCCGGGCCGACGCCTCGGCGGCGGTGGCCCGGTCGGCGCGCAGGTCGTCGGCGAGCCGGGTCAGCGCGCCGGCCAGCGCCGCACCGCTGTTCGACGACCGGTACGCGGCAGCGGCCACCCGCTCCGCGCCGGGCACCCCGTCGAGCGCCGACCACGCCTCCTCCGGTCCACCGCCGAGCAGCAGCGTCCGGCCGACCCTTCCGAGTCGAGTCGCGAGCGGGCCGTCCAACGCCTCGGCGACCGCGAGCACCGACCTGTCCACGGGTGCCCCCGCACGCATCGCCGCGGCCAGCAGATCCGCAGCGAGTGGCAGGTCGGCTGCCTCCCGGAGCCGACGGTTGCGGTCGGCGGGCGGCTCGATCCGTCGTAGCAGCCGATCCAGCAGGATCGTGGCCGGCACGGAGGCGAGCAGACCGAGCCAGTTGCCCGCGACCACGACGACCGCCAGACCGCCCAGCACCGAGGCCAGCCGGATCAGGTCGGGACGCCGTCCCCGTTCGGAGCCGGCACCGTCGCCCGCCGGACCGCCCGCGCTCACCGTGCTGCCCCCGGAAGACCGCGCCGGGCGGCCGAACCCGAGCCACCACCGACGCGCCCCCGACTCGTCGTGCGGCAGAGCTGACCCGGGCGGGCGGGAGTCGCGGAGCGCCCGCAGCCGGTCCAGCGGCCGGCGGCCCGTCGTCGCGGCGAGCAGGGCCGCCGCGGCCAGGAGAGCGGCGGCCAGGACGGCCCGAGACATCAGGCACCCCGGGCCGGTGCGGCGCTGAGCCGTTCGGCCCAGAAGAGCCCAGCGGCTTGGAGCGCGACGGCGAGCACCGTACAGGCGCCCCCGATCGGCGTGCGCAGGAGCACGTGGACCGGGTCGACGCCGATGCCGTACCCGAGCCCGATGCCGCCGAGCGGAAGTGCTGCCAGCAGCCAGGCGGTGGCTCGTGCCCCCGCCGCCTGCGCGGCCGCAGCGGCGAGCCCTCGATCGGTCGACCGGGCGTCGGCCTCGATCCGCTCGACCAGGTCGGCGAGCGGCGCGCCGGTCCGGTCGGCGAGCCGCACGGCGGCCGACGCGAGCCGGTGAAGACGGTCCGGCCCGTCGGGCTGCTCCGCGGGGTCGCTCAACGGCGGGACCGGAAGCCCGGCCCGCAGATCGGCGGCGAACCCGCAGAGCTGATCCAGTCGCCGCCGGCGAGCCTGCTCGACGTGCCGGGTGGCACTCCACCGAATGGCCGCGCGCATGCCCAGAAGTGCGTACCCCGCCAGCGCCACGGCGGCGACCGGGCCGCCGAGCAGGCCGCCCAGACCGGCACCGGCCAGCCCGGTCAGGAGCAGCGTGCGCCGAGGTGCCCGACCCAGCACGCGACCCCAACGGGGACCGCCGCTCAACGGTGTCGCCCCCGGTTGGCGTTGGAGGGTGACGCTCGGCTCCGGAGTCCCGCCCAGCCCCGCGGGACCCCTCGCGTCCCGTCTGGCGGGCGGGCTCGACGGCCCGGGCGCCCGTCCCGGCCCGGGGCCCTGCCGGGTGGGGCGGGACCCGCGGGGGGCCACATCCCGGCCGGGCGGCCACCCCGCGCTGCCGCCGTGGCCGGTTGCCCGCTCGCGGCGACCCGACCCGACCGGTGACGCCTGGCCCGGTTGATGCGGACGGCGGGCGGAGCGCCGGCCGGCCGTCTCCTGCGCGGCGTCGGTGGGGACTGTCACCGGGCTCGGCTCGGTGTCGAAGCCCGACCATCCGCTGGGCACGCCAGGTCGGTCGCCGCTGGCCGGCTGGCCGGGCGGGGCAGCGTCCGCGTCGTCCGGCGAGCGCCGGGGCGACCCGGCCGGCTGCGACCGCACCACGGACGGCACGGCATCGGCGGTGCGACTTGCCCCGGCCGTCCCGTCACGCTGCGGAACGACGCCGCCCGGTCCCGTGCGCTGCCCGGGTCGGGCGTTCAGCGAACCGGGAGGGTCGTCGGAAGTGTTCCCGAGTTCGGTGACCCAGGCGATGAGCGCCTCGTCCGCCGAGCGGCGTGCCCGACGTCCCGCGCCGCCGATCGTGGACACCACCGCGCGGCGGCGGGCCCGGGCGCCGCGCAGCGGCCAACCGACCAGGACGGCCGCCACCAGCAGCGCCAGCGTCGACCAGAGCGCCGGGCTCATGCCGGCCCCGCCGATCCGGGCCAGGGCTCGCTGAGGATCGGCGGCACCGGCACGTCCCGCTCGCGCAGCAGCGTGGCGAGCGCCCGGGCGGCCGGGCCCGCGCCACGTCCACGCGCCCAGGCGGGCACCACCGTGATCAACCGGTCCGGTTCCCCGGGCAGTAGCAGACAGACCGACTCCAGCACCCGACCGCGGTCACTGCGGCGCACCTGCAGGAGCACCTGCAGCGCGGCGGCGACCTGGGCGTGCAGCGCGGCACGCGGCAGCCCACCGAGCATTCCCAGCGCCTCCAGGCGGGCCGGCACGTCGGTCGGGGCGTTGGCGTGCAGCGTCCCCGCACCACCGTCGTGGCCGGTGTTCAGAGCGGCGAGCAGATCCACCACCTCGCCGCCTCGGCACTCACCGACGACCAGCCGGTCGGGTCGCATCCGCAGCGCCTGCCGGACCAGGTCGGCCAGGCCGACCACCCCGGATCCCTCCACATTGGCGGTTCGCGCCTGCAGCCCGACCACGTGCGGATGCCTCGGCCGCAGCTCGGCGGCGTCCTCCACCAGCACGATCCGTTCCGTCGCTGGTACGAGCCCGAGCAGAGTGTTGAGCAGGGTCGTCTTGCCCGACCCCGTGCCTCCGGTCACCAGGTAGGCGAGCCGGGCCGCCACCACGGCGGAGAGCACGGGCGCGACCGATCGGGGCACGGTGCCGTGCTGCACCAGCTCGTCCAGGGTGAAGGGCCGCTGCCGGAAGGTGCGCAGCGACAGGTACGGCCCGTCCGTCGCCACCGGAGGCAGGACGGCGTGCAGCCGGGTGCCGTCGGCGAGCCGGGCATCCGCGTACGGGGAGCCGTCGTCCAGCCGCCGGCCGGCGCTCGCGGTGAGCCGCTGCGCCAACCGCCGTACGTCGTCGACCGAGCCGAGCGGGACCGCCACCTGATGCAGGCCCTGCCCCCGGTCGACCCACACCCGGACGCCGTTGACCAGCACGTCGGTCACCTCCGGGTCGGCCAGCAGCGGGGCGAGCGGACCGGCGCCGACGAGCTCGTCGCGTACCCGGTCGGCCATCCGCAGCACCGCCGTGTCACCGAGGACGGCGGCGGTGGGCTCGGCGCGGACGGCGGAGACGATCGCGGCCGGGGTGACCGGGGTCGCGGAGGAGGCCATCCGCTGCCGCACCCGGGCGGGGAGACCGCCGTCCGACCGGCCGCTCACGCCGCACCGGCCGTGGGCGCGCCGGTGAGCTCGGCGACGATGCGCTGGCAGAGGGTGGCCAGCGGCCCCCGCCCGGTGGCGGCCGGTGCCTCTCCCCGCTCCAGCCCCCGCACGATGGCGGGCTCGGGTCGGAGCGTGCCGGCCAGCGGAAGTCCGAGTGCCCGCGCCACCTCACCGGCCCGCAGCCGCCCGGGGGCCGGCCCGCGCACGATGACCGAGAGGTCGGTGCAGTGCAGGGCGGCGGCCGCCGCGACCCGGGACGCCGCCGCGATGGCGCGCAGCTCCGCCGGGACGACCAGGTAGGCCCGGTCGGCGGCCTGCAGGGCGAGGACGGCCGCGTCGTCGAGCTGCCGGGGCAGGTCGACGGCGACGAAGTCGCGGCCGCGCCGGGCGGCGTCGAGGGTGGCCGCCATCGCCGGGGCCGGCAGGGCGAGCAGGTCACCCCGATCCCAGGAGAGCACCACCAGGTCGCCGCGGCGGGGCAAAGCCCGGACCAACGCGGGGGCGTCCACCCGGCCGTCGGCGTCGGTGAGCGACGGCCAGCGGAGCCCGTCCAGCTGCTCCCAGCCGAGGACCAGGTCGAGCCCGCCGCCGAGCGGGTCGGCGTCCACCAGCAGCGTCCGCAGTCGGGTACGGGCCGCGGTGACGGCGAGCCCCCCGGCCAGGATGCTCGCCCCGGCGCCGCCCCGGCCGCCGAGCACGGCGACGATCCGGGCGGCGGCTCCCGGTGGGTCGGCGCCGTGTTCGGCGAAGCGGTCCACCAGCCACGGCTCGGCCGCGGGCAGGGTGGCGACGTGCTCGGCGCCGATCAGCTCGGCCACCTGCCAGCCGGGATCGAGCTCACCGGCGCGGCCCACCAGGACCAGGTGTTGGCGCTGCGGCAGGCGGGCCCGGAGGCAGGGCTGTGCCTGGTCGACGCCGACCAGCACGAGCGGCGCCGGCAGCCAGCGGGTGCGCGCGGCAGCCGGATCGGGGGCGAGGTCCACCTCGGCACCACCGGCGGCGGCGAGCCGGAGCAGGTCGTCGAGGAGTACGCCGTCACCGGTAACGACCAGCGGGCGCCGGCCGGGTGACGGGACGGAGGTACGGGGTGGCATCGCGGCCTCCAGCGGTCAGGGCTCGAAGTGCTGCCCGAGACGTTGCTCGCGATCCGGGCCGCCGGCCGCCCCACGGCGGTCGGCTGTGGACAACTGCGCCGGCTGTGGACAACGCCCGCCCCGGCAATGGATCTGCTAAATGAAGTCGCGCCCGGCCCAGGCGGCGTCCGCAGCCGACGGCGACGGCGACGGCCGAGCGGTGTCACATCCTTCGGCGCTCGTGACGTTCCATGGGGCAGGAGGTACGAGAGTGGAGAGCTTCGACGAGGTGATGGCCGCTCGGCTGCCGGCGCTGTCCCGCTACGCGGCCGTGCTGACCGGCGACCGGGACCTCGCGCAGGACGTGGTGCAGGACGCGTTGATCAGCGGAGCGAACCGCCGGCGGGCGCTCGCGCTGGTCGCCGCCCTCCCCCTCGCCCTCGTCATCTTCGTCGGATTCGCGCTGGCCGGCCGCTTCTGAGCACGGCGACACGACACGCCCCGCGTGGCGCAACCCGTAGAGGGGCGACCCCGTCGGGAGCTGCGGTCTCGCGCTGTCGAGTGGACCTTCGCTGATCGATGTCGGCGATTGGCGTTGGAGTGAACGATCTCCTGTTCTGTGCCGGCGTTCGCTGCTCGTCGCCGCGCGCCTCGATGACTACTTGCTGACTTTGAGCCTTGATGACGTAATGATTCTCGCGAGGTACCGGGGCCCCGGTCGACAGGTACGAGGGCTCAGACACGAGGCCGGCGTGGACGTGGAGGAGCGGGAACATGACGACGCATTTCCAATCAGTACCGTCCGGCGCACAACTAACCCTGCTCGGCGGCCCGCTCCTGGCGGCGGCGACGGTCGGCACCTGGCTCGCCTGGCTGAGCTGGAACACCGGCTACCGGACCGACCCGGAGACCGGCGCGGTCAGCGGCCCGTACGCGGTGTGGCAGGTAGCCGGGTGCGTGCTCACGCTCGCCGTGATCGCCGCCGCCGGCGGCTGGTGGCTCAGCCCCTGGCTGGTCGCGCCGGTGATGGCGGTCGCCTTCACGGTTCCCTGGGCCGTGCAGGCTGCGTCGAGCGATGACAGCGGGCTGTGGGGGGTAGGCGCGATGTTGGTGCTGGTAGGCACGGCGGCCGGCAGCGGGGTGGTCAGCCTGGGTACCCGCCTGCTCCGCCTGCGACTGACCGGGGCGTGACCCAGCAGTACCTACCCGCACACCACTCCTGCCGCGAGTGCCGCCGTGGCCCTTCGTTAGATGTCATGGGCCACGAGCAGGCGTCAACGACGCTCAACCGTTACACGCACACCCCGGACGACTACGCCGTCCGGGTCCTGGATGCCTTCACGTTGCCTGCTGACGATCTGCTGACTCCTGCAGAGGGAACAAACTCGGAAAGCACCCTCGACGAGGACGAGGAGGGGCTGTGACCTGGGCCGCAGCGCTTGACCCACAAAGGGACGACCCCCGTCGGGGGGAGACGGGGGTCGTCGGGAGGTTCGGCTCCGGGGGGGTCGAGCCGAACCAACTCAGCGGTCACGGGGGGTGCAACCGCTGAGGGTCTGCCTACTGTCGGATATGAGCACTCGTCGTGCGGACAAGTCTGCCTGAGCGGACCTGTTACGTCGAGTGGTGTTCACTCCACTCCCCGCGAATTTGTTTTCGCAGAGTGTGATCGCGGTCACGGTGCGCAGAGGTGACCGGGTCCGGCCGCCGATCTGGCGATCATTGGACCCCGGGCACCCGCCGACCATAGACCATCGGACTAGACTTTCGCGCCGTGGGCCGAGGTGCCGCTTTTTTCGATCTGGACAAGACCGTCATCGCCAAGTCGAGCGCGCTGGCGTTCGGCCGTCCGTTCTACCGGGACGGGCTGATCACACGTCGTGACGTGGTCAAGTCGGCGTACGCGCAGCTGATGTTCCGGCTGGGCGGCACCGACGAGCAGACCATGGCTCGCACCCGGGACTACCTGGCGACACTGTGCAAGGGCTGGCCGGTGGAGCAGGTCCGCCAGATCGTCGCGGAGACACTGCACGAGCTGATCAATCCGTACGTGTACGCCGAGGCGGCTGCGCTCATCGAGGAGCATCAGGCGGCCGGGCGGGACGTGGTGCTGGTCTCCGCCTCCGGCGAGGAGATGGTCCGCCCGATCGGTGAACTGCTCGGGATTACCGACGTGATCGCCACCAGGATGACGGTGGAGGACGGCCGGTACAGCGGCGAGGTCGAGTTCTACGCGGCCGGCCCGAGCAAGGTCGAGGGCGTGAACCGGCTCGCCGAGGAGCGGGGCTACGACCTGGCCGACTCGTACGCCTACTCCGACTCGTACAGTGACCGGCCGCTGCTGGAGTGCGTCGGTCATCCCACCGCGGTGAACCCGGACCGGCAGCTGCGCCGGCTCGCCACCGAGAACGCCTGGCCGGTGCTGGAGTTCCGCCACCCGATTCCGCTGGGCCGGCGGCTGCGCGAGCGTCCGGCGGTGCCGGTGGCCGCGGCGGCGCTCGGCGTCGGCGTCGGGGTGGCGATCGGCATCGCCTGGTACGGGCGACACCGGCGCACCCGGGCGGACTCCACCGCCACCTGACTCGACCCCCTTCCGCCACCCGGGCGGTCAGGTCACGAAGACCGCACCACTGTCATGCCGGGCACCCGACCGCGCCACTTCCGGCCCGGCACCTCCACCGCGGGCTCACACCTACCGGCTCCTCCACCGCGCGACCGCCGGCCAGCCGGCGCACCCAGCGCTGACGGCCGCCGCCAGGCGTGCTGCGCATGCCGTGCGGAACAGACCGGAAGGCCCTGAGTCCATCGCGACCCGTCGCGGCGCAACCTCACCCGTCCGGCACCGAGCCGTGCAATCCACGGCCCCGGCCACGAAGGCCTGACCGCGCCCGGCCCACAGCCGGCTGCGCCGCCGTCAACCCACTTGAGCACTCGCTCAAATCTCCCTATGCTTCCGTCTTGAGCGAGTGCTCAAACACGGGGAGGAAACATGCCGGAGCAGGACGAGCCGAAGCCGGAGCAGGACGAGCCGAAGCCGGAGCAGGACGAGCCGAAGCCGGAAAGAACGATCGCCAACTGGATCCTGGCCGGTCTGATCACGGCCTTCGGCCTGATGGTCTTCACGGTGGCGGTACGCGACGGCCACGCCGACAGCGCCCTGCTCTTCGTCGCGCTCCCGGTGATCCTGGCCGCGGCGCTCGCCCTCACCCCCGGGCGCACGTCCCACGGCCGGGTCTTCGGCGTCACCACCATCGCGCTACTGCTGGCCGCTGTGGCGCTGCACGAGGGCGCGATCTGCGTCTTACTCGCCGCGCCGCTGGTCTACGCGGTGGCCCACGGCAGCACCGCACTCATCCGGGCGGTCCGTCGCTCCTCACGGACGTACGCCGTGATCGCCGTACCGCTGCTGCTCCTGCCCGGCCTGGAAGGTAGCGGGATCGGGCCGCGGATCGACCCCGTCCAGTCCGTCGAGGTGACCCGCGTCGTCGGCCTGCCGCCCGAGGAGGTGGCGGCCCGCATCGCGGCCGGGCCGCGACCGGCCGCCATCCGGTCCGCATCTCTGCGGCTGCTCGGCGTTCCGACACCCGGGCACGTCGTCGGCGACGGCGTGGAGCCAGGAGATCGCTGGGCCTTCGGATACCACGGCAGCGCGCATGGCCCGGGCGGCCACCTGCTCGCCGAGGTCGAGGTCAACGAGCCTGGACACCTCGGCTTCCGCTTCGTGGAAGACACCTCGATCACCGGCCGCTGGCTGACGTGGCAGCACGCCGACCTGCGCTGGCAGCCCGCCGGATCCGACCGTACGCAGATCCGCGTCACCGTGCGGTACGAGCGTGGTCTCGACCCGTCCTGGTACTTCGGTCCCCTGCAGAACGCGTTGCTCGGTGAGGGCGTGGAGCACCTGCTCGACATGATGACGCTGCGATGACGGCTGCCCGTTATCTCGCCCTGGCGGTACCGCTGCTGGCGGTGCTCGCAGCCGCAGGGTTCGAGCGTGGTCGCGACGCCCGAGCCGCCGCTCTGCTGGCCTTCGTGGTCAGCATGATCGGGATCGCCGCCCTCAACGACGCCGCCCGGCTGGCCGGCTGGTTCGCCTTCGCCCCGGTCGGCGGCGCCTGGCGCGGAATGCCGGTCGACCTGTGGATCGGCTGGGCTGCCCTGTGGGGCCCACTGCCCGTTCTGCTGCGCCGGGTGCTCCCGCTGCCGCTCACGCTCGGCCTGCTGCTCTGGCTCGACGCGGTCGCGATGCCCGCGCTGACGCCACTGGTCCGGCTCGGACCGCACTGGCTGGTCGGCGAGGCGGTCGGCCTGATCGCCGTCGCCCTGCCGGCGCAGCTGCTCGGCAGGTTCAGCGCCGATCGCCGCCACCTGCGTACGCGGACGCTGCTCCAGGTCGGTCTCTTCAGCGCGATGCTGCTGTGGTTCCTACCCACGCTGGCCTTCGAGCTGGGCGGCGGGTCGTGGGCCCGGCTCAGCGCGATGCCCATGCCCCTGTTGCTGCTGGTCGCCCAGGTTGGACTGCTGGTCGCCGCACCGGCACTCGCGGCGGTGCGCGAATTCGCGGCCCGGGGCGGCGGCACGCCCTACCCGTGGGACCCGCCCCGCCGGCTCGTCACCACCGGCCCCTACGCCTACCTGGCGAACCCCATGCAGCTCGGCGCGGTGACGCTCGTCCTGGTCGTCGCCGCGGCCACCCGAAGCCCGGCGCTCGTGGCCGTGGCGGTGACCGCGGTCGCCTTCAGCGCGGCCGTGGCCCGGCCACACGAGGAACACGACCTCGCGAGGCGGTACGGCCTGCGTTGGCGGGACTATCGGCGGCAGGTGCACGACTGGTGGCCGCGCTGGCGACCGTATGCCACCGGCGCTTCCGCGGTCCTCTGGCTCGATGACGACTGCGGCCCCTGCGCGGCGGTCTGGCGCTTCCTCGACCGCCGGGCCCCGGTGAACCTCACCATCGCACCCGCGGCGGAGCACCCGCAGGTGCTGTGGCGGGCCGGGTACGCGGGCGGCGACGGCCACACGGATCGGGGGGTGGCCGCCGTCGCCCGCGCACTCGAACACGTCAACCTGGGCTGGGCCCTGGTGGGCTGGACGCTGCGACTGCCGGGGATCACCTGGCTGGCACAGCTGGTCAGCGATGCGATGATCGCACCGCCCCATCCGGCGAGTCGGCGAGGAGAGCGATGTCCGACACCAAGCAACGGCTGCTCGACGGGACGATCACCGCGATCCGCCAGTACGGCATCGCCGGTGTGTCGGCCCGTACCATCGCCGCGGCCGCCGGGGTGAACCAGGCGCTCGTCTTCTACCACTTCGGCACCGTGGACGACCTGCTCACGGCCGCCTGCCGGGCGAGTACCGCCGAGCGGGTGCGGCACTGGTCGGCCAGCCTGGAGCAGGTCCGCTCCCTCCGGGAGCTGCTCGCGGTCGGGCGCGAGCTGCACGAGCAGGAACGGGAACTGGGCAACGTCTCGATCCTGGCCCAGATGCTGGCCGGCGCACAGGGCGACGAACGGCTCGCCGCGCCCACGGCGGCGTCGCTCCAGCTCTGGGTGGACGCAATCAAGATCGTCCTGCTCCGGCTCCTCGACGGGTCCCCGTTCGCGGAGGTCGCCGACGTGCCCGGGCTGGCCCGGGCCGTGTCCGCCGCGTTCATCGGCCTGGAGCTCTACGACGGGGTGGACCGCGCGGGCGCCGACCAGGCGCTGTCCGCGCTCGACCAGCTCGCCGTGCTCATCGAGGTCGTCGACGACCTCGGTCCGATCGCCCGGCGAGCGCTACAGGGCAGGATCAACCGGGCCACGCGACGGAGCTGACGGCCGGATCGCCTCCTTCTCAGGACGCCGCCAGCACCTCGTCGCCGATCCGGGTGAGTTCGTCCGCGGCCACCTCGACCGCCGTCATGTAGTGCCGCAACCAGGAACGGAGCCCGTCCGGGGTGCCGGTGGCGAAGGCCCCGGCCGAGCCGACGTACTCGGGTTCCCGTTCGTGATGGCCGACGTCCACGGCGAGCAGGCCGCGCGGGTCGGTGCCGCTCGCCAGCAGCACCAGTCGGGCCGCGCCGCGGGCGACCACGCCGGACGGGCCGGCGAACGGCCGCAGCGCCAGCAGTTCGCCGTGCACCACGGCCGCGAGCACCAACGGGGAGACCCGGGTGCCGCCGGCCACGAGCGCCGCGAGGTTGTCCAGGCGGGCGGCGACCACGGCATCGGCCACCGGCCGTCCCAGCTCCGGTTCGGGTACGAGGTCGCGGGCGGCGAGGACGTGCAGTCTCGCCAGTGCCTGCCGGGGCGCCTTCGGCCAGAGCTCGGTCAGCCCGGGCAGCGCCCCGGCGACCCGCAGCGCGCCCTGGAGCACCGGGTCGGTGACCGTACCGGCGCGGACCGCCTCGCGGTCGTACGCGTACCCCTCGAGGGCGGCGCTGGCCACCGCGGACCGGAGGCTCACCTCGCCGGTGACCTGTCCCCCGTGCCGGCGCAGCGCGCGGTGCCGCAACGCCTCGTCGAACCGTTCCCGGGCCCGCTGCGCGGCGGGGGCGACGTCGGCGAGTTCGAGCAGCGGAGCGAGCGGGTCGGTGGTCACCCCGTCACGCTAGCGACCCCGGTGGGGGCGACGGCGGCCAACCGCCGCCGGGGCGAGCGACACCACCGGAGACGGACGCGCCGGGCACACCCACGGGTGCAGTTGGGCGCGCGACGTGGGCCGTTGGGCGCGGGGGCGGACTCCCGGCGGTCGCCTCGCCTGGCCAGCCGGACTAACCTCTCCTGACGAGACTCAGGTCACCCCGAGCGACGAGGAGCACGGATGAGCGAGGCATTGGCCAACTTGCTGAACGAGACGCGCCAGTTCCCGCCGCCGGCCGAACTCGCCGCGAACGCCAACGTGAAGGCCGACGCGTACGACGAGGCGGCGGCCGACCGGCTGGCTTTCTGGGAGCGACAGGCCGGGCGGCTGACCTGGTCGCAGCAGTGGGAGCAGGCGCTCGACTGGTCGAACGCGCCGTTCGCGAAGTGGTTCGTGGGCGGCCGGCTCAACGTGGCGTACAACTGCCTGGACCGGCACGTGGAGGCCGGTCGGGGCGACAAGGTGGCGATCCACTGGGAGGGCGAGCCGGGTGACACCCGCACCCTCACCTACGCCGACCTGCACAAGCTCACCTGCCAGGCGGCAAACGCCCTCACCGAGCTGGGGGTGACGGCCGGGGACCGGGTGGCGATCTACCTGCCGATGATTCCGGAGGCGGCCGCCGCGATGCTGGCGTGCGCCCGGATCGGCGCGACGCACAGCGTGGTCTTCGGCGGTTTCTCCGCGGACGCGCTGACCAACCGGATCCAGGACGCCAGCGCCAAGGTGGTCATCACGGCGGACGGCGGCTACCGGCGGGGCAAGCCGTCGGCGCTCAAGCCGACCGTGGACGAGGCGGTGGCGAAGTGCCCGTCGGTGGACCATGTGCTGGTGGTCCGCCGCACCGGCCAGGAGGTCGCCTGGTCGGAGAAGGACCACTGGTGGCACGAGACGGTGGAGACCGCCTCGCCGGAGCACACCGCGGAGTCGTTCGACTCCGAGCACCCGCTCTTCATCCTCTACACCAGCGGCACCACGGCCCGGCCGAAGGGCATCCTGCACACCACCGGCGGCTACCTGACCCAGGCGTCGTACACCACGCACGCGGTCTTCGACCTGAAGCCGGAGAGCGACGTCTACTGGTGCACCGCGGACATCGGCTGGGTGACCGGCCACTCGTACATCGTGTACGGGCCGCTCTCGAACGGCGCCACCCAGGTGATGTACGAGGGCACCCCGGACACCCCGCACAAGGGCCGATTCTGGGAGATCGTCGACAAGTACCAGGTGACGATCCTCTACACCGCGCCGACGCTGATCCGCACCATGATGAAGTGGGGCGAGGACATCCCGGCCGGGTACGACCTCTCGTCGCTGCGGCTGCTGGGCAGCGTCGGCGAGCCGATCAACCCGGAGGCGTGGATCTGGTACCGCCAGCACGTCGGGCGGGGCGAGCTGCCCGTCGTGGACACCTGGTGGCAGACCGAGACCGGGGCCATCATGGTCTCGCCGCTTCCCGGGGTGACCGAGGCGAAGCCGGGCAGCGCCATGGCGCCGCTGCCGGGCATCGTGGCCGACGTGGTGGACGACCAGGGTCAGTCGGTGCCGAACGGTGGCGGCGGCTACCTGGTGCTCAAGGAGCCCTGGCCGTCGATGCTGCGCACCGTCTGGGGCGACGACAACCGTTTCCTCGAGACGTACTGGTCCCGGTTCGGGGCCGGCGCGGGCGGCGGGTCGGGTGACTGGGTCTACTTCGCCGGTGACGGCGCGAAGAAGGACGACGACGGGCACATCTGGCTGCTGGGCCGGGTCGACGACGTGATGCTGGTGTCCGGGCACAACATCTCGACGACGGAGGTGGAGTCGGCGCTCGTCTCCCACCCGTCGGTCGCCGAGGCGGCGGTGGTCGGCGCCACCGACCCGACGACGGGACAGGCGATCGTGGCGTTCGCGATCCCCCGGGGCAGCGTGGAGAGCGGGGGCGAAGCGGGCGAGCAGCTCATCGCGGATCTGCGTAACCACGTGGCGAAGACCCTCGGCCCGATCGCCAAGCCCCGGCAGATCCTGCTCGTGCCCGAGCTGCCGAAGACCCGCTCCGGCAAGATCATGCGTCGGTTGCTGCGGGACGTGGCGGAGAACCGGTCGCTCGGTGACGTCACCACGCTCCAGGACTCCTCGGTGATGGACCTCATCGCGTCCGGCATGAGCGGTGGCAAGTCCGATGAGGACTGACCTCTGACGTACCGGATGGAGGGTGGTGGCCCACGGGCCGCCACCCTCCGTCATTTCTTACGGGTTGCGACACCACCCGATACCCGGTGTCACATCGGTCGGTCGGGTGAACCGAAAAAAGCTGAATGGACACAGGGGGCTCCGACCCCTGTCGCTCGGGTGCTCTCGTGATTTACGTTCACGCCGGCCGCGCCCGCTTCGATGAACATCACATCGATGGCGGGCCGGCCGTGGTCCCGCCATCCCATGCCCGAGATCGGAGCGGCATGAACAAACGACCCCAGTCCCGCGGGCGTCGACGGCTACTCGTCGCGCTGCCCGCCATCGCCCTCGCCGCCACGTCACTGACCGTGACGAGCAGCGCCTCCGCCGAGACCAGCTCGGCACCGCGGGCGGTGATCGGATCCGACGAGTACTACATCAACTACGCCGAGCCGGAGGTTCAGCCGGACACGGATGGCCGCGAGGTCAAGGGCAAGGACGGCGTCTACGCCCCGGCCCACGAGAAGATCCGTGAGTTCGACCGCAAGCACGCTCGCGGCAACCCCGTGACGGCACGGGAGCTGGCCAAGATCGAGGCCAAGTCGATCAAGAGCGGCAAGAACCCCCGGAAGATCAAGCAGGCGCCGAGCACCCAGAAGGCGAAGCTGCTGACCCTGCTGGTGGAGTTCAACGACCAGGCCAACGACGACTTCACCGACGTCATGGTGCCGCGGACGGTCTTCGAGGACCGCACCTGCGTCCCCGGCACGGTGCAGAACGGGCCGAAGCACAACAACCTCCCGAACCCGGCGAAGCTGGGCTACGAGGACAACAACACGATGTGGGTGCCGGACTTCTCGCCCGCGCACTACGACAAGATGCTCTACACCACGACCGGTATCACCGAGCGGGTGCGCAAGGACCTGAAGGGTCCGGACGGCAAGCGCGGCATCGACCTCTCCGGCCGCACCATGCACAACATGTACCTGGAGATGTCGAAGGGCGCGTACACGGTGGACGGGCAGGCCAGCCCGTGGATCACCGTGCCGCACTCGGAGGCCTGGTACGCGGCGAACCGCTGCTTCCAGGACGAGAACGGCAACTGGGTCGCCGGGCGTGAGCAGTCGATGAACGGCCACCCGGACAACCCGGCCGGCGCCGGCCGGCTCGCCACCGACGCGATCACCACGCTGGCGACGTCCGACCCGGACTTCCCGTGGGCCGACTACGACATCGAGGACCAGGCCGACCGGGACGGGGACGGCAACTTCTTCGAGCCCGACGGCGTGATCGACCACCTGGTGCTGGTGCACGCCGGCAAGGGCAAGTCCTCCGGCGGCGGCGCGCAGGGCGTCTACGCGGTCTGGGCGCACTCCTCCTCGGTGCCGGGCGGCTTCACCATCCCGGGCACCGACCTCCAGGTGTCGAACTACATCGTGCAGCCGGAGGACGCCGGAGTGGGCGTCTTCGCCCACGAGTTCGGCCACGACCTCGGCCTGCCGGACCTCTACGACACCTCGGGCAACGCCGACTCGGACGTGGACTTCTGGGACCTGATGGCCTCGGGTTCGCACTCCGGTGAGATCTTCCAGGCGCTCCCCACCCACATGGGTATCTGGGACAAGTGGGTGCTCGGCTGGGCCGATCCGCTGACCGTCGCCCCGGGCTCCCGGCCGCAGTACGTGGAGCTCGGGCAGACCTCGCGTACGCCGGTCGGCACCGAGGACGGCATCAAGATCGACCTGCCGGACAAGGTCAGCACGCTGGCCGAGCCGCACAGCGGCGCGAACATGTGGCACAGCGGCAACGACCAGGAGTGGGCCGACGTCAGGCTGACCCGTTCGGTGGCGGTTCCGGCGGCGGCCGACGCGAAGTTCTGGATGTGGAACAACTACGTCATCGAGGCGGACTGGGACTACGGCTTCGTCGAGGTCTCGACCGACGGCGGGACCACCTGGACCGAGCAGAAGGTCTACGACGAGGCCGGCAACGTGGTCACCACGCCGGACAACTACCCGGACCCGAACGGCCGGATGAACGACTTCGGTGGCAAGAAGTACGGCCTGACCGGCAGCACCGACGGCTGGCGGCACGACTACGTCGACCTGTCGTCGTACGCGGGCACGACCATCCAGCTGCGGCTGCGCCAGGCCACCGACGAGGCCTTCGAGGAGCGCGGCTGGTTCGCCGACGACTTCTCGGTCACCGGCGGCGGCGCCACCACCTGGAGTGACGATGTCGAGAACGGCGCCAACGGCTGGACCCCCGCCGTCGGCACCTGGGTCGACACCACGGGCGAGGGCTGGAACATCGACAGCGGCACCATGGTTCAGGCGCACTACTACCTGGCCGAGTGGCGCAACTTCGACGGCTTCGACGAGGGCCTGAAGTACGCGTACGACACGGTCTACTCGCGCGACGCGTGGAAGGTCGACCGGATCTCGTACAACGCCCCGGGCATGCTGGTCTGGTACCGGGACACCGCCCTCGGCGACGTCAACCACGTCACCGGGCAGCTCACCTCGCTGCCCAGCTACGGCGCGAAGGGCGGGTTGCTCATCGTCGACTCGCACTTCGACCCGCTGCGGCGCAAGGGGACGGCGGCCGTCAAGGACCCGTCGGTGACGGACAACCTGCCGAGCCGTCCGCAGTCGTCGAACGCGGCGTTCTCGCTGAAGCCGACGTACCCCTTCCAGGAGTGCCTGGAGGCGGCGGGCGAGCCGTACAGCGCGTACTGCACGAAGTTCGGTGCGGAGCCGGCGGTGAAGACCTTCACGGACGCCAAGGGCTGGTACCCGGGCATCGAGATGCGTGACGGTCAGCCGTACGCGCGGGACAGCGACGCCTCGGTCGTGCTGCCCTCGCGGAACAACGCGGCGTACACCACCCGGGTGACCCGCCCGAACGGGAAGCCGGCGCCGGAGTTCTACGGCATGACGTTGGGCGGTGGCGCCATCACGCTGGGCACCGGTAACCCCGGCGACATGCGCGTCAACTACGGCGTCTCGATCAAGATCGAGAAGAGCGCGAAGGACAATTCGGCCGCGTGGGTCTACGTGACTCCGTCCAAGCGGTGACCTGACCGTTCTCGTCGCGGCCCGTCCGGAGCTCGGCTCCGGGCGGGCCGCTTCGTTTCCGGCGGTGGACTGTCACGTCGTACGGCCATCGACGAGGTATGCGAGTGACGCCCTCGGGGGTGCCGACGCTCTCCCTTGGGGACCGCATAATCACCCGCTGCGCGAAGCCCCCGTGATTGAAACGTAATGTTAAAAGTTGCTTAGGGCTACAGATACCTTGGGCGGATTTGTGACTAACAAATCCGCTCAAAATAGATGATCATTCCTTCCCGGCAACTCGTGACATGCTCCGCCTCCTCTGTAAGGGTGGTTGACGCAATTCATGACAGTCGTTTGCACGTGTGCGGCCTGTCATGTAACAGATCCACAAAGGAGGACCCTTTGAGGAGACGAGTCACAGCCGGCCTGGCGACCGCCGCGGCCGCGCTGCTGGCGGCGGGAGCCGTGGCGACGCCGGCCTCCGGCGCCCCGGCAGCGAACCCGACCCCCTCATCCGACCGGGCCGAGCACGGCCCGGACAACCTTCCCGACCCGAAGGCCGACCAGCAGCGCGCTCTCCGGAAGCAGGCCATCGCCGACCTGCTCACCGGCAAGGCCAAGCTGGAGACCCGGCACGGTTCGAAGGTCATCAAGATCAAGGACAAGTTCGTCGAGTACCAGCAGCCGCCGAAGGTCGACCCGATCTTCACCATGCTGGTCAACTTCGGCGACAAGGTCGACCCGCGGACCGGCGGCGCAGCCGGCCCGGTGGTGAACCAGATCCCGGAGCCCGACCGCAAGTACGACGGCGGCGCGACCGACGACAACAGCACCACGTGGTCGGCGGACTACGACCGCCAGCACTACCTCGACATGTTCTACGGTCGCCGCGGCGAGTCGATGCGCGACTTCTACCTGGCGCAGTCCGGCGGCCGGTACACGGTCGGCGGCGACGTCAGCGACTGGGTCACCGTGCCCTACAACGAGGCCCGGTACGGCAGCAACGCCATCCCGGAGAGCGACGGCTCCTGGAACTTCATCAAGGACACCGCCACCTCCTGGTACGACGCCCAGGTCACCGCCGGCAAGACGCCCGCCCAGATCAAGGAGTACCTGGCCCAGTTCGACATCTGGGACCGGTACGACTTCGACCAGGACGGCAACTTCAACGAGCCCGACGGCTACGTCGACCACTTCCAGGCCGTGCACGCCGGTATCGGTGAAGAGGCCGGTGGCGGCGCCGAGGGCGAGGACGCCATCTGGTCGCACCGCTGGGGCGCGTTCACCAACCTGGCGGGCAGCGCCGGTCCGGAGGGGAACAAGGCCGGTGGCGTGCAGATCGGCGACACCGGCATGTGGATCCGCGACTACACCACCGAGCCGGAGAACGGCGGGCTCGGGGTCTTCTCCCACGAGTACGGCCACGACCTCGGTCTGCCCGACCTCTACGACACGGTCGGCGGCGACAACGGCGTCGGCTTCTGGAGCCTCATGTCGTCCGGGTCGTGGCTGAGCCACGGCAAGGAGGACATCGGCTCGACCCCGGGCTACATGGACCCGTGGTCGAAGCTCTTCCTCGGCTGGCTGAACTACTCCACCGTCGAGTACGACAAGGGCACCAGCCAGGTCACCCTCGGCCCGGCCGGTGACAGCGACGGCCCGCTGGCCCAGGCCGTCGTCGTGAACCTGCCGGCACAGGAGCAGACCACCGCCTACAACACGCCGTTCGGCGGGTCGTACGAGTGGTGGGGCGGCAGCGCCGACGACCTGAACACCACCCTCGCTCGGCAGCTCGATCTGACCGGCGCCACCACCGCCTCGATCAACGCCAAGGCCTGGTACGACATCGAGGAGGACTTCGACTACCTCTACGCCGAGGTGTCGACCGACAACGGCGCCAGCTGGACGCAGCTCACCAACTCGCTGGTCGACGCCGCGGAGACCGGCGTCGACGGCTCGTCCAACGGTGCGTGGGTGGACCTGAACTACGACCTGTCGGCGTACGCCGGCAAGGCCGTCCAGTTCCGCTACCGCTACCAGAGCGACGGCGGGCTCCACCTCGCCGGCGCGTTCCTGGACAACGTCTCGCTGGTCAAGGACGGCGCCGCCGCCTGGACCGACGACGTCGAGACGCAGGCCGCCGAGTGGACCGCCCGGGGCTTCACCCGGATGGGCGGCAAGGTGACCGCCGAGTACCCCCGCTTCTACATCGCGGAGAACCGGACCTACTTCGGTTACGACGAGACGCTGAAGACCGGTGGCTACAACTACGGCTACACCAACACCCGCCCCAACTGGGTCGAGCGGTACGCCAACCAGCCCGGCATGGTGGTCTGGTACGTGAACTACGCCTACGGCGACAACAACACGTCGGAGCACCCGGGCTACGGCCTGAACCTCCCGGTCGACGTCCGGCCGGGCCCGATCACGGTCCCGGGTCAGGGCACCATCACCAACCGGCGCAACGGCTTCGACGCGGCCTTCAGCCTGAAGCAGAAGCCGGCGCAGACCTTCCACCTCAACGGGGTGCCGGTCACCCTGCCGAAGCTGAAGGCCAACCCGGCCTTCGACGACAGCGTGGTGGACCGCTACTGGTCGGCGCAGAACGAGCAGAACTCGGTGAAGGTGGCCGGAACGGGCACTCGCATCGAAATCGTGAAGCAGGGTAACCACCCGGCCGACAAGATGGTCGTGCGAGTTAGCAACTGATCCATCGATCATCTTCGGGGCCGGTGGCGGAAACGCCGCCGGCCCCTTTTTCGTACCTTCGAACAGGGTTGATCGATATGCGCCGCCGTCTGGGCTCGTAGCCGGATCCGGCCTGCTCATGTCCGTTGCGGGACCTGCCGGAGTATGACGGCTGAAGGCAGTGTCAACAAATACTTGCAACAAATCGACGCGCCTGTCTTCCCCCTCGACGCAGCAGTGTCTATGTTCACCAGTGGCCCCTCAGGGGGCCGAGTCAGCCGGCCCGCAACCCCGGGGGGCCGGTTCCCTCACATCGGAGGTACCACGTGCGCAAAGTCGCAGTGGGTCTGCTCGGGCTTTCGCTGACGGCGACGGGACTGGTGGCTGGCGCCTCCGCCAGTGCGGCGCCGAAGCTGCCGACCGCCGCTCCGTCGGTGGCCGAACCCGCCCATGTGGACCACGACCTGCCCAACCCGCTTGAGGACAAGCGGCGGGCGATGCGCCAGGAGGGTCTGACCGACGTCCTCTCTGGCCGGGCCGAGGCCCAGAAGATCAACGGCAGCACGGTGGTCAAGGTCGGTGAGACCGCGGCCGTCGGCGGCGCGGCGAGCCGCTCCGCCAAGACCACCAAGGCCGGCAAGGGCGCGACGAAGGACCAGTACGTCGAGCTCGGGCGTGAGACGACCGACAAGATCTTCGTGATCCTCGCCGAGTTCGGCAACCAGCGGCACCCGAACTACCCGGATCAGGACACCGACCCGGACACGGCGGGCCCGACCCGCTTCGACGGGCCGCTGCACAACGAGATCCCGCAGCCCAACCGGGCGATGGACAACTCGACCATCTGGCAGCCGGACTTCAGCGCCGATCACTTCCGGCAGGTGTACTTCGGCACCGACCCGGGCGACGAGTCGCTGAAGCAGTACTACGAGGCGCAGTCCTCGGGCCGCTACAGCGTCGAGGGTGAGGTCACCGACTGGGTCAAGGTGCCGTACAACGAGGCCCGCTACGGCCGCTCCGGCGGCTACCCCTGCGCCTCGAACGTCTGCACCAACACCTGGAACCTGGTCGCGGACGCCGCCAACCAGTGGGTCGCCGACCAGAAGGCCGCCGGCAAGACTGACGCTCAGATCGCCGCGGACGTCAAGTCGATGGACCAGTGGGACCGGTACGACCACGACGGCGACGGCAACTTCAACGAGTCGGACGGCTACATCGACCACTTCCAGATCGTCCACTCCGGCGGTGACGAGGCCGACGGTGACCCGCACCAGGGTGAGGACGCCATCTGGAGCCACCGCTGGTACGCCTTCGCGTCCGACCAGGGTGTCACCGGCCCGCCGAGCTTCCCGGCCGGTGGTACCCAGATCGGCAACACCGGCATCTGGATCGGCGACTACACCATCCAGCCGGAGAACGGCGGCCGCAGCGTCTTCTACCACGAGTACGGCCACGACCTCGGTCTGCCGGACGACTACAACGTCATCAACAGCGGCGACAACAACAACGAGCACTGGACCCTGATGGCCCAGAGCCGGCTCGGCGCCAAGAACGACGAGGGCATCGGTGACCGGGGCGGCGACCTCGGCGCCTGGAACAAGCTCCAGCTCGGCTGGCTCGACTACGAGGTGGTCGTGGCCGGTCAGAAGCGGACCCTGGAGCTCGGCCCGCAGGAGTACAACTCCGACAAGGCGCAGGCTGCCGTGGTCGTCCTCCCGCAGCGGGAGTACACCTTCGACCACGGCGCGCCGTTCGCCGGTACGAAGCAGTTCTTCTCGGGTAACCGGGACGACCTGAACAGCACCATGACCCGGACGCTGAACCTCACCGGCAAGACCAGTGCCGCGTTCAGCATGAAGGGCCGCTACAGCATCGAGGCCGACTTCGACTACCTCTTCTTCGAGGCGTCGACCGACGGCCAGTCCTGGACGCCGCTGCCCGGCACGGTCAACGGCGCGCCGCTGAAGGAGATCTCGACGGGGCGCTACGCCCTGGACGGCTCCAGCGGTGGCCAGTGGGTGGACATCAACATCCCGCTGAACGCCTACGCCGGTCAGAACGTGCAGTTCCGGCTCCGCTACCAGACCGACGGCGGTGTCTCCGAGGGCGGCTTCTACGGTGACGCCATCACCGTCACCGCCGACGGGCAGACCCTGCTGAGCGACGGTGCCGAGGCCGGTGCCGCGGGCTGGACGCTCGCCGGTGGCTTCGAGATCGCCGAGGCGTCGTACACCCGGCTCTTCGACAACTTCTACATCGCCGGCAACCGGTCGTACGTCTCGTACGACAAGTACCTGAAGACCGGGCCGTACTTCTTCGGGTACACGAACACCCGGCCGGACTGGGTGGACCACTACGCGTACCAGGAGGGTCTGCTGATCTCGTACTGGAACACCCGGTACGAGGACAACGACACCTTCGAGCACCCGGGCGAGGGTCGCAACATGATCATCGACGCCCACCCGCGGCCGATCTACAACCTGACCGGCCAGCCGTGGCGGGCCCGGGTCCAGGTGTACGACGCGACGTTCAGCCTGAAGAAGGCGGACTCGTTCACGCTGCACCTGAACAGCCAGCCGCAGTACATCCGCGGCCAGGACGCGGAGCCGCTCTTCGACGACACCAAGAAGTACTTCTACGAGGAGCTGCCGAACCACGGCGTCAAGCTCCCCGCGACCGGTGTCAAGATCAAGGTGCAGGAGCAGAAGGGCACCTCGATGAAGATCCGGATCTCCTGATCCGCTGATCCCCGCACCACCACGCGATGCCCGGGCAGGCCACCTGCCCGGGCATCGCCCTTTTCGTAGCCCTCCGCCCGCAATCGTCGAGGCCACCGCGGTACCGCATTGCCCACCCCCGCCCCGGGCACGGGCACAGTGCCCGAGGCGGGGGACCTAGGCTGGGCTCATGACCGACCAGTACGGCGGACCCGTCGACGAGTCCTGCGTCCTCACCGAGGGGCCCTGGACGCATCGGTTCGTCGGCGCGAACGGCAGCCGGTTCCACGTGGTCGAGGCGGGCGCCGGACCGATGGTGCTCTTCCTGCACGGCTTCCCCGAACACTGGTGGGCCTGGCACGAGATGTTGCCGGCCGTCGCCGACGCCGGTTTCCGGGCGGTCGCCGTGGACCTACGCGGCTACGGCGCCAGCGACAAGCCACCCCGGGGATACGACGGGTACACTCTCGCGGCCGACATCGCCGGGCTGATCCGTGCTCTCGGTGAGCGTTCCGCCACCCTGGTCGGCACCGGCGCCGGCGGCCTGATCGCCTGGACCGTCGCCTCGTTCCACCCGGCCCTGGTGCGCCGGCTGGTCGTGCTCGGCGCGCCGCATCCGCTGCGGCTGCGCGCCGGCATCTTCGCCGACCCGCGCGGGCAGTTCGCCGCCTCCACGACCGCGCTCAAGTTCCAGCTGCCCCGCTTCGAGCACGTGCTGACCCGCGACGGCGCGGCGCTCGTGGAGGAGCTGCTGCGCCGTTGGGGCGGGCGGGACTGGGTGGCCGGTCCGAGCTTCGCCGAGTACGCCGAGCGCTGCCGGGAGGCGATGCGGATCCCGCAGGCGGCGTTCTGCGCCATGGAGGGCTACCGCTGGGCGTTCCGCTCGGTGCTGCGGCTGCACGGCTACCGCTTCGTCAAGCTGATGCAGCGGCCGCTGGTCACCCCGACCCTGCAACTGCACGGCGCCGCCGACGTCGCCGCCCTGCCGCGTACCGCCCAGGGCTCGGGCCGCTACGTGGTCGCACCCTACGAGTGGCGGCTCCTCGACGGGGTGGGGCACTTCCCGCACCTGGAGGCGCCGGACGTGGTGCTCGGCGAGATCCTGCGCTGGACGAAGTCCTGACCCGGCCGGGCCGTCAGATTCGCTGCTCGCGCAGGTCGGTCACCTCGGCGGCGGGCGCCCAGCCCTGGTAGACGCCGAAGTCGAAGACCTCCAGCCGCATCGCCTGGGCCACCGGCCACCGCCCACCGGTGTACTCCACCCGCAGCCAGCCGTCGTGCTCGCCGAGCACGACGAACGGCTGCCCCTGCCACCTGCAGGTGGTACGCACGTACGCCAGGTCCTCGACCTCGCTCGCCGGCAGCACCTGCACGTACCGGCCGGGCCGGACCTCCTCGAAGCCCTCACCCGTCTCCGGCTGGTAGAGGCGCACGTCGTCGCCGTCCGGGCTGGCCTGGTACTCCCGGCCCCGCCAGCGGGCCACGTAGCCGTCCCGGATCACGCCGCTCCCACCTCCCGCCAGCGCAGCGCGTCGCTGTCCAGGATCGCGACGACCCGCTCGCTGCCGTCCGCACCGACCCGCCAGAGCTGCGCGCCGTGCGGCAGCCGGGCGCTGTCCACCTTGAACTCCGCCACCACGTCGCTGCTCTCCCCGGGCGCGAACCCGTTGCCCCGGAACGGCGGGCGCTCGATGACCCAGCCCTCCATGGCCCGCATGGCCGCCTCGTTCTGGCCGCCGTAGGGGATCCGGTAGAGGCTCGGGCGGTACGCCGGCCAGCGCAGCACGTAGATCTCCTCGGCGTCCCGGGAGAACGGCGACTCGGGGTAGTTGAGCCCGAGCGCGTCGTGCAGCTGCGCGGGCGTGTTCAGGTGGGCCAGTTCGTTGGCCCGGTGCACGAAACCGGAGACCCGGTCGTAGCCACGTTCGAGGTAGTAGGCGACCTGGCTCGGGGCGACCGCCTTCTGCATCATGACCGGCCGGGACGGGTCGACCGGCTTCGGCGTGGTACGCGGCTGCTCGGCCGGGGCGTCCGGGGCGGCGGGCTCCTCCGCCTCCACGTCGTCGCCGAGGCCGACCTCGGCGGCCCAGTTGGCCAGCCCGACGATCTGCTCACCGGGCAGCTTCGCCCCGACCGGCGTACCCGGGTTGACGGCGAACGACCACGCCTCGTCCGGCCAGCGCCGGATGAGCTGGACGAACTTGAACTGGGCGGTCTCCAGGTCGCCGTCGACGCGCTCGGTCAACCGCTCCGGGGAGGTGTAGACCACGACGAAGGTCTCCCCGTCCAACTCCTCGGTACGCCAGACGAAACCCGGGTCGCCGGGTCGACTGCCGGGCACCGACTCGGCGGCCACGGGCAGGAGCACCCGGGCGAGCAGCAGCGTGGAGAGGAAGGTGTCGGTGCTTCCCGCCCCGGCCGCGCCCAGCAGGTCCTCCTCCACCGCGTTGGCCGGCTGGAAGTCGACCGCCGGCTCCTCGACGGGCGCGGTCGACTCCTGCGGGACAGACGATTCGGCGTAGGTGGAGCCGCCGTCCGCAGCGGTGGTCGCGGCGCTCGCGGTGGTGTGCCGCTCGGCCGGCACCGGTGCGGTGTCGACGGTCGGCTCCGCCGCGCCGGGCGTCGGCCGCCCCGATCGTGGCGTCCAGAGGTCCGGGACGGAGTCCGGCACCCGCCCGACAGCGTCTGCCGGGGCGGTGCCGCTTCCCGCCGTGGTGCCGGCCCCGCGCAGGTCGAGCGTCACGTCGGCCGTGGAGTCGGTCGGCGGATCGGGGACGCGCGGGTTCCCGGTCGTCTTCGGCCGCATCCAGGGGCTGCCCGATCGGGACGTCCACGGGTCGCCCTGCGGGCCCGGGTCGGGCGCGGGGGCGCTGCCGGGTCGGGACGGGGACCAGCGGTCCGTGCCGACGTTCGAGCCGGCCCACGGCTGCGGCGCGCCCGCGCGGTCGACCTGCCCGGTCGTCGGCGGGGTGCCGGCGCTCGCCGCGGTGGAGCCGAAGCCGGCCCGTCCGGGGGACGGCGCGCCGAACGGATCCACCGATCCGGCCGACCCGGCCGCCGGCAGGTCGAGGTCCCGGGATTCGACGACCGTGCCCTCGATCACGATCGGCGTGAAGCCCCGGCGGGGTGCCGGCGGACCGGAGACCGGCTCCGCCGCGGACGTTGGCAGCTCCTCGGCGGGCTCCGGTCCCCGGGGCTCCGGACGGGAGCGCGGTGGCAGCGGCTGCGTCCGTTCGCCCTCCGCGTCGGTACCGGTCGCCGCCGGTGCGCCGAAGACGCCGAAGGCACGCGTGGGCTCCTCGGCCCGCGGATCGGGCCGGCGGGGTGGCAGCTGCTGGGTCGCCTCCACGCCCTCGACCCGGCTCGCCGCCGTCCGCTGCGCGGCCTGCGACGGGCGCGGCGACGGCGTCGGTTCACGGGCGGCGGAGAAGAACGCCTGAGTCGCCTCGGGGTCTTGTGGCCCGTCGACCGGACCGCGTCGCGGAAACGGCTGGTCGCTGCGGCCGAACCGGGACGGTGGTGCGGCCCGGTCCCCGGACCGGAGCGGACTGCGCGGCGCCGACCCGCGGCCGGAGGCCGGTTCGAAGAAGGAACGGCGCGGCGTCTCGGCCGAGTCTCCCGAGGCGGACGGCCCGTTGCCGACAGGAGCCTCGACGGCGCCGGGACGCGCCGAGGGGGGCTGGCTCCGTTCCCGGCCGGCCCGGTCGGCGGCGCTCGGGGTGACGGGCGCAGCGGGACCCGGCTCGCCACGCCTCGCCCGGGACGAATCGGCGAAACCGCCCGGCCAGGCCGTCGGCACCGCCTCGGAGGGCCGTCGCGGCAGCGCCACGGAGGCCGGCGGGACCCGCGTGGGCGCTCCGCCGGCCTCGCCGCCCGGTGGCGGCCCGATGTCGGGCGCGGTGGCGCGGAACGACGTCCGCGTGGGCGACCCCGCCGTCGCTGCGGCATCGGGACGACCGGCGGCCGGTACCGCCGAAGGATCCCGACCGGACTCGGCGGCCCGGGCACGGGCCAGCGACTCGGCCCGCTCAAGCCGGGCCCGGGCGCCGAGCGTACGGCCGGGCAGCCGCACCTCGCCGCGGGAGAGCTGGGCGACGTACCAGGCGGGCAGGTAGCCCTCGACGGGCAGGCCGGGGTTGATCGCCAGCCACCACTCGGGATTGGGCCAATCGGCGGCCAGGTCGGCGAACGCGATGCGGCGGTGGGCGCCCGCGTTCTCGCCGACGCATGAGCGCAGGGCGGTGGCGGAGCTGAACGCGAGGACATGGGTGCGTCCGCCGCTGGTCCAGGTGCCCCAGCCCGCGGGGCCGGCCACCGGCTGCGTCGTCGGGAGGAGGAGATCGGTGCGCGCCAGGATCCGGAAGTATCTTTCCTGGTCGCTGGCGCGTAAGGCGTCCCGCATCGCCGCCTCGGCCTCCGTGGCCGGCTCCCATTCGGTCACGGCCACCTCTCCTCCCGAGAACAGGCCATAGGCATCGCCTACAACCTACAAGGTGGTAACAAGATCACAATGCCACCGGTCGGCGGTGCGCCGAGATACCGCGCGGGCGATAACATCCCGTACCGGAGCCGACACGATACGGAGGCGGCCGATGTCCCCGTCGATGGCGCGTCCGGCCCTGGCGGCGCTCGCGGCCGTGCTGCTGACCGTCGCGCCGGCCGCCCAGCCCGCGGCCGCGACGACGCGCGAGGCGGTCGCCGAGAACCAGGCCCTCGGGGTGGTGGCGGCCGCCCCGGGCCGCTGGGCCGCGCCGGGTTGCGCCACCCCGCCGGCTCCTGCCGGAACCGTCGCCGGAACACCTTGGGCACAGCAGCGGTACGCCCCCGAACGGCTGGCCCCACTGGCGACCGGGTCCGGAGTGACGGTGGCGGTGATCGATTCCGGGGTGGACCGGGAGCACCACCAGCTCGCCGGTCGGGTGCTCGACGGCACCGATCTGCTCGACCCCGGCGGCGACGGTGGCCGTGACTGCGCCGGCCACGGCACCGGCGTGGCGAGCATCATCGCCGCCGCGTCCCGACCGGGCGTGGCGTTCCGCGGCCTGGCACCGGAGAGCCGGATCCTCCCGGTCCGGATCAGCGAGCAGCAGGTGGTGGCGGGCCGCGAGGCGGGGCGTACGATCAGCGCCGGCGAGTTCGCCCGGGCGATCCGGTGGGCGGTGGACCACGGCGCGGACGTGCTGAACCTCTCCGTCGTGCTCTACGCCGACGATCCGGCCGTGCGGTCGGCGGTCGGCTACGCGCTCGCCCGGGACGTGGTGTTGGTCGCCGCCGCCGGAAACCTGCACGAAGCCGGCGACCCCCGGCCCTACCCGGCGGCCTACGACGGGGTGCTCGGGGTGGGCGCGATCGGGGCGGACGGCACCCGGGCGCCCTTCTCCCAGACCGGCCCGTACGTCGACCTGGTCGCACCCGGCAGCGACGTGTTGATGGCGGCTCCCGGGCGGGGCCACCACCGGGCCGAGGGCACCAGTTACGCGGCCCCGTTCGTCGCCGCGACGGCGGCGCTGCTGCGTGAGTACCGCCCCGGGCTGAGCGCCGCCGAGGTAGCCGAACGGATCGTGGCCAGCGCGGACCCGGCACCGGGCGGCGGGTACGGCGCCGGGGTGCTCAACCCCTACCGGGCGGTCACCGAGACGCCCGGATCGGCGGCGGGCGCGCCGCGTCCGGTCGCTGCCCTGGCCGACGACCGGGCCGACCCGGCGCGACAGGCGCAGCTGGCCCGGCGGGCGGCCGCCCGGGAGCGGGCCCTGGCGGTGGCGGCAGCCGTCGGCGGGTTGGCCGTCGTCGTCGTGCTGCTCGCGCACCTGCTGCCGCGCGGCGCTCGCCGCCGCTGGCGCCCGGCTGATCCCGGCTAGCGGTCAGCCCAGGAACCCAGGCCTGACGCGCCGACGGTGGTGCGGGCCCGGAGCGGGCCCGCACCACCGTCGGATGGATCACCGCCAGGCCGCGACATCGTCGAGCAGCCGGCGGCACCGGGTCACTGGAAGAGGCCCACGTTCTTCTTCTCGGTGTCCAGATAGTCGGCGGCGGAGTCGTCCACCGCGAACTTGATGTCGCGCAGCATGGCCGAGAGGTCCTGCGCGGCCGTACGCCAGCGCGCCTGCCGCTGCTCGTAGGCCTGCTGGGCCTCACCGGTCCAGCCGGCGACCAGCGGGGCCGCGTCGCGCTCCAACTGGCCGAGCTGCGAGTCGAGCGTGTTCAACGCCTTCTGGATGTCCGCGCTGGCCTGCTGCAGCGCGGCGAAGTTGACGACGAGTACGCCGTTGTCCATCTGCGGAATCCCTCCCCCTGGATCGGAACCTGTCAGAGCGGCAGCTGGATGCCACCGCGGTTGGTGCCGGCGACGCGGCCGGCGGCCTCGCTGTCGGAGGCGTCGTACTGCTGCCCGGTCGTACGGATCGCGCCGGCGGTCTCTCGCAGGGCGCGCTGCAACGCGGCCTGGTCCTGCGCCCACTGCTGCTTAACCTGCTCGAAGGATCGCCCGCCCGCACCGCGCCAGGCCTGCTGCAACACGGCGAGCTCGGCCAGCAGGCCACTGAGCATCGACTGCAGGGACTGGTCCACCTGCTCGAACCTGGTCGCGGTCTGCTGCATCACGGCCGCTTCCGCCTGGGTCTGGGACACTTTCGGACCTCACCTCGTCTCGTGGTCTCGGCCGGCCTCGGGTGCGCCGCCGGAGAACGCACCGCTCGCGCCCTGGTCGTCGCGCACTACGGGCGCCGGGCTCAGCGGATTCGTGGCTGACGGTAGTCGTCCGGTAGCCGTCCTGCTACCCCGCTCCGCTCCCCTGTGGACAACGCGTAGCCGGCTGCTCGCTTACCATGTGCGGCAGCGACGTAGCGGCGAGTGATCGGCGGGAGGGGCGGTGACCGCGACCAGCACCGCCGAGCGGCACCGCCCGGGTCGGCCCGGCGTCGGCCGCGGATTCGCGCGGCTGTCGGCGTGGTCCAGCGCCTCGCTGCGGGTCCGGGCCGGTCAGGTCGTCGCCGCGCAGGTGGCGACGGCCCTGCTGGTCGCCGCCCTCGGCCGGGGCGCCGGGCCGCTGGCGGGCGCCCTGCTCGCCGCCGCGCTGCTGCTGCCGCTGGCCTGGCTGCGGATCCGGGACCGTTGGCTCTTCGAGTGGGCCGCGACGGGCCTCGGTCACCTGACCCGCCGCAGAGCACTACCGGCGCAGGCGGGCCCGGCGGCGCTGCTCGACCTCGTCGATCCGGGCGCCACCGTCCGCCCCGTGGAGCTGGTCGGCCGGCCCGCCGCAGTGCTGGACGACCCGGCCGGCATGGTGGCCCTGCTGGAGTTCGGCGATCCGGGCGAGCTGCTCGGCGCCGGCCCGCAGCCGCTACCCGCGCCGGCAACGCTGCTGCCGCCCGCCACGTCGGACGCCCCACCGCTGCGGATCCAACTGGTGCTCTCGACCACCCAGGCACCGGCGGTGGACGGCGCGGCGGGCACGTCGTACCGGCAGCTGACCGACGGGCGGTTGGCCGGGCGCGAGCGGGCGGTCATCGCCGTACGGGTGCTGCGTGTCGACGGCTGGTCGGCGGAGGAGCTGCGGGTCGCCCTCGCCGGCGCGGTACGGCGGATCGTCCGTCGACTACGGCCACTGGACGCGCGCCCGCTCGGCGTGGCCGCGACGCTGGAGACGCTCGCCGAACTCGCCAACCTCGACGGCGGGCCGGTGCGGGAACGCTGGACGGCGCTACGCACGGGCCGGCTGCACCAGGCCACCTTCCGGCTGGACCGGTGGCCGGAGCTGGACGGCGACGCCGCCGGACGGCTGGCCTCCCGGCTGTCGACGCTGCCGGCCACCGTCACGACCGTCGCGCTCTGCGCCGGCCCGGGCGACGCCGTAGGCGCGGTGAACGCCGCCCCGGCCGTACGCCTCGCCGCGACCTCGCCCGGGGCGCTCGCCCTCGCCGCACAGGCCCTGCACCGGCTGCTGACCGACCTGGGTGGGCAGCTCCACCGGCTCGACGGCGCACACGCGGGCGGGCTGGCCGGCACGCTGCCGTTGGCGCTGGCCGGGCCGTCCCGCACCGGGCCGGCGTCGCACCTGCCGGAGCTGACCCTCGGCGACGCCGGGCTGATGCTCGGCACCAACCGGCAGGGGCGGTCGGTGACCGTCCGGCTCTTCCGGCCGGAGAACACCCGGGTGCTGCTGGTCGGCGGGGTACGCGCGACCCAGCTCGTGCTGCTGCGCGCCCTGGCGCTCGGCGCGCAGGCGGTGGTGCAGACCAGCCGCCCACGGCTGTGGGAGCCGTTCGTCCGGGGCGTCGGCACGGCCGACACGACCGTCCCGCTGCTCCCACCCGGCGCGCCGCTCCCCGCCGGGGCGGGCACCCCACTGCGCCCGTTGCTGCTGGTGCTCGACGTCGGCCCGGTGCCGGCCGACCCGCAACCCGGTCCGCCGTGGCGGTCCACACTGGTCGTACGCGAAGAGCTGACCCCGGCGGACGTGGACCTGCTGGGCCGCGCCGACCTGGTGGTGCTGCAACCCCTCGACGCGGAGGAGGCGGCCCTGGCCGGCGCGACGCTGGGGCTCGGAGACTCCGCGCAGTGGCTGACCCACATGCGCGACGACATGGTCGCGGTCATCAACCGGCGCGCGTTGCGCTGGGCGCTGCTCTCCCTCACCCCCGTCGAGGCGCAGCTCGTCGGTCGCCCGTCCCGCCGCGAGGGCCACCGCCCGGGTCACGTCGACGGGCGGCATGCCGGCTCGCCGGAGGCACTCCGGTAACCGAAATCCGGACCGGCACGGGTTCCGCCGCTGGTCGGCGCGTGGCACCATCGCCGCCATGGATTTTCTGAAGGGGCTGCTGATCCGGCTGGTCACCACGGCGTTCGCCTTCTGGCTGGCCACCCTGTTCATCCCCGGCATCACCCTCGACTCGGACTCCGCCGTCACCACGGTCACCACGCTGGTCCTGGTGGCGGCGATCTTCGGCGTGGTCAACGCGGTGCTCCAGCCGGTCATCAAGACCGTCGGCTGCGGCTTCTACCTGCTGACCCTCGGGCTGATCGCGCTGGTGGTGAACGGCCTGCTCTTCCTCCTGACCAGTTGGATCGCCGGTGAGGCCGGGCTGCCGTTCCACGTGGACGGATTCTGGCCCTCGGCGGTGCTGGGCGCGCTGCTCGTCAGCGTCGTGACCTGGGTGCTGGGCGCCATCCTCGACCGCGACTGATCGGGCCGCCCGGCGGCGGGCCGGACAGTGACGCGCCGGACGGTGACGGGCCGGACGGTGACGGGCCGGACGGTGACGGGCCGGACGCGGCGGGCCGGACGGTGACGGGCCGGGTGGCCAGGGCGCGGGAATTGGCTGGCGCGGCGGGTGGGCGACGGGGTTAGCGTCGCAGGCGTGTTCACGCTGACTCGCGACGACGGTTACCTGCTCAGCACCGATCCCGGCCGGCTCGACCTGGACCTGGTGCACCACTGGCTCAGCACCGACGCGTACTGGGCGCTGGGCCGCGACCGCGAGACCGTGGGGCGCGCCTTCGCCGGCTCGCTGCCGTTCGGCGTCTACCGCCCGGGCGACGGCCGACAGGTGGCCGTGGCCCGGGTGGTCACCGACCGGGCCACCTTCGCGTGGCTCTGCGACGTCTACGTGGATCCCGGCGAGCGGGGGCGCGGGCTGGGCAGCTGGCTGGCCGGGGCGGTACGGGACCACCTCGACGAGATCGGCGTGCGGCGGATCCTGCTGGCCACGCTGGACGCGCACGGGGTGTACGCGAAGGTCGGCTTCACACCGGTCGACCCGACCCACTTCATGCAGCTCGACCGACGCGCCGAAGAGGCGACGCCGGACGGCGAAACGGCGGCGCGGGACGGCGACCGGGCGGCGACGCAGGACGACGGATCGGCGGCGGCCACGGGCGACGAGGCGGCGGCGACGCCGGTCGGCGAGGCTCGGGTGACCCAGGCCACTCGAAAGGAACCCGAGGGTCGACCACCCCTTACGGTTGACGCGTGACACCGCTGCGACTGGGATACCTCTACGGCTTCGGCGCGTACCTGCTCTGGGGTTTCTTCCCGCTCTACCTGAAGCTGCTGCGGCCGGCTGGGCCGCTGGAGATCCTGGCCCACCGGATCGTCTGGTCGGTGGCGTTCGTGGCGCTGCTGCTCGCCGCGCAGCGCAACATCGCCTTCCTGCGGGCGCTCGCCCGCCGCCCGCGCGTACTCGCGGGGATCACCGTCGCGGCGGCGCTGATCGCGGTGAACTGGGGTACCTACATCTACGGCGTGAACTCCGACCGGGTGGTGGAGACGGCGCTCGGATACTTCATCAATCCGCTGGTGGTCGTGCTGCTCGGGGTGACCGTGCTACGCGAGCGGCTCCGCCGGGCACAGTGGGTGGCGCTCGGCGTCGGCGGACTGGCCGTGGCGGTGTTGACCGTCGACTACGGCCACGTGCCGTACCTGGCGCTCACCCTCGCGCTCAGCTTCGGCGGGTACAGCCTGGTCAAGAAGCGGCTCGGGCTGCCGGCGGCGGAGGGGCTCTTCGTCGAGTCGGCGGTGCTGGCCCTGCCCGCGCTCGGCTACCTCGGCTGGCTCGCCTCGTCCGGCGGCGTGCAGTTCGGTCACGTCTCCGCGACGCACACCACGCTGCTGGTGCTCGCCGGCGCGGCCACCGCCGTCCCGCTGCTGCTCTTCGCGGGCGCGGCCAACCGGCTGCCGCTCACCAACCTCGGCATGATCCAGTACCTCGCGCCGATCCTCCAGCTCGCCTGCGGGGTGCTGATCTTCCACGAGCCGATGCCGCCCGCCCGGCTCGCCGGCTTCGCGCTGGTCTGGCTCGCGCTGATCGTCTTCACGGCCGACGCGGTACGCACCGCCCGGCGCACCCGGATCGCCGCGCGTACCAACGCCCCGACGCCCGCCACCACCGCCGCCCGCTGAGCGGGTGGCGGCCCGCACCGCTCGGTCAGCGGACGTCGTAGCCGAGCACCGGGGTGCCGTCGGCGCGCAGCAGCTCCAGGCGCACCAGCTCCGCGCCGGTGAACCGGGTGACCCCGGTGAACTGCACGTCGTCGCCGGGCGCGGCCAGCCAGGAGCCGACCTGCTCGGTCGCGCCGTCCGGGCCGTGCGCCACCAGCCGGAAGGTGTACGCCCTCGTCGTTCCGGGACGCGAGTCGTACCCGCAGCGCATGGTCACCTCGGTGCCCCACTCGGTGCCGGCCAACGCGATCTCGGCGTGCACCGGCACGCTGGTGGCCACCGGCTGCATCGCCACCAGCTGCGGCTGCTCGACGATCGGGGCGCTCTGCCGGGGCAGCACGAGGGCCGTGCCGACGCCGACCACCAGGGCCAGCGCCGCCGCGACGAGACCGGTCAACGCGTACCGCCGGCGGCCGGCCGCCCGTTCGCGGCGCCGCTGGTTCCGCGCCTCGTCGAGCAGCGCCGGCAGCGACGGGCCGGACCTGGGCTGCAGGAACTGCTCGAGTCCGGCCGGGTCGAGCCGGCCGAGCAGGCCGGGCAGCACGGCGATCTCGGCGACCGCCTCCCGGCACTCGGCGCACCCGCCCAGGTGCCGTTCGTACGCGGCCCGCTCGGCCGGGGCGAGAGCGCCCAGCACGTACGCGCCGTCGTCCTGCGTGAACTCGCAGCGGCTCATTCGGTCACCCCCATCTCGGCCAGGACCAACCGCAGTGAGCGCAGCGCGTAATGGGTCCGTGACTTCACCGTGCCCGGTGGCACCCCGAGCCGCGACGCCGCCTCCGCCACCGACCGTCCCTGGTAGAAGCACTCCACCAGCACCTCGCGATGGGTCGGGCTGAGCCGGTTCAACGCCTCGGCGACGGTCCACGCCTCCACCGCACGCTCGGTCTCGTCGACCGCCTCCGGCGGCTCGGGCAGCTCGTCGGTGAAGACCTCACCGACCCGGGTGGACCGTCGCCGCCAGGCGTCGATGGCCAGGTTGCGGGCGGTGGTGAAGAGCCAGGCCCGGACCGAACCGCGATGCGGGTCGAGCGCCTCGGGATGGCGCCAGGCCCGCAGCAGGGTCTCCTGCACCAGGTCCTCGGCGCGCTGCCGATCGCCGTTGACGAGCCGTAGCGCGTGCGCGTACAGCGCCTCGGCGTGCTCGTCGTGCAGCGCGCGAAGCAGTTGGGCGTCGTGGTCGCTGATGGCGGCCTCCTCGCTCTCGACGCGAGCCCGGCGATGCGTTCGCCCCGGAATACGTACGGTGACCCGGATCGGTTCAGCCCGAGGTCAGGCGGACCTCCCACCGATCGCTCCGATCGATGTGTTCACGTCTGGTTCATGTTCAGGCCGACGCTCGCTCACCACGTCCTCCTAGCGTCCGGCGCGTAGGCGCGCGCTGGACCGCCGGTCCCGCGAGCCACCATCCCCCATTCAGGAGGCCTCCCCCCATGAGCGACCGTCCTCGGCTGCTCCCGCTGCTGGGCGCCACCCGCCACGGCAGCCGTGATGCCATGACCTGTCTCTACCGCTGCGGCAACGCCTGTGACCACCCGGTCCCGAACACGTCGGAGAACGAGTACTTCGGAGACGTGGTGAACGCCGAGATCTCCCGCCGCGGCGTCGTCCGGGCCGGTGCGGTCGGTGCGCTGGTCCTCGGCTTCGGTGGCGCGGCTGCCGGCGCGCTGGCCGGCGCCGCCCCGGCCGCGGCCGCCGCCGCCACCGCTTCCCCCGCGGCGGCCGGCTTCGGCCGTCCCCGCCCCGGGGTCGGCAACGGCGCGCTGACCTTCAAGGCCATCCCGCCGAACAAGCTCGACACGCTGGTGGTGCCGAACGGGTACGACCACTCCGTGGTCATCAAGTGGGGCGACGAGGTCGTCCCGGACGCCCCGGAGTTCAACCTGCACCGGCAGACCGCCGCCGCCCAGTCGAAGCAGTTCGGCTACAACAACGACTTCGTCGGCGTGCTGCCCCTGGACAAGCAGGGCCGGCGGGCGCTGCTCGTGGTCAACCACGAGTACACCAACGAGGACCTCATGTTCCCCGGCTTCCCCGGGCTGGACAACCTGTCGGTGGAGCAGATCCGGGTCGCCATGGCCGCGCACGGCATGTCCGTGGTGGAGCTGGAGCGGGTCGACGATACCGGCCAGTGGCGGCCGGTGAAGAAGGGCCGCCGCCAGTACAACCGGCGGGTCACGGCGCTCGCCACCAAGTTCGACCTGACCGGCCCCGCCGCCGGCTCGGCGTGGCTGAAGACCGCGGCCGACCCGAAGGGCCGTACGGTCATCGGCACGCTGAACAACTGCGCCGGTGGGGTGACCCCGTGGGGCACGGTGCTCTCCGGTGAGGAGAACTTCAACCAGTACTTCGTCGGTGCCGACGGAGCCCCGGCCGAGCTGAAGCCGAAGCTGGAGCGGTACGGCATCCCCACCACCACCCGCTACCCGAGCGGCAGCCGCAAGTGGGAGCGCGCGGACGAGCGCTTCGACCTGGCCAAGCACCCCAACGAGGCGCACCGGTTCGGGTGGGTCGTCGAGATCGACCCGCTGGACCCGGAGGCCCGGCCGCGCAAGCACACCGCGCTGGGCCGGTTCAAGCACGAGGGCGCGAACGTCATCATCGCCAAGAGCGGCCACGCCGTGGCGTACATGGGCGACGACGAGCGCTTCGACTACCTCTACAAGTTCGTCTCGGACAAGAAGTTCATGAAGGGCGACTCCTGGACCGCCCGCAACCACAACCTCAGCCTCCTGGAGTCCGGCACGCTCTTCGTGGCGAAGCTGGAGCAGACCAGCGCCGGTGAGATCGACGGCTCGGGCAAGCTCCCGTCGGACGGCGCCTTCAACGGCCGGGGTCGCTGGATCAAGCTGGTCAGCGGCAACCGTTCGTTCGTCGCAGGGATGACCGCCGCCGACGTGCTCACCTTCACCCGGCTCGCCGGTGACAAGGTCGGCGCGACCAAGATGGACCGGCCGGAGGACGTCGAGCCGAGCCAGCTCACCGGCAAGGTGTACGTGGCGTTGACCAACAACACCAACCGGGGTGTGGGCGCCAACCCGAAGGCGGACGAGGCGAACCCGCGCAACGCCAACAAGCACGGGCAGATCCTGGAGCTGGTCGAGGACCGTGGCGACAGCAGCGCGGAGACGTTCGCCTGGTCGCTGCCGATCATCTGCGGCGACCCGACCGACGCGTCGACCTACTTCGCCGGGTACGACAAGACGAAGGTCTCCCCGATCTCCTGCCCGGACAACGTCGCCTTCGACGCCACCGGCAACCTCTGGATCTCCACCGACGGCAACGCGCTGGGCAGCAACGACGGCCTCTTCGCCACCGCTCTGGAGGGGCCGGAGCGGGGGCACCTCAAGCAGTTCCTGACCGTGCCGCTCGGCGCGGAGACCTGCGGGCCGTTCATCACGGACGACAACCGGTCGGTCTTCGTGGCGGTGCAGCACCCGGGTGAGATCACCGGTGCCTCGGTCGAGCAGCCCGCCTCCACCTGGCCGGACGGCGACTTCGCCAAGCCGGGCGTCGTGGTGACCTGGCGCCTCGACGGCGGCCCGATCGGCAGCTGATCTTCCTTCCGCGGTCCGCCGCCGGATCGCACCACACGGGGCCCTCTCCCAGCCGGGGAGAGGGCCCCGTCGCGTCGGCGGCGGGCAGACGTCAGTGCTGTTCGGCCGCGATGCCGTCGGCGACGGAGCGGGCGGTGGCGAGCATCTTCGCCCGGACCATCCGGGCGGAGGTCATCATCTCGTTCGCCGGCAGCGCGCAGGCGAGGACGACTCGACGTTCCATGTCCTTGTCGGGGCTGACCAGGACCGCGGCGCACGCCACCCCCTGGCGGAACTGCCCGAGCTCCAGCTGCATGCCGCGCCGGTCGCCGGCGGCCAGGTCGGCCTCGAACGTCTCCGAGCTGGTCAGGGTGGCGCTGGTGAACGGGCGCATGCCGTACTCGCGCAGGTAGCGGAACCGCTGCTCGGCGGTGAGCGTGGCGAGCAGGGACTTGCCGAGCGCGGTGGCGTGCGCCCCCTCGTCGAAGCCGGGAACCAGATCCTCCAGGTACGGGGAGCGCGGCCCCTCGGCGACCGCGGTGACCGCCACCTGGCCGCCGACGAACCGGCCGAGGTAGTGGCTGTAGCCGGTCTCCGAGGCGGCGCGGCGCAGGGTCTCACCGACGGCCGGCGGCCCGCGGAACGCCGCCACCAGCTCCCGGTAGCGGTCGGCGACCTCGAGCCCCACGATGTACGTGCCGTCCTCGCGACGGATGACGTACCCCTCGTAGGCCAGGGTGCGGACCAGGTGGTACGTGGTGGCGACGGTCAACTCGCACCGCCGGGCGATCTGCTTGACGGTCAGCCCTCTGGGGGCACGGCCGACCGATTCCAGCACTCGTAGCGCGCGGGAGACGCTACGGATCAGGTCCGAAGGTTCCGCCAGGGGGTCGCGCACAACCACCTCCGCCGCCGGGGACTTACACCATATGAAATTCGGAGCCGGTGCGAAACGACTGTTCGGGTCGAGGATGCCAGATCGTCATCAACGGAGTGTGTACTGGTGGCCACGATCCGTGGTTCACGGGCAGCTGGCGTAGGTTTGCCGGACGATGACCGAGATCGCCACCTCCCCCCTCACCGGCACCGCCCCCACCCGCCCCGTCCGGGCCAGCGCGAGTGCCATCGTCGTCACCATCGCCTGCGTCCTACCGGTCTTCCTGGTCGGCGGTCTCGCCGTACAGCTGGGCGAGGATCTGAGCTTCTCCCCGGCCGGGCTCGGTCTCGTGGTCTCCGTCTACTTCGGGGTGGGCGCGCTCGCGTCGGTGCCGTCCGGTGCCCTCGCCGAGCGGTACGGACCGGCGGTGGTGGCTCGCGCCGGCATCCTGCTCTCGACCGCCTGCCTGCTCGCCGTGGCGACGCTGGCCCGCTCGTACCCGGTCCTGCTCGGCCTGATGGCGGTCGGTGGTGTCGCCAACGCTCTCGGTCAGCTCGCCAGCAACGCCGCGCTCGCCCGGCACGTTCCGCCGCACCGGCAGGGGCTCTCGTTCGGGGTCAAGCAGGCGGCCATCCCGGTCTCCACGCTGCTGGCCGGGGCGGCCGTGCCGACGATCGCACTGACCGTCGGCTGGCGGTGGGCGTTCGTCGCCGCCGGCGGTGCCGCGCTGGCCACGTTGCTGGCCGTACCGGGGCGGGAGGGCCGCGGTTCGCGGCGGGCGGGCCGTACCCCTGCCGGTCGGGGCACCGGGGCCCTCGTGGTCATCGGGGTCGCCGCGACGCTCGCCGCGGGCGCGGCGAACGCGCTGGGCACCTTCGTGGTCGACTCCGCGGCCGGGCGCGGGCTGGCGCCGGCGCTGGCCGGGCTGACACTGACGCTCGGCAGCGCGGTCTGCGTCGTCGCTCGGATCGGCTCCGGGTGGCTGGCCGACCGCCGGTCCGGGGGGCACGTCGCCGTCATCGCGGCCATGTTGCTGGTGGGCGCGGGCGGGCTCGGTCTGCTCGCGGTGGGCGGTGTCGCGCCGCTGGTGGTGGGCGTGGTGCTCGGCTTCGGGCTCGGCTGGGCGTGGCCCGGGCTGCTGAACTTCGCGGTGGTCCGGCTGCACCCGCAGGCCCCGGCCGCCGCCACCTCGATCACCCAGACCGGGGTGTACGCGGGCGGCTGTCTCGGTCCGCTCGGCCTCGGTGCGATGGCCGCCCGGCTCGGCTACCCCGCGATGTGGGGCACGGCCGCCCTGTCGATGCTCGTCGCCGCCGCCCTCATGCTCACCGGCAGCCGCCTCCTGACCCGCCCCTGACCCGGCCGCCTCGAGAATCGTTGATCAAGAGGATCGCGTCATCGTCGGCCCGATCCCTGACGCAAATCTCTTGATCACCGTGACGAACCGGGGGGGTTAGCTGGTGCGGTCGGCTACGAAGTCGCAGAGGGATTCGAGAGCGCGGCGGGCCGGGTTCTCGGGCAGGGGCGCGAGCTTCGCGCGGGCGTCCTCCGCGTAGCTGCGTACCGTCTCCCGGGCCCGCTTCATCGCCGGGCTCTCCCGAAGCAGACCGAGCGCCTCGGCGTGCAGGTCGTCGTCGGTCACCGCGCCGGCGCCGAGGATCTCCCGCAGCCGGACGGAGGCGGCGTCGGAGTCGTCCCCCGCGCGGGCGTAGAGCACCGGCAGGGTCGGTACGCCCTCCCGCAGGTCGGTGCCGGGAGTCTTGCCGGACTGGACCGACTCGGACGCGATGTCGAGCAGGTCGTCGGAGAGCTGGAAGGCGACGCCGATCGTCTCGCCGTAGCCGGCCAGCGCCTCGGTGTGCTCAGGGGACGCACCGCCGAAGAGGCCGCCGAAGCGGGTCGAGGTGGCGATCAGCGAACCCGTCTTCCCGGCGATCACCTCGAGGTAGTGCGCCACCGGGTCCTCACCGGGGCGGGGCCCGACGGTCTCGGCGATCTGCCCGTGCACCAACTGCGAGAAGGTGCGCGCCTGCAGGCGTACCGCCTCGGTGCCCAGGTCGGCGGCGACGTCGGCGGCCCGCGCGAAGAGGTAGTCGCCGACCAGGATCGCCACCGAGTTGGTCCACCGGGAGTTGGCGCTCTGCGCGCCCCGGCGCACGGCCGCCTCGTCCATCACGTCGTCGTGGTAGAGCGTCGCCAGGTGGGTGAGTTCCATCACCACCGCCGCCGGTACGACCGGCGCGGCGGCCGGGTCACCGAACTGGGCCCCGAGCGCCACCAGCAGCGGCCGGAACCGTTTGCCGCCGGCCTCGACCAGATGCCGGGCGGCCTCCGTGACGAACGGGTCGGCGCTGGCGACGGTCGACCGCAGCTCGGTCTCGACGGCCTCCAGCACAGCCAGCACGGACTCCTCGAGGCGGGGATCGGCAAGGTAGAGGCCGAGTTCCCCGAACTGACCCGCGCCACGCCGGTTCCGGCGGACGCCGGAGCCGGTGGCACCTGTACCCTCGCCAGCCGGTTTCACCACGGTTCAACCATGCCACACGCGTTCGACCAGCCCCGGGCCGGGGATGCATGCGCCGAGGAGCAGCGACCAGGCCCGTCCAGCGGTGGGCACGGATGCACGAAGGCCGGTACGTCGTGGCGTACCGGCCTTCGGGTGGAGCTTTTCGTCATCTGACGAATTCGGCGGCTCCGGTGGCCAGGTCGAGCAGCGGCGCCGGGGCGACACCGAGGACCAGAGTGGCCACCACGCCGATCATCAGCGCCGCCGCGGTGAGCCCACCCGGCACCGCGACCGTCGGGGTGGACTCGCCGGGCTCGGAGAGCCACATCATCACCACGACCCGCAGGTACGGGAACGCCAGCACCATGCTGGTCAGCACACCGGCGATCACCAGCCAGGCCCGCCCCTCGGCCAGCGCCGGCCCGAAGATCGCGAACTTGCTGGTGAAGCCGCTCGTCAACGGGATGCCGGCGAAGGCGAGCAGGATGAACGTGAACACGCTCGCGAAGAACGGTGAGCGTCGTCCCAGCCCGGCCCAGCGGGACAGGTGGGTGGCCTCCCCGTCGCCGTCGCGAACCAGGGTCACCACGGCGAACGCGGCGAGCACCGAGAAGCCGTACGCGACGAGGTAGAACATCGTGCCGGAGAGCCCGTCCTTCGACGGCGCGAGCACGCCCACCAGCAGGTAGCCGGCGTTGGCGATGGAGGAGTACGCGAGCAGCCGCTTGATGTCGGTCTGGGTCACGGCGAGCACCGCGCCGACCAGCATGGTCAGCACCGCCACGACGCCGAGAACCGGGGCGAAGTCCCAGCTGGCGCTGGCGAACGCCACCTGGAAGACCCGGAGCAGGGCACCGAAGGCGGCGACCTTGGTGCAGGCGGCCATGAACCCGGTGACCGGGGTCGGCGCGCCCTGGTAGACGTCCGGCGTCCAGACGTGGAACGGCGCCGCGGCCGCCTTGAAGAGCAGCCCGATGGCGAGCAGCGCCATTCCGGCGAAGAGCAGCACCCGGCTGGCCGGCGACTCGTTCACCGCCGCGTTGATGGTGGCGAAGTCGACCCCGGCCGACCGGCCCGGGATGCCGGAGGTGAAGCCGTAGATCAGCGCGACGCCGAAGAGGAAGAACGCCGAGGCGTACGCGCCGAGCATGAAGTACTTCAGCGCCGCTTCCTGGCTGAGCAGCCGGCGGCGTCGGGCCAGCGCGCAGAGCAGGTAGAGCGGCAGCGAGAAGACCTCGAGGGCGATGAACATGGTGAGCAGGTCGTTCGCCGCCACGAAGATCAGCATGCCGCCGATGGCGAACGTGACGAGCGGGTACACCTCGGTGGCGCCGTCGGCGCCCTCGGCCTGCCGCCGGTCCTCGGGCGACTCGGCGGTGACCGCCGCGTGCGCCACGAAGGCGCCGCCGCGCTCCACCACCCGCTCACCGATGAGCAGCAGCGCCATCGCGGCGAGCACCAGGATCCCGCCCTGGAGGAAGAGCGCCGGCCCGTCCACGGCGATCGCCGAGCCGGCCGTGATCAGCCGGTCGTCGCTGTTGAGCACCACCATGGTCAGCGCGGCGAGCACCGCGAGCAGGGCCAGCGACAGCTGCACCAGGTGCCGCCTGTGCCGGGGCACGAACGCCTCGACCAGGACACCGAGCAGCGCGGCCCCCAACATGATCAGGATCGGGGCGAGCGCCGCGTAGTCGATCGACGGCAGCTTCAGTTCACTCACCGGGCCAACCTTCCGTTCGCGACTGGGTCGCCGTCTGCTCGCGCCTGCGGGGCTCGCACCGCCCGCGCCTCGCGCCCGTGCCTGGGCTCGCTCACGATCGCTCGTTCAGCCTTCCCGCTCACCGGCCGGCCTCCTGGACGGTGGTGACCACCGACGGGGCGGGGTCGGTCTTGCCGATGTCGTCCATGGTCGCCTGGACGGCGGGGTTGATCACGTCGGTGACCGGCTTCGGGTAGAAGCCCAGCACCACGATCAGCGCGATCAGTGGCGCGATCACCACCTTCTCGCGCAGGTTGAGGTCACGCCGCATCCCGTCGATCTGGGTCAGTGCCGGGTTGAGCGTGCCCTGCGTGGTGCGCTGCACCATCCACAGCACGTACGCCGCCGCCAGGATGATGCCGAGGGTGGCGATCACCGCGACCGGCTTGTTCACCGTGAACGAGCCGACCAGCACCAGGAACTCGGAGACGAAGGGCGCGGTGCCGGGCAGCGCCAGCGACGCCAGACCGGCGAAGAAGAGCACCCCGGCGAGCACCGGGACCAGCTTGCCGGCCCCACCGAAGTCGCTGATCAGCGACGAGCCCCGGCGCGCGATCAGCATGCCCACCACCAGGAAGAGCAGGCCGGTGGCGAGGCCGTGGTTGACCATGTAGAGCACCGCGCCGGTGCCGGCCTGGGTGGTGAAGGCGAAGATGCCCACGCCGATGAAGCCGAAGTGCGCGATCGAGGTGTACGACACCAACCGCTTCAGGTCGTTCTGCCCGACCGCGAGGAGCGCGGCGTAGATGATGCCGATCAGCGCCAACGCGAGCGCCCACGGCGCGAACCACTTGGCCGCGTCGGGGAAGAGCGGCAGGCAGTACCGCAGGATGCCGAAGGTGCCGACCTTGTCGAGCACGCCGACCAGCAGCGCCGCCGCGCCGGCCGGCGCTGCGCCACCGGCGTCCGGCAGCCAGGTGTGGAACGGGAAGAACGGCGCCTTGATCGCGAACGCGACGAAGAAGCCGAGGAAGAGCCAGCGCTCGGTGCCGGTGGAGATGTCCACCTGCGACAGCGCCTGCCAGTCGAAGGTCTTGCCGCCGACCACCCAGAGGCCGATCACCGCGGCGAGCATGAAGAGGCCGCCGACCAGCGAGTAGAGGAAGAACTTCACCGCCGCGTACTGCCGCTGGTGGCCGCCGTAGCTGCCGATGAGGAAGTACATCGGCACCAGCATGACCTCGAAGAACACGTAGAAGAGGAAGACGTCGGCGGCGGCGAAGACGCCGATCATCGTGCACTCGAGGACGAGCAGCAGCGCGAAGTAGGTGGGCACCGAGCGCTTCGACGACTCAGCGTCGTGCCAGGACGCGAGGATCACCAGCGGCACCAGCACCGCGATCAGCATCAGCATGACCAGCGCGATGCCGTCGGCGGCGAAGGTGAAGTGGACGCCCCAGTTCGGGATCCACGGGTACGACTCGCGGAACTGGAAGCGGTCACCGTCGACCTGGAAGGCGATCCACATCAGCACCGAGAGCACCAGCACCAGCAGCGACCAGCCGAACGCCACCTGCTTGGCCAGGTCCGGCCGCCGGCGTGGCAGCAGGGCGACCACGAGGGCACCCACCAGCGGCGCCACGGTCAGCACCGAGAGGAACGGGAAGTTGGACATTATGCGGCCTTACCTCCGTCGTCACTGCGTGGTCCGCCGGCGGGGGCGGCCGGGAAGAGGTCGATCACGCCAGCCACCCCGCCTGTACGGCCAGGAACGCCGCCACCACGAGCAGCGCGCCGGTCAGGATCGAGGTCGCGTACGACCGGACGAAGCCGGTCTGCAGCCGCCGGAGCCGGCCGGAACCACCGCCGACCGCGGCGGCGAGGCCGTTGACCAGCCCGTCCACGCCCCGGTTGTCCAGGAAGACCAGCGCCCGGGTGAGGAAGATGCCCGGCTTCTCGAAGACCGTCTCGTTGAAGGCGTCCGTGTAGAGGTTGCGGCGGGCGGCGGTGACCAGCACCCCGGCCGGCTGCGGTGCGGTGGCCGTACCGCGCCGGAAGAGGAACCAGGCCAGCCCGGCGCCGAGCACGGTCACCAGCAGCGAGAGGGTGGTGATCACGAGGTGCGGCAGGACCGTCTCGTGCTCCGCGTGCTCCCCGCCGAGGCCCGCGGTCGCGGTCAGCCAGTCCGGCACCGAGGTGGAGAGCAGGAAGCCCGCCCCGATCGAGCCGATCGCCAGCAGGATCAGCGGGACGGTCATCAGCTTCGGGGACTCGTGCGGGTGCTCGATCTCCTCGGTCCAGCGCTTGGGCCCGTGGAAGGTGAGCACGAAGAGCCGGGTCATGTAGAACGCGGTCAGCCCCGCGCCGAGCAGCGCGGCCCCACCGAAGAGCCAGGCCGTCCAGTCCTCCCGACCGAACGCGGCCGCGATGATCGGCTCCTTCGAGAAGTAGCCCGACAGCGGCGGGATGCCGATGATGGCCAGCCAGCCCATCATGAACGTGATCCAGGTGATCCTCATGTGCTTGGCGAGCCCGCCGAAGCGGCGGATGTCCACCTGGTCCTTCATCCCGTGCATGACCGAACCGGCGCCGAGGAACATGTTGGCCTTGAAGAAGCCGTGCGCCAGCAGGTGGATGATGGCCAGCGCGTACGCCCCACCGCCGAGGCCGACGCCGAGGAACATGTAGCCGATCTGGCTCACCGTCGACCAGGCGAGCACCCGCTTGATGTCGTCCTTGGCCGCGCCGATGATGCAGCCCATCAGCAGGGTCAGCGCGCCGACGCTCACCACCACGAGCTGGAGCGTCGTGTTCGCCGAGAAGACCGGGTTGGAGCGGGCGATCAGGTAGACGCCCGCGGTGACCATGGTGGCCGCGTGGATGAGCGCCGACACCGGGGTCGGGCCCTCCATCGCGTCCGGCAGCCACGCCTGGAGCGGGAACTGGCCGGACTTGCCGGCCGCGCCGAGCAGGAGCAGCAGGCCGAGCACGAGCACGGTGCCGCCGGTCAGCGCGCCGACGTTCGAGAAGACCTCGTCGTACTGGGTGGTGCCGAGGGTGGCGAACATGATGAAGATCGCGATGGCCAGACCGGCGTCACCGACCCGGTTCATCAGGAACGCCTTCTTGCCGGCGGTGGCCGCGCTCGGCCGGTCCTGCCAGAAGGAGATCAGCAGGTACGACGCCAGACCGACGCCCTCCCAGCCGACGTAGAGCATCACGTAGTTGTTGCCGAGCACCAGCAGCAGCATGGCGGCGACGAACAGGTTGAAGTAGCCGAAGAACCGCCGCCGGCCCCCGTCGTGCGACATGTACTCGACCGCGTAGAGGTGGATCAGGAAACCCACCCCGGTGATCAGCAGGACGAAGAGCGCGGAGAGCGGGTCGAAGAGCAGACCGAAGTCCACCCGGAGGTCGCCGACCGTGATGAAGTCCCAGAGGCTCAGCTCGACGGACTTGTTCTCCAGGCCGCGCAGCTGGAAGAACGACGCGAGGCCGAGCACGAACGACACACCGATCGCGCTCACCCCGAGCCAGTGCCCCCAGCGGTCGGCGCGCCGGCCGAGCAGCAGCAGGACCGCCGCGCTGACCAGCGGGATCGCCACCAGCAGCCAGACGCTGGTGAGCAGGCCGTCCGCCGTCGCGTACGTGACGGCCCCCGCCGGCTCCGCCGGGGCGTTCGTCAGTATCTCTCCCACCGCAGGCCCCTCTAGTACTTGAGCAGGTTGGCGTCGTCGACGCTCGCCGAGCGCCGGGTTCGGAAGATCGCCATGATGATCGCGAGGCCGACCACGACCTCGGCCGCGGCCACCACCATCACGAAGAACGCCATGATCTGGCCGTTGAGGTCACCGTTGATCCGGCTGAAGGTGACCAGCGTCAGGTTCGCCGCGTTGAGCATCAGCTCGACGCACATGAACAACACGATCGCGTTGCGGCGGATGAGCACCCCGGCCGCGCCGATGGTGAAGAGGATCGCCGCGAGCACGAGGTAGTAGTCGGGAGTCACTTTTCGGTGCCCTTCAGCGAGGTCTCCTGGGCGGTCAGCTCACGGACCGGCAGGATGTCCGGCGTGCTCCGCTCGCTGAGCCGGCCGTCCGGCAGCCGGGCCGGCGTGGCGACCGAGCTGCTGGTGGCGAAGACGCCCGGGCCGGGCTTCGGGCCGGGGTAGTTGCCGGGCCGGAAGCGCGCCTTCATGGTGGCGATCTGGTCCATCTTGTCCTGCTTGCGTCGCTCGACGTGCGCCAGCACCATCGCGCCGACGGCCGCCGTGATCAGCAGCGCCGAGGTCAGCTCGAAGGCGAAGACGTACTTGGTGAAGAGCAGCCGGGCGATGCCCTGGACGTTCCCCTCGGCGTTGGCCTGCGTCAGGCCGGCCGCCGTGGTGCCCTCCATCGCCCGGTAGACGCCGCCGCCGACCAGCCCGGCGAAGCCCAGGCCGAGCAGGATCGCTGCGGCCCGCTGCCCGCGCAGCGTCTCGATCAGCGAGTCGGACGCGTCCCGCCCGACCAGCATCAGCACGAAGAGGAAGAGCATCATGATCGCGCCGGTGTAGACGATGATCTGCACCATGCCGATGAACGGCCCGGCCTGGAGCACGTAGAAGACGCCCAGGCAGAGCATGGTCAGCACCAGCCAGAGCGCGGAGTGCACCGCGTTGCGGGCGGCCACCATCCCGATCGCGCCGATCAGCGCGAGCGGGGCGAGGATCCAGAAGGTGACCTGCTCGCCGCCGGACACCCCGCCCGCGGCGGCGAGCACCGTCTGCGTGGTCATGCCTTGTCCCCCTTGCCCGCGGCGGCCCGCTGGGCGTGCTGCTCCGCGCCAGGGAAGGTCACCCCGGGGTGCTCCTCCACCTGGTACCGGCCCGGGCTGTTGGCGGCGCGCTCCGCGCCGGCCGAGGTGCCCGGGTTGGTCAGGCTGCCGACGTAGTAGTCCTTCTCGCTCTCGCCGAGCCGCATCGCGTGCGGCGGCTGCTCCATGCCCGGCAGCAGCGGCGCGAGCAGCTGCTCCTTCGTGAAGATCAGATCCTGCCGGCTGTCCCGGGCCAGCTCGTACTCGTTGCTCATGGTCAACGAGCGGGTCGGGCAGGCCTCGATGCAGAGTCCGCAGAAGATGCACCGCGCGTAGTTGATCTGGTAGATGCTGGCGTACCGCTCACCCGGGGAGAAGCGCTGCTCCTCGGTGTTGTCGCCACCCTCCACGTAGATCGCGTCGGCCGGGCAGGCCCAGGCGCACAGCTCGCACCCGATGCACTTCTCCAACCCGTCCGGGTGCCGGTTCAGAATGTGCCGCCCGTGGTAGCGCGGCGCCGAGACCGGCGGCTTGAACGGGTAGTCGGTGGTGACCACCTTCCTGAACATGTGCGAGAAGGTGACCCCGAAGCCCTTGAACGTTCCGGTGATCGCGCCCACGTCACACCTCCCCTGACTCCGAGCCGGCGGTGACGTTCGCCGGCTCCCGCTCGGCGACCACGCGCCTGGTGCGCGGGCTCGGTGGGATCTGAAGGTCCAGCGGCGGCAGCGGGAAGCTGCCGTGCGGACGGTTGTTGACCTGCTCCTGGACGCTAACCTTCGGCCGCGGCTTCCGGCCGGGCCAGAGCAGCGTGACGAGCAGCAGTACGCCGGCCGGAATGCCGACCGCGATCAGCTTGCCCCGGGTGTCCCAGTCCTCGATCGACCGCAGGCCGCTGAGGACCAGGATCCAGACCAGGTTGATCGGCAGCAGCACCTTCCAGCCGAAGCGCATGAACTGGTCGTAGCGCAGCCGGGGCAGCGTGCCGCGGAGCCAGACGAAGACGAAGACCAGCGCGATGACCTTGCCGAAGAACCAGAGCATCGGCCACCAACCGGAGTTGGCGCCCTCCCAGAGCGTGATCGGCCAGGGTGCCCGCCAGCCGCCGAGGAAGAGCGTCGTGGTGACCGCGGACATGGTCACCATCGAGACGTACTCGGAGAGCATGAAGAGCGCGAACTTCAGCGAGCTGTACTCGGTCATGAAGCCCGCCACCAGCTCGGACTCCGCCTCGGGCAGGTCGAACGGTGCGCGGTTGGTCTCGCCGACGGTGGCGATGAAGAAGATGACGAAGCTCGGCAGCAGCAGGATCGCGTACCAGCCCGGCGCGGGGATGTCGGTGCCGAACAGGGTCAGCTGCGTGGCGTCGCCCTGCGCGGCGACGATCCCGCTGGTGCTCATGGTGCCGGCCGTCATGAAGACCGCCACGATGCTCAGCCCCATCGCGACCTCGTACGAGATCATCTGGGCGCTGGAGCGCAGACCGCCGAGCAGCGGGTAGGTGGATCCGGAGGCCCAGCCGCCAAGCACGATGCCGTAGATGCCCATGGACGAGCAGGCCAGCAGCACCAGCACCGCCACCGAGACGTCGGTGACCTGCAGCGGCGTCCAGTGGCCGAAGATGCTCACCATCGGGCCGAACGGCACCACCGAGAGCGCGGTGACCGCGCAGATCACCGAGATCGTCGGGGCGAAGAAGAAGACGACCTTGTCGGCGGCGCGCGGGAGGATGTCCTCCTTGAAGGCCATCTTCAGGCCGTCGGCCAGGGTCTGCAGCAGGCCGAGCGGGCCGACCTGGTTGGGGCCGGGCCGCACCTGCATGTAGCCGACCACGCGCCGCTCGAACCAGACGCCGAGCAGGGTGGCCAGCACCGCGAAGACGAAGGCGAAGACGATCTTGATGAGGACCAGCCACCACGGATCCCGGCCGAAGTCGGCCAGGGTCGGGTCCTGGGCCAGGTAGACCGCGTTCATCGTGCCCACCTTTCGTTCGCGACTGCGGGGCTCACTCGCGCGCTCCTCGCGCTCACTGGGCACCCCCGGAGTTGAGCAGCGGGCCCGGGACGCCGGCCTCGTCCGCCGCCGACCGGCCGGCCGGCACGGCCGCCGTCGGGGCCGGAACGGAGATCCGGACCACCCGGCCGGAGAGCGCGCCGAGGCTGCGCCGGACGGTCGCGCCGGGCGAGTTCGTGGGCACCCAGACCACCCCGTCCGGCATCTCGGTGATGGCGGCCGGCAGCGTCACCGCGCCCCGGTCCGTCCCGACCGTCACCGCGTCGCCGTCCGCGACCCCCAGCGCCTCGGCGGTGCCCTTGCCCAGCCGCACCAGCGGCGGGCGGGCGGTGCCGACGAGGTGCTCGTCGCCGTCGAGGAGGCTGCCCAGGTCGATCAGCTGGTGCCAGGTGGCGAGCACCGCCTCGCCGGCGCCCGGCTGCGGCACGGCCGCCGGCTCCACCGACGGGGCGGCGGGGCGGGCCGTCCGGGTGGGCGGCAGCGAGCCCAGCTCGCGGCGGATGCTGAGCACGTCTCCGGTGCCGAGCCGCACGTCGAGCTGCGCGGCGAGCGCATCCAGCACCCGGCCATCGGTCATCGCGGCGGTCTGCAGCACCGCCTCGAAGGTGCGCAGCCGCCCCTCCCAGTCGACGAAGCTGCCCGCCTTCTCATCCACCGGGGCGACCGGGAAGACCACGTCGGCCCGGCGGGTCACCGCGCTGCCGCGCAGCTCCAGGCTCACCAGGAACGGCACCTGCTCCAGGGCCTGCTCGGCGAGGCGCGGATCGGCCAGGTCGGCCGGGTCGACCCCGGCGACCACCAGGGCGCCGAGCCGACCGTTCGCGGCCGCCGTGAGGATGCCGTCGGTGTCCCGACCGGCCTGGCTCGGGATGACCCCGGCCGCGATGTCCCACGCCTCACCCAGCTCGGCACGGGCCGCCGGCTCGGTGACCAGGCGACCACCGGGGAGCAGGTTCGGCAGGCAGCCGGCGTCGACCGCGCCGCGGTCACCCGCGCGCCGCGGCACCCAGGCCAGCTTGGCACCCGTACGCCGGGCGACGTCCGCGGCGGCGGAGAGGCCGCCCGGCACCTCGGCGAGCCGCTCACCCACGATCAGGATCGCGCCCTCGGCGCTCAGCGCCTCGGCGACAGTGGCGTGCTCGGCGAGCACGCTCGCCTCCTCGCCCGGCACCACCCGGGCCAGCTTGGCGCCGAGCTTCTCCAGGCCGCGGGTGGCGAACGGGGCGATCGCGTACACCCGGAGGCCGCCCTTGGTGTAGGCCTTGCGCAGCCGCAGGAAGAGAACCGGGCACTCCTCCTCCGGCTCGATGCCGACCAGCACCACCGCCGGCGCCTTCTCCACGTCGGCGTAGGTCACGTCGGTGACCCCGGCGACCGAGCTGGCCAGGAAGTCGGCCTCCTCGCGGGAGACCGGCCGGGCCCGGAAGTCGACGTCGTTGGTGTTGAGCGCGACCCGGGCGAACTTCGCGTACGCGTAGGCGTCCTCGACGGTCAACCGGCCGCCGGTGAGCACCGCGGCGCCCTGCCCGGAGTCCCGGGCGGCCCGCAGCCCCTCGGCGGCGACGGTGAGCGCCTCGCTCCAGGACGCCTCGCGCAGCTCACCGGTACGTGCGTCGCGGACCAGCGGCGTGCTGAGCCGGTCGTGCGCCCGGGTGTACTGGAAGCCCCACCGGCCCTTGTCGCAGTTCCACTCCTCGTTCACCGCCGGGTCGTCGCCGGCCAGCCGGCGCAGCACCTTGCCCCGCCGCCAGTCGGTGCGCTGGGCGCACCCGGCCGAGCAGTGCTCGCAGACGCTCGGGCTGGAGACCAGGTCGAACGGGCGGGCCCGGAACCGGTACTGGGCGCCGGTCAGCGCGCCGACCGGGCAGATCTGCACGGTGTTGCCGGAGAAGTAGGAGTTGAAGGGGACGTCACCGGCGTCGCCCTCCTCGCCGTACGCCTCGTCCCGGTAGATGTTGATCTCCTCGGCGGAGGACCGGTTCATCAGGTCGATGAACTTGTCCCCGGCGATCTCCTCGGAGAAGCGGGTGCACCGCTGGCAGAGCACGCAGCGCTCCCGGTCGAGCAGCACCTGGCTGCTGATCGGCAGCGGCTTCGGGTACTCCCGCTTGTGCTCGTGGAACCGGGAGTCGCTCCGCCCGGTGGACATCGCCTGGTTCTGCAGGGGGCACTCGCCGCCCTTGTCGCACATCGGGCAGTCGAGCGGGTGGTTGAGCAGCAGCAGCTCCATGACCCCCTCCTGCGCCTTCTTGGCGACCGGGGAGCTGAGCTGGGTGCGGACCACCATGCCGTCGGCGACGGTCTGGGTGCAGGAGGCGACCGGCTTGCGCTGCCCCTCCACCTCCACCAGGCACTGCCGGCACGCGCCGGCCGGGGCCAGCAGCGGGTGGTCGCAGAACCGGGGGATCTCGGTGCCCATCTGCTCGGCGACCCGGATCAGCAGCGCTCCCTTCGGAGCGGTGACCTCGACGCCGTCGATGGTGAGCGTGACGGTTTCCGGGGCCTTGACGACGTCAGTCATGTGCCGGCCTTTCACTCGCGACTGCGGGGCTCGCTCCGCTCGCTCCTCGCGCTCGCATCAGTGGGCTCCCACTAGCTGCTTGTCGGACAGCTTCGGCGCGGTGCGCCCCTCGATGTAGTCGAGGTAGTCCTGCTTGAAGTACTGCAGCGAGGAGGTCACCGAGCTGGTCGCGCCGTCACCCAGGCCGCAGAACGACCGGCCGAGGATGTTGTCGCAGGTGTCGAGCAGGGTGTCCAGGTCCTCGTGGGTGCCCTGGCCGGAGAGGATCCGCCGGTACACCCGGACCATCCAGTAGTTGCCCTCCCGGCACGGGGTGCACTTGCCGCACGACTCGTGGTGGTAGAACTCCAGCCACCGGTACGTCGCGTAGACCGGGCAGTCCTGGTCCGAGAAGATCTGGGTGGCCGTGGTGCCGAGGATCGAGCCCGCCGCCGCCACCGACTCGAAGTCCAGCGGCACGTCCAGGTGCTCGGCGGTGAGCAGCGGGGTCGAGGACCCGCCCGGGGTCCAGAACCTCAGATTGTGGCCGGGCTGCATCCCGCCGGCGAGTTCGAGCAGCTCCCGCAGCGTGACGCCCAACGAGCACTCGAACTGGCCCGGGTTGGCGACCCGGCCGGAGAGCGAGTAGATCATCGGGCCGGCGGACTTCTCCGTGCCCATCGTCTTCCACCAGGCGGCACCGCCCAGCACGATGTAGGGCACGCTCGCGATGGTGCCGACGTTGTTGACGACGGTCGGGCTCGCGTACAGGCCGTGGGTCGCCGGGAACGGCGGGCGGAGCCGAGGCTGGCCGCGGAAGCCCTCCAGCGAGTCCAGCAACGCGGTCTCCTCACCGCAGATGTACGCCCCGGCGCCCGAGTGCACCACCAACTCCAGGTCGAATCCGGAGCCGAGGATGTTCCGGCCGAGGTAGCCCTTGGCCTGTGCCTCCCGCACCGCGTTGCGCAGTCGCCGGGCGGCGTGCACCGCCTCACCCCGGATGTAGATGTACGCGCGGTTGGCCCGGATCGCGTACGAGGCGATGATGACGCCCTCGACCAGCGAGTGCGGATCGTGCGTCATCAACGGCAGGTCCTTGCAGGTGCCCGGCTCACCCTCGTCGGCGTTGACCACGAGGTAGTGCGGCTTGCCGTCCCCCTGCGGGATGAAGCCCCACTTGAGACCCGTGGGGAACCCGGCCCCGCCGCGACCCCGCAGCCCGGAGTCCTTGACCAACTGGATCAGGTCGTCCGGGTGGGACTTGAGCGCCTTGCGCAGCGCCGCGTAGCCGTCCAGCTTCTCGTAGGTGCCGATCCGCCAGGCGTCCGGCGAGAGCCAGCGCTTGGTCAGGACCGGGGTGAGCTTGGCCAGCGTCTCCGGCCGAGGAGTGGTCACTTCTGGACCCCCGTTTCGCTCGCGACCGCCGGGTCCGCGCCGTTCCCGCCGGCCCCGGCCTCCGCTTCCTTGAGATTGCGCTCCTGCGCCCCGGCGTCGTCGCCGGCGGGCTTGCCGTCACTGGCCGGCGGGTTGGCCGCCACCCCGGCAACCTCCGCCTCCTGCGCGTCACGCGGTGCCGGCGGCACCGAGTCGGCGGGCACCTTGGTGCCGGGCGCGTCCGGCACGGCCGTGGCCGCGTCGGGCTGCCGCGTCTCGGCGGTACGCACCTGCGGCGACTTGTCGTCCGGCGCTTTCACGTCCGGCGTGGTGCTGCCGGTCGCCCGCTCCGGCTGCGCCGGCTCGACCCCGGTGGGGGCCGAGGCGCCGTCGCCGCCCTTGACCGGGGCGTCGGGGGCCGACTTCGCGGCCGCGTCGGCCTTGGCCTTCTCCGCCGCCTCCGCCTTGGCCTTCGCCTCCGCGGCGACCCGGTCGGCTTCGGCCTTGCTCCGGATCGGCGTGTTCGGGTCGAAGCCCGGAGCCGAGATGCCGTGCTGCTGGGCGAGGCGGAGCCCGCGCAGGCTCGACTCGCCCGGGCCGCCGTCGGCGACCGCGCCCTCCCGCTCGTCGGCGAACCCGGCGAGCTGGACGGCCATCTCCTTGAGCGTGCAGAGCCGGGCGCCCCGCGTCGGCATCGGCCGGCCGCCGGCCCGCAGCTCGTCCACCACACCGACCGCGCCCCGCGGGTCGACGTTGTCGAAGAAGTCGTAGTTGACCGTCATGACCGGGCCGTAGTCGCAGGCCGCCAGGCACTCGGCGTGCTCCAGGGTGATCTTCCCGTCGGCGGTGGTCTCGTCGTGCCCGACGCCGAGGTGCTCGGCGAGGGTGTCGTAGACGTCCTGGCCGCCGAGCACGTTGCACATCGTGTTGGTGCAGACGCTGACCAGGTAGTCACCGGTCGGCTTGCGCTTGTACATCGTGTAGAAGGTGGCCACCGCGCCGACCTGGGCCTTGTTGAGGCCCAGCACCTCGGCGCAGAACTCCACGCCGGCCGGGGAGACGTAACCCTCCTCGGCCTGCACCAGATGCAGCAGCGGCAGCAGCGCCGAGCGGGACCGGTCAGCCGGATAGCGGGAGACGATCTCCCTCGCCCGCTCGCGGGTCTGTTCGGTGAAGACAGTCATCAGCGCCGCCCTTCGTTCGCGACTGCGTGATCCTCTGCCCGCGACTGCGGGGCTCGCTCCGCTCGCTCCTCGCGCGGGCGGCTGGGGCTCGCAAGCTCACTCCTCGCGCTCACCGGTCACAACCTCCCATTACCGGGTCCAGCGAGGCGCCACCGGCGATCACGTCGGCGATCAGGCCGCCCTCGGCCATCGCCGGGAGCGCCTGGAGGTTGACGAAGCTCGGCTCCCGGTAGTGCACCCGGTAGGGCCGGGTCCCACCGTCGGAGACCGCGTGCACGCCCAGCTCGCCGCGGGGTGACTCGATGCCCACGTACACCTGGCCGGGCGGGACGCGGAAGCCCTCGGTGACCAGCTTGAAGTGGTGGATCAGCGACTCCATCGACTGACCCATGATCTTCGCGACGTGCTCGAGCGAGTTGCCCATCCCGTCGACGCCGATGGCCAGCTGGGCCGGCCAGGCGATCTTCCGGTCGGCGACCATCACCGGTCCCGGCTTGGCCAGCCGGTCCACCGCCTGCTCGACGATCTTCATCGACTCGCGGATCTCGGCGAGGCGCACCTGGTAGCGGCCCCACACGTCGCCGCCGGTGTGCGTCGGGACGTCGAACTCGTACGTCTCGTAGCCGCAGTACGGCATGGTCTTGCGCAGGTCCCAGGCGAGACCGGCGGAGCGCAGCACCGGGCCGGTCACGCCGAGCGCCAGGCAGGCGGTCACGTCGAGCACCGCCACGTTCTTCGTACGCTCGGTCCAGATCGGCTGGCCGGAGAGGAGGTCCTCGTACTCCTTGAGCCGCTTGGGCAGCAGTGCGAGAAGCTCGCGGATCTTGATGATCGCGTCGTCCGGCACGTCCTGCGCCACGCCGCCGGGGCGGACGTACGCGTGGTTCATCCGCAGGCCGGTGATGAGCTCGAAGATCTCGAGGATGTACTCCCGCTCGCGGAAGCCGTACAGCATGATCGAGATGGCGCCGAGCTCCATGCCCGTGGTGGCCAGCCAGACCAGGTGCGAGGAGATCCGGTTGAGCTCCATCATGAGCACGCGGATGGTGTTGGCCCGCTCGGTGATGTCGTCCGTGATGCCGAGCAGCTTCTCCACCGCGAGCGAGTACGCCGTCTCGTTGAACAGCGGCGCGAGGTAGTCCATCCGGGTCACGAAGGTGCTGCCCTGGACCCACGTGCGGTACTCGAGGTTCTTCTCGATCCCGGTGTGCAGGTAGCCGATGACGGAACGGGCCTCCCGGACCGTCTCGCCCTCCAGCTCCAGGACCAGCCGCAGCACGCCGTGCGTGGACGGGTGCTGCGGACCCATGTTGACGACGATCCGCTCGTCGTTGATCGGGTCGGTGCCGGAGACTACCGAGTCCCAGTCTCCACCGGTGACGGTGAAGACCTTGCCCTCGGTGGTCTCCCGCTCGGTCGCGTAGTTGGAAGTGGTCACTGGTACGACCTCCACTTGTCCGGGCCGCTGGCGGTACTGCGAATCTCGGCGCCCGTCACTGGTACGACCTCCGCTTGTCCGGCGGTGGAATCTCGGCGCCCTTGTACTCGACCGGCACACCGCCGAGCGGGTAGTCCTTGCGCTGCGGGTGCCCCTCCCAGTCGTCCGGCATGAGGATCCGGGTCAGGTTGGGGTGACCGTCGAAGACGATCCCGAACATGTCGTAGGCCTCGCGCTCCTGCCAGTCCGCCGTCGGGTAGGTCGCGGTGACGCTGGGCAGGTGCGGGTTCTCGGCGGGTACGGCGGCCTCCAGCCGGACCCGGCGGCGGTACGTCATCGAGGTGAGCTGGTAGACCACGTGCAGCCGGCGCTCGTCCGCGCCGAGGTAGTCCACGCCCGACACCGAGGAGCAGAGCTCGAAGCGGAGCGCCAGGTCGTCGCGCATCACCTGGCAGACCTCGGCGATCCGCTCGGGGCGGACGTGCAGGGTCAGCTCGCCCCGGTCGACCACGACCTTCTCGATCGCGTCGGCGAAGCCCGGGTACGCCTCCTCCAGCGCGTCGTGGACCTCGTCGAAGTAGCTCCCGAACGGCCGCGACGCGCCCGTGATCGGCTGGCGCGGGCGGACCAGGCCGCCGAAGCCGGAGACGTCGCCGGAGCCCTGGTTGCCGAACATGCCGCGCCCGGCCGGGCTGGACGGCGGGTGCTCGGCGGGGGCGCCGCTGGTGGCCCCGGCGGGGGTCACCGGCACGGGCACACCGCCGCCGTTCGGCTTGTCGTGAGGTGAGGTCACTTCTTCATGCCCCCGTACTGCTGAAGATGGTTCTGGGTCTGCATCCAGTTCTCGATCCGCAGCTGCTCCTCGCGGCCCTCACGGACGGCCTTCGTCCACTCGGCACGGCGGGTCTTGTCGCTGCGGTACGACGACGGCATCGAGCCGTAGGGGACGACCGGGACGTCGCCGCGCTCCTTGCGCGCCTCGAGCATCCGGCGGCCGTTCGGACCCAGCGGCTCGTGCATGATCTTCTCGCGGAGCTTGAGGATCGCGTCGATGAGCATCTCCGGCCGAGGCGGGCAGCCGGGAAGGTACATGTCCACCGGCACCACGTGGTCGACGCCCTGCACGATCGCGTAGTTGTTGAACATGCCGCCGCTGCTGGCGCAGACGCCCATGGAGAGCACCCAGCGCGGCTCCGCCATCTGGTCGTAGATCTGGCGCAGCACCGGGGCCATCTTCTGACTGACCCGACCGGCCACGATCATCAGGTCCGCCTGGCGGGGCGAGGCGCGGAAGACCTCCATGCCCCAGCGGCCCATGTCGTAGTGCGGGCCGCCGGCCGCCATCATCTCGATGGCGCAGCAGGCGAGGCCGAACGTGGCGCCCCAGACGGACGACTTGCGGGACCAGTTGACGAGCTTCTCCACCGAGGTCAGCAGGATGCCGGCGGGGAGCTTCTCCTCGATGCCCATCTGACGTTCCTTCCTCAGTCCCAGTCCAGGCCGCCGCGCCGCCACACGTAGGCGTACGCGACGAAGACCGCGACGATGAACAGGACCATCTCCACGAAGCCGAAGATCGGCAGGGCGTCGAACGAGACCGCCCAGGGGTAGAGGAAGATGATCTCGATGTCGAAGACGATGAAGAGCATCGCCGTCAGGTAGAACTTGATCGGGAAACGCCCGCCGCCCACCGGCTGCGGACTGGGCTCGATGCCGCACTCGTACGCCTCGAGTTTGGCCTTGTTGTAACGCCGGGGGCCGGCGAAGCGGGCGGCGGCCACGGAGAACAGCGCGAACGCCGCGGCGAGGGCGAACAGCCCGATGATGGGTGCGTAAGGCGAGAGCGACATCTTCTTCTCCTGCTCGTCCTTCCCTGCCCTCGTTGACGAGAATCACACTATTCACGTCCCCCGAAGCCTTCGCCGCCGGGGGGCGGGTCCGTCCATCCCGTCCGGTCCCTTCGCAGGTCACCGGCCGTCGATGTCACACCGCTGGGGCCACCTTCGTCATCGCATTGATGACCCGGTCCATCGCGTCCCCGCCGCGCGGGTCGGTCAGGTTGGCCAGCAGCTTGAGTACGAAGCGCATCAGCGTCGGATGCGGCATGCCGTGCTTCGTCGCCAGCCGCATGATCTCGGGGCGACCGATGAGCTTCACGAAGACGCCACCGAGCCGGTAGTAGCCGCCGAAGCGCGCCTTCAGCTCGGCCGGGTACGCCTGCAACGCCCGCTCGCGTTCGACGCCGGCCGGCCGGGCCAGCGCCTGCACGACGACCTCCGCGGCGAGTTCGCCGGACTCCATGGCGTACGCGATGCCCTCGCCGTTGAACGGGTTGACCATGCCGCCGGAGTCACCGACCAGCAGCACCCCACGGCTGTAGTGCGGCACCCGGTTGAAGCCCATCGGCAGCGCGGCGCCGAGGATCGGACCGTCCGCATTGGCCTCGTCGGTCATCCCCCAGTCGTCCGGGGTGTTCGCCAGCCAGTCGGTGAGCAGGCGACGGTAGTTGGTCTTCCCGAACGCGGAGGACGAGTTGAGCACGCCGAGGCCCACGTTCACCCGGCCGTCGCCGAGACCGAAGATCCAGCCGTAGCCGGGGAGCAGGTTCTCCCCGCTCTCCTTGCTCCGCAGTTCGAGCCAGGACTCCAGGTAGTCGTCGTCGTGCTTGGCCGGCGAGCGGTAGTAGCGCCGCACGGCCACCCCGATCGGCCGGTCCTCGCGCTTGGCCAGCCCGAGCGCGAGCGGGAAGCGGCCGGAGACGCCGTCGGCCGCGACCACGAGCGGGGCGTGGAAGGTGGCGGGGGCCTTCTCCGGGCCCACCTCGGCCTGGACGCCGATCACGCGGTCGTCGGCGTCGAGCACCGGGCCGATGACGTTGGTGCCCGTGCGCAGCGTGGCGCCGGCGGCGATGGCCCGCTCGGCGAGCAGCTGGTCGAAGTCCATCCGGGTGCGGACCAGGCCGTAGTTGGGGAAGCTCGCGAGATCGGGCCAGTCCAGCTCCAGCCGGATGCCGCCGCCGATCACCCGCAGGCCCCGGTTGTGCAGCCAACCCGCCTCGGGCGACGTGTCGACGCCCATCCTGAGCAGCTGGCGCACGGCGCGCGGGGTCAACCCGTCGCCGCAGACCTTCTCCCGGGGAAACTCGGTCTTCTCCAGCAGCAACACCCGCACCCCGTGCTGGGCCAGGTGGTACGCCGTGGCCGAGCCACCGGGACCGGCGCCCACGACGATCACGTCGGCGTCATGCTCCACCGCGGACATCCGCGCCTCCTCCCGCCTGCTCGTGAAATGCTTCACAAGCCAACCGCTGGGAGTCTATGACCGACGTCTCATCCGCGCTTGACCAGGGGTGCCTAAGTTGCGGATGTGACACCTGGGAGCGCATCGAGCGCGCTCGGTGTCAGGGCGGCTCGACGTGGATCCCGTCGAACCGGGGCGCGCACCCGGCGGCGATCCGGCCACCGGACCTAGGCGCGGCTGGGGGCGTCGAGGCCCGCGTCGACACGGATCGTTTCGGGGAGGTGGTCGCGCAGCGCGCCGCCCGCGGCGCGGTCGAGCGCGGCGAGGACCTCGGCCACCACCTGACGGACGTCCGCCGGATCGGCGCCGGCCAACTCCCGCAGCTGCGCGATGAGTTCGGCCGCGTCGTCGTCGGTGGCCTGCACCCGGTCCGCCGGCTCTGGTCCCGTCATGGGGGCGAGCTTACGGCGCAAAGTGGACTAAAAACGGATGTTCACGAAAATCTGCCGAGGCGTGCGACGCGGCGAGTTACTCGCGGACCGCCCGGTGCAGGGCGACGATGCCGCCGGTCAGATTGCGCCAGGCCACCTTCTGCCAACCCGCCGCACCGACCTTCGCGGCGAGCGCCGCCTGATCCGGCCAGGCCCGGATCGACTCGGCCAGGTAGACGTACGCGTCGGGGTTGCTGGAGACCGTGCGCGCCACCGCCGGCAGCGAGCGCATCAGGTAGGAGAGGTAGACGGTGCGGAACGCCGGGTTGACCGGGGTGCTGAACTCGCAGACCACCAGCCGACCGCCCGGCCGGGTGACCCGGGCCAGCTCACGCAGCGCGGCATCAGGGTCGGTGACGTTGCGCAGCGCGAAGGAGATGGTCACCGCGTCGAAGCTCCCGTCGGCGAACGGCAGCCGCAGCGCGTCCCCGGCCAGCAGCGGCACGCTGGGCCGGCTGCGCTTGCCGGCGTAGAGCATGCCGAGCGAGAGATCAGCACCGACCGCGTACGCCCCGGACTGGGCCAGCTCCTCGGTGGAGACCCCCGTGCCGGCGCCCACGTCGAGCACCCGCTCGCCGGGGCGCAGCCCGAGCGCGGCCCGGGTGGCCCGCCGCCAGGGCCGGTCCTGCCCGAAGGAGAGGACCGTGTTCGTCAGGTCGTAGCGCGCCGCCACGCCGTCGAACATCGCGGCGACCTCGTGCGGCTGCTTGTCCAGGCTGGCGCGCCGGCCGTGTGGGGTGCTCACCCCTCCACTCTGCCAGCCACCCTCGGCCCGGCGGCCGGTGGGTTCGGCGTACGCGAAGGGGCGGGGTGGCCTGCGCCACCCCGCCCCGTTCAGTGGTACGCGTCAGTCGGTCGACTTCTCGTCGCCCGGCGCCACCAGCACGACCCGGCGCCGCCGCGCCGCGAAGAGCAGCGCGCCACCGGCCAGCAGGATCGCCCCGCCGATGCCGCCGATCAGGCTGACCTGCACACCGGTCACCGGCAGACCGCCGTCACCGCCACCGCCACCGCCCGGCGACGGGGTCGCGGTGGCGCCCGGCGTGGGGGTCCCGGTCGGCGTGACCGTGGGCGTCGGGGTCGGGGTCGGGGTGGGCTGCCCCGGCAGCTCCACGAACGCCTCGAAGATGGCCTGGTTGTCGCCGAGGTCCACCTCGGTGAAGGTCCTGCGCTGCTGCGCGGTGGCGAGCCGCGGCTGCTCCGCCGCCGGGCCCTCGGCCGCGTCCAGCCCCTGCGCGAAGAGCTCACCCTCCTTGAGCACCGGCTCGGTGACGTCCTCGCCGACCTTCACCCGGACGTCCGCGGTGTAGTACTCGCCCGGCTTGAGCACCGCACCGGTGTCCTCGCAGAGCAGCTGGGCCTTGCCGACGACCTGCTGTTCGAGGCAGCCCTCCGGCTTCTGCACGAAGCTCACGCCCGCCGGCACGGTCAGGACGTACGAGATGCCCGTCGCCTTGCGGCTGCCGTCGTTGTAGACGGCCCAGTCCAGCGGCACCGTCTCGCCGCGCGGCACCGGCTTCAGATTCGGCTCGTCCTGGACCGCGCCATTCACCACGACGTTCGCCTGCACGTCCTGCACCCAGGAGGTCAGGTCGTAGCCGGGCTTCGTCACGGTGAGGTCGTGCTCGACCTTGTCACCGGTCGCGTTGGCGGCGATGACCTCGACCGTCAACGTTCCGGCAGCGCCCTTGCCGCCCTTGGAGAAGAGCGGGATGCCGAAGTCCTCGGTGGTCCCGCCGCGCAGGTCGCCGAGGACGCAGGTGAAGGCGGTACCGGTCAGGTCGCAGCCCTCCGGCACGACGAAACCGACCTTCTTCGGCTTCAGCCCCGCCGTCTCGACCTTGACCGTGACACTCTTCGCGTCGACCGCGCTCGAATTGGCCACCTGGAACTTCATCGGCTTGGCCTTGGCCTCCTTGACGCCCTTGGCCAGGTCGTAGCTGAGCGGGACGAGGGCGAGCTCTGCCTGGTCGTCGGCGTGGGCCGGGGCGGCCACGGCGGCCAGGCCGCCGACCACGATCAGGGCCACGGCCCCGGCGCGCGCCAGGGCGGAGCGGTGGAACGGTCTCATTGGTCCCCCGGGGGTGAGGAGAAAGGAAGAGCGTAAATAGAGGTGGCTTCACGAACCCGAGCGGACGTTATCGAACGCCGATGTGCCGCGCCAGCATCGCCGCTGCGAATTCATCCGTCCGTCCGGGGTGGGACGAACGGTGCGGCGGGGATGATCACCCATCCCGCCGCGCCACCCGCATCCGCCGAGCCGTCCCCGCGGCTGCGGGTGCCGGGCCTCAGGCCGCTGGCTGCTCGTCCTGCGGCGCGACCAGCACCACCCGGCGCCGGCGTGCGACCAGGATCAGCACGACACCGGCGAACAGCACGGACACCCCGATCCCCCCGATGAGTCGGGCCTGCGGACCGGTCACCGGCAGACCGCCGACGTCGCCACCGCCGCCACCCTCGCCGGGTCCGCCGCCGGCGGCGGCCGTGACCACCGCCGCGAACTCGTCGGTGTTGTCACTGGCATCGACATCGTCCGGGATCGGCGGCAGGTTGGACACCTTGCGCACGTACGAGGGCAGGGCGGCAGCCCGACGCGCCGCCTCCTCATCCGGGGGGCGGGTGAAGTTGGTTCCCGACACCGTCACCGTGCCACCGGAGTAGGTCGCCGGCGCGTCCAGATCGGAGGCGACCCGGACCGGGAAGAGGATCTGCACACCCTCCCGCGACGTCAGGTTGCCGGGCTCGATCAGGCAGGTCATCGTCCGCAGATCGGCGCTGGTCCCGCAGTCACCGTCGCGCTCCTCGAAGGTGAGGCCCGCCGGCACCGTCATGCGCAGCGACAGCGTCATCGCGAACCAGTCGCCCTGGTTGACGACGTACGCGGAGGCCACCGTCCGATCGCCCGGATTGAGCGGGGCGGACTGCGGGTCGTCGTCGAACGCGTCGGCGGGATCGATCTCGCGGGTGATGTCCGGCGCCACGACCGTCAGGTCGCCGCCGCTCACCGTGGCGAGTTCGATCACGTGCTCGGCACCGTTGTTCGCCGGATCGGCGTCGGTCAACGGCTTCCCGTCGCTCCACGGCGTGACGGAGACCGCCAGCGTCGCCCGGTACGCCTCGGTGAGCTGGTCGGTGGTCTTGATGACCAGCAGCGGCAGCTCGACCGTCTCCCCCGGCCCGGGGATCTGCTCCCCGCGCAGCGGGCAGCTCCAGCGCTCGTCCTGCTCGTCACCGTCGACATCGCACTCGTCGAGCAGCGGGTCGATCCGCACCTTGCCGGAGTCGACGTCCCCGGCGTCGTAGTCGAGCGCGAGGAGGTCGGGCGTCACCGTGCCGTGATTGCTGACCTTCACCACGGCGATCTTGTCGGTGCGGTTCGCGGCGAGCCGGGTGCCGACGACGGTGACCCCAACGTCGACGACCGGCTCCTCGGCGTACGCGGGCAGCGCCGGAACGACGAGACCGGCGGCGGCCAGCAGGACGACGACGCCTGCCACGGGTGAACGGCGGAAGGGTGTCATCGGTCCCCCTGGGCCGGGAAGGAGAGGAGCAGCCTGCGGACCGAGCGGACGTTATCGAACGTCGATGCGTTACGCCAGCGCGAGGCGGGGAATTCGTCCGTCCGTACCGGTCGCCTCGGGCGGTGTGGGCGCAACTGTCACCCGCACCGCCCACTGCACCCCGGCCGATCTGAACGACCCCAGAAGCGGGACCTGCCCTCCCGGCCACGCCTCGCCGTACCGGCGTGGCGGACCGCGGAACGCGTCAGTTCGCCTGGACCAGCGGCAGGGACTTGCCGACGCCCCCACCGGGCAGGGCGATCGAGGAGAAGTGCGAGACCACCCGGTCGTCGGTCGGGTCGTCCTCCGGCGTCCAGTGCACGGCGAGCCGGTGGTAGAGGGTGTCCCGCTGGGCCGGGATCCGGCCGGCCGTACGGATCATCTCGATCAGCTCGTGCAGGTTGGACCGGTGCCGGGCGCCGGCCGAGGAGATGACGTTCTCCTCCAGCATGATCGAGCCGAGGTCGTCGACCCCCATGTGCAGCGCGAGCTGGCCGACGTCCTTGCCGGTGGTCAGCCAGGAGGCCTGCAGGTGCGGCACGGTCTCGAAGAAGAGCCGGGCCACCGCGATCAGGCGCAGGTACTCCAGCCGGGTCGCCTGGGTACGCCCCTTCAGGTGGTTGTTCTCCGGCTGGTACGTCCACGGGATGAAGGCGCGGAAGCCGCCGGTGCGGTCCTGCACGTCACGGATCATCCGCAGGTGCTCGATCCGCTCGGCGTTCGTCTCGCCGGTGCCCATCATCATCGTCGCGGTCGACTCGAGACCCTGCCGGTGCGCCAGCTCCATGACCTCCAGCCAGCGGTCGCCGGACTCCTTCAGCGGAGCGATGGCCTTACGCGGCCGCTCGGGCAGCATCTCCGCGCCCGCGCCGGCGATGGAGTCGAGACCGGCCGCCTTGATCCGGGCGATCGCCTCGTCCAGGCTCACCCCGGAGACCTTCGCCATGTGCAGGATCTCGCTCGGGCCGATCGAGTGGATCGCCAGCTGCGGGTAGGCCTGCTTGACCGCGGAGAAGAGCTCCTCGTAGTACTCCACGCCGTACTCCGGGTGGTGCCCACCCTGGAGCATCACCTGGGTGGCGCCCAGGTCGACCGCCTCGCCGCAGCGACGCAGGATCTCCTCCGTCGAGTGGCTCCAGCCCTCGCTGTGCTTCGGCGCGCGGAAGAAGGCGCAGAACTTGCACGCCGTCACGCAGACGTTCGTGTAGTTGATGTTGCGGTCGATCAGGTACGTGACGATGTTGTCCGGATAGCGGCGACGGCGCACGGCGTCGGCCGCCTCACCGAGGGCGTGGAAGGGCGCGTCGGTGTAGAGGAGCAGAGCCTCCTCGGGCGTGATCCGCCCGCCGTCCGCACCGCGCTGCAGGATGTCGTCGATCTCCCGGCTCACCATCACCCCCCGAGCCTACGCCGACCGGCGGATACGGCCTTGGACGGGCGTTCCGGCCGATGAGTGCCCCGAGCCCGGCGGCCAGCAAATCAATTTCAAGATCAGAAACAAGATGTACTCGCCTCGTTGACAAACTTAGGCGACATTCATCTCTATCATATTTACAAACTCCGCTCATCTCCCGGAGGCAGCAATGGGCGACGACGAGCTGGCCCTGAGCATCACGACTCGGTGCCGGGAGGCTGGAGGCCTCACTGAGGCAACTCTCGGCGAACTGCGAGACGAACTCGGTTACAAGAAGCTGGGCCGTTGGGTACTCGCCGAGATCGCGGACGCGCTCAAAGCAGCGGGGCTCGGATTCTTTCCTCCCGACCGGCTCAACGCCGAACTGAACGCCGAGCCACGCCAGTGGCAGACGGTCTGGATCTACCAACGTGATGGCGGGGCACGAGCGAGGGTGATCGACGCCGTTCTTCAGCCCGACGAATGTGATGTGCGAGGCGTACTGGACGGGCTCGGAGCTGGCAACCTGACAGCGCTCAGCCCCGCAGAACGCCTCAGGCGCATTCGCGAGATCGTCAACGCCTGAGCGACCGACAGCCAAGACCTGACGAAAGGAGGTGGATGATGAGCGCTCACATATTCGTGGACGAGACCAAGGAGCGGGGACTTCTCGTCGCCGCCGCCGTCGTCCTCACACGAGATCTCGCACCCGCCCGCAAGGTGATGCGCAGCCTCATCCTGCCCAACCAGCGCCGAATTCACTTTCACAAGAACGTGACGACAGACGCCGGCAGACCGTCGGTGCGATCAACGGGATCGGTGTACAAGCGGTGATCTTGGATGCAAGTGACCACCCGAACATGAAAGCCGCTCGCGACGCGAGCCTGGTGCGACTTGTCGCCTACGCCGGCAAGATTGGCGCAGCACGGCTGGTCATTGAGCAGGACGACTCGACTATCAAGGCCGATCGCCGACTCTTGTTCGATGAGGTTCAGAAGGCTGGGCTGTCCGACACGGTCCGGTACGACCACCTACGCGCCCACGAGGAGTGTCTGCTCGCGATCCCCGACGCGCTGGCGTGGTGCTGGGCCAAGCGTGGACGCTGGAGGGCGGCCGTTCAGCGGACGGTCGTCGAGTCATATCGGCTGTGAAACGCGAAACCCGGCCCACCCACCGTCCGGAAGGCTGCCGGGTCCACTTCCAAGGGCTACTGCTCCTGGCGGTTAAAGCCTACCTGCACTCATCGTGGCCTACAACCTGCGCGAGACATCGTCCTCACGCGTCGTAGTCGACCACGAGCCTGTCGGTGACCGGGCTCGACTGACACGTCAGCACGTAGCCGGCCGCGATCTCGTCCGGCTCCAGGGCGTAGTTGCGGGCCATCTCGACCTCGCCCTCCACCACCTTCGCCCGGCAGGTCGAGCAGACGCCGCCCTTGCAGGCGTACGGCAGCTCGCCGCGAACCTTCAACGCGGCGTCCAGCACCCGTTCGTCGCGGCGCATGGTGAGGCTCGACGAGCGCCCCTCCAGCACGATCGTCACCTCCGTGCCCGCGCCCGCCTCGTCGGCGGGGCGGCGCGGCGGCTCCGGCGGCGCGTCGACGTGGAACAGCTCCGTGTGTACCGCCGACTCCGGCACGCCACGCGCGCCGAGCGTCTCCCGGACGTCGAGCACCATGCCGTACGGGCCGCAGAGGAACCACTCCTCGATGTGGCCACCCGGCACGATCGTCTCCAGCAACCGGCCCATCCGGTCGGCGTCGATCCGGCCGGAGAGCAGCGGCGACTCGCCCTGCTCCCGGGAGAGCACGTGCACCAGGTGCAGCCGGCTGGGGTACCGGTCCTTCAGGTCGGCCAGCTCCTCGGCGAACATCACGGTGTTCGTCCGCCGGTTGCCGTACACCAGGGTGAAGGTGCTGGCCGGCTCGACGGCGAGCGCCGTCGCGACCAGCGCCAGCACCGGGGTGATGCCGGAGCCGGCGACCACCGCGCCGTAGTGGCGGGCGCGACCCGGGTCGAACGCCGACGTGAAGTGACCGAGCGGGGGCAGCACCTCGACGGTCTCGCCGAGCCGCAGCTCCCCGCAGGCAAAGGTGGAGAAGGCCCCACCGGGGACCTCCCGCACGCCGATCCGCAGCCGGCCGTGCCGGGCCAGGTCGTCCGGGGTGGAGCAGATGGAGTACGACCGGCGCACGTCGGTGTCGTCCTCGGCGATCCGCCGGACGGTCAGGTGCTGCCCGGCCCGGAACGCGAAGGTGTCCCGCAACTCCTCGGGCACGGCGAAGGTGATCGCCACGGCGTCGTCGCTGAGCCGGTCGACCGCGGCGACCGGGAGCGGGTGGAAGACGGGCCGGCGACGGACCGGTCGGGTGATGGTGACAGTCACAGCGCCTTCAGGTGGTCGAAGGGTTCGGAGCAGGAGCGGCATCGCCAGAGCGCCTTGCACGCGGTGGAGCCGAAGCGGCTGAGCTGCTCGGTCTCCGGCGAGCCACAGCGGGGGCAGCGCAGGGTGAGGGTGAGGGGTACGACCCCGGGCCGACGCACCGGCTGCGGCGGCGCGATCCCGGCGGCGGCCAGCTTCGACCGGCCGGACTCGGAGATCCAGTCGGTGCTCCACGCCGGGGAGTGGACGGTGCGGACCTCGGCGTCCGGGTGCCCGGCCACGTTCAGCGCGCGGCGGATGTCGGCGCGGATCACGTCCATCGCCGGGCAGCCCGTGTACGTGGGGGTGATGGTGACGACCACCCGGCCGGTCGCCGGATCCTCCTCGACCGACCGCAGGATGCCCAGCTCGTCGATGGTGAGCACCCGGATCTCCGGATCCACCACCGCGGCCGCCGCCTCCCTCGGATTCACCGGTGCCCCGCACGGCGGGTGAGGGCGGCGCCGCGCGTCGCCGTGGTCACCACTTCGCTCCGGGGTGGGCGCGGTGCAGCACCTGCATCTCGGCGAGCAGGTACGACAGGTGCTCGGTGTGCAGGCCGTCCCGCCCGCCGGCCGGCGCCCAGCCGGACTCGGGCCGGGCAAGCGTGGCCTCGGTCAGCACCGCCGTCACGGTGGCGTCGAACTCCGCCCGCAGGGTGGCCGGGTCGACGGGCGCGCCCGGGTCGGGGGTGAAGAGCTCCGCCACGTACGGCCACACCTGGTCGGCGGCCGCCTGCATCCGGCGGTGCGACTCCTCGGTGCCGTCACCGAGCCGCTTCACCCAGAGCGAGGCGTGGTCCAAGTGGTACGCCGACTCCTTGCGCGCCTTGGACCCGATGGCGGTGAGCCGCTCGTCGGCGCACTCCGCGAGCGCGGTGTAGAGCGGCAGCTGGTACGCCGACAGGAAGAGCAGCTTCGCCATGGTGACCGCGAAGTCGTCGTTCGGGAGCTCGACCAGGAGACAGTTGCGGAACTCCCGGTCGTCGCGCAGGTAGGCGAGGGCGTCCTCGTCCCGACCGGCGCCCTCCAGCTCGCCCGCGTACGTCAGCAGGAGCCGGGCCGCGCCGAGCTGGTCGAGGGCGATGTTCGCCAGCGCGATGTCCTCCTCCATCTCCGGGGCGCGGGTGGTCCACTCGGCCAGCCGCTGCGCGGCGATCAACGCGTCGTCGCCGAGCCGGAGCGCGAACTCGAACGGCCCGTTCACGCTGCCACCTCGCTTCGCTCGGCGCCGGCGTGAAGGGCTCCGCTGCTGAGCCGACCGGTTCGCTCGCTCCGCTCGTTCACAGGTGAGCCACCCCGTCCGGTACGTCGTAGAAGGTCGGGTGGCGGTAGACCTTGTCGGCCGCCGGGTCGAAGAAGGCGTCCTTCTCGTCCGGGCTCGACGCGGTGATCGCGCTCGCCGGCACCACCCAGATCGACACGCCCTCCTGCCGCCGGGTGTAGAGGTCCCGGGCGTTGCGCAGGGCCAGCTCCGCGTCGGGGGCGTGCAGGCTGCCGACGTGGGTGTGCGACAACCCCCGCCGGGCCCGGACGAAGACCTCCCACAGAGGCGACGGATCGGTCACGCTGCCACCTTCTCCTTCTTCTCCGCGGCCCGCTTGCCGGCGTACGCCGCGGCGGCCTCACGTACCCAGGCGCCGTCGGCGTGGGCTCGCCGACGGTGCGCCATCCGCTCCCGGTTGCACGGGCCGTCGCCCTTGATGACCCGCATCAGCTCGTCGTAGTCGGGCTGGGTGAAGTCGTACGCCTGCCGCTCGTCGTTCCAGCGCAGGCCGGGGTCGGGGATGGTCAGGCCGAGGATCTCGGCCTGCTGCACGCACATGTCGACGAAGCGCTGCCGCAGCTCGTCGTTCGAGAAGCGCTTGATCTTCCAGGCCATCGACTGCGTGGAGTGCGTCGACTCACCGTCGGGCGGGCCGAACATCGCCAGCGACGGGTACCACCAGCGGTCCAGCGCGTCCTGGGCCATCGCCTTCTGCTCGGGGGTGCCGTGCGCCAGCGTGTGCAGGATCTCGTAGCCCTGCCGCTGGTGGAACGACTCCTCCTTGCAGATGCGGATCATCGCCCGGGCGTACGGCCCGTAGGAGCACCGGCACAGCGGCACCTGGTTGACGATCGCCGCGCCGTCGACAAGCCAGCCGATGGCGCCGACGTCGGCCCAGGTGAGCGTCGGGTAGTTGAAGATGGAGCTGTACTTCTGCCGGCCGTCGAGGAGCAGGTCGACCAGCTCGTCGCGGCTGATTCCGAGGGTCTCGGCGGCGGCGTAGAGGTAGAGCCCGTGCCCGGCCTCGTCCTGGACCTTGGCGAGCAGGATCGCCTTGCGCTTGAGCGACGGTGCCCGGCTGATCCAGTTTCCTTCGGGCTGCATGCCGATGATCTCGGAGTGGGCGTGCTGGGCGATCTGCCGGATCAGCGTCTTGCGGTACGCCTCCGGCATCCAGTCGCGGGGCTCGATCTTCTGGTCGGCCTCGACGATCTCGGCGAAGAACCCCGCCAGGTCGTCGTCGGACGCGGGCAGGCCCCGCCGCTGCCGGGCCGCCGCCTCCCGCAGCGCGGCCTCGGCCGCCTCGACCTCTCCGAGCAGGCCGCCGCCGGATGCCTCCTCCGGGGCGCCGAAGTCGTTGCCATACATGACGACAAGTGTTACAGCTCGCGCCCGAAGACACCAGGGGGTGTAACAGGAATCCGAGGACGACTTCCGAATCGAATCGCCTCCTCCGCCGGGACGCGCTTACGGAACTTTTACGGACAGTCGGGATAACCTGCGTGTCGAAACAAACATGAACATTCGCAGAAGCCGCATAACCGTTCGATATCCCGTCTTCACCGCAACTTGCCAGGCGCCAGCACTGGCATATCGCATTTGCGGACGTAGACTTTCGACGTCACACCGATCGGCCGGCGACGATCACCGTCCCCAACAGGTCGTGGGCCTTCCCGACCTGGGCGATCAGCCGGTCCGTGCGGACAGCAAGCCGGTCCCCCCGGCCCTGACACCTGGAGTTCACCGACTCATGCGTTCCCGCGTGACCATGGTGCTCGCCGTCGCAGCAGTAGTCCTCGGTAGCGCCCTGCTCGTTCCGACCGCGTACGCCCGCCTCTCCGGCGGAGACGGCGGCGGCAGCAGTGGCGGCAGTGGCGGGGCCGACGTCGCCGCGCCCGCGCCCAGCCCACCACCGCCGCCAACCCTGGCCGCCGGCCCGGTCTCGGTGGACTTCGACGGTGACTTCTTCTCGTGGGCCCTGATGGACCGGAAGACCGGCAACATCTCCGGCGCGAAGAACATGACCTCGACCAGCTCGACCGAGTCGATGATCAAGGCGTGGATCGTCAGCGACTACCTGCGCCAGTTCGGCGACAAGAAGAAGCCGTCGGCCGGCATGTTGGCGATGGCGAGCGCCGCCATCCGGAAGAGCGACGACGGCGCGGCCGACAAGATCTACTTCGCCGCCGGCGGCTCGTACCGAGTCAGTGCCGGCGGCGCGCCGAACCCGGTGATCCAGCGGGCGATCAAGATCTGCGGCCTCACCGACACCGAGCGCGGCGCCGTGAAGAAGTACGAGGGCTACTGGAGCTTCACCCAAATGTCCCCCCGGGACGCCGTCCGGCTCGGTGACTGCATCGCCGACGGCAAGGCGGCCGGGCCCAAGTGGACCAAGTGGGTGCTCGACGAGATGAGCAAGGTCAGCGGCAGCGTCTCCGACCAGCACGAGACGTACGGCGGCGGCAAGTGGGGGATCGTCGACGGCCTGCCGGCGTCGATCAAGGCACAGGGGCCGGTCAGCATCAAGAACGGCTGGACCCGGCTCGGCTACGACGGCAACTGGCACGTGAACTGCCTCGCCGTCACCGACAAGTGGAGCCTCGCCGTCATGATGCGCTACCCGGCCGGTCGCAGCCTCTCCTACGGAGCGAGGACCTGCGCCAGCGTCGCCACCCAGCTGGTGACCCCGCAGCCCGGCGCGGTGCTGAAGGTGCCGCAGCAACCGGCCGGAAAGCTCTGATGGCCGGCGACCAGCAGAGGCGCGAGCCGTCCCCGCTACGACTGCTCGCCATCGCGGTGATCCTCATCGGGCTGGTGCTCGCCGGGCTGCGCCTGGTGCCCGGCTCGCCGTTCGGGGACCAGGCCGCCGCGACGTGGGACGTGGGCGCGGGCACGGCCGACGGCACCCGAGTGGACGACGCAGCCGGCCGTAGCAACCGGCCCTCGGCGGAGCCGAGCCCGTCCCTGCCGCCGCTGCCGTTCGAGGCCAAGGATCTCGACCTCGACATCGAGGGCTGGTACGGCTGGGCCGTCCTGGACCGACGGACCGGCGAGATCATCGGCTCGAAGGACATGAACAAGACGAGCACCACCGCGTCGCTCATCAAGTCCTGGATCATCGCCGACTACCTGCGCCGGGCCGACGAGAAGGGGCAGACGCCGAGCGACGCCAAGCTGGCCGACGCCACGCTGGTCATCCGGGACAGCGACAACACCCGCGCCGAGCAGTTCTACAACAACGTCGGACGCTCCGCCTCGATCAAGCGGGCGATCTCGATGTGCGGCCTCACGGACAGCGGCGTCGCCCCCGACGGCGGCTGGAGCCGCACGGCCCTCTCCCCTCGGGACGTCGCCCGCCTCGGCAACTGCATCGCCGAGGGCAAGGCCGCGGGGCCCGAGTGGACGGACTGGCTGCTCAACGAGATGCGCCAGGTGCGTGGTGCGGGTGACTTCGGCATCCGGAAGGCGTTCCCGGCCGCCGAGCGGAAGCAGATCGCCATCAAGAACGGGTGGATCGACCGGACCCAGGAGCAGGAGATGCACATCAACTGCCTGGCCATCGGGGACACCTGGACGATGGGCGTGATGGTGCAGTACCCGATCGAGCTGGGCTACGACTACGGCATGAAGAACTGCCAGAAGATCACCGAGGCGCTGCTCCGCCCCGGCGTCTGACGCCGCTCGCACCGTCCGGCCGGCACCCGGTCGGCTCGCTCCGCTCCGGAGGGTCGGGGTCTCCGGCTCCGCGGCTGCCCCGACCTCCGAAAACTCGAGTCGCTCAGCCGGCGAAGAACGCGGGGCCGTTCGGCGGCAGGGCGGGTGCCTCGCCGAGCGCGGCGGCCCGCCGGGCGAACTCCCGCAGGCCGGCGACCTGCCGCTCACCCAGGGAGAAGTCGAGGGTGCGGAAGTACGTGGCCAGGGTCTCCGCGTCGAACGGCTCCCACCGGGCACCGGCCTCGGCGACCTGATCGAGCTCGGTGAGGCTGAGGTCGCGGGAGCGCAGGAACGCCTCGTGCACCTCCTTCACCCGGCCCGGGTGGGCGGCCGCGAAGTCCCGGCGTACCGCCCAGACGGCGAAGACCATCGGCAGGCCGGTCCACTCCCGCCACGCCTGCCCGAGGTCGGTCACCTCCAGGCCCCGGCGCGGCGCCTCGTAGAGCGCGCGCAGCGCCACATCGCCGATGACCACGGCGGCGTCCGCCTCCAGCAGCATCTGCGTCAGATCCGGCGGGCAGCGGAAGTACTCGGGGCGCACCCCGTACCGCTCGCCGAGCAGCAGCTGCGCGAGCAGTACGCCGGTCCGCGAGGTCGAGCCGAGCGCGACCCGGGCGCCGTCCAGCTCGGTGAGCGGCCGGGTGGAGACGATGTTCACCGAGAGCACCGGCCCGTCGCTGCCGACGGCGAGGCCCGGCAGGAGCAGCAGCTCGTCGGCGTGCCGCAGGTATTCGAGCTGAGAGATCGGCCCGATGTCCAGGTCACCGGCGACCAGCGCCTCGTTCAGCCGGTCCGGAGTGTCCTTCTGCAGGTCCACGTCGATCAGCGCACCGGAGCGCATCAGCCCCCAGTAGATCGGCAGGCAGTTGAGGAACTGGATGTGTCCAACCCGCGGACGGGCGATGCGCTCAGCCATGGCTCGACCGTATCGCTGCCGGTGGGGTGCGGCTCAGCGACCCGGCACCGGAGTGACGGCGGTCCCCGCCTCCACCTTCGGTGCGGCGACCGGCTCCGCGGGGTCCGCCGTGCGGGGCGCCTGCCGCGGCGTTCCCGCCGCTCGATCCCTGCGGGCCGCCCGGGACAGGGGTACGGCCAGCACGCCGACCGCGGCCAGCCCGGCGACCCCGGCGGCGGCCACCAGCGGTCGGGGGTCGAGCAGTTCGAGCAGGACGCCGCCGGCCAGGTAGCCCACCATGGACGCGCCCTGGACCGCTCCGACGTAGCTCGCGAAGGCCCGTCCCCGGACCGCCTCCGGCACCCGGCGGGCCATCAGCACGGTGCCGAAGACGTTGTTGCCGCCGTTGAAGATCCCGCCGACCAGCCAGATCGGCACGATCAGCAGCGCGGTCGGCACGGCCGCCGAGATCAGCACCATCAGGCAGCACCCGCCGAGCAGGGCGAGCCCGGCACCGGCCAGCGCCCCGTCGCGGTGGAGCCGCCCGACCGCCCGCGCGAAGATCCACGAACCGGCCAGCGCGCCCAGCGTCCAGGCGCCGGTGACCAGCCCGTACATGGTCGTGCTGCTGTGCAGGGTCTCCCGGATGAAGAAGACCTCCACCACGTTGATGGCACCGACCGAGCCGACCACTCCGGCCACGCCGATCACGGTGGCGAGCAGCAGCGGGTCGCGGCGCAGCCGCCAGGTGCGTGGCTCGATCCCACCGTCGGCCAACACCTTCTCCGGTACCCGACGACCGCCCCGCCGGGTACGGATGAGCAGCCCGGCCGCCACCAGGGCGAGGTAGCTGGCCGCGTCGAGGAGCAGCGGGAGGCGGGTGCCGAAGCCGCCCACCAGGACCCCGGCGAGCGCGGGACCGGCGAGCACGCCGAGCGTCCCCGCCGACTGCTGAAGTGCGCTGGCGCGGGGCAGGTCCGCCGGTCGCACCATGGCGGGGACCAGGGCGGCCAGCACCGGTTGGGTCACGGCCAGACCGACCGCGAGCAGCCCGGCCAGGGCGATCATCATGGCCGGTCGCTCGGCGTACGCCAGGGCGAGACAGATGCCTGCCTGGGCCAGCCCGGCGATGACCAGCAGTGTGCGGCTGTCCACCCGGTCGGCGAGCCGCCCGGTCAGCGGGGCGAGCACCACGAGCGGCAGGGTGGCGGCGAGCAGCAGACCGGAGACGGCGAGGCCGCCGGCACCGGCGCTCTGCAGGGCGAGGGTGAGGGCGCTCGCGGCGAGGAAGTCTCCGCAGCTGGAGATGCCGCGGGCGGCGGTGGCGAGCCAGACGTCCGACCAGCGCGAGGAAGCAGTTGTGAAGGACATACTTCGAAAATAATCCTTCACAACTGCTTCGGGCAACCCCCATTCACTCCAGCGGCAGCGCCTTGTAGTAGATCGAGACGGTCCGGGCGTCAGACGGCGGATCGGTACGCGTCCGCTTGCGATACGGCTCCAACAGCCGATCCACCGCATCGGTCAGTTCGGCGAGCTCCGCCGCGGTAATCAGGAGCTGGCTCTCGAAGAGCCGGGCGACGTCGTACCACTCGGGCGGCTCGGCCGACGCGCGCCGCAACCAGTCGCGGCTGCGCTTCAGCTCGACGGCGAGGAACGCCTCAACGACCGCGGTCTGGGCCGCCACCGCCTCCGGCCCGGCGTCCCGACCGGCGTCCACCGTCCAGCTGGGGCTGACGGTCCGCCAGATCCGCTCCCGCGCGTCACCACGGCTCGGTGCCGGCTCGACGAGGCCGGCCTTGGCCAGCTCCCGCAGGTGGTAGCTGGTGGCACTCGGCGACAGGCCGGCGATCTCAGCGCTCTCGGTGGCGGTCGCGCCTTCCGGGAGCGCACTCAGCTGTTCCATGATCGCGAGTCGGGCCGGATGAGCCAGCGCCCGCATCACCTGCGGGTCGCTGATCCTCAGCCCACGTCGCTCGACAGGCGGCTCGGTCATACCCCCATGATCCCGGCCGCTCCCCCACCTCGTCGCCCGCCCCGCCCGGCGCGGCAAGGCGTGCTCGACGGCCTCACCCAACGCCGGCGACGCGCCTCGTGGACGACCCGGGTAGGAAGGGACGATGCGAATCACCGCGACCATCGGTCAGATCCCGACGCCGTGGGACATCCGTACAAATCTCGCGTCCATCGAAGCGGTCGTGGCCCAGAGCGAACCGGACGACCTCGTGCTGCTGCCCGAAGGCGCCATCTCGGGGTACGCCCCGGACCTGTCTCCGCTCGCCACGCTCGACCGGGCACACCTCGCCGACGCGATCGAGCGGATCGCCGAACTGGCACGACGTCGAGGGGTCCACATCTTCTGCGGCTCACTCCTGCCCGAGGAGGGCGCATGGTGGAACGTCGCGCTGCACTTCCCGCCGTCCGACGGGCGATGGATCTACCGGAAGATCAACCTGGCGGTGAACGAACAGTCGGCGGCGCTCCGGGCCGGTGCCGAACTGCCCACGCGGCGGGTACGTCAGCCCGACGGAGAGCTCGTCGTCGGCGTGCAGCTGTGCCGGGAGATCCGCTACCCCGAACAGTGGCAGTACCTGGCGCGTTCCGGCGCGCAGGCGTTCGTCTACCTCACCAACGCCGCCAGCCACGAGGCGACGCCGGGTGTCTGGCGCAGCCACCTGATCAGCCGAGCGGCCGAGAACCAGCGGTTCGTGTTCGCGGTGAACCTCGCCGATCCCCGCCAGCACTGCCCGAGCATGGTCGTGTCGCCACGGGGCGAGGTGCTCGCCGAGTTGCCGCCCGGCGAAGCGGGCACGCTCCGCGTCACCGTCGACCTGGCCCAGGTCTCGGACTGGACTCTCGACCAGCAGCGACGGGACGTGGTCGACCTGCAGTACCGCCCCGACGCCTGCGAGCCGGCCTGACGGTCGCCCCGAGCAGCAACAGACATCGCCACGAGCCGCGGATCCGCCCGGAAATTCCGTCGCCGCCGGTCGGCTCGGAGGCGTAGGGTGGACGACCGCGCGCATCGACGCGCGACTCCTGCCTGCGGGCACAGCCGACACCGCCTCGACGGAGCGCCGGGCGGCCCAGGTCACCGATCACACGAACGCACCGGAAGGTCGCCTCGGATGACCCTTGCTGCCCACACCTCCCACGAACCCACCGATCTCGACGAGGAACTGACCTCCGAGCGAGCCCACCTGGAGAGCTCCCGAGCCGCGCTGCGCCGGATGCGGGAACGGGCGGAGGCCCTCTTCGCCACCGGCGACACGGTCGCCGGCGACTCGTACACCGCCGAGCAGCTGGGCCGCCACATGGCCCGGCGGGTGAAGGAGCTGGCCGACGACCCGACCACCCCGCTCTTCTTCGGCCGGCTCGATTTCGGCGCGGCCACCGAACGCCGCCACGGCGGCGACGTCGAGGCCGACGACGAGGTCGTCGGCGTGTACCACGTCGGACGGCGGCACGTCACCGACGAGCTGGGCGAACCGATGGTGCTCGACTGGCGCGCCCCGGTGTCGCGAGCCTTCTACCGGGCCAGCGCCCGCGACCCGCAGGGCGTCGCCGTCCGCCGCCGGTTCGGCTTCAGCACCGGCGTGCTCACCAGCTTCGAGGACGAGCACCTGGACCGGGGCGAGGAGCTCGGCACCACGAGCCGGATCCTCACCGCCGAGATCGAGCGCCCCCGCGTCGGACCGATGCGGGACATCGTCGCCACCATCCAGCCCGAACAGGACGAGCTGGTCCGGGCCGACCTCGCCGACTCGATCTGCGTGCAGGGCGCACCCGGCACCGGGAAGACCGCCGTCGGGCTGCACCGCGCCGCCTTCCTGCTCTACCTGCACCGGGAGCGGCTGAACCGGTCCGGTGTGCTGATCGTCGGGCCGAACCGGGCGTTCCTGTCCTACATCGCGGCGGTGCTTCCGGCCCTCGGCGAGGTGGAGGTCGAACAGTCCACGGTCGAGGACCTGGTCACCCGCGTGCCGGTACGCGCGGTCGAGGACCCCGCCACGGCGACGCTCAAGCACGACGTACGCATGGCGGAGCTGCTGCGCCGCGCGCTCGAGGCCCACATCGGCGAGCCGACCGAACCGATCATGGTGTCCGACGGCTCGTTCCGCTGGCGGATCGGGCTGGAGCCGCTGCACCGGGTGATCGAGGAGACGCGCCGGGAGGGGCTGCCGTACGGTGTCGGCCGCGAGCGGGTCCGGGCACGGGTGGTGAGCCTGCTGCAACGGCAGTCCGAGGCGCGGCGCGCGGAGTCACCGAGCGACGCCTGGCTGCGCCGGATGGCGAAGTCACGACCGGTGACCGAGTTCCTCGACACCGCCTGGCCGGCGGTCACCCCCGAAGGCCTGGTACACACCCTCCTCGCCGACCCGGCGGCGCTCGCCTCCGCCGCGGACGGTCTGCTCACCGAGGCCGAGCAGGCGCAGCTGCTCTGGCGAAAGCCGGCGCGCACCGCCAAGGCGACCAAGTGGACGGCGGCCGACGCGGTCCTCGTCGACGAGGCGGCGGGGCTGATCGAACGGCCCGCCGGCTTCGGCCACGTCGTCATCGACGAGGCGCAGGACCTCTCCCCCATGCAGTGCCGGGCCATCGCGCGACGCAGCGAGCACGGATCGATCACCCTCCTCGGCGACCTGGCCCAGGGCACCGCCCCCTGGGCCGCCACCGACTGGCGGGAGACCCTCGCCCACCTGGGCAAGCCCGACGCGGTCGCGGTCCCGCTGACCATCGGTTTCCGGGTGCCGGCCGCCGTGGTCGCCCTCGCGAACCGGTTGCTTCCGGCGCTCGCCGTGAACGTGCCCCCTGCCGAGTCGCTGCGCCGGGACGGCGGTCTCGACGTGCGTACGGTGCCGGATCTGACCGAGGCGACGGTGGCCGAGGTGCGGGCGGCCCTGGCGCACGACGGCTCGGTCGGCGTCATCGCGGCGGACGACACGGTGGCGGGACTGCGCTCGGCTCTCGCCGAGGCGGGCATCGAGACCACCACCGCCGACGACGTGGCGGCCACCGTGCGGGTCACCGTGGTGCCCGCGACCCTGGTCAAGGGCCTGGAGTACGACCACGTGGTGGTCGTCGAGCCAGCCGCGATCGTGGCCGCCGAACCACGCGGCCTGCACCGGCTCTACGTGGTGCTGACCCGGGCGGTGTCCCGGCTGGCCGTGCTGCACCACGACCCGCTGCCGGCCGCCTTGGCCGACTGAGACGACCCCGGCCGCTCGGCACCGGCACGCTGCCCCGGCGAGCCACGGTCGACGGGGCAGCGGCGGTGGCGCCGGGCGAGTAGACAGAGAGCCGGCAGGTTAACGGGACCCCGCGAAGGAGCACCGCATGTTGCTGGCGCGCGCCGACCAGGTCACCCGCCGCTACGGTGACGTGCTGGCCCTCGACCGGGTCGACCTGACCGTCCGGGCCGGCGAGATGGTCGGCCTGCTCGGGCCGAACGGGGCCGGCAAGAGCACCCTGATGAACCTGATCGTCGGCCTGCGCCGCCCCACCTCGGGCCGGATCGAACTCTTCGGCGGCGATCCGCGCGACCCGGCGTCCCGCCGGCAGCTCGGCATGACGCCGCAGGAGACCGGCCTGCCCGGCACCCTGCGCGTCGGCGAGGTGGTGGACTTCGTGGCCGCCCACTACCCCGATCCGGTGCCCCGCGGCGAGCTGCTCGACCGCTTCGGGCTGACCGACCAGGTCCGGCGGCAGACCGGTGGTCTCTCCGGCGGCCAGCGCCGACGGCTCGCGGTGGCGCTGGCCTTCGTCGGCCGTCCCCGGCTGGTGCTGCTCGACGAGCCGACCACCGGCCTCGACGTCGAGGCGCGCCGCACCCTCTGGGACGCCATCCGCGCGTTCCACGCCGACGGCGGGACGGTGCTGTTGAGCAGCCACTACCTGGAGGAGGTGGAGGCGCTGGCCGAGCGGGTGGTGGTGATCGGGCACGGTCGGGTGCTCGCCGACGACAGCGTGGACGCGATCCGCTCCGTGGTCGGTGTACGCCGGGTCGGCTTCGTCGCCGACGAGCTGCCGGCGCTGCCCGGCGTGGTGCGCAGCGAGCTGATCGACGGCCGGCACCACCTGCTCACCACCGACGCCGACCAGCTGGTGCGGGACCTGGTCGTCGCCGGGGTCGCCTTCAGCGAGCTGGAGGTCCGCCCCACCTCCTTGGAGGAGGCGTTCCTCGCCATCACGGCCGAGGAACGACCGCGCGACGAGCCACCCGTCACCGCCACCGCGGGCCGCTGAGCCGCCGCCGACGCAGGAGAGGGAAGCCGTGCAACTCACCCTGGTCCACACCCGCTACCAGCTGCTGGAGATCGTCCGGATCCCGATCGCCCTCATCGGCAGCGCGTTCTTCCCTGCCGCCGCGATGCTCTTCTTCGTGGTGCCGTTCGCCGGGAAGGATCCGGTCGGCGCGACCTACGCCACCGCGTCGATGGTCACCTTCTCGGTGATGAGCGCCAACATCTTCCAGTACGGAATCGGCGTGGCCGAGGACCGCGACCAGCCCTGGAATCCGTACACCCGGACCCTGCCCGCGGGGCCGGGGCCACGGCTCGCCGGCCGGGTGCTGGCCGGGCTGGCGCTCACCTACCTCTCGCTGCTCCCGGTGCTGGTGATCAGCGCGACGCTGACCGCCGCAAGGATCACGCCGCTGGCGTTCCTGCTGGCCATCGGCACCGTCGCCGTGGTGTCGGTGCCGTTCACGCTGATGGGGCTCGCCATCGGCTACTCGCTGCCGAGCAAGGCGGCCATCGTGGTCGCGCAGATCGTCTTCTTCCCGCTCGCCTTCGGCGGGGGCCTGCTCTCCGCCCCGGGCGAGGCGCCGGGGTTCATCGAGGTGATCGCGCCCTACCTGCCGACCCGAGGGGCGGCCGAGCTGATGTGGGCGACCGTCGGTGACTACCCGATGCGTCCGCTGTCGCTGAGCATGCTGGGCGTCTGGGTGGTGGTGCTGGCGTCGCTGGCCGTCTGGGCGTACCGGCGGGACGAGGGTCGCCGGTTCAGCTGACGATTCGTCCGTTTTCGCCCCGTACGTCGGCGGGACGGTGCCAGGATTCCGGCAAGGGGGCGGTCGTGCCGCCCCGAGCCGAGAGGGGTCACCGTGAACACCGTCCCGCCGGGTACGCCCTGCTGGGCCGACCTGGCCACCCCGGACCTCGCCGACGCCCGGCGGTTCTATCCCGAGCTGTTCGGCTGGACCGGGCGGGTGGCGACGGAGCCGGAGGCGGGCGGTTACACGGTCTTCCAGCTGCGCGGGCAGGCCGTCGCCGGGGCCGGCCCACCGGCCATCCCCGACCAGGTGCCGATCTGGTCGACGTACCTGGCCACCGACGACGCCGAGCTGGTCGCCGGCCGGGTCGAACGGGCCGGCGGGCAGGTGGTGGTGCCGCCGTTCGAGGTCTTCGACCGGGGGCGGATGGCGGTCTTCGCCGACCCGGCCGGCGCGTCGTTCAGCGTCTGGCAGCCGATGTCGATGCCCGGTGGCGAGGTCTTCAACGTGCCGGGCGCGATGGCCTGGAACGAACTGGTCACCCCCGACCCGGAGGGAGCGAAGGTCTTCTACGAGCTGGTCTTCGGCTGGCAGCCGGACGACCAGGTGGTCGGCGCGATGACCTACACCGGGTGGCGGCTCGGCGCGCAGATCGTGGCCGGGATGATGCCTCCGCTCGCCGACGACTTCCCGGCGGACCTGCCGGCGTACTGGACGGTCTACTTCGCGGTCGCCGACGCCGACGCCGCGGCGGCCCGCGCCGCCGCGCTGGGCGGAACGATCCTGGTGCCGCCGAGGGACATTCCGACGGGCCGGTTCGCGGCGCTCCGCGATCCCCAGGGCGCCCTCTTCTCGATCATCGACATCGGCACCCCCTGACCCGCCCACCCCACCCCACACCCGCCCAACCCGCCCGCCCTCCCGCCGCACCGGGAGCGTCGACACTTTCACTGAACGAGTGGCCATTCCGGGTGGAATGACCACTCGTTCAGTGAAAGAGGCCCGTCGAGGGAAGGGGGTCAGCGGCGGCGGACGGGGACGATCAGTGGACCGTGCTCGCCGTCGAGGACCCGGACGCTGGCCTTGTAGTGCTCGGCGAGCAGGCTCTCGGTGAGCACCTCACGGGGCGTTCCGGCCGCGGCCACCCGCCCCTCGGCCAGCAGCACCATCCGGTCGGCGTACTCACCGGCGATCGAGAGGTCGTGCATGGTGGCGACCACGGTCAGCTCGTGCTCGCGGCGCAGCTGGTCGACGAGGTCCAGCACCTCCTGCTGGTGGCCGATGTCGAGCGCGCTGGTCGGCTCGTCGAGCAGCAGCAGCGTGGCGCCCTGGGCGAGCGCCCGGGCCAGGAAGACGCGCTGCCGCTCCCCGCCGGAGAGGGTCGCCAGTTCGCGCCGGACGAAGCCGGTCAGGTCCAGCCGGGCGAGCACCTCATGCACGGCGGCCAGGTCGGCGGCCGACTCCCGCCCCAGCGGGGGGATGTACGGGGTGCGGCCGAGCAGCACGTAGTCGAGCACCGGCATGCCCGGCGGCACCACCGGGGACTGCGCCACCGTGGCCACCACCCGGGCCCGGTTCCGCCGGGGCAGCGACTCGATGGGCGTACCGAAGAGGCTCACGGCGCCCGGCGCGGCCAGCAGGCCGCCGACGGCGCGCAACAGGGTCGACTTGCCGGCGCCGTTCGGGCCGATCACCGTGACCCACTCGCCGACGGCGACGGTCAGGTCGATGCCGGCGAGGATCGGCGTGCGGTCCATGGTGACGTGCAGGTCACGCACCTCGACCGCGGGTGCGGCGCTCACGTCAGCACCCGTCGGGCGGTGCGCAGGATCAGGACGAAGAACGGGCCACCGAGCAGGGCGGTGACCACGCCGATCGGGATCTCGGCGGGAGCGGCGACGGTGCGCGCCGCCACGTCGGTGAGCGCCAGGAACGCGGCGCCGAAGAGCAGCGAGAGCGGCAGGATCACCCGGTAGCTCGACCCGGCGAGCAGTCGGATGGTGTGCGGCACGATGATGCCGACGAAGCCGATCAGGCCGGTCGCGGAGACCGCCGCCGCGGTGCCGAGCGAGGCTGCGGCGATCAGCAGGTAGCGGGAGCGCTGCGGGTGCAGGCCGAGGCTGCTCGCCTCGTCGTCACCGACCGACAGGACGTCCAGCTCGCGGCCGTGCAGCAGCACCACGACGGCGGTGAGCACGGCGTACGGCAGGACCAGCAGGACGTCGTGCCAGCCGGCGGTGGCGAGCCGACCGAGCAGCCAGGAGTAGACCGCCTGGATGCTGTCGGCGTTGCGCTGGAGCAGGTAGGTCTGCCCGGCGGAGAGGAACGCGGAGACCGCCACCCCGGCCAGGATCAGCATCGCCGGGGAGCGGCTGCGGCCGCCCGCCGCACCGAGCAGGTAGGTCAGCGCCACCGCTCCCAGCGAGCCGACGAACGCGGCGAGCGGGATGGTCAGCGGCAGGCCGGTGAGCGCGCCCTCCGAGCCGGCGCCGCCGAGGGCGATCACCGCGGTCACCGCCAGGCCGGCCCCGGCGGCCACGCCGAGCAGGTACGGGTCGGCCAGCGGGTTGCGGAACACGCCCTGGTAGCAGCCGCCGGCGAGGGCGAGCATCCCGCCGACGAGCAGGCCGAGCACCACCCGGGGCAGCCGCAGCTCGGTGACGATGGCGATCTCCCGCTCGTTGAGCCCGCTCTCCAGGTGCACCCCGGGCAGCAGGTTGAGCAGTTCGGCGGCGACGCTGCCCGGTGGGATGGTGACCGGGCCGAGCGACACTCCGGCGACCAGCGCGACGAGGACCGCGACGAGCCCGGCGGCGAGCCAGCGCGGTCGCAGGCCGGCCGGCCGGGACGGGGTTGGCGTCTCGGCCGGCCGGATGGGCGACGAATCGCGGGCCACGGGTGCGACCCTGGTCACGGTCGACCCTCGGTCACGCGGGCACCTTGGCGACCGCGTCGACGATCGCCCGCAGCAGGTCGACGACCCGCGGCCCCCAGCGGGAGGCGACGCTGTCGTCCAGGGCGACCACCTGGTTGTTCTTCACGGCGGTGAGCCCGGACCAGCCGGCGCGCGCCTTGACCGTGTCGGCGCTCTGCTGGCAGCACTTCGTGTCGGCGAGGAAGATGAAGTCCGGGTCCGCCTTGACGATGATCTCCTGGGAGAGCTGCGGGTACCCGCCGTTCTTGTTGTCGGCGTCGGCGGGGTCGGCGATGTTCTCCAGACCGGCCATCGCGTAGAGCGAACCGATGAAGGTCTTGCTGGTCGCGCTGTAGAGCTCGGTGCCCAGCTCGTGGTAGAGGGTGAGCTTCTCCGACCGCTGCGGCAGGTCCTTCACCAGCGTGGCGATGTCGTCCCGCATCCGGCGGGTCAGGTCGGCCGCCTCGGTGGGGTGCCCGGTGAGCGTGCCCAGGTCGGTGATCTGCTGGTAGGTGTCGTCCAGAGTGGTCGCCGACGGGGTCACCAGCACCGGGATCTTGAGCTTGCCGAGCTGGTCGACGATCTTGTTGCGGTCGTCGGAGATCACCACCAGGTCGGGGTTGCGGCCGGCGATCGCCTCCGCGTTCGGCTGGAAGCCGGAGAGGTCGCTCTTCGGCACCCCGGCCGGGTAGTCCGAGTTGTCGTCGACCGCGGTCACCTGCGGACCGGCGCCGATGGCGAAGAGCATCTCGGTCACGCTCGGCGAGAGCGAGACGATCTTCTCGGGACGCTCGTCGAGGGTGATGTTGCCGACCGTGGCCGGGAAGGCGGCGGCCGACTGGCTGCTGCTGCCGGCGCCGGGGGCGTCGTCGGCCTTCTCGGCGCAGGCGCCGAGGGCGAGCGCGGCGACCGCGAGGGTCGCGGCGAGCAGCCGAGGGGTACGTCTGGACATCGGTCCTCCTGTCGGTCGAGGAGCGTGGTGCTTCGCCGACAGGGGCCGAGCGCCCGTCCGCGAGCGCCCTTCCTCGAGAGCGCGGGTCGCGACCGGTCCGCAGGCGACCTGGCTCGTCCCCGCCGTGGCGGGGTATCACAGTTGCGGGACAGCACCGGGTTCTCACCGGCTTCGCTGTGGAACGGTCGGTAAGACGGTAGCGCACGGGTCGAGCGGGCCCGATCGATGAACGAACCCATCCAGCGTGGCCGATCACCCGACCGGTCGGGGTCCGGGTCGATCGGGCGGTGGTTACCGATATGCCCCGATCCGTGGCGGGCAGGGTGGGGCCCCGTCGGGGGCGGGACGGGGCCCCACCGATTCAGGAGGCGGTGATGGTGACGTTGTCCACAGCCGCCTCGACCAGGCTCGCGCCCGAGGCGTCCGCCGCCTGGACCAGGATCCGTACGCTCTGGCCCGCGTACGGGGTGAGGTTCAGGTTCGCCACCGCCCAGGAGCCGTTGCGGTTGGTCGCCGCCCCGGCCTGGTTCAGCAGGGTGGTGGTGCCGCCGCCGTGCACCACGCTGACCCGGAGGTAGTCGGCCGACGAGGAGTTCGAGCCGTGCGCCAGGTACCAGGCGAGCGAGAGGGTGAGTGTGCCGCCGGCGGGCAGCGTCACCGCCGGCGACTGGGCGCTGGTCACCCCGCCGTCGAGGTCGTAGTCACCGGCCCCGGCGCCGGCCAGCCGGCCGGTGACCAGGTCGTTGCCGCCCGCGTACGGGGTGAGCTGCTTGGCGCCGCTGGACGTGGTCGCCTGGGCGGCGCCCCGCTCCCAGGCCCCGAGGGTCGCGGTGTCCGTGCCGTTCGGGTTCACCGTCCAGCCGGTGGCGGTCTCGAAGGTGTCCGACCAGACAGTGGTGCCGCCACCGCCACCGCAGTACTGGGTCTGCTTGCCGATCGCCCGGTACGGGCAGTCGGCGTACTCGCTGAGCATCAGCACCGCCTCCCGGTTGCGGGAGGTCTGCGCCGGGATCACCTCGTCGGGCGGGTAGAAGCCGCCGCCACCGGCCGAGCCCGGGTACATCTCGAAGGTGTAGGCCCAGATGCCGTGCGCCGCCCACATCCAGTCGATGCTGGTGCCGTCGGCGATGTAGAGGTCGCTGGACTGCTCCGGCGTGTAGCCGTTGGTGGCGGCCATCTGCTGGCCGATGGTGGCGAAGGTGTTGTACTGGTCGGCCGTCATCCCGCTGGGCGTGTTGGCGGTCGTGTAGCCGAACGGCCAGAGCACGAGCTGCGAGTAGGTGTGGAAGTCGATGTTGGCCTTGATCTGCTGCACACCGCCGACCACCCGGCTGTTGACGAAGTTCCGCAGCGCCTGGGTCTCCGGCGCGGAGAACGCCGACGGGCCCCGGTAGGTCTCCGACGAGGTCGAGCCCGACGAGCCGCCGCAGCAGCCCCACTGGTAGGACCAGTTCCGGTTCAGGTCGGTGCCGATCGCCGACGAGCCGCTGTTCGGCTGCCGGTTCTTCCGCCAGGACCGGTAGGACCCGGTGGCGATGTCGTACTCGCTGCCGTCCGGGTTGACCGTCGGCACGATCCAGATCTCCCGCCCGTTGACGAGGTTGGTGATCCGGGAGTCGCTGCCGTACCCGTCGGTGAAGAGGTTCAGCAGGTAGATCGCCATCTCCACGGTCAGGTGCTCGCGGGCGTGCTGCTGGGCGTTGAAGAGGAGCTCCGGCTCGTTCTCGTCGGTGGCGACGTTGTCGGAGATCTTCACGGCCATCAGGTCGCGGCCCTCGTAGGAGCTGCCGATGCTGAGCTTGCGGGCGATCGTCGGGTGGCTCGCCACGACCTGGTTCACCACCGCGGTCAGCTCGGCGTAGTCGTGGTAGTTCGAGTCGGCGGGCGGGAAGGCGAGGGTGCCGACGTCGCCGTGGGTGTGCGGGGTGGACGGTGGTGCGGGGACCGCTTCCAGCCGGAAGCCGAGGCGGCCGATCGCCGCGGCCTCGGCCGGCGTGGCCGAGACGTGCAGCACGCCGTGCTCGCTGTAGTCGATCGCCGCGCCGGTGCGGGCCACCGCGTTGCGGTCGGCGAGCGTACGGGGGCCGAGCACCCGGTACTCGGCGGCGGCCGATCCGCCGGGTCCGGTGCCCGGTCGGGCGGCGGCCGGGCCGGTGGTGACGGTGACGAACGCCAGGCCGGAGGCGACGGCGAGCGCCAGGGCGCGACGGAGGGGGAGGGAGGTACGGAAGGCCATGGACAACCTCCTCGGAGGGCGGGAGATCCCGCTCGGTGGAGCACACTCCACCACCCGTCACATGGTCATATCAATATGAATCACTGCCTCTTCCATGCCAAGCGGATCATCATCCCGGCAATGATTTTCCATCCATCCAGATATGGCGAAACTTCCCTGCAAGCGGGACACTGACCGGCGACGATGCCCGACCACACCCCCGCGGAGCACCCATGGCCAGATCACGTCTGAGCGTGGCCGCCCTCGCCGGCGTCACCGCGCTCACCCTCCTCGGCACCGCCGTACCGGCGTACGCGGCCACCCCCGCCGCGGCGGCCCACCAGGCCACCCGGCCGGTCAACCACGACGAACAGGTCACCTTCCACGACTGGTCCCGCTACCCCGACTGGCGGCGGGGCAGCCACTCCGGCACCCGGGCGGTACCCGGTCCCCGCCCCGGCCTGACCCTGGCCCGACCCGCCGGCACCACCGAATACACCGATCCGCACACCGGGGTCACCCGCAGCTGGGAGTACGGCACCTGGACCTCCCCGGTCACCGCGGTCGGCTTCGACGCGACCGAGCTGGTCGCCTCCTGGAACGCGAAGACCCCGGCCGGCACCTGGGTCCAGGTCGAGCTCCAGGGCAGGTACAACACCGGCGACAAGACGCCGTGGTACGTGATGGGCCGGTGGGCCTCCGGGGACGCGGACGTCAAGCGGACCACGGTCAACAGCCAGGGCGACCCGTGGTCGACGATCTGGACCGACACGTTCAGCATCGACGACGCCTCCGCCGGGGTGCTGCTGCGCTCGTACCAGCTGCGGCTGACCCTCTACCGGGCGCCCGGGCAGGCCGCCGCACCGGTGGTGCACATGCTCGGCGCGATGAGCTCGAACGTGCCGGACCGGTTCACCGTCACGCCGAGCGCCGGGCACATCGCCTGGGGCGTCGAGCTGCCGGTGCCCCGCTACTCGCAGAACGTGCACTCCGGGCACTACCCCGAGTACGACGGCGGCGGCGAGGCCTGGTGCTCCCCCACCTCGACCGAGATGGTGGTCGAGTACTGGGGACGGCAGCCCTCCGCGGCGGACACCGCCTGGGTGGACCCGACCTACCCGGATCCGACGGTCAACCACGCGGCCCGGATGACCTACGACTACGCGTACGACGGCGCGGGCAACTGGCCGTTCAACACCGCGTACGCCGCCAGCTTCCCGGGCCTGGAGGGTCGGGTCACCCGACTGCACTCCCTGGACGAGGTGGAGCGCTTCATCGCCGCCGGCATCCCGGTCGTGACCAGCCAGTCCTTCCTCGCCAGCGAGCTGGACGGGGCGAACTACGGCACCTCCGGTCACCTCTTCGTGGTGGTCGGCTTCACCGCGGACGGGGACGTGATCGTCAACGACCCCGCCTCGTCGAGCAACGACGTGGTGCGCAACGTCTACCAGCGGGAGCAGTTCGAGCAGATCTGGCTGCGCACCAAGCGGATCAACGCGAGCGGCGGCGTCTCCGGCGGCTCCGGCGGCGTCGCGTACCTGATCAAGCCGGTCAACAAGCCCTGGCCACGGGTGCCCGGCTCGACCAACTGGTGAGAACGAGCGAGCCCGGCGCGGTCGCAGTCGACCGTGCCGGGCTCACCGTTACGTTCAGTTCAGCCCGGTGGCGGCGAGGAAGGCCTCGTCCGTCGCCCTCCGCTCGCGGCGCCGACGGACCTCCCGCAGGATGACGATCACCCAGGCCACCGCGGCCACCAGCCCGGCGAGGGTGAGCCCGGTGACGAGCAGCCAGGTGGAGCCGCCGCTGGTGGAGAAGACGCCGTCCCCCGCGCCCGTGTCCCGGGCCGGAGCGGTCTCACCTGCCGAGAGCCCGTCCGGCGCGTCGTAGAGGATCACGTCGGTGCGCGTCGCGCCCGCGTCGGTCGTGAAGTCGCCGTACCAGGTGCAGCTACGCCGGGAGCACTCCTGGCGCTCCGCGGTGAAACTGCCGGAGGTGCCCCCACCGCCGTGCGCCTGCCACGCCGGCACGAGGTCACCGGTGCCCGCCACGAACCCGATGACGGCGATGATCGGGAGGCCGACCCAGAGGAAGAACTTGGCCCGCCAGTCACTGATCTTGCTGGAAATTCCCACGGCGGCAGACCCTAGCGGGGCGGTCCCGGTCGCGATGACCCGTTTTTCCGCCGGCCCCGCCCGACACGAGCAGCCCCGCTACCGAGGCTGGCCCTCCTGCCGCTCGCCCTCGTTCGGCTCGTCCTCGCCCGCCAGCGCGGAGCGCAGGCGCTCCTTCTCCGCCCGGCGACGCTGCGACGCGCCGGCCATCTCCTCGGCCATCTCGTCCCGCCAGCCCTTGAGCAGGAAGAACGAGAGCGCCGCGGAGAAGACCAACGCCAGCATCAGCTTCAGGAAGACGTTGATGTCGACCAGCCAGAGGGCCGCCAGCACGACGACGAACAACCCGAGCCGCCCCAGCGTGTACTTGACCGCCGCGCTCACCTGCACCACTCCGTTCTCGCTCCGCCGGTCGGTCCGGCGAACGCCTCAGCCCGCGGGGGGCGGTTCAGCCCGTCCGACGGGCCAGCCAGCGGACGCCGGTGAACCACACCACGGCGTACACCACGGTGAAGGCGGCCGCCGCCAGCGCGCCGGAGAGCAGCCCCGGCAGGCCCGCGGCCAGACCGGCCACCAGCAGCCCGACGACCACCCCGACGGCGGCGGCGAAGACTCCCGCCACCACCCGGGCCGCGCCGAACTCCCAGGCGCGGAAGTCCTCCCAGAAGAGCCAGACCGGAAGGATGATCGACAGCCACCCGTTGGCCCGCCCGAAGCCACCCGCCCCGAACGTGGCGAACGCCCAGTCGAAGAGCACCAGGGTGAGCACCCCGATCACCCAGCCGGCCAGGCTGATCCCAAGCAGATCGCCGAGGAAACGTATCCGCCCGTCGGCGTCCCGCCGAGGAAAACTGCTCTGCTGCTCCGTCATCGCCCTACGAGAGTACGTGGCCGCTCAGGCCCACACCTGCTGCGGCTCGGCACGGCGCTCCGCCAGCGTCGGCGCGGGGTCGTACTCGCGTACCACGTTGTACCGGGTGTCCCGTTCGACGGGGCGGAAACCCGCCTCCCAGATCAGGTTGAGCAGATCCTCCCGGTGCATGGTGTTCGGGGTGCCGTACGAGTCCGCGTCGTGCGTGATCTTGTATTCGACGACCGACCCGTCCAGGTCGTCCACGCCGAAGTTCAGGGAGAGCTGGGCTACCGAGAGGCCGTGCATCACCCAGAAGCACTTGACGTGCGGCACGTTGTCGAAGAGCAGCCGGGAGACCGCGAACGTCTTCAGCGACTCGGCCGGCGAGGCCATCGTCGTACGCGCCTGGATGCGGTTACGGATCTTGCCGTCCGCCGAGTCGACGAAGTCGTGCTGGTAGCGCAGCGGAATGAAGACCGCGAAGCCCCCGGTCTCGTCCTGGAGCTCCCGCAGCCGCAGTACGTGGTCGACCCGGTGTCGCGGCTCCTCGATGTGGCCGTAGAGCATCGTGGCCGGCGTCTTCATGCCCTTGCGGTGGGCCAGCGCGTGGATCCGGGACCAGTCCTCCCAGTGACACTCGTGGTCGACGATGTGCTGCCGGACCTCCCAGTCGAAGATCTCCGCACCACCACCGGTCAGCGACTCCAGGCCGGCGTCCATCAGCTCGTCGAGGATCGCGTCGGCGCTCAACCCGCTGATCTTCTCGAACCACTGCACCTCGGTCGCGGTGAAGCACTTGAGCTTGACGTTCGGCAGCGCCGCCTTCAGCTCGCGCAGCACCTTCGGGTAGTAGCGCCACGGCAGCGTCGGGTGCAGGCCGTTGACGATGTGCAGCTCGGTGAGCTGCTCGTCCTCCATCTCCTTCGCCTTGCGGACCGCCTCGTCGATACGCATCGTGTAGGCGTCCTTCTCGCCCGGCTTGCGCTGGAACGAGCAGTACGCGCACGACGCGGAGCAGACGTTGGTCAGGTTCAGGTGCCGGTTGACGTTGAACATCACCCGCTCGCCGTTGAGCTCCGTACGCCGGTGGTGTGCCAGCCGCCCGAGCCAGACGAGGTCGTCGCTCTCGTAGAGCGCGATCCCGTCCTCCCGGGTCAGCCGCTCCCCGGCGTAGACCTTCGCCTCGAGCTCACGCTTGAGTCCGGCGTCCATGGCACGTCCCTTCCACACCCGCGATCCCGATCGAGCGTACGTCGGGCGGCCGACGACTCCGCCGGCACGGTCACGAGCAGGACGACCGGTTAACCGCATTCTCAGCCATCCGTAACCCGACCACACATCGACAAGGCTGCGCCGACTGAGGTAAGACAGGGTGGGGAGGGACACACCGCACCCTTGCTCACCCCGATCGGTCCATCGTGGCCGCGGGAGGAGGCTCCGGGGCGTGGACAACGCGCGGCCACGGCCGCCCAGGGTCCACTGGTAGCGTCCCCACGGCCGCGCCTACCCCGGCGCGGTGACTGCACGGCAGATGGGGAGCGGCATGGTCGACAGCGGGCATGGGCGACGGCGACGGCGACGGAGCCCGGTGGTCTCGCCGGTACTGCGGCCACGGCTCTGGGCCGCGCTACTGGGCGCGATAGCCGCCGCGGTGCTGGCCACCCCGGTCTACGCCGACCCCGCACCGCCCGCCGCCGTGCCGGACTCCGGGGCCCGCCCCACCGTCACCGGCACCCTTCAACTGCCTCCGGGCACGTCCGGCACGACTCCCCCGACGACCGGCGTACCGGGCGGCAACCTCGGCAACGGCCCGTTGGCCAGTCAGATCTACGCCGCCGAGACCCAGGTCGGCACGCTCGGCGAGAACCTGCTCCAAGTACGACAGAAACGCACCGAAGCGCAGACGCAGCTCACCACCGCCGACCGGGAGCTGAAGCTCGCCCGCGACGCACTGGCCCAGGCGCAGGTGACCGCCGACCAGGCGGCCGCCGACGCGTTCAAGGCCGCCGCGGCGCTGCCGTCCGCCGAGTTCGCCGAGGAGCTCGACGGGCTGAGCCGGCTCCAGCGGATCACCCGCGGCGAGAAGGTCGAGGGCTCGACCACCGCGGCGACCGGTGAGCTGGCCCGGGCGCAGGCCGCCGAGCAGGCGGCCTACCAGGCCTACACGACGGCCGAGGCGCAGCTGCGCGGCGTGGCCACGGAGTTCAGCACCGGCGAGACGGCCCTGCGCACCGCCGAGACGAAGCTCCTCACGCTGCGCAAGAACAACGAGGCGCAGCTCCTCCAGCTCGAACGCCAGCAGGAGGCGAGCGAGCAGCAGCTCGGCGCCCAGTACCTGGACGGCCAGAGCGCCAACGGGCTGACCGCCCACCCGCGCGCCCTGGCCGCCGTGCGCTACGCGCTCGCCCAGCTCGGCGACCCGTACGTCTGGGCCGCGGAGGGACCGGACCGGTTCGACTGCTCGGGTCTGATGTGGGCGGCGTACCGGTCGAAGGGCGCCGACTACTTCGACCTGCCCCGCGTCTCCCGCGACCAGTACTACGCGACCCGCGGCCGCACTGTGTCGCGCAACGCGCTGCTCCCGGGCGACCTGCTCTTCTTCGCCTCCGGCAGCAGCTGGACGACGATCCACCACGTCGCGATGTACATCGGCAACGGCAAGATGGTGCAGGCGCCGACCACCGGCGACGTCGTCAAGATCTCCACGGTCTCCTGGTCCCGGCTCTACGCGGCGACCCGGGTGATCGGCGCTGTGCCGACTCCCCCGACGACCCCCCGGCCGCCGACGACGCCGACGCCCACCCCGTCGACCACGCCGAAGCCCACCGGTTCGCCAAAGCCCACCGGCTCACCCAAGCCGACCGGCTCGCCGACGCCGACCGGGTCCACGACGCCGACGCCCACCGGTTCGCCCACGACGAGCCCGACGCCCTCCACGGACCCGAGCCCGAGCGAGACGCCGGATACCACACCGTCCACCAGTCCGACGCCGAGCTCCTCGGCCTCGAACTCCCCCTCACCCAGCCGCAGCTCGGAGACGAGCGGCAGCCCGTCCGCGAGCGGTTCGAAGAGCCCGAGCAGCATCGGCTGAGAGACTGTCGGGAAACCCCGGGGCGAGCAGGGTTTCTCGACAGTCTCTGAACCGCAAGCCCGGACTCCGGGTGTCCCACCCGGGTGTGATGTGGCACCGTGACACCCAGAAACCCGGTCCCGGCCGGGTGCGGTGCGCAGGCGTGGGGGCGGAGGGGCGGAGATGGCCGAGCAGAACGATCCGGCGGAGGTGGCGGAGCCCGAGACAGCGCCCGTCGACCGGGCCGGCAGCCCGCCGGGTGAGCAGCGCGACTCCGCTCCTGCGGCGAGCCCGGTTCGGGCGCGGGCCAGCGTCGCCGGTGCCGCCGCGCCGACCTCGGGCGGGACGCCGGTGGCGAACCCGGGCCCCGGCACGACCTACCGGGCGACGAGCTCCGCCACGCCGACGGCGACCCCCTCCGGCCCGGCCGGGGAGCTGCCAAGCCAGCGGGACAGCTCGGGCGAGACCGCCCGGGCCGACGCCACCGTCCCGGAGCCGACCCGGGCCACCGCCGAGGCGGCGCCGGCCGCCCGGGCCAGCGCCGCCGTACCGACCGTGCGGGCCACGACCGACGAGTCGGCGGCCGCCCGAGCCAGTGCCGCCGTGCCCGCGACCGGCCGGGTGACGGCGTCGGAGGCGCAGGCCGCCGGCGGGGCCCGCTCCGGCGCAGCGGCGGTGTACCGGTCCGGACCGGTCGAGCCGGAGCCACCCGCGCCGGCGCAGCCGCCCCAGCCCGCACAGCCGCCGAAGCCACCGATCCCGGAACCGGAGCCGGCACCCGCGCCCACCCCTCCGCTGCCCGGGCCGACCCCGCCGTCACCCAACCCGCCGGTGCCGACGCCGGCCCCGCCGACGCCGGGCCCCTACCCCCCGGGGCCGCGCCCCGGGCCGCCGCCCGGACCGGTGCCGCCCGGACCGGTGCCACCTGTGCCGGGACCGCCCGCCCCGCCGCCGGGGCCGCCCGTCCCTCCGCCACCGCCGCCACCCGGCCCCACGCCGGCACCGCCGTTCCCCCCGCCCCCGTCGACCGCGTGGCCGACGACGTCCGCCACACCGGCTCCGGCGCAGCCCGGCTCGGGCAGTCGCACCGGCCGCGCCCCGGGAAGCGGCGGTACGGGCACGACCCACGCCGGGCGGTACGACGGCGGGCCGGACCTGGCCGGCACGGTCTACGGCGGCAACGCCACCGAGGGCGCCGGCTTCACCACGGTCGCGCTGCCGAACAACGCGGTCGAGAACTCGGGCTCGTTGACCGGGCACATCCTGGCCCAGGGCTGGGCGGAGACCCCGACCGAACGGTCCCGCAACACCCGCGTGGTGGTGGTGCTCGCCACCGCCCTCGGCCTGCTCGTGCTGATCAGCGTGCTGGTCGTACTGGTCGCCGGCGACGCGGTCGACGGTCTCATCGGCAACGTGCTCAACAGCTGACCGCCCCGGCTCTCCGCCGGTGCGCGACGGGCGTGCGCCGAACCCCTGATCGATGAGCCCGGGCCGGGGCGGCCGGACGGTGAGTCCGCCCACTGCGGTTTCCGCACGGGTGGCGACTCGCCGTGGTCGCCGTACACTTGTTGGGTTCATTCACCCGGTGCGCGCACTGCGCACCCCATGGGCGGTCTTGCGGGCGATTCGCGCGGCGTAGAGCTGCGGCGGGCCATCGCGAAGATGCGCCCCGCTCGAAAGGCACTTCTTGTCCACGTTTGCTGATCCCAGCACGTTTCCGTCCGCTTTCACCGCCCCACCCGTCGACGACCAGCCCAGCCGCGAGGAGACCGCGGAGCAGACCGCCCCGGCCACCGCCGTGCCGGACTTCGCCGCGCTCGGTCTGCCTCAGCCGCTGGTCCGCGCGCTCGCCCGGCAGGGCATCACCACCCCGTTCGAGATCCAACGCGCCACCGTCCCGGACGCGCTCGCCGGCCGGGACGTGCTCGGCCGTGGGCAGACCGGCTCCGGCAAGACCCTCGCCTTCGGCCTGCCGCTGCTCGCCCGGGTCGCCGCCGGGGACCGGGCCCGGCCGCTGCACCCGCGCGCCCTCGTCCTGGTTCCGACCCGGGAACTGGCCATGCAGGTCAACGACGCCCTGCTGCCCCTGGGCAAGGCGGTCGGCGTCTTCCTCAAGACCGCTGTCGGCGGTGTGCCGTACGACCGGCAGATCGACGCGCTGCGTCGCGGGGTGGAGATCATCGTCGCCACCCCGGGCCGGCTCGGCGACCTGATCGAGCGGGGGGTCTGCCGGCTCGACGACGTCGAGACCACCGTGCTCGACGAGGCCGACCAGATGGCCGACATGGGCTTCCTGCCCGAGGTCACCGAGCTGCTCGCGAAGACTCCGGCGGGCGGACAGCGGCTGCTCTTCTCGGCCACCCTCGACGGCGACGTGGACACGCTGGTCAAGCGGTTCATGACCGACCCGGTCACCCACTCCACCGCCCCGCCGACCGCCGCGGTCTCCACCATGGACCACCACGTGCTGCTCATCCCGCCGCAGGACAAGTTCCCGGTGGTGGCGTCGATCGCCGCCCGCAAGGGCCGGACCATGGTCTTCGCCCGTACCCAGCTCGGGGTGGACCGGCTGGTCGGCCAGCTCGCCGCCGTGGGCGTACGCGCCGGTGGCCTGCACGGCGGCAAGACCCAGCGGATGCGTACGCGCACCCTCGCCGAGTTCCGCGAGGGTCGGACGAACGTGCTGGTCGCGACCGACGTGGCCGCCCGCGGCATCCACGTCGACGGGGTCTCCCTGGTGCTGCACGTCGACCCGCCGAAGGACCCGAAGGACTACCTGCACCGGGCGGGCCGCACCGCCCGCGCGGGTGAGTCCGGCGCGGTCGCCACGCTGGTGCTGCCGAAGCAGCGCCGGACCACCCTCGCGATGCTGGAGAAGGCCGGCGTCGAGCCGGCGGAGACCCGGGTCCGGGCCGGTGACGCCACGCTCGCCGAGCTGACGGGCGCGCGGGAGCCGAGCGGGGTACCGGTGCGCGAGGAGCCGGAGGAGCCGCGCCGTCCGGGTGCTCGCTCCGGTGGCCAGCGCCGCTTCGGTGACCGTCCGGAGCGCCGCTTCGGCGAGCGCGGCGGTGAGCGGCGCTACGGCGACCGCCCGCGCGGTGAGCGCCGCTCCGACGACCGGGCGGGGTACCGCACGACGGACGGGCCTCGCGACGAGCGGCGCTACGGTGACCGGCCGCAGGGCGACCGCGGGTACGGCGAGCGGCGTCACGGCGACCGGCCGCAGGGCGAGCGCGACGAGCGGCGCTTCGGCGACCGGCCACAGGGCGACCGCCCGTACGGCGAGCGCCGGTACGCCGACCGCGCCGGTGACGCCCGGGGTGAGCGCCGGGGTGCTTTCCGGACGGAGGGCCGGGGTCGTGACGACCGTGGCTACGGCGACCGGGCACCGGCCCGCACCCACTGAACGTCGTCGAGCCGGACGGGATTCACCGCCGGCATCGACGCACCCGAACGCCGCCGTGGAGTTTCCGCTCCGCGGCGGCGTTCGCGCATGCGCTGCCGGTGACGGTCCGGTCGCGTAACGTCGGCTCATGCCGAGCATGCCGAAGTCGCTCTTCTGGACCCGGACGGACACAGCCGGGGCCGAGCACGCCCTCTTCGACGACGGTCAGGGGCTGGCGGCCAGGGGCACGATGCTCGCCGTCGACCCCGTCCCGTGGACCGGCCGCTACCAGGTCAGCACCGATCCGGCGTGGGCCACCACCCGGGTCGAGGTCGAGGTGGAGGGCACCGGCTGGCTGCGCAGCGTACGGCTGGAACGGGCGGCCGACAGGTGGCGCGTGACCACCGCCGAGCAGGGTGACCTGGACGGGGCGCTGGCGGCGGCCGGGTACGCCCCGGCCGGGCTGCCCGGCACCGACGACCCGGACCGGCTGGCCGACGCGCTCGACGTCGACCTCGGCGGCTCCCCGCTCTTCAACGCGCTGCCGGTGCACCGGCTCGGGCTGGCCGGCGCACCCGCCGACCGGTCGCACCGGATCACGGTCGCCTGGGTGCTGGTGCCGAGCCTGATGGTGGTCGCCGCCGAGCAGGTCTACACCTCGCTCGGGCCGGGACGGGTCCGGTTCGCGAGCGACACCTACAGCGCCGAGGTGGAGCTCGACGGCGAGGGGTACGTGCTGCGTTACCCGGGGCTCGCCGAACGGATCGACCCGCGCTGAGGCGGGCGCGGCGCTCCCCGGCGGGGCCGGCGTCCCCGGCGGTTCCCGCTGGGCGGGGTCAGGCGAGACGGGTTCGGGCGGGGCGGGGTCAGGCGGCGGGCGGGCTGACCGGCCGGGGGCGGTTCTCCCACTTCGTGGAGAGCGCGATGCCGGTCCGGGTGGAGGCCACGCCGGGTGTCCGGTTCAGCCGCACGATCAGCTGCTCCAGCTCGGCGATGGTGCCGACCCGCGCCTTGAGCAGGAACGACTCGACGCCGGCCATGAAGTAGCAGGACTCGATCTCGGGCATCTTCCGGAACGCCGCCAGCACGTCGTCCGTGTCGGCGCCGGAGTCCTCCACGATGCCGATGAGCGCGGTCACGCCCAGCCCGACCGCCTCCGGCTCGACGTCGGCCCGGTAGCCCCGCAACACACCGCTGGTCTCCAGCTTGCCGACCCGCTCGTGTACGGCCGGCGCGGAGAGGCCGACCTGGCGCGCGAGTTCGGCGTACGAGAGCCGGGCGTTGGTGCGCAGCAGGTCCACGAGGTTGAGGTCGATCGCGTCCACGGAAGGTGACCCTAGCTCGTCGGGCGTAACGCGAGGACTTCGGCATCCGTTGGACATGACAGTAGGTAACAGTTCACGTACGCAGGGTCAAAGGAGCGCATCGCCGGTACCATTGACTAACTTCCCACTCAGTGCGTTTTTCGCGTTTGGCGGACAGGCCAGGTCGCTGGTGCTGTAATTGCCATACGTCCCTCATGACGGCTCTGGGCTCGCACCAGCCGGGGGCAGTGTGTTCAGCCGGGGGCTTCGTCGACGCGAGGAGGGGGCTGTGGACACTGGAGATCGCCTGCTGACACCGGGTGAGGTCGCCGCGCTGTTTCGGGTAGACCCGAAAACTGTGACGAGATGGGCGGCGGCGGGCCGGATCGGCAGCATCCGGACTCCAGGCGGGCATCGCCGGTTTCGGGAATCCGAGGTGCGGGCCCTGCTTGAAGGGGAGGGCATGCTGGAGGAGACCGACGAGGCGGGCAAGCCACGCAACACCGGCCCGGCTGCCGCGACCGGTCCCGGTCCGGCGAACGCCGGCATGTACTGAGTTTGGTGCGAGGTCACAACGTGAGCCGGGGCCCGACGGTGCCCGGTTCGCGTACCACCCGCGGCCCGGTGGCCGGCGACGTCAGTCCCGGGCCGCGCCGAGCTCACCCGACCAGCGGCGGAACAGCGTGTGCGGCACGCCCAGGGCGTCCAGCACCTTTCCCGCGATGAAGTCGACGAGCTGCTGCGCCGAGGCGGACGCCCCGGCCCCGTAGAAGCCAGGGCTGGCGGGCAGCACCACCGCACCGGCGTCGTGCAACGAGATCAGGTGCTCGAGGTGGCTACGGGTCACCGGGGTCTCCCGGGGCACCACCACCACCGGACGGCGTTCCTTGAGGTTCACCTCCGCCGACCGTTGCAGCAGATCCTTCGACAGGCCGATCGCGATGCCCGCGCACGCCGCGGTGCTCGCCGGCACCACCGCCATCCCGCGCACCCGGTACGAGCCACTGCTCGGCCCGGCCGCCAGGTCCCCCGCGGGCCAGTGCCGCACGTCGGCGTCGCCGAGGTCCCGGCCGAGCCAGCCGGCGAGGTCGTCGACCCAGTGCGCGTCGCGGAACGGTCGCCCGGTCTCGTCGAGCAGCGTGAGCCGGGCGGCCCGGGACACGATCAGGTCGACCGGCTCACCCGCGTCGAGCAGCCCGGAGATGACGGCGGCCGCGTAGGGCGTCCCGGACGCGCCGGAGACACCGACAACCCAGGGCTCGCGTACGCCGTCGCGCCGCACCCCGGTCACGGCCGCAGGCCGAGCCGGACCACCAGGTCGAGCAGGGCGAAGACGAAGAGCGCGATACCGACGAACCCGTTCGCCGTGAAGAACGCCCGGTTGACCTTGCTGAGGTCGGTCGGGCTGACCACCACGTGCTGGTACGCGAAGGCGACCGCGGTCAGCGCCAGGCCGATCCACCAGAGCCAACCGAAGCCGACGAGCGCACCGAACCACAGGAAGAGCGCGAACGTCACCACGTGCGCGACGGTCGAGGCGTGCAGCGCGAAGCGTGCGCCGTACCGGGCGGGGACGCTGTGCACCCCGATCTGCCGGTCGATCTCGATGTCCTGGCAGGCGTAGATCAGGTCGAAGCCGCCGATCCAGAGGCCGACTGCCGCGCCGAGCAGCCAGGCCGGCCCGGAGCCGGCGAAGGTGCCGGTGACGGCGAGCCAGGCACCGACCGGCCCGACCGCCTGGGCGATCCCCAGGATGGCGTGCGGCCAGTTGGTGAACCGCTTGCCGTACGGGTAGACGACCAGCGGCACCACCGCGAGCGGGGCGAGCGCCAGGCAGAGCGGGTTGAGCAGCGCCGCGGCGGCCAGGAAGACCACGAGCGCGACCGCGGCGCCGGTCCAGGCCGTCCGTACGCTCACCGCACCGGTGACCAGCTCCCGCCGGGCCGTACGCGGGTTCCGCCCGTCGATGCGCCGGTCGAGGATCCGGTTGGCGGCCATCGCGAACGTCCGCGCCCCGACCATCGCGACGGTGATCAGCAGCAGGTCGAGCCAGCGCACCCGCCCGCCGTTCACCTGCATGGCGGTGAGCGCGGAGAGGTACCCGAAGGGCAGCGCGAAGACCGAGTGTTCGATGGTGACCAGGCGCAGGAACGACTTGACCCGACCCGGGCGTTCCACCGGCGCGTCGAGAACCGCCATCAGATCCCGTACTCCTTCCAGCGCTTGTCGACCAGGGAGACCACCTCGGGCGACATCCGCATCTCCTCCGGCCAGCCCCGGCTGTAGCCCTCCTCGGGCAGTTTCCGCGTCGCGTCGACGCCCGCCTTGCCGCCCCAGAACTGCTGGTACGACGAGTGGTCGAGGTGGTCCACCGGGCCCTCGGTGAGCAGCAGGTCGCGAGCGTAGTCGACATTGCCGAAGGCGCGGAACGCCACCTCGTTGTAGTCGTGCACGTCGCAGTCCTCGTCGACGATCACGATCAGCTTGGTCAGCGACATCAGGTGCGCTCCCCAGATCGCGTTCATCACCTTCTGCGCGTGCTTCGGGTAGCGCTTGCGGATCGACACGATCGCGCAGTTGTGGAAGACGCCGGCGGCCGGCAGGTCGTAGTCGACGATGTCCGGGATCAGCAGCTTGAGCAGCGGCTGGAAGATCCGCTCGGTGGCCTTGCCCAGGCCGTGGTCCTCCTGGGGCGGCTTCGAGGTGACGATCGAGTGGTAGACCGGGTCGCGCTGCATGGTCATCGCCTCGATGTGCAGCACGGGGAACGGCTCGACCGGGGTGTAGAAACCGGTGTGGTCGCCGAACGGGCCCTCCGGCAGCCGCTCGCCGGGCTCCAGGTAGCCCTCCAGCACCACCTGCGCGTTCGCCGGCACCTGGAGCGGGACGGTGAGGCAGTCGACCATCTCGACCCGCTCGCCGCTCAGGAAGCCGGCGAACAGGTACTCGTCGATGTCGCTGGGCAGCGGCGCCGAGGCTGCGTACGACACCACCGGGTCACAGCCGATCGCGACCGCGACGGGCAGGCGCTGGCCGAGCCGCTCCGCGACCGCGTGGTGCGCGGTGGAGTCCTTGTGGATCTGCCAGTGCATGCCGAGCGTGTTGCGCGAGTGCTGCTGGAGCCGGTAGAGGCCCAGGTTGCGCTTGCCGGTCTCCGGGTGCTTCGTGTGGGTCAACCCGAAGTTGTGGAAGATCCCGCCGTCGTCGGGCCAGACCTGGAGGCCGGGGAGCCGGTTCAGGTCGACGTCGTCGCCGCGGTAGACCACCTGCTGGCACGGCGCGGTCTTCACCTTGCGCGGCGGCAGCGACTTGAGCTGCATGACCTTGCCGAGCCCTTCGCGGATGCCCGACCAGCCGACCGGCAGCTCCGGCCTGATCAGCTCGCCGATGCGGGCGCCGACCTCGTCGAGCGACTCGACGCCCAGCGCCATCGCCATCCGCTTCTCGGTGCCGAAGAGGTTGATCGCCACCGGCATCTCACCGCGCGTCGGGCGTTCGAAGAGCAGCGCCGGCCCGCCCTCACGTACCGTCCGGGTGACGACCTCGCTGATCTCCAGGGTCGGGTCGACCGGGACGCTCACCCGCCGTAGTTCGCCCGCGCGCTCCAGCGCCGCGAGGAAGTCCTTGAGGTCGGTGTACGGGAAGCCACGAGCCGCCATGCCCGCCAGTCTCCCGCACCGGCGCTCCGACCGCCGCCACCGGGTCGGTGATGTCGCCGCCCCGGTGTGGGCTCCCCCACATCACAGCGCCGAAGGGGGTGATCATGTCGGTGCGCCCCGGCACCATACGGTGCCCCGTAGCCGAGCGAAGGAGAGTCACGATGCCGCGTCGCACGTCCGTCTCGCTGAACGTCGTCGAGCGAGGCGCGGGTGTCCCGGTGCTGGCGCTGCACGGCTGGACGCCCGACCACCGGCTGATGCTCGGCTGCCTCGAACCGGTCTTCGCCGCCCGCCCCGGCTATCGCCGCCTGTATCCGGACCTGCCCGGCATGGGCAAGTCACCGGCTCCGCCGGAGATCGCCGGCTCGGACGACGTGCTCGCCACCCTCCAGGACCTTGTGGACGACCTCCTCGGCGACACACCCTTCCTGCTCGTCGGTGAGTCCTACGGCGGTTACCTCGCCCGCGCCCTGACCCGGTCTCGGCCGAGGCAGGTGCTGGGGCTGGCGCTGATCTGCCCCGTCGGCACGGCCGTGGAGAAGGAGGAGCGCCGGGTGCCGCAGCCCACGGTGCTGCGGCCCGACCCCGACCTGCTCGCGGCGACCGACGCCCGGACGGCGGGCGAGTTCGCGGACCTGGCGGTCGTGCAGACCCCGGAGACGCTGCGCCGGTTCCGTGAGGAGGTCCTGGCCGGTCTCGACGTCGCGGACACCACGGCGATGGCCCGCATCCGGCAGCGGTGGACGCTCACCGAGGACCCGGAGGGCGGCGCGCCGTTCACCCGCCCGAGCCTGATCCTCACCGGGCGGCAGGACCACGCCACGGGCTACCTCGACCAGTTCGCGCTGCTGCCGCACTACCCACGGGCGACGTTCGCGGCGCTCGACGTCGCGGGTCACAACCTCCAGATCGAGCAGCCCGCGCTCTTCGACGCCCTGATGAGCGAGTGGCTCGACCGGGTGGCGACCGAAGCCGGCTGACCGGCCCGCTCAGCGGCCCTCGACTCCGTCGAGGCCTAGGCCGAGGCCGTTGGTACGGGATCGGCCGGCGTCCAGGCGTACGCGGCCAGCGGCGGGTCGAGCGGCGCGTCGACGAGCCGGTTGGCGAAGGTCGAGATGGTGTACGTCCCGACGCCGAGCACCACGTCCAGGGCGTTGCGAGGCAGGTAGCCGGCGGCCAGGAAGGCGGTCAGCTCCTCCTCCGGGACGCCGCCCCGCCGGTCGAGCGCGGCGAGCGTGAAGCGCCGCAGGGCCTCGAGCCGGTCGCCGGGCAGGGCGGTGCCGGCGCGCAGCGCGGCGATCAACTCGGGGGCGGCGCGGTGCCGGGTCAGGGTGGCGGTGTGCATGGCGAGTCGGCCTCGGCGGTCGATGATCGACTCGGGTTCCTTGAAGTCGGGGTGTCCCGCCCACCGTGATGCCACGACTTCCATGAAGTCGAGTCGATCAAGCCCCGCGCGGACCGACCCAGCCCCGCGCGGACCGACCCCCTACGGATCGACGAGCTGCTCAGCAGGCGCGGCGGCCGATCACGTGGCCGCCACCCGCCCGCGTAGCGCCTCGGTTCAGAGGCCGCCGTACGAGTGCAGGCCGGTGAAGAAGATGTTCACCCCGAACAGGTTCATCAGCATGGTGAAGAAGCCGAGCACGGCGATCCAGGTCGCCACGTTCCGCTTGACGCTCGGGGTGGCCCGGGCGTGCAGGTAGCCCGCGTACACCACCCAGGAGATGAACGCCCAGGTCTCCTTCGGGTCCCAGCCCCACGGGCGGCCCCAGGCCGCCTCGGCCCAGATCGCCCCGGCGATCACCGCGAAGGTGAAGATCGGGAACGAGAAGGCGTGCAGCACGAAGGTGAGCCGCTCCAGCGCGGCCGCCGCCGGCAGCCGCTTGGCCAGGGTGTACGGGAAGCTGCGCTTGCCCGCCTCGTACCCGCGGCGCATCAGGAACGCCACCGCCGGCACCACGCCGAGCAGGAAGATGCCGGAGCTGAACACGATGGTCGAGACGTGGACGACGAACCAGTACGAGTTCAACGCCGGGACCAGCGGCACCACCGGCACGTAGAGCACCAGCTCGGCGGTGGCCACCAGCAGCACCATCACCAGGGTGAGGAAGAGGCCGAGCTTGCGCAGCGACGGCCGCTTGACGAGCACCACCAGCCAGGCGGCGACACCGATGAAGGTGACCGTGAGCACGAACTCGTACATGTTGCCCCACGGCATCCGGTCTGCGGCGAGGCCGCGGGTGACCAGTGCGACGAGGTGCAGCACGGCGGCGACCGCGGTGGCCACCACGGCAACCAGACCGGCCAGCCGGGCCCGACCGGCGGCGCGGTCGGCCACGGGCGTCACCGGCGGCGTCGGCTCGGCGGACTTGACGATCATCCCACCGGGCGCGCCGGCACCGGCGCCCACCAGCTCCCGTTCCCGCTGGGGTGCCGCGGCGGCCCGGACCCGGCCGTTGCCGAGGGCGAACTCGACGGCGTGACTGATCATCGCGACCAGGTACGCCAGGATCGCGAACGTCACCAGCTGGTCGGAGAGTGCGGACATCAGTCGGTCCCTTCCCGCATCCCGGCCCGATCGCTTCCGTCGCGATCCGTGCCGGCCCGCTCGTCCGGCCGCCCGTCACCGCTGACCGCGGCGACGAGCTGCGCGAACTCGTCGACGAACCCTGGATAGTCGGTGCGCGGCAACCCACCGGCCTCGACCAAACTACTACCGGCCGTCGGAGTTTCGCCTGTGGGGTCCGCGGATCCACCGGACGTCACCCGGAAGAAGACCCGACGTCGCCGTCCGAAGAGCGACCCCATCAGCCCGGCCAGCAGGAAGCCGCAGCTCACCAGCAGTACGCCCGAGCCGGGATCGTGCCGGACGGAGAGCGTGATGTAGCGCCGGGTGCCGAGGAACTCGACAGTGCTGCCGTCGTCGAGCTTCCAGCTCTCGCCCTGCTTGAGCACCTTGTCGCCGACCTGCTTGACCTTGCCCATCCGGACCTGCCGCTGGTCGAGCTGGTAGACCGAGCCGGGGATGCCGGCGTCCAGGCCGAGGTTGCCCCGGTAGGCGACCAGGTTGAGCAACGGGTTGCGCTCGGTCGGATACTCCGAGCGCACGTACGGCGGGGCGTCCGGCGCGGTCGGCAGGTAGAGACCGGTGAAGGCCACCTGCTGGTTCGAGTCCTTCTTGCCGGTCTTCGGGTCGAGGTTGGCGTCCGGAAAGGCGGCCAGCCCCTCACTGGTCAGACCCATGTCACCGGTGGTGAGGAAGGGCTCCACGCTGGTCTGGCTGCGCCCGTACCGGTCGGTGTAACGGATGATCGGGGCGTACCCGTGACCGAGGAGGTACAGGTTGGCGCCGTCGAGCCGCAACGGCGAGTTGACCGAGAAGTCGGCGGTCCGGGTCGACTTACCGGGCTCGTCCACGGTCACCGTGGCGTTGAAGGACGACGGCTGCCCCGATTCGAGGAACCGGGCGTGGAACTCGTCCAGGGTCACGCAGAAGCCGGGCAGATTCCCGGTGTCCACCCGCGGGCCGAGCTTCGCCTCGGCGTACTGCTGGCGGGTGTTGCAGAAGGACTTGTCCTCGCCGGCGACGAGCAGCCGGTTGCCGCTCCAGCCGTACCAGTGGCCGAGCGCGACGCCGACCAGGACGACCAGCAGCGAGGTGTGGAAGATCAGGTTGCCGGTCTCCTTGAGGTAGCCCTTCTCGGCGGAGACCTCGTTGCCCCGGACCGTCACCCGCCAGCGGCGGCGGCGCAGCACCTCGGCGATCGCCGCCACGCCCCCGGCCGGGAGGGTCAGCACCGAGTGCTGCGGCAGCCGGTCGAGTCGCTTCGGCGCGGCCGGCGGCTTCGACCGCAGGGCCCGGAAGTGGTCGCGCAGCCGCGGCGTGATGCAGCCGATCAGCGAGGTGAAGAGCAGCAGGTAGATCGCCGAGAACCAGACCGAGCCGAAGACGTCGAAGCCGCCGATCTGGTCCAGCCTCGGTGCCAGGTCGGGGTGCTCGGTGAAGTACTCGTTGACCTTCTCCGGGCTGACGTTGCGCTGCGGGAGCACCGAGCCCGGAATCGCCGCGATCGCGAGCAGGAAGAGCAGCACCAGCGCCGTACGCATGCTGGTCAGCTGCCGCCACGAGTTGCGCAGCAGGGCCAGCAGACGGTTCGGGCGGCGACGCGGCGCCTCGGCCGGGGGAGCGGGCCGCTCGTCCAGGACGGTCATCAGATGCTCACCTCACCAACGCCGACGGTGGTCTGCAGCCAGATCACGACGTTCGTCCAACCGCCGGTGACCAGCGCGAGGCCGATCACGATCAGCAGTGCGCCGCCGACCCGGGTGACCCAGCGGCTGTTCCGGCGGATGGCGCGGAACACCCCGAGCAGCCGCTGGAAACCCAGCCCGAAGACGACGAACGGGATGCCCAGCCCCAGGCAGTACGCCACGGCGAGCACCACGGCCCGGTCGACCTGCCCGCTGACCGTGGCCATCCCGGTGACCGCGGCGAGCGTCGGGCCGACGCACGGCACCCAGCTGAGCGCGAAGACCGCGCCGAAGACGGGCGCCCCGAGCAGGCCGGCGGCCGGCAGCCGGTGGATCCGGAACTCGCGCTGCATACCGGGGACGATGCCGACGAAGGCGAGCCCCATCAGGATGATCAGCGCCCCGATGACGATCTCCAGCGTCCGCTCGTACTCGAAGAAGACCTTCCCCACGCTGGCGAAGAGGACCGCGGTGGCGGTGAAGACCACGGTGAAACCGGCGATGAAGAGCATTGTCCCGGCGAGCACCCGGCCCTTGACCGCGGCCACCGCGCTGCGGGGGGTCGCCAGGCGGGGCGCCGCGACGGCGACCCCGCCGCCGGAGCCGCCGCCGTCCGGCACGTCGACGCCACCCACCGGCGGCGTCTGCCGCGCCCGGCCCTCCAGGTCGGCGCCGGCCAGGCCGGTGACGTAGGAGAGGTAGCCGGGGACCAGCGGGAGCACGCACGGGGAGAGGAAGCTCACGACGCCGGCGAGCACCGCCGCGCCGATGGCGAGCAGCAGCGGCCCGGAGAGGGCTACCTGCCGGAACGTCTCGCCCATCAGTTCGGACCGCTGGTCGGCTGCTCGGCGGCGATCCGCTCGACTATCGGCTTCAGGCCCTCCTGCTTGACCGCGGCCCGGATCACCACCGCGATCCGGCCCTCACGATCGAGCACCACCGTCGCCGGGATGGTGTTCGGCGGGATGTCCAGAGCGAGCGCCATCCGGCTGGCCGGGTCGAAGAGGCTCTGGTAGGTGACCCCGAAGCTCTGCTCGAACGCGAGCGCCTTGTCCTTGTTGTCCTGGACGTTGATGCCCAGGAAGGTCACTCCGCTGGCCTTGGTCGCCTGGTAGGTGGCCTCCAGGTCGTCGGCCTCGGCCCGGCACGGCGCGCACCACGAGCCCCAGAAGTTGAGTACGACCACCTGGCCCCGGGCCTGGGAGACGTCGTAGTTCCCACCGGTGAGCAGCTCACCGGCGACCTTCGGGGGTGCCGACCGCTGGTCGGGCGCGCACTCGATGACGCCTTCCGGGCTGGTACCGCAGGCCTTCTCCTCGCTGGGCGAGGTGCAACCGGCGAGCGCCACCGCGGCGACGGTGGCGAGCAGACCGGCGGTCCACCTCCGGGCGCGCGTCATCAGGCCCCCTTGGCCGTCCGGGCGGTCGGCGACATGGCGACCAGGTGCGCGGCGGGTTCGGAGTAGCCGATGCCGGCCACCTTCGCCCCGTCGAAGTGGAAGGAGGTGAGGCTGGCCAGGGAGCACTGCCGCCGGCGCGGGTCGTGCCAGAGCCGCTTGCGCTCGACGTACCGGCGCAGCGTCCAGATCGGCAGCTGGTGCGAGACCAGCACCGCCTCACGCCCCTCGGCGGCGATTCGGGCGGCGTGCAGCGCGGCGAACATCCGCTCCGCGATCGCCTGGTACGCCTCGCCCCACGAAGGGGTGATCGGGTCGCGGAGCACCCACCAGTTACGCGGGTCACGGAACGATCCGTCACCCGGGGAGACCCGCTTGCCCTCGAACCAGTTGGCGCTCTCGATGAGCCGCTCGTCCACCCCGACCGGCAGCCCGAACTGCCCGGCGATGGGCTCGGCGGTCTGCTGCGCGCGCTCCAGCGGGCTGGCGACGACGTGCACCACGTTCCGCTCGGCGAGCCCCTGCGCGGCGGCCTTGGCCATCTGCACACCGAGCTCGGAGAGGCGGTAACCGGGCAGCCGCCCATAGAGGATCTTGTCCGGATTGTGCACCTCACCGTGCCGGAGCACGTGAACGACCGTACTGCTCACCGCACCTACCCCCCGTGACCCGCCGCTGCCGCTGCCCGCGCCGCGCTCGGCAACGCCGAGGCGATCTGTTCCAGGGCGGCGTCGTCCAGCGCCGCCGAGACGAACCAGGACTCGAACGCGCTCGGCGGCAGGTAGACACCCGCGGCGAGCATGGCGTGGAAGAACGCCTTGAACGCCGGCACGTGCTGAGTCCGCGCGCTGTCGTAGTCGACCACGTCGGCGTCGGTGAAGAAGATCGAGAACATGCTGCCCGCGTACGACAGCCGGTGCGCGACCCCCGCGGCGGCCAGCGCGTCGGACGCCAGCTTGCCCACGAAGGCGGCCGTGTCGTCCAGCTTGCGGTAGAGCGCGTCGTCGGCCAGCCGCAGGGTGGCCAGGCCGGCGGCGCAGGCCAACGGGTTACCGGAGAGCGTGCCGGCCTGGTAGACCGGGCCGGCCGGGGCGAGCCGGGCCATGATCTCCGCACGGCCGCCGAACGCCGCCGCGGGCAGGCCGCCCCCCATGACCTTGCCGTACGTCCAGAGGTCCGCGTCGGACGGGTCGAGGCCGTGCCAGCCGGAGCGGGAGACCCGGAACCCGGTCATCACCTCGTCGACGACGAGCAGCGCGCCGTGTGCGTGCGCGATGCGGGCCAGCTCCTGGTTGAAGCCGTCACGCGGGGCGACCACGCCCATGTTGCCGGCGGCCGCCTCGGTGATGATCGCCGCGATGTGCTGTCCCTCGGCGGCGAAGGCCTCCTCCACCGCGCGCAGGTCGTTGTACGGCAGCACGATGGTCTCGCTCGCCGCCGCGCCGGTGACGCCGGGCGAGTCGGGCAGGCCGAGGGTGGCCACGCCGGAGCCGGCGGCGGCGAGCAGCGCGTCCACGTGTCCGTGGTAGCAGCCGGCGAACTTGACGATCTTGGATCGGCCGGTGAAGCCCCGGGCCAGCCGGATCGCCGACATGGTGGCCTCGGTGCCGGAGTTGACCAGCCTGACCTGCTCGACCGGGGTCCGGTCCACGATCTCGGCGGCCAGCTCCACCTCACCCGGCGTCGGCGTGCCGAAGCTGGTGCCGAGGGCGGCGGCGGCCTGCACGGCGGCGACCACCTCCGGGTGGGCGTGACCGAGGATCAGCGGGCCCCAGGAGCAGACCAGGTCGACGTAGCGCCGGTCGTCGGCGTCGTAGAGCCACGGGCCCTCCCCCCGGACCATGAAGCGCGGGGCGCCCCCGACCGCGCGGAAGGCGCGCACGGGGGAGTTCACCCCGCCCGGCACGATGGCGCGGGCGCGGTCGAAGAGGGCCTCGGAGGCCGGAGCGTCGGCCGGGTAGCGGCCGGATCCGGCGGAAAAGGTATCGGTCACGATGCCGTCATTGTGTCAGCGCCGGCAGGTGAACCGGCAGGCACCCCGGCCCGGGGTTACCCGGCTCACCCGGGAAACGGATGGCGGGGCGACGACTCCTCGGCGGGCCGGGTCGATCAGATCGGGTTAGGCTGGGCCGGTGGATCGCGCCGAACTGTCCATCACGCTACACCGGGCGGGTGACGAGGCCGTGCTGCGCCTCGCCGGTGAGATCGACATGCTCACGGCCGCCCAGCTATCGACCGTCGTGAACGAGGTGCTCACCGAGCCGCCGGCCCGGATCGTGCTCGACCTCGCCGGGGTCACCTTCTGCGACTCGCAGGGGCTGGGCACGTTGGTCGTTCTCAGCCGCAAGGCGAGTCACGCGCAGAGCCTGCTGATCCTCACCCACGTGGGCGATTTCCTGCTCCGCGTCCTGGACATCACCGGCCTTCGCTCGGCCCTGATGATCCGCAACGACCAACCCGCCAGCTAACCCCAGCCCGCCCCTCCCCGGCCTTGGCCCCGGCCGATCTCTCGGTTGATCATGAAGCTATTGCCGCTCGATGCCCGACATGTCGGCAATAACTTCATGATCAACAAGTCGTCCGGCCCCCGAGTGGGGGTGTGGGCGTGGGGTGGGTGGGTCAGGTGGGGGTGCCCCAGCGGGCTTGTTCGAGCAGTTCGACAGCGCGGTCGCGGGCCTCCGGGTCGTCACCGCGCAGCAGCGCCGTCGCCTCGTCGACCGCGTCGGTCAACAGCCGCCACTGCGTGTCCCGCTCCCGCACCAGATCGGACTGGGCGGCCAGCTGGCGGGTCTTGACCCACAGCTCCACGAAGACCGAGACCTTGGCGCGCAGCACCCAGGGGTCGAACGGCTTGGTGAGGTAGTCGACCGCGCCGACCTGATAGCCGCGCAGGGCCAGCTGGGCGTCCCGGTCGGCGGCCGTGAGGAAGATGATCGGTACGTGCCGGGTCCGCTCACGCCGCTTGATGTGGCCCGCCGTCTCGAAGCCGTCCATGTCCGGCATCTGGGCGTCCAGCAGGATCACCGCGAAGTCGTCCACCAACAGCTGCTTGAGCGCCGCCTCACCGCTCTCCACCGCCACCGCCTGGACCGGCAGGCCCTGGAGGATCGCCTCCAGGGCCATCAGGTTCTCCCGACGGTCGTCCACCAACAGCGCCTTGGCCATCTGGGTCACGAGCTCTCCTCGGTCCGGCTGCCGCTGATCCAGGACGACATGAGTTCGATCAGCTCGTCCAGGTCGACCGGCTTGGTGATGTAGTCGCTGCCACCGGCCGCCAGGGCGGACTCCCGGTCGCCCGGCATCGCCTTCGCGGTCAGGAAGACGATGGGCAGGTCCGCGAACCGGTGGTTCCGGCGGATCTGCCGGGTCGTCTCGTACCCGTCCTGGTCGGGCATCATGGCGTCCATCAGCACGATGTCCACCTCCGGGTGCTCGGCGAGCAGGCGGACGCCGTCCGCCCCGTTGTCCGAGTACAACACGGTCATCCCGTGCAGTTCCAATGCGCTCGTCAGCGCGAAGACGTTCCGGACGTCGTCATCGACGATCAACACGGTCGCCCCGTCGAGCCGTCGGCTGACCGGGGCCGCAGCCGGCTCCGGCAATTCCAGCGGCGGCATGAGCAGCGACGACGGCAGTCCGGCCCGGGCCGGCGACGGCGGCAGCGGAGCCACCACCGCGTCCGGGGCGAGTACGTCCGGAACGAAGAGCGTGAAGGTCGAGCCCTGCCCCGGCGCCGACGTGACGGTGATGGTGCCGCCGAGCAGGCGGGCCAGGTCACGGCTGATCGACAGGCCGAGACCCGTACCGCCGTACCGGCGGCTGGTCGTGCCGTCCGCCTGCTGGAACGCCTCGAAGATGATCGACAGCTTGTCGTCCGAGATGCCGATGCCGGTGTCGATCACGGTGAACGCGATCACGTGCTGCGCGTTGGTCAACGTCGGTACGTCGAAGACCGCGCTCTCGGCCGCCGGGGCGATCCGCAGCGTCACCGCGCCGTTGTCGGTGAACTTCACCGCGTTCGAGAGCAGGTTGCGCAGGATCTGCTGCAACCGCTGCGCGTCGGTGACCACGGACCCCGGCAGGTCCTTGCTCACGCGTACCTGGAAGTCGAGGCCCTTCTCCTCCGCCTGCGGGGCGAACGCCTGCTCGACGTAGCCCCGGATGTCGCCGAACCGGACCTCGGTCGGCTCGACATCCATCCGGCCCGCCTCGATCTTGGACAGGTCCAGGATGTCGTCGATCAGGGAGAGCAGGTCGGAGCCCGCGCCGTGGATGGTCCGGGCGAACTCGATCTGCTTCGGGGTCAGGTTCTGCTCCGAGTTCTCCGCCAGCAGCCGGGCCAGCAGGAGCAGCGAGTTCAGCGGCGTACGCAGCTCGTGGCTCATGTTCGCGAGGAACTCCGACTTGTACGCCGAGGCGCGGGTGAGCTGCTGGGCCTTCTCCTCCAGGCCCAGCCGGGCAAGCTCGATCTCCCGGTTCTTGACCTCGATGTTGCCCTTCTGCTCGGAGAGCAGCGTGGCCTTCTCCTCCAGCTCCGCGTTGGTCCGCTGCAGCTCCGCCGACTGCTCCTGGAGCTCGTGCGCGAGCCGCTGCGACTGCGCCAGCAGCTCCTCCGTACGCCGGTTGGCCTGGATGGTGTTGACCGCGATGCCGATGGTGAGCACCAGCCGCTCCAGGAACGACAGGTGCAGCTCGGAGAAGGGGACGACGCTGGCGAACTCGATCACGCCGAGCAGCTCGCCCTCGAAGAGCACGGGGAGCACCACGAGATCGGCCGGGGGCGTGCTGGCCAGCCCGGAGCGCAGCGTCAGCGAGCCGTCCGGGGCGGTGCTGACCCGGATGGTCCGGCGGGAGAGCGCCGCCTGGCCGACCAGCCCCTCACCCGGCCCGAACGTGACGTCGTGCCCGCGGGCCACGTACCCGTAGGAGGCGGTGAGCCGCAGCCGCATGCTGCCGTCGGAGTTGTCCACCAGGAAGAACGCGCCGAGCTGCGCGTCCACCAGCGGAGTCACCTCCACCATGATCATGCGGCAGACCTCGCCGAGGTCGCGCTGCCCCTGGAGCAGGCCGCTGATCCGGGCGAGGTTCGAGTCCAGCCAGCCCTGCTCGGCGTTCTTCTTCGTCGTCTCCCGGAGGGTGACGATCATCTGGTTGATGTTGTCCTTCAGCTCGGCGACCTCGCCCTGCGCCTGGACGTTGATCCGCTGGGTCAGATCCCCCCGGGTGACGGAGGTGGAGACCTCGGCGATGGCCCGCAGCTGGGTGGTGAGCGTGGAGGCGAGCTGGTTCACGTTCTCGGTGAGGTCCCGCCAGGTGCCGGAGACCCCCTTCACCTGCGCCTGACCACCGAGCTTGCCCTCGATGCCGACCTCCCGGCCGACCCGGGTCAACTCGTCGGCGAAGGAGGAGAGCTGATCCACCATCGTGTTCACGGTGTTCTTCAGCTCCAGGATCTCGCCCTGCGCGTCCACCGTGATCTTCTGGCCGAGGTCGCCCTTCGCGACCGCGGTGGTCACCGAGGCGATGTTCCGCACCTGCGCAGTCAGGTTCGACGCCATCGAGTTCACGTTGCCCGTCAGGTCCCGCCAGGTACCCGAGACTCCCTTCACCTGCGCCTGACCACCGAGCTTCCCCTCGGTACCCACCTCGCGGGCCACCCGGGTCACCTCGTCGGCGAACGACGACAGCTGATCCACCATCGTGTTCACGGTGTTCTTCAGCTCCAGGATCTCGCCCTGCGCGTCCACCGTGATCTTCTGCGACAGGTCACCCTTCGCCACCGCCGTCGAGACCTGGGCGATGTTGCGCACCTGCGCTGTCAGGTTCGAGGCCATCGAGTTCACGTTGTCCGTCAGGTCCCGCCAGGTGCCCGCGACGCCGCGCACCTGGGCCTGACCGCCGAGCTTCCCCTCGGTGCCCACCTCACGGGCCACCCGGGTCACCTCGTCGGCGAACGACGACAACTGGTCCACCATCGTGTTGACCGTCGACTTCAGCTCCAGGATCTCGCCCCGGGCGTCCACCGTGATCTTCTGCGACAGGTCACCCTTCGCGACCGCGGTGGTCACCGAGGCGATGTTCCGCACCTGGCTGGTCAGGTTCGACGCCATCGAGTTCACGTTGTCCGTCAGGTCCCGCCAGGTACCCAGAACACCCTTCACCTGCGCCTGACCACCGAGCTTCCCCTCGGTGCCCACCTCACGCGCGACCCGGGTCACCTCGTCGGCGAACGACGACAGCTGATCCACCATCGTGTTCACGGTGTTCTTCAGCTCCAGGATCTCGCCCTGCGCGTCCACCGTGATCTTCTGCGACAGGTCACCCTTCGCCACCGCCGTCGACACCTGTGAGATGTTCCGCACCTGCGCCGTCAGGTTGCCGGCGAGCTGGTTCACGTTCTCGGTGAGGTCCCGCCAGGTGCCAGAGACGCCGCGTACCTGCGCCTGGCCACCGAGCTTCCCCTCGATGCCCACCTCACGGGCCACCCGGGTCACCTCGTCGGCGAACGACGACAGCTGATCCACCATCGTGTTCACGGTGTTCTTCAGCTCCAGGATCTCGCCCTGCGCCGCCACCGTGATCTTCTGCGACAGGTCACCCTTCGCCACCGCCGTCGAGACCTGGGCGATGTTGCGCACCTGCGCCGTCAGGTTCGAGGCCATCGAGTTGACGCTGTCGGTCAGGTCCTTCCAGGTGCCCGCCACGTTCGGCACTTCCGCCTGACCACCGAGCTTCCCCTCGGTGCCCACCTCACGGGCCACCCGGGTCACCTGCTCCGCGAAGAGCCGCAGCGTGTCGGTGAGCGAGTTCATGGTGTCGGCCAGCTCGGCGACCTCACCGCGCGCCCCGACGGTGATCTTCTGCGACAGGTCGCCCTTGGCGACCGCCCGCGCCACCTGGGAGATCGACCGAACCTGACCGGTGAGGTTCGACGCCATGGTGTTCACCGAGTCGGTGAGGTCCTTCCAGGTGCCCGCGACGCCCCGAACGTCGGCCTGGCCACCCAACTTGCCCTCGGTGCCCACCTCGCGAGCCACCCGGGTCACCTCGTCGGCGAACGACGACAGCTGATCCACCATCGTGTTGACCGTGCGCCCGATGCGCAGGTACTCACCGCGCAGCGGTCGCCCGTCGATCTCCAGCGCCATGTGCTGGGAGAGATCGCCGTCAGCGACCGCGACGATCACCCGGGCGATCTCGGTGCTCGGCCGGCCCAGGTCGTCGATGAGCGAGTTGACCGCCCGGTTCCCCTCGGCCCAGGAGCCGTCCAGCCCCTCCTCGTCCAGGCGCTCGGTGAGCCGGCCGTCCCGGCCCACGACCCGGCTGATCCGCCGCAGGTCGAGATACTGCCGCTCCTGGAGCGAGACCACCTCGTTGAAGGCGTCCGCGACCTCCCCGACCCGCCCGGCGCGTCGGGGCAACCGCACCTTGAGATCACCGCGGCGCACCCGCCGCAGCGCCTCGGTCAGTTCATCGAGGAGAGCCTCGTGGTCGGGCGCGGAAGAGTCCGCCACCGACTGCTTCACCGTGGTCATTCTTCCTCGTCTCAGCTCGGGGGCCACCGGCTCGTGCCGAGATGCCGGCCATCCCATATTGTGCCCGCGGACGCGCCGTTGCCAGGGCGCGTGGCCGCCCGCCACGCCCCGAGAGCACGGTGAGCGGTGCCGATGTGGGTGCGGGTTGGCAGTCGCCCGGGTGGCGGTGGAGGATACGAGAGTGTCGGCGGAGACGAGGCCCGCTACGGCCGGGGGCCCGGACGGGCACGTCCGGCGCGTGCGCCTGCCCGCCGATCGGCGTACGCCCGCGGCGGCCCGCGCCCTCGTGCGCTCGGTGCTGACCGAGGCACACCTGGACGAACTGCTCAACGAGGCCCTGCTGCTCACCACCGAGCTCACCACGAACGCGGTGGAACACGCCGGCACGGACCTGGACATCGAGGTCACCGCGGATGAGATCGGGCTGACCGTCACGGTCTCCGACTTCGCGTCCGGTCCCGTCGAGGAGCTGATCGTCGGCGTACGCAACGAGGCCGACGAGATCACCGAGGTGGCCGAGCGCGGCCGGGGGCTGCTGCTCGTCGACCACTTCGCCAGCCGGTGGGGCACCACCTACCTGCCCACCGGCAAGGGCGTCTGGTTCCGGCTCGACCGGTCGGGGGATGCCGACGCCGGGTCGGAGCACGCCGCCCACGGCACACCGAGCGGCGACCCGCAGCCGGCCACCGCCGCCCCGAGCGCCGCTGCGGTGAGCGAGCTGATGAAGATCAGCCCCGACGCGTACGCGGACGATCCGCTGCCGGACTTCGCCACCCACCTGCTCACCGGGGTGGCCGAGATGGTCGGCGCGGCCGGCGGGCTGATCCGGTTGGACCGGGGCGACGGCACGGGCCCCCAGGTGCTGGCCCGCTACGGCCGGCAGCCCCGAGCGGGGAACAAGCTGCTCCACGTGCCGTTGACCGTGCACCGCCCCTACGCCGGTGAGCTGGAGCTGGACGCCGCGCCGTCGGCGTACGCCGGGCCGCTGGCCGTGCTCGCGGCCGAACGGTTGTCGCTGCACCTGGAGAACGACCGGCTGCGCCGCGCCGACGTACGCCGGCAGGCCTGGCTGACGTTCCTCGCCGAGGCGAGCGAGCTGCTCGCCCAGTCGCTGGATGTCGAGTTGACCATGGCGCTGATTCCGCAGCTGGTGGTGCCCCGGCTGGGCCAGTGGTGCGCGGTGCACACGACCGACGAGTGGGGGCGCCTCCGGCTCGCGGCGGCCAGCCACGCCGACGAGTCGGTCCTGCCGCAGCTGCACAAGGTGCTCGCCGAGACCGGCCCGGACTCGGTCCAGGCCCGGCTGCGCGAGGCGACCCGCAGCGCCGCGCAGGTGCCACTGGGCGGGCCGATGGAGGGCTTCGCCGTACCGCTGATCGCCCGCGGCCAGCGGCTGGGGACCCTGGCCGTCGGCCGGCACCAGCGGCACCGGCACGACCCGGACGAGGTCGCGGTGCTGGAGGACGTCGCCCGGCGGGCCGCGTTGGCGATCGAGAACGCCCGGATCCACGCCGAGCGCCGCCGGGTGGCGCAGACGCTGCAACAGTCGCTGCTGCCGCCCGTGCTGCCGGTGGTCGAGGGGATCGGCTTCGCGGCCGAGTACGTACCGACCGGGGGCGACGCCGACGTCGGCGGCGACTTCTACGACGTGGTGCCGCTGCCGGACGGGCGGTGGCTCGTGGTGATCGGGGACGTCTCCGGCAAGGGCGTGCAGGCCGCCGCGGTCACCGGGCTGGTCCGGGACGTCATCCGCGTGCTGGTCGGCGACGGCAAGCCGCTGCCCGAGGTGCTGGCCCGTCTCAACGAGACCCTGGTCGAGCGGGGCGGCGGCCGGTACTGCACGTTGGCGCTCGCGGCGGTCGGCCCGGTCGTCGGCGGCCGGCTCGACGTCTCCCTGCACCTGGCGGGCCACGACCGGCCGGTGCTGCTGCGCGGCGGGGGCGGGGGCGGCTTCGTCGGCACCGGCGGCACGGCGCTCGGCCTGCTCGACCGGATCAGTACCCCCACCGCCGAGGTGCCGCTCGCCCCGGGCGACGCGCTGGTCTTCTACACCGACGGCGTCACCGAACGGCGGCGCGGCCGGGAACTCTTCGGCACCGAGCGGCTCCGCGAGGCCGCCGCGCCGCTGGCCGGTTACTCGGCCGACGTGGTCGCCGCCCGGCTGCGGGCCACCGCGCTCGGCTTCTCGGTCGAGGCGCCGCGCGACGACATCGCGATCCTCGTCCTGCGCAACGAGGCCGCCTGACCGGGCGCCAGCGCGCGTGGCTTGATCAACTCGTCTTCATTGAAGTCGGGGTGTCCGCTGCTCACGGACGCCCCGACCTCAAGGATCCCGAGTCGATCAAGGACCGGGGTCGCTCCACGGGCTCGACGCGGGCACCGCGGACGGGCGGCGGGCCGTAGGTTGGCCCGTATGTCGACTGCCGTGAATGCTGTCGCCGGCGTGCCGCGACTGGTCCGTACCGTCCTGGTCGCCCAGTTGGCGGTGGCCGTCGCCTTCGTCGTGGTCGCGGCGCTCTACGTCGGACGGATGGCGACCGCCGGAGTCGGCCCGGCCGAGATGCTGACCGGGGCGTACGACCCGAAGGATCTTGTTCCGTACGGCCTGCACGCCGCGAACCCGTTCTTCTGGCTGTACGCCGCCGTCTCGCTCCTGTACGTGGTGGGCGCAGTGCTCACCCTGCCGATGGCGGTCTACGCCGCGGCGGTGGCCGCCCGGGACGCCGACCTGCTCTCCCGGCGCGTCCGGACGCTTCTGCTGGTCGGCGCGGGCGTCACGACGCTGCTCCTGATCATCCGGTTCACTCCGGTCGCCGCCGACATGCACCGCTGGTGGCTCGACTGACTCCGCCGGGCAAATCCAGGACGGAACTCGCCCGTCCATGACGGGAGCCGGCCCGGAAGTGCGGCTCGCCCGCGCGGCTTGATCGACTCGTCTTCCCTGAGGTCGGGGTGTCCGGGTCGTACGGACAGCCCGACTTCAAGGATCCCGAGTCGATCAAGGACCAGAGTTCACGGTGGGGTCAGCCGCCGCCGGGGAGGCGGCCGGGGGCGAGCCGGTGGTGCGGGTCGAGGTGCGCCTTCGCGGCGCGCAGCCGGGGCAGCCCGGTCAGCTCGCCCCAGAGGTCGACCGCGCGGCGCACCGGGGTGGGCGCCGACAGGACCACGCACCGCCCCTTGCGCGCCAGCAGCACGCCCCGGACGGCGGCCAGGATCGAGGCGATCCGGTCGGCGGGGAGCGAGCCGGGCAGCGCCGCGTGCACCACGCCGAGGCCGGCGGAGCCGCGTACGGGCACCGGGGCACCCGCCGCGTCACGCAGTGCGTAGACGGCCGCATGCAGGTCGGTGATCGGCACCTCTATCCGCAACGCGGTGTCGCCCGGCCCGAACGGGTAACGCCGCCACCACGGCGGGGCCGAGTGGGTGACCAGGGCGCCGTCGAGAAGGGACACCAGGCGTTCGGCCCGCTCGACGGCCTCCGCCGGACCACCTTCGAGCAGCACCACGACGCTGCCCGCCCGGGACGGGGCGTCCGCCCGCCCGCCCATCGAGGGGTGGCGAGCGCGGGCCGCAGCGGCCGGACCGGTCGGGTCGATCGGGCGACGGGGCCGGGGCAGGGCGGGTAGGTCCAGCTCGATCGCGGCCGGATCGAGGCGCGCGGCGAGGATCGTGCGCACCAGGTCGTGCACCTCGAGCGGCGTCCAGACCGGACGGGAGACCCAGAGTCGGGTGGCCGGCACGGCCTGCACCCGCAGGGTGGCCGAGACCAGCACGCCGAGCGCCCCCTGCGATCCGCAGAGCAGGCGCGCCAGGTCGAGCCCGGGCGCGCCACCGCCGGCGCTCACCAGCTCGCCGTCGGCGGTCAGGTAGCGCACGCCGACCAGCTGGTCGCAGGGCGTGCCGTGCCGGTGCCGCAGCGGCCCGGCCTCGCCCGCGGCGAGCACGCCGCCCAGGGTCGCACCGGGCGAGGGCGCGTCGACGGCGAGCCGCTGGCCGGTGCGGTCGAGCGTCGCCTGCACCGCCCGCAGCGGTGTGCCGGCCCCCACCTCGGCCACGGCCGCGCCGACCGGCTCGTGGCCGATCCCGGCGAGCCGGCCGGTGTCGAGCATGATGTCGACCTGCTCCGGTGCCGCACCCCAGTCGATCTTGGTGCCGGCACCCCGGGGAACCACCGTGAGACCGTGCCTCGCCGCGAGCCGGAGCACCTCAGCCGCCGCCTGCGGGCCGCCCGGCACCGCGACCCAGCGGGCGGCGCGCCCGGCCACCTCGTCGGCCGGGCCGGCGAACCGGGCGAACGGCGGGCCGCAGATCTCCGTGAGCCGTTGGGTGATCTCGAGCGCTCCGGACCTGTCGATCGAACTCGCTGCAGCCGCCATGCCGGTCATCGTACATGCGTTCGAATGCCGTGGTGGGGAATCGCGGCGGAGGCGGTGCGCGTACCCGGCGACGATCGGTGCTCGGCCGGTAACGTGGCGGCCGTGACCACCGACACTTCCCCGCCCCAGGCCAAGCGGGTGCCCGCGGAGCGCAAGCACCACGGCGACACCGTCATCGACGAGTACGCCTGGCTGGCGGCCAAGGACGACCCCGAGACGATCGCCTACCTGACGGCCGAGAACGACTACACCGAGGCGCGCACGGCACACCTGGCCGAGCTCCGCGAGCAGCTGTTCGAGGAGACCCGGCGGCGCACCCAGGAGACGGACCTGTCGGTGCCGACCCGCAAGGGCGGCTACTGGTACTACGCCCGCACGGTCGAGGGGCAGCAGTACGGCGTGCAGTGTCGGCGCGCCGTTCGCGACGGCGAGACCGAGCCGCCGGTGAGCGTCGACGGCGCACCGCTCGACGGCGAGGAGGTGCTGCTCGACGGCAACCAGCTGGCCGAGGGGCACGACTTCTTCGCGCTCGGCGCGTTCGACGTGAGCCCGGACGGACGCTGGCTCGCGTACTCGACGGACTTCTCCGGGGACGAGCGGTTCACCCTGCGGGTCAAGGACCTGACCACCGGCGAGCTGCTCCCCGACGAGGTGCCGGACACCTTCTACGGCTCCGCCTGGTCGAGCGACGCGTCGGTGCTCTTCTACGTCACCGTGGACGACGCCTGGCGGCCGTACCGGGTCTGGCGGCACACCATCGGCTCGCCCTCCGCCGAGGACGTGGTGGTGCACCAGGAGGACGACGAGCGGTTCTGGGTCGGCGTCGAGCTGACCCGTTCCGAGAAGTTCATCGTCATCGACATCCACAGCAAGATCACCAGTGAGGTGCTGGTGATCCCGGCCGGCAACCCGACGGGGCTGCCGGCCGCCGTCGCGCCCCGCCGGCAGGGCGTCGAGTACACGGTGGAGCACCACGGCCACCGCTTCCTGATCCTGCACAACGACGGCGCGGAGGACTTCGCGCTGGCGTACACCTCGGCGGACACGCCGGGCGACTGGGTGCCGCTCATCGAGCACTCCCCCGGCACCCGGCTGGAGGCGGTGGACGCGTTCGAGAACCACCTGGTGGTCTCGCTTCGTACGGACGGGCTGACCGGGCTGCGGGTGCTGCCGATCGGCGGCGGCGACGGGTACGACATCGACTTCCCCGAGCCGCTCTACAGCGTCGGCCTGGACGCGAACCCCGAGTACCGGACGGGGCAGATCCGGCTGCACTACTCCTCGCTGATCACCCCGGACTCGGTCTACGACTACGACCTGGTGACCCGGCAGATGGTGCTGCGCAAGCAGAAGCCGGTGCTTCCCGGGCCGGACGGGCGGCCGTACGACCCGGACGCCTACGAGCAGCACCGGGACTGGGCGCTCGCCGACGACGGCACCCGCATTCCGATCTCGCTGGTCCTGCGCAAGGGCACCCCGCGCGACGGCTCCGCCCCCTGCGAGCTCTACGGCTACGGCTCGTACGAGGCGAGCATGGACCCGTGGTTCTCGGTGGCCCGGCTCTCCCTGCTGGACCGGGGAGTCGTCTACGCGGTGGCGCACATCCGGGGCGGCGGCGAGCTGGGCCGGCGCTGGTACGAGCAGGGCAAGCTGCTGGCCAAGAAGAACACCTTCACCGACTTCGTGGCCTGCGCCCGGCACCTCGTCGAGTCGGGCTGGACGGCGGACGACCGGCTGGTGGCGCGCGGCGCGTCCGCCGGCGGGCTGCTGATGGGCGCGGTCGCCAACATCGCCCCGGACGCCTTCGCCGGGATCGTCGCGCAGGTGCCCTTCGTGGACGCGCTCACCTCGATCCTCGACCCGTCGCTGCCGTTGACCGTCACCGAGTGGGAGGAGTGGGGCAACCCGCTCGACGATCCCGAGGTGTACGCGTACATGAAGTCGTACACGCCGTACGAGAACGTGACGGCCGTCGACTATCCGGCGATCCTCGCGGTGACCAGCCTGAACGACACCCGGGTGCTGTACCACGAGCCGGCGAAGTGGATCGCGCGACTGCGGGCCACCGCGCCGCAGGGCGACTACCTGCTGAAGACCGAGATGGGCGCGGGCCACGGCGGCCCGAGCGGACGGTACGACTCCTGGCGCGAGGAGGCGTTCATCAACGCCTGGATCCTCGATCGGCTCGGTCGCGCCTGACGTGCGGGGAAGGGGCCCTCGCCCGAGGGCCCCTTCCCGATGCCACAGTCGCCGTCAGCCCGGCCCGTCGGTCAGCACCCCGGCCAGCACGCTCGGGTCGGCGTTCCCGCCGGTGACCACGACGGCCGTGCGGCCCTGGGGCAGTTCGTCGCGGTGGAAGAGCCGGGCGGCGAGCGCGACCGCCCCGCTCGGCTCCGCCACCAGCCGGGCGTCGCGCACCAGACGCCCCATCGCGGCCGCGATCTCCTCCTCGGTCACGGTCACGATGCCGTCGAGACGTTCCCGCAGGTGCGCGAAGGTCAGCTCGGAGAGGTTCGTGCGCAGCCCGTCGGCGCTCGTCCGGTGGGTCCGCTCGACGTCCCACACCACCACCGAGTCGACGGCGAGCGATTCCCGGGCGTCGGCGGCGAGCAGTGGTTCGACGCCGATCACCGCGGCCGACGGGCGCAGCGCCTTCACCGCCGTGGCCACGCCGGAGGCGAGCCCACCGCCGCCCACCGGCACCAGCACCACGTCCACCTCGGGAAGGTCCTCGACGATCTCCAGCCCGACGGTGCCCTGACCGGCGATGACGTGCGGATCGTCGAAGGGCGGCACCAGCGCACCGCCGGTCTCCGCCACGATCCGCTCCGCCTCGATGAGCCGCCGGGCGGGCGGGACGAGCACGACCTCGGCGCCGTACGCCCGGATCCGGTCGACCTTCACGAGCGGCGCGCCCTCCGGAACCACCACCGTGCAGGGCGCGCCCGCCGAGCGGGCCGCGTACGCCAGCGCCTGCCCGTGGTTGCCGGACGAGTGGGTGACCACGCCGCGGGCGCGGACCACCGGGTCGAGCCGGGTGACCGCGTGTGTGGCGCCGCGCAGCTTGAACGACCCGACCGGTTGCAGGCTCTCCGGTTTGAGCCACACCTGGGCGTCCCACGGCGCGGGCAGCAGCGGGGTACGGGTCACGGTGCCGGCGATGTCGGTCGCGGCGGCCCGGACGTCCTCGATCGAGATCAGCTCCATCGCCCCATGTTGCCCCTACCGCTGATCGCCCGCTGCCCGCCGCGAACGCACCCGCCCCAGAGAAACCCGACCATCCCGGCGGAGACCAGCTCCACCACCCGGGCGCGATCATCCGACCTCGGCGTGCCGCAGCCGTGCGCCACCTAGACTGCCTCGGTGAGCGAGGCCGACGAGCAGCCGGACGGGGCCGACGTACCCGCGGAAGGGGCGGAACCCGGAGCCGCCGGACGGCGGCCGGCGCTGGTCATCCTCGCGGTGGTCGTGGCCGCCGTCTTCGTCTGCTGCTGCTCGGCGTTGGTCGGTCTGCTCATCTCCTGGTCGGCGGGGCTGTTCCACCCACCGGCCTGAGCACGTCGGGGCCGACGACGAGCGCCCGACGTCGGGACCGGTCAGCCCGAGCGGCCCGTGGTGAGCAGGGCTGCCGCCTCGCCGGTACGCACCATGCGATGCCAGCGCAGCCGGTTGCCGATCACCGCGGTGACCACGGACTGCACCACGACGAGATACATCACCTGGCGGTAGACGACCTGCTGCAGCGGCAGCGCCCACAGCGGGCCGAGGCGTTCGCGGTCCAACCGCAGCGCGTAGCCGGCGGTCAACGCCTGGAGCAGCAGCAGCCCGAACCAGGACAGGGCCAGCGTCGACCAGGGCAGGAAGAGGAGGCCGTAGAGGGCGAAGACGTCGACCGCCGGAGCGGTCAACGGCAGTAGGAGCTGGAAGACCGTGAGGTACGGCAGGCCGCGCCGGCCCAGCTTGCCGCCTGCTCCTGGCTCGTGCAGCGCGTGGCGGTGCTTCCACATCGCCTGCATCGTGCCGTAACACCAGCGGTACCGCTGCCGCCACAGCTGCCGCAGCGTGGACGGCGCCTCGGTCCAGGCGATCGCGCTCTCCTCGTAAACCACCCGCCAACCTGCCCGCAGCACCTTCATGGTGAGGTCGGTGTCCTCCGCCAGGGTGTCCCCCGGCACCCCGCCCACGGAGCGCAGCACATCACGGCGGAACGCGCCGATCGCGCCGGGAATCGTCGGCATGCACTCCAGCACGTCGTACATCCGGCGGTCGAGGTTGAAGCCGATCACGTACTCCAGGTGCTGCCAGCGGCCGAGCAGCCGTCGGCGGTTGGCCACCTTCGTGTTGCCGGAGATGGCACCCACCGTCGGGTCGACGAACCCCTGCACCAGCCGGCGCACGGTGTCCGGCTGGAACACCGTGTCTCCGTCCACCAGGACCAGCAGTCCGGCGCGCGCGGCCCGGATCCCGGTGTTCAGAGCCGCCGGCTTGCCGGCGTTCGACTGCCGGATGACCCGTACGTCGCGCAGCCGCATCCGCTCGACGATGTCCGCGGTGCCGTCGGTGGACCCGTCATCCACCACGATCACCTCCAGCGCCGGATAGTCGCTCGCCATCAGCGACCGGACCGTCGCGGCGATGTTCGCAGCCTCGTTGTAGGCCGGCACGATCACCGAAACCGGTGCACGCACCTCGGGCCGGTCTCGGTGATCGGCGCGCCGGCGCACCCGGCGGACGTGCCGCTGGGCGCAGAACACCTGGACGGCGAGCCGGACCACGCCGAGCACCAGTGCGATGCCGAGCAGCAGGTTCATTCCGCTGGCCACCCAGCCGGCCGCAACCTGGGTCCAGCGCACCAGTGTGCCGCTGATCCGAGTGCCGGGGCCCGCCGGAACGGCCGACTCGGGCGCGTCGATCCCCGCAGAGACGGTGGTGAACCGGTACCCCTGACGGGTGAGCTCCGGCAGCAGCCGGTCCAGCGCGGCGACCGTCTGATCGCGGTCGCCTCCCCCGTCGTGCATGAGCACCACCGCACCACGGCCGCCGGCCGGTGTGGCCGCCTCGACGATCTGCGCGGCGCCGGGGCGCTGCCAGTCACGCGTGTCCAGGTCGGCGAGCACGGCGACATGGCCGCTGCCGGCGGCGGTACGCAGCGCGTCGTAGTCCGCCCCGGTCAGCGCCGACGGGACCGAGGAGAAGGGGGGTCGCAGCAGGGTGACCTGCTGCCCGGTGGCGCTGGCGATCGCCTTGCGGGTCAGGGAGAGTTCCAGCTCCCGGCGCCAGGCGGGCGCGGCGGCGAGATCCGCGTGCGTGAAGGTGTGCGAGCCGATCTCGTGTCCCTCGGCGAGAATCCGCCGCACCAGCTCGGGGTGCTCGTTGACCCGGGCGCCGACGACGAAGAACGTGGCGTGGGCGTGATGCCGCCGCAGCACATCCAGCACCTGTGGCGTCCAGCGCGGGTCCGGCCCGTCGTCGAAGGTGAGCGCGATGGTCCGGTCCGGCATCGCCCGGCTGACCGGTTCGGGCCGATCCAGCCGGAGCACCGGTCCGGCTCCCGTGACGCTCTTCGGCGGGGCCATCCGGTCGGTCGTGCTGTCCTGGACGGTCCGGCCGGAGCCGCCACCGAGTCCGGTCACCAGACCGTGCACGGTGAGCGTGGCGAGCAGCATCAGCACGCCGAGCAGGAGGAGGAACCAGTGCGCCCGGGGGTCCCGTCGGGCCGCGTGTCGAGGGGGCGGAGTCACTGCGGCTTGCCCGGGGACCTGTTCGGCTTCGCCGTGCTGCGGTGCTCGTCACCCTGACCCGGATGGTCGGTCCGGGCGGGCTGGGCGGTGCGCGGGGTCGTTCCGGTGGCGTCCGGACTCACCGAGCGGGCGGGCGTCGGAGCGGGTGCGGTCGAGGGGGTGATCGGAGTGGGGCTCACGGAGGGGGATTCCCCGAGGCCCGCACGGTCGTCCAGCCCCGCCTCGACGGGTTGTGCGGGCCGCGAGTCCGGCCAGCCGGGCACCGGCACGGGGGCGTCGAAGAAGAGACCGGCGAGGATCAGCGCGATGCTGGTGAGCAGACCCAGGCCCATGGCTGTACCGGCGATCACCGTCAGCCGACGGCGGCGACCGCTCCGGTCGACGAACACCGGCGGCGCGGCACCCGGCTGGTTCTGCATCTGGTGAACTCCCACGGCCGACTGCACCGAGGCCCGTCCGACCCTCGGTGAGAGGCCCGACATCCCGGGCCCCGAGGCTCAAAGCGCCCCCCGGAGTCGGGGTGTTACACCGTCAGGTGGCCCGGAGTTCCTCTACCGCGGTGCTCGGTCGCAGGAAGAGCAGACCGACCAAGACCGTGGCGAGCACCGCGGCGAGGGCGCCGCCCCCGAGCAGCGCCAACTGTTCCAGCGGTACGTCGGGCACCGCGTGCACCGCCGGGCTTTCGGTTATCCGGGTGTACTGCTCCCGCGTCGCCGGGTCGGCGCAGAGCTGCGCGCCGGCGTCGCAGACGGAGGTCGTCGACGGGCCGCGGTCGGCGTCGCCGAAGAGGGCCCGGGCCAGGACCGCACCGACGGTCAACGCCAACAGGATCGCCGGTACGGCGGGGAGCACCGCCTGCCAGACGAGCGACCAGGCCAGCGTGGTTCGCGGCACACCGGTCGCCGTCAGCGCGGCGTACGCTCGCCGCCGCGCCACGACGCCCTCGACGACGGCGACGAGCAGACCCGCGGCGGCGATCAACACCGCGACGGTCACCGCGAGGTCCACCAGGCTGATCGTGTTCAGGTAGAACGGATTCGCGCCCGCCTCGACGCCCGCGAGTCGGTTCTGCTGGCGTGCCAGCCGGTCCTCGGTGACGAAGTGCGAGCGCAGCCCGGCCGCTCCGGCGCCGAAGGTCACCGCCGCGAGCAGGGCGGCGAAGGCACGGCTGCCGGCCCACGGATCACTCATCAGCCGGCCGGCGGCGAGCAACGGGGCGGGGTGCCGGGCGTACCGGCGCAGCAGCCGACCGGTGGTGTGCGAGATCCAGCCGGTACCCGTCACGGTGCCGAGGATGGCGGCGAGCCCGCCCGCGGCGATGAGGAACAGCGCGAGTCCGACGAACGGCCCGTCCACGGTCCGTCGCAGGAGGACCGGCCACCCGAGGATGAACGCCGCCACGCCGACGACGATCAGCACTCCCGCCCATGGGCCGGGACCGCGTTCCCGAGCCGCCCGGCGCGTCACGCCCAACGGCGTGGTGATCACTCGGCGCAGCATCAGTGCGGTGGCGAGCCCGGCGACCAGCGGCAGGCCGACCACGACCGCGGCGAGCGCGCCGGCGTGCGGCAGAACGTCGGTGGGGAGGGCGAGCTGACCGCGCTCGTCCGGCCGGTGCAGCAGCTCGCGGCCGACCAGGTAGAGGGCGAGCCCGCAGAGTGTGCCGAAGAGGCCGGCGACGCCGGTCTCCAGCATCGCGAGCCGGGTGACCTGTCCCGGGGTGGCGCCGGCGAGCCGGAGCGCGGCGAGCCGGCGGTCCCGGGCCGGGGCGCCGAGCCGGGCGCACTGCCCGGCCAGGGCCAGCACCGGAACCATGAGCAGTACGAGGGCGAACGCCGTGCCGCCCCGCAGCCCCGGCTCCCGCAAGAGCGCGTTGGAGTACTGCTCGGACCAGCGGACCATGTTGTCGGCGGTGGCCGGTGGCGTCGGGATGGCGAGCACGGTGAGCGCCGCGAACGCGGCCAGCGCCGCAAGCGCCGCGCTGAACGCGGTGAGCAGCACCCGTACCGTGTCGGTGCGGGTCCCGGCCAGGGCGAGCCGGAGCAGCGCGGACGGTCTCACCGGGCACCGCCGGTCGACGGCACGTTCAGCTCGAGGCCGCTGTGCTCGACCGCCCCGTCGCGGAGTGTCACCTCCCGGTCGGCGTACGCGGCGATGCGCGGCTCGTGCGTGACCAGCACGACCGAGGTGCGCTGCTCCCGGGCCAGCCGGACCAGTGTGGTGAGCACCTGCTCGCCGGTGAGCGTGTCCAGCGCGCCGGTCGGCTCGTCGGCGAAGAGCACCCGCGGTCCGGTGACCAGCGATCGGGCGGTGGCGCACCGCTGCTGCTGCCCGCCGGACATCTCACCCGGCCGGACGTCGGCCAACTCCGCCACACCGAACCGCTCCAGCCAGCTCAACGCCGTCTCCCGTGCCGCTCGCCGCCCCGTGCCGGCGAGAAGCAGCGGAAGCGCGACGTTCTCCGCCGCGGTCAGCTCGGCCACGAGCTGACCGAACTGGAACAGCACACCGAACTCGGTGCGGCGCAGCCGCGACCGGTCGGCCTCGGGCCTGGTGTCGAGCCGCTCACCGCGCCAGATCACCTCGCCGGCGTCGGGCCGCAGGATCCCCGCGAGGCAGTGCAGGAGGGTCGACTTGCCGCAGCCGCTCGGCCCGGTCACCGCGACGATCTCTCCCTCGTCGACGTCGAGCGTCACGCCGCGCAACGCGGGTGTCCGCCCGTACGACCTGGTCAGGTCACGGGCCTGGAGCTGGCTCATGCCGCACCTCCCGGTGCCAGTCGGCGACACGGCTCAACGTGGTCGCCAGCCACTTGAGGTCGGCGTCGAGGTGAGCGATGGCGAAGTCGGCCGCCACGACGTCGTCGAGGGTGGCCGACGGGGCGTGCTTCAGCACGGTAAGTTCGCGCAGCCGCGCGGTGTGCGCCTGGCGCTGGGCGGCGAGGCAGGCGCGTACCCGGTCCACGTCGGCGACCAGCAGCGCCACCGCCATCTTGGCGAGCAGCGTGCTGGTCACGTACGGGTAGGGCGGTTCGACGTCGTTCAGCCACCGGTCCAGCGCCGCCCGTCCCTCGCCGGTCAGCGCGTAGGTGGTCCGGTCGGGCCCGCCGTCGCGCTCCTGACCGGCGACGGTCACCAGTCCGTCGCGCTGCATCCGGCTCAGGGTCGCGTAGACCTGGCCGAAGGCCAGGGGTCGGGCCTGCGGAAGCCGCTCGTCGTGGGCACGCTTGAGCTCGTAGCCGTGCTTGTCGCCCGTTGCGAGCAGCCCGAGCAGAACGTGCGGCGTGGACACCCGTCCACTATTCACTCGGTGAATAATCCGTGTCAACGGGCCGTGCCCGGTGCCGGCGTCAGCCGACGGCGGTCCAGCGGGGGTCGCGCCCGGTGAGGCCGAGCAGTCGGTCCAGGTCGGGCACGGCCGGACCGGTCGGCACCGGTTCGGCGAAGACACCCATCTGCCGGGCTGTCGGGCCGAGCTCTTCGGTCAGCTGCTGCAGCGCCACTGTGGCCTGTGGCGCCGGGGCGTACGGCCGGCCGGTGGCGACGGCCAGGTCCCAGCCGTGCACGGTGAAGTCCAGCAACACCATGCCGCCCACCATGGTCTGCGGCATGCCCATGCCGGGCGAGACGCCCTCCAGGCTCGTCGGATCGGCCCAGGCGGCGATCAGTCGCTCGGTCTCCACCTCGAACCGGCTCCGCCAGTCGTCGGTGAGGAAGTCCTGCTTCTCCGCCCAGGTCACCGGGCGCTTCGCCGCCAGGTCCCGGAAGTTGACCACCACCTCGAAGAGGTGGTTGAGCAGATCACGTACGGAGTAGTCGCGGCACGGCGTCGGCAGGTGCAGCTGGTCGTCGGCGACGCCGCGCACCACCGCGATCGTGGGCGGCGCCGCAGCCGCCAGCAAATCACTAGTCTCTGTGGCCATAGACCGAGCTTATGAGGGTGGTCTTGAAAAAATGCGACAGCGACCGCGTGGCGACAGCCGGGGAATCCTCGCCCCCGACCGGATGCTGCGACAGGTCCGGTTCCGCCGGCATCTGCCGGCGGCGCTGCTGCGTCCGTGGATCGAGCACTACTGGTTCGTCGACTGGGAGCTCACCGAGCCGTTCGCGCAGCACGTCGTACCACATCCCGCGGTGAACCTGGTCTTCCGTCGCGACGGCGACGGTCCGGCCTGCGGTGAGGTCGCCGGGGTCGGGCTGGCGCTCTTCTCGATCACTCTCACCGGAGTCGGCCGGGTCAGCGGCGTCCAGTTCCGGCCCGGCGGCTTCCACCCGTTCTGGCGCGGCTCGGTCGCCGAGCTGACCGGCCACCGCCGGCCCCTCGCCGAACTCGCCGAGCGCTGGCCGCCGGCCCGCGAACCGACCGGCGACACCTGCGACGGTACGGACGCCGACCGCTGCCGCCGCCTCGACGCGCTGCTCACCGGCTGGGCGCCGCAGGCCGGGGCGGACCCCGTCACCGAGGAGGTGATCCGCCTGGTCGAGGAGATCCGCACCGACCGCACGGTGCTTCGGGTGGACGCGTTCGCCCGGCGGCACGGCCTCACCACCCGCCGTCTGCAACGCCTCTTCCTGGAGCGGGTCGGCGTCGGTCCGAAGTGGGTGATCCGCCGGTACCGGATCCAGGAGGTCATCGAGCAGGCCACCGGCGGGCCGCCGCCGGACTGGGCGCGACTCGCCGCCGATCTCGGCTACAGCGACCAGGCGCACCTCGTGCGGGAGTTCACCGCGGTCACCGGAACTTCCCCCGCCGCCTACGCCCGCTCGCTCGCCTGATCCGGCCCCCGCCCGACCCCGCCCGCCCCGCACCGGCCTGCGCGTCGCTCGATCGGAACCGCAGACCTGTCGCCCGGGCCCGCGCGCAGCCCGCACGCCGGTCGGCCCGGGCCCGCACGTCGGTCGGACGCCGCCGGGGCCTGCATCTCGGCCCGCCTGGGCCGATCAACGCCGGGGAGCGTCCACCACGGGGGCAGCCTGCGCGAGCGCGCCCACGTTCCCTGGCGCGGACCTCACCCTGCGTGATATCGGCGCTCCGGCGGACACACCCCTGTGGACGCTTTGCTCTGCACCCCCATACGCGCCAATAACCGAAAGTAACTGCCGCTCGCGGTCGGACGCTCAAGGTCCCCAGAGGATTCGCAGCTCAGCTTGGTGGTGCGTATAGGGGTGCAGAGCAAAGCGAGCGAAGGGGTAGTAGCCGCCCCATGCCGAGAGTGACGCTGCGTATTCGGCGCGCGATGGTCACCCTGCGCAATCAGCGACCCGAGACAATCAGCGAGTCGGCACGATCAGCGGCTTCGGCACGATCAGAGGCGCGGCACGATCACGAACACCGGCACCGAGCGCACGGTCATCTGCGACGCAGCACGACCACTGCGACGTCGTCGTTGATCTCGGGCGGGGTGAGTTGCACCAGCAGTCGCTCACAGAACCGGTCCAGGTCCTCGTCCACCTGCGCGGCGACGTCGGCCAGCGCTGCCAGCCCCTCGTCGATGGTCGCGTCCCGGCGCTCGATCAGGCCGTCGGTGTAGAACACCAGCGTCGCCCCGGGCGGGAGCACGAACTCCAGATCCGCCGGGCGTTCGGCGCGGACCCCGAGCAGCGGCGCCGAGTGCTGGACGAACTCGACCTTGCCGTCGACGTTGAGCACCGGCGGCAGATGACCGGCGCTCGCCAGCCGGACCCGCCCCGTCGTCGGATCCAGCAGCAACACGCAGAGCGTCGCCGACTCGTTCGGCAGCAACGTGCGCATCAGCTCGTTGACCCGATGCAGGATCGCGCCGGGCTGGTGGCCCTCCACCGCGTACGCCCGGACGGCGTGCCGGAGCTCGGCCATCACCGTCGCCGCGTGCAGCGAGTGCCCTGCCACGTCGCCGACGGCGAGCAGCAGGTGCCCGTCGAGCATCACCAGCTCGTAGAAGTCGCCCCCCACCTCGGTCCGCGCGCTGGCGGGCTCGTAGCGCACCGCGAGGTCGAGACCGTTGATCTCCGGGATCCGCTGCGGGAGCAGGCTGCGCTGGAGCGTCACCGCGATGCGGTGCTCCTCGTCGTACGACCGCTGGGCCTCCACCGCCGCGGCCACCGCCTGCACCAACTGCACGAGCGCCGGCGTACGTTCGGTCTGGGTCTTGGTGGGGACCACGACGTAGAGCGGCGGCCGGTCCTCCCGCAGCCGGGCGGCGGCCACCGTCACCGTGTCGCCGGCCGGCCAGTCCAGCAGCGCCCACTGCGCCGGGTCGGTGACCCGGACCGTGGTGCCGACCGGCACCGCGCTGTCGTCTTCGACCGTCCACGGCACCGTCGACGCGCCCAGCCCCTGACCGGCAGCCACCCCGGCGAGACGCTCGCCGTCGGCCGTCTCCCCGACCACCACCGCCGGGCTCTTGAAGATCTCGGCGGCACCGGACGCCGCCGCCTCGAGCAGCTGCCGGAACGTCGACGCGGCGTGCGCCGCGACCGTGGTGTCGGCGAGCGCGAGCATCCGAGCGGCGAGCAGCTCGGCGCGCTGCCGGGCCTGGTAGTAACGGAGTACCGCGTGCGCGGTGGCGATCAGCTCGTCCGGCTCGATCGGCTCGGCGAGGTACGCGTCCGCGCCCCGGGTCAGCCCCTGGGTCCGGTCCACGACGTCCACCGCGTGCGCCGACACGTGGATCACGGGCATGGCCGGGTGCCGGCTCTTGATCTGCTCGCACACCTCGAAACCGCTGGCGTCGGGGAGCCGCACGTCGAGCACCACCAGGTCCACGTGGTCATCATCGACCCGGGTCAACGCGTCGGCGCCGTTCTCCGCCTCGATCACCTGGAACCCGGCCCGGGTCAACCAGCTGACCAGCAGGTATCGCTTGGTCCGGCTGTCGTCGACCACCAGCACGGTCGCCTGGGCGGGCACCTCAGGCTCCGCCCACCGGCAGGGTGACAGTGAAGGTGCTGCCCCGACCCGGCTCGCTGGTCAGCTCCAGGGTGCCGCCGAGCAGCGTGGTGAGACGGCGCGCGTACGGCAGCCCGAGGCCCGTGCCACCGGCCCGGGTCACCCCCGGCACCTGGTAGAACTCCTCGAAGATGCGGTCGTGCAGCTCGGGCGCGATGCCCGGGCCGGTGTCCGTGACCGTCAGCACCCAGCGGTCGTCCCGAAGGTGCGCGCGCAGCCGCACCTCGCCGCGCTCGGTGAACTTCAGCCCGTTGTGCAACAGGTTGCGCAGCACCTGGCCGAGCAGCACCTCATCGGTACGCAGCGTGGCCGACGGCGGCTCCTCCACCTCCAGCTCCACCGGGCGACCGGCGGCGAGCGCGCGCAGCGTGCCGCGCAGCTGCCCGAAGATCGGCCGCAGGTCGACCTCCGACCAGTTCACCTCGATCCGCCCCGACTCCGCCTTGGCCAGGTCGAGCAGTTCGTTGACCAGGGTGAGCAGGTCGGCCGCCGACGAGCGGATCAGCTCCACCTGCTGGGCCTGCTCCCGGGTGAGCGGGTCGGACGCCGAGTCGGCGAGCAGCCGGCCGAGACCGATGATCGCCGTCACCGGCGCCCGCAGCTCGTGGCTGACGTTGGCCAGGAACCGGCTCTTCGACTCGCTCGCCGCCCGCAGCTGGGCCGACTTCTCGTCCAGCTCGGCGTAGAGCGCCACCACGCCCCGGTTGGTCTCCTCCAGCTCCTCCGAGAGCTGCCCGTAGAGCGCGAGCACGCCCCGGTTCGTCTCCTGCAGCTCCTCGTTCAGCACCGCCAGCTCGTCGCGCTGCTCCCGCACCTCGTCGAGAGTCGCGATCAACTGCTGGTTCTGCGCCGCCAACTCGTCCAGGGCGCTGCCCGGGGTGCTCTGGCCGAGCTCGGTCCGGAGCTCGGCGAGGCGCTCCGGGGTCAGCGCCTGCGCGGTGACCGGGACACGTCGCGACATCCTCACGACCGTATCCCGGCCGACCCCGATCGTGCCCAGGCTGTCCACGAGCCGTGCCACCGCGCCGGACTGCGGCTCGTACCGGCCGGAGGGCAGCGGTCGGACCGGAAGCAGGTCCACCCGCAGGTGGCGTCGGCCGTCGGGGGTCTCGTCGAGGTGGAACGTGACATCCGCGCCGCCGACCATGCCCAGCAGGTCCCGGGCCACCTCGCTGAGCGCAGTGGCGACCCGCACCTGGTCCTGGTGCTCCAGGCCCACCGCCGCGGCGACCTCCCGGCCCCGCTGGCGCACCACGAAGATGTCGTGCTCGACGCGCAGCGCCATCTGGAGCAGCGGCGGGCGGTCGGGCACCGTGCTCATGCCGACGCCCTCGCCACCAGCACGCAGGCGTCGTCCCGGCGGGTGCCCGCGTCCCGCAGCAGTGTCGCGGCGACCACCAGCGGGGAGCGGTCGACGAGCCCCGGCAGGTCGTCGAGCCGCCAGCGGTCGACCACGCCGTCGCTGTGCATCACGAGCAGAGCGTCCGCCTCGAAGGGGTACTCGTACTCGCGGATCACGGGACGCTGGTGGCCGGCGATACCCGGCAGGGAGACGAGGCCCCGCTGCCGCCCGTCCGGCGTGACCACCTGCGCGGCGATGTTGCCCAGGCCGGCGTAGCGCAGGACGCCTGTCGACGGCGGCAGCTCGGCCACCGCCAGCGCGGCGCCCCGGGTGTGCGACATCGATCGGTGCAGGTGCTGCACCACCGCCGCCGGGGAGCCGGGCGGGGCGGCGTGGAAGGCGGCGATCGCGGCGTCGCTCGCCACGCAGGCCAGCGGGCCGTGGCCCAGCCCGTCGGCGACCAGCACCTGGGGGCGACCCTCGATCGTCCGGACGGCGTACCCGTCCCCGCTGACCGGCTCACCGCTCAGCGGCCGGGTCAGCCCACCGGCCCAGGGTGTCTCGTCGATCTCCGAGGGCCAGATCTGGACGGCGAGAACTGTGCCCCGGCCGGGTCGCGAGTAGCCGTCGAACCAGTTGGCCTGCCGGACTATCGCGCCGAGGCCGATGCCGAGCGTGCCGACCGTCGAGTGTCCGTCCTGGGAGGAGATGGCGAGGTCCGCCATGCCCGGCCCGGAGTCCACGGCGATCAGCTCCACGCCCGCCTCACGCTCGCGGCGCACGGGGCGGAGCAGCAGCGCGCCCTCCTCGGCGTGCTTGACGAGGTTGCTGGTCAGCTCGGCGGCGACGATGGCCAGGTCCGCCGTCCGCGTCTCGCCCAGCTCGAGCCGCTTTCCGAGGCGCTCGGCGGCGCGGCGTACAGCGCTGCCCGTGCTCCCCGACTCCATCCGGAACCAGACGCCGCGGTCACCGACCGCGTCGTCGGTCACCGAGCCCACTTGATGACGGTGATCCGGGTGCCCTTGCCGACTCCGGTGTCGATGTCGAACTCGTCGACCAGCCGGCGGGCGCCGCTGAGCCCCAGGCCGAGCCCGCCGCCGGTGGTGTAGCCGTCGGTGAGCGCCAGGTTGAGGTCGGCGATCCCCGGACCGGAGTCGGCGAAGATGATCCGCACCCCGCGGCGTCGCCCGTTGTCCACAGTCGCGACCTCGACGCCGCCGCCCCCGCCGTAGACCAGCGTGTTGCGGGCCAGCTCGCTCGCCGCGGTGACCAGTTTGGTCTGGTCGACCAGGGAGAGCTTCGCGGCCACCGCGACCGTACGGACCAGCTGCCGGACGCGTACCACGTCCTCGTCGCTCCGGATCGCCTGCGCGTGCGGTTGATCCAGGTCGATGCCTGCGGTCACGGTGAGCTCGTCGTCTCGGGATCGTCGTCGGACCCGTCGGCGAGCTCGTCGTCGTACGGGAACTCGTCGGCGCGGGCGTCGGCGACCAGCTCCATGCCGCGCTCCACGTTCAGCGCGGTCCGGATGCCGTTGAGCGACAGCCCCAGCTCGACCAGGGTGATGGCGACCGCCGGGCGCATCCCCACCACGACGGTCTCGGCGTCGAGCACCTTGGAGATCGACGCGATGCTGGAGAGCATCCGCCCGACGAACGAGTCGACGATGTCCAGCGCCGTGATGTCGATGATCACGCCGTGGCAGCCGGTGGCGACGATCCGCTCGGCGAGGTCCTCCTGGAGCTGGAGCGCCGTCTGATCGGACATGTCGAGCTGGATCGAGACCAGCAGGATCTCACCGATCTTGAGAATCGGCACCCGCTCCATCAGGCCCCCCTGCGCGAGCGGCGGGTGGTCTCGACGCCGGTGAGGCGCAGTACGTGGCGCAGCGCGTCGGCGAGGCTCGCCTTGGTGGCGATGTCGCCGAACTCGATGCCGAGCGCCACGATCGTCTGGGCGATCTGCGGGCGGATGCCGGAGATGATGCAGTCCGCACCCATCAGCCGCGCGGCCACCACGGTCTTGAGGATGTGCTGGGCGACCTGGGTGTCCACCGCCGGCACGCCGGTGATGTCGATGATCGCGTACGGCGAGCCGGTGTCGACCAGGGTCTGGAGCAGCCGCTCCATCACCACCTGGGCCCGGGCGGAGTCGAGGGTGCCGACCAGCGGCACGGCGACGACGCCCTCCCAGAGCTTGACGACCGGGGTGGAGAGCTCGAGCAGCTGCTCCGCCTGGTCGGCGATCAGCCCCTCCCGGGTGCGTACGTAGCTCTCGAAGGTGAACAGGCCCATCGTGTCGATCAGGGCGGAGAACGCCACATAGTCGCGGAGGGTGCTCTCGCCGCCGTGGGACTCCAGTAGCTCCAGCAGCACCTCCTTGAGCGCGAAGACGCTGATCGCCGTCTCGGTGGCGGAGAAGCCCTGCCGGGCCCGTCCCCGGGACAGCTCGGCGAGCACGGCGCGCAGCTCGGCGGCGTACTCGGCGTCGAGGTCGACGATCCCGTTCTCGGCCGTCGTGACGATGGCCTGGCGGAGTTCCTGGAGCTGCGAGCGCAGCTCGACCTGGCTGAGCCGGCCGCGCAGCGACGCCGCCACCGTCTCCGTCCAACGCTGCGTGACCTGGTCGACGTGCTCGCTCAGCAGGGCTGCGAGCCGGCCGCTCTCCTCGGCAGTCAGTGCCATTATCAAACCCCCCTCGACCCGGACCGGGCGGACTCTATCACCGGAACCTGCCCAACTACTTGCCGCAAGGCAACGGAATGATGATGGCCACCAGATGGCCGCGCCCGTTCTGCGCACGGCCAGGATCGTGGGATACCGTTCCACCGATAACAGGAGGTCTGGCGAATGTCCCTGACGGTGCAGACGGAACAACGCGGCGACGTGGTCGTCGTGTCGGTCGCGGGCGAGTTGGACATGGCGACCGCACCGCAGCTGCAGGACCAGATCACCGACCTGCTCGACAAGGGGCGCAGCCGTCTGGTGTTCGACCTGGCGGAGGTCTCGTTCTGCGACTCCACCGGGCTGTCGGTGTTCGTACGGGCCAAGAACAGCAGCGACGAGGTCGGGGGCGTGGTCCGGCTGGCCGCGCCTCAGCGGGGCGTGCTGCGCATCCTCGAGGTCAGCGGCCTGGTCGAGGTGCTCCAGACGTACCCGACGGTCGACCAGGCGGTCGCCGGGGATCCGACGCCCGCCTCCTCCTGACCGCTCTCGTTCATCGCTCGTCCTCGACGTGCCGGGGACGAGCGATGATCATGCCTGCGGCCGTCTGCACGACGAGCGCGACCGCCAGGAAGCCGATCGGCACGGTCCAGCCCCCGGTCGCCTGGTAGAGAATGCCGACCAGCAGCGGGCCGATGGCCGCGATCAGGTAGCCGGTGCTCTGGGTGAACGCGGAGAGCGCCACCGTCCCCTCCGTCGTCCGGGCCCGCATCCCGATGATCGCCAGCGCCAGCGGGAACGCGCTCTGCCCGATCGCCAGCAGCACCACCCAGAGCAGCGCGCCGCGGTGCGGCGCCAGCGCCACGCCGACGTAGGCGATCGCCATCGCGGCGGAGAGCGCCAGCATCAGCGGGCGCAGTGAGCGGAGCCGACCGGCGAAGGTCGGCATGAGCAGCGCGATCGGCACACCGAGCGCGGTCACCCCGGCGAGCAGCAGACCGGCCTGCTCCGGCTGGAAACCGGCGTCGCGGAAGAGCTGGGCCAGCCAGCCCATGATCGCGTACGCGCTGAGCGACTGCGTCCCGAAGTAGACGGCCATGGCCCAGCCGAGCCGGGTTCGCGCCGGGCGGACCCGGGCCGGGGTGGGCTCGGTCGTGGTGGCGGCCCGCCGGGTCGTGCCGCGCCGCAGCGCCAGGGGCAGCCACGGGAGTACGGCCACCGCGGCCAGCCCGGCCCAGACGGCGAGCCCGGCCCGCCAGGAGCCCAGCAGGTGGGCGATCGGCACGGTGGTCGCGGCGGCGGTCGCCGCGCCGGCGGTGAGCGTCATCGAGTACGCCCCCGTGACCAGCCCGATCCGGTGCGGGAAGTACTGCTTGACCAGCAGCGGCAGCAGTACGTTCGCCACCGCCACCCCGGCGAGCGCGGCGGCGCTGCCGACGAGGAAGACCACCGTGGAGGTGGTGCCGACCCGGACCAGCTGCCCGGCGGCGAGCAGCACCATCGCCGCCGCCAGCAGTCGCGGGGGCGAGTAGCGCCGGACCAGCCGGGGGGTGAGCGCGCCGAAGACGCCGAAGGCGATGGCGGGCAGGGTGGTGATGACGCCGGCCATCGCCCCGGAGAGCCCCATACCGTCGCGGACCTCGTCGAGCAGGGCGCCCAGGCTGGTGATCGCGGCGCGCAGGTTGAGCGCGACGAGCAGCATCCCGACCAGCACCAGGGCGGCGCCGGCCACCGGGCCGCTCGGCCGGGTCGGCGTCGAGCGCGGGCCGGCCGGCGCGGTGTCGGCGGGAACGACTGTCGGCTCGGCGGTGCTGGTAGGGGGTGGTGGCGGAGTCATACCGTCGAACCTACAATCATGGGATGAATTTCGGGCCGGTGATGTAACCAGTGCCACGGTCGGCGAATTCCCCACCGCCGCCCCCGCGCGGGCAGCGGATACGCGAGACGATCGCCCAGCTCAGGGAGCGGATCCTGGCCGGCGAGTGGCCGGTCGGCAGCCGCATCCCCACCGAGCCGCAGTTGGTCGCGGCGCTCGGGGTCGGGCGCAACACGGTCCGCGAGGCGGTCCGGGCGCTCCAGCACGCCGGTGTGCTCGAGTGCCGGCAGGGCTCCGGGACGTACGTGGTCTCGACCGACGAACTCGCTCCCGTGGTGGCCCGTCAGCTCACCGGCGACCGGGTGACCGAGGTGATCGAGGTCCGCCGCGCCTTCGAGGTGGAGGCCGCCCGGCTCGCCGCGCTCCGGCGTACGCCCGAGGATCTGGTCGCCCTCGACGACGCGCTCGCGGCCCGCGAGGCGGCGTGGCACGGCGGCCGGGCCGACGAGTTCGTGGAGGCCGACGTCGTGCTGCACACGGCGGTGATCGCCGCCGCGCACAACCGTCTGCTCGCCGAGCTGTACGCCTCGTTCGGCGCCGCACTGCGCAGCAGCCTCGTCGAGACGATGGGCGGGGCGCTCACGGCGGAGCAGTACATCGACCACGCCCGCATGGTGGAGGCCATCCGGGCCGGCGATCCGGAGCGGGCGGCCCGCGAGGCCGGGGCTTACCTGGAGGCAGCGCCCAGGGCTTAGGTTGTCCCGGACGGAAAACCGGACAGCGCGGGAGTACGGATGCTCAAGGGCTTCAAAGACTTCATCATGCGGGGCAACGTCGTCGACCTGGCGGTCGGCGTCGTCATCGGCGCCGCGTTCACCGGCGTGGTGACCCAGCTCACCGCCTCCTTCCTGAAGCCGCTCATCGCGTTGATCACGCTTGTGATCACCGGTCGCGAGGACGGCCTCAAGGGCGCCATGTGGACCATTCGGGGCGTCGACTTCGACTGGATCGCGTTCATCAACGCGCTGATCACGTTCCTGCTCACCGCGGCGGCGCTGTACTTCCTGGTCGTCTACCCGATGAACAGGCTGGCCGAGCGACGGCGGCGGGGCGAGGAGCCGCCGCCGGCCGCGCCCAGCGAGGAGGTCAAGCTGCTCACCGAGATCCGCGACGCGCTGGTCGCGGCGGGTCACCGGACGCCCGCGCAGCAGCGCGGCGCGCTCGACGACGTGCTCGGCCGGCAGGAACCGCCCACCGCGCGCTGAACCCGGCAGCGGCACATCGGCCCCCACGGGATTCCCGTGGGGGCCGCACATTCTCGTACGTATGTTCGATAGAGTCCGCGCATGGAGCAGCGGAAGCACTGGTGGAACGGGAAATGGGGGCGGCTGGCGCGGCGGGACGTGTTCCTCCGCGTGGACGGCGACCGGTGGCACATCGAGCAGCGGGCCGGCGGCGCCGAGGGGGTCTCCCGTTTCTACGAGTACGACGGTGCCGACGAGGCCGAGGCGACGGTCCGCGCGCTGCTCGAAGGGGCGGACGGCTGGCGGGAGTTGTCGCCCCGCCCGCCGGGTGGCTGGGGGGCGTCGAACGGCTGATCCGCACGGCGGGTCGGCCCGGGGCGGCGTTTAGCGTCGCGCCGCCCCGGGAACCGCGTCGGAATGAGGCAGCAGGGCGACCAGCAGACCATTTCCCGGATCACCACCGGGATGCCGGTGATCGACGCCGACGGAGTCGAGATCGGCACGGTGGATCTCGTCCAACGGGGTGACCCGAACGCGGTGACGGTGCAGGCGCCGACCGCCGACCCGGGCAGCAGCCTGGACGAGCTGATCGAGTCGACCGCGGTCGAGGAGCCGGGTGTTCCGGCGGATCTCGCCGCCCGCCTGCTGCACGGCGGATACCTGAAGGTGAGCGGCGGGCTCGCCGACCTCGGCGCGGTCTACGTACCCGCCGACTGGATCGCCACCGTCGCCGACGGCCGGGTACGCCTCGACGTGCCCGCCGCCGACCTGCCCGCCGAGGAGTGACCGGCCGCCGGATCAGCGCCGGGTCAACGCCGGTTCGGCCTCCGGTGCCGGAGCCGGCTCGGCCCGGCGGCGGCGGAAGAGCAGCAGCATCAGGCAGCCCGCGACCAGGCCCCAGAATGCGCCGCCGACGCCGAGCAGGGTCACCCCGGAGGCGGTGACCACGAAGGTGACCACGGCGGCCTCGCGCCGCTCCGGCTCGGCCACGGCCGAGGTCACCGCCGAGGTCAGCGCGGTGGCCAGCGCGCCGAGCAGCGCCAGCCCGGCGACCGCCTCGATCAGCACCGGTGGCGCGATCGCCACCAGCGCGGTCGCCGCCCCGGCGCCCAGCCCGAGCAGGGCGAGCCCGATCCCCGCCGTCACCGAGGCGATCCAGCGCCGGTCCGGGTCCGGATGGGCGTCCGGACCGGCGGCCAGCGCGGCGGTGATCGCGGCGAGGTTCACCGCGTGGCCGCCGGCCGGGGCGGCGAGCAGACCGGCGACGCCGGTGGCCCGCAGCGCGGCGGTGAACGGCGGGCGGTAGCCGTAGCCGACCAGCACCGCCATGCCGGGCACGTTCTGCGCGGCCATGGTGACCAGGAAGAGCGGTAGCGCGACCCCGATCAGGGCCGGCACGTTCCAGGAGGGCGGAGTCAGCTCGACCACGGGGCGCAGCCCGACCGCGCCGAGGCCGGCGCCGGCCGAGGTCGACGCGAGCGCCACCACCGCGACCACCAGCGCTCCGGGCACCGCCCAGGGGCGGGCGTACCGGTGCAGCAGCAGCCAGGCGACGACGACCGGACCGGCCAGCCGGGGCACCTCGACCAGGGCGCGTACCGGCGCCACGCAGAGCGGCAGCAACACCCCGGCGAGCATCGCGCCGGCGATCGGCTTCGGGATGGCCGCCACCGCTCGGCCGAGCGGCGGGACCAGCCCGGCCGCCACGATCAGCACGCCGGAGACGAGGAAGGCCCCGACGGCGGCGGGCCAGCCGCCGGGGAGCGGCCCGGTGGCGACCAGCAACGCCGCGCCCGGGGTGGACCAGGCGACGCTCATCGGTATCCGGTGGCGCAGGCCGAGCCAGGCGGCGGCGAGCCCGGACGCCACGCAGAGCGCCAGCAGCCCCGAGGCGGCCTGGCCGGTGTCAGCCCCGACCGCTCGCAGGCCGGCCAGCACGACGGTGAACGAACTGGCGAAGCCGACCAGCGCGGTGACCACGCCCGCCAGCACCGGTTGGAGTCGTCCCGCCACACCCGCCCCCTCGCACGCCGTTCCGTTTACGGAACGATGGTTTGTAGCACCATAGCGGGGTGCCCCAGCCACCACCAGGCCGCCGCCGGCTCGACGCCGACCCGAGCATGATCGGTGCCCGGGTACGCGGCCTGCGCGAGGAGAAGGGCATCTCGCTCTCCGCCCTGGCCCGGCTCGCCGGCGTGGGCAAGGCGACCCTCTCCGGGCTGGAGAACGGCGTCCGCAATCCCACGCTGGAGACGCTCTACGCGATCACCGCCCAGCTCGGCGTGCCGCTGACCGCGGTGCTCGCCGAACCGGCCGCGACGCCGACCGTGCACGGCGCGGCGGTACACGCCACCCTGCTGGAGGTCTTCACCGACACCGACGCGACCTACGAGCTCTACCGGATGCGGGTCCGCCCGGGGACCGGTCAGCTCTCCCCGGCGCACCAGCCCGGCGTCACCGAGCACGTCACGGTCTTCTCCGGGGTGCTGCGGGCCGGGCCGGCCGACGCGCCGTCGACCGCCCCCGCCGGCGGGTACCTGCGCTGGGTCTCCGACGTGCCGCACAGCTACGCGGCGGTCGGGGACGAGGAGGTCGACGCGAGCCTGCTGCTGCGCTACCCACGTCGCTGAGCGCCGCGCGCCGGCTCAGCGCTCGACGGGCGCGAGCACCCGCCGCTGAGCGCCGCGCGCCGGCTCAGCGCTCGACGGGCACGGGCACCGGAAGCCGCCGCTGTACGGCCCAGAGCGCGACCTCCGTCCGGGAGGCCGCCCCGGTCTTGCGCAGCAGATTGGACACGTGCACGGTGACGGTGCGCACCGAGATGCCGAGCGCCTTCGCGACCTGCTTGTTCGACATCCCGGCGACCAGGCAGCCGAGCACCTCGACCTCCCGACCGGTCAGCTCCGCCTCCCGTACGCCGGACGTCGCGACCGGATGGCCGGCCCGGAGCGCGGGCCGAGCCGACTCCGCCGCGCGGCGGGAGCCCGCCGAACGGGTCGACTGCCGAGGAGCGGGGGTGGGCAGCGGCCGGATCAGCGCCTCCAGCGGGTGACCGGCGTGCGCGGCGAGCAACTCCGTCAACGCGAACGGGTTGCCGCCGGTCCGCCGCCAGACCGCGCTCACCAGCCGCCCGGACGGGCGCGCACCGGGGTACACCTGGCTCAGCAGCTCGGCGACCTCGGCGGCGCGCAGCGGCCCGAGGTGCTGGCGCACGACGCCGCGTACGCCGCAGAGCCGGGACAGCGCGCGGACCGCGAGATCCGGGGCGACGGCCTCCCCGGCGGGCCGGGTGGCGACCACGAGCAGCGCGGGCAGCTCGGCGGCGGTGGCCAGCTCGCCGATCAGGTTCAGGCTCGCCGGGTCGAGCGCGTGCAGATCCTCCACCACCAGCACGGCCGGTCCGGCGCCCACGAGCAGCCGCACCGTCCGGACGGCGAGACGCAGCAGGGCGCCGGGGGTGTACCGCTCCCGGGGCGAGGTCGGATGCTGGGCCAACCAGGCCAGCGCGTCCGGCGGCAGGTCGAGGTCGCTGGTGTCCCGTCCGCTGAGCACCGCCGCCAGCCAGTCGTACGGGGCGGGGCTGTGCACCCGCGCGGCGCCGGCGAGCACCACCGCCGGACGCGGGGTCAGCGCCTCCAGGGCCGCGGCGACGAGCAGGCTCTTGCCCACTCCGGCGTCTCCGGTGACCACCGCCACGGTCGGCGCCGCCCGCCGCCCGGCAACCACGGTGGACCAGGCCCGGTCGAACTCGGCCAGCTCACTGGCCCGTCCGACCAGGGACACCGGCATCATTCCTCAACCCTACGCAGTAGTGCGTAGAGACGCGGGCGGGGTGTTCTTGGCAAGCTAAGCGCATGACGCTCATCCTCCGCTCGGCCATCCTCAACGACATCGGCCTGGTCCGGACCAACAACGAGGACTCCGCCCTCGCCGGTGACCGGCTGGTCGCCGTCGCAGACGGCATGGGCGGCCTGCCCGCGGGGGAGGTGGCGAGCGAGATCGTCATCCGGATCCTGGACGAGCTGGCCCCGCCGACCGAGCCGGAGGCGGCCACGGACGCGCTGCGGGCCGTGGTGAGCACCGCCAACCAGCGCATCCACGCGGCCATCACCGTCGACCCGGCCCGCGACGGCATGGGTACGACGTTGACGGCCGCCCTGCTCGCCGGTGAGACGCTGGTGCTGGCGCAGGTCGGTGACTCGCGCTGCTACCTGCTGCGGGACAACAAGCTGACGCAGCTCACCCGGGACGACACGTTCGTGCAGGCGCTGGTCGACCAGGGGGCGCTCACCCCCGACCAGGCCCGGCACCATCCGCAGCGCTCCCTGGTGACGCGCGCGGTGCAGGGCGCGGACAGTCCACCCACGATCGGCACGCTGACCGTCCAGGCCGGCGACCGGCTGCTGCTCTGCAGCGACGGCCTCTCCGACTACGTGGAGAAGGAGGCGATCGCGGTGGCCCTCGGCGCGTACGGCGACCGGCAGCTCTGCGGTGAGCAGCTGGTCAAGCTCGCCCACCAGGCCGGCGCGCCGGACAACGTGACAGTGGTGGTCTCCGACGTCACCCTGGTGGCCTGATGGGAGCCATCCGCCGGATCAGCTCCGAGGAGCGTCTGACCACCAGCTTCGTGCTCAGCGCGTACGCCTTCGAGGCGTCGCCCTCGCGCCGGGTCGACGAGTTCCCCCGCTACCTGCCCTACCACGAGGGCAACCGGACGCTGATCGTCGAGGCGGAGGGGGAGACCCTGGCCGCCGCCACCAGCATCCCGATGCGGCAGAACCTGCGCGGCGCGGTGCTGCCGATGGCGGGCGTCGCCGGGGTGGCGACCCACCCGCTGGCCCGCCGGCAGGGGCACGTCCGGACGCTGCTGCACCAGCTCCTCGACGAGGTGCGCGAGGAGGGGCACGCGCTGACCGCGCTCTACCCGTTCCGCCCCAGCTTCTACGCCCGCTTCGGCTACGTCGGGCTGCCCAAGCCGCGCACGGTCACCTTCTCCCCCGCCGACCTGGCCCCACTGCTCCGCGCCGAGCTGCCCGGCGAGGTGGGTTGGGAGCGGATCGGCACCGGCTACCCGGCGTGGCGCGAGTTCACCGAACGCTGCCTGCGGGAACGGCACGGGTTCGCGGTCTTCCCCGACTACCGGGACGTACGGCTGCGCGACGACGACGACCGGTGGCTGCTCACCGCCCGCGTCGACGGGGCAGTGACCGGGGCGGTGACGTACCGGATCGACGACCACGGTGGCGAGCTGATCGCCGACGACCTGCTCTTCACCGACCCGTACGCCCGGTCGCTGCTGTTGCAGTTCTTCGCCCGGCACGTCGACCAGGTGGAGCGGGTCAGCGTGCGGCTGGCCGCCGACGAGCTGCCGGAGCTCTGGCTCACCGACCTGGCCGTGCACGTGCAGGCGCTGACGGCCCGGCCGGGCTCCTCGGCCCCGATGGGCCGCCTGCTCACGCTGGACGCGCTGTCCGGGCTGCCGGCCGGTCCGGGGCGGGTCCGCGTCGAGCTGACCGACGACCGCTGGCTCGCGGGCACGCACCTGCTCGACGGCACCACCGGCTCGCTGGAGCTGCGCGGCGGTACGGCCACCGCCACCTCCACCTCCGTGCCGGCGGCCACGCTCACCGCGGCCGGGCTCTCCGCGCTGGCGTACGGGGTGCTCGACCCGATCGAGGTGCAGCTGCGCGGGCTCGGGCAGGTGCCGGCCGACGCCGCCGCCGAGCTGCGCCGGATCTTCCCGCGCCAGGTGCCGTACCTCTTCGCCGACTTCTGAGGGCTCCGGCCAGGTCCCGGTCCGCGGCCGCGCCCGGCACGGCTGCGTACGTCCTCTCCGGAGGGCGGGCAGCTGGTCGTCCCCCGGCATCGCCGGGCCGCGGCCCGCTGGAACAGCCCCTAGCATCGTGGCGTGCGCACCGGACCCCTCCTCGCCCTCCTCGCCGCCGGCCTCGTCGCCCTCTCCGCCTGCGGCACGGCCGGTCCGGCGCCGACGACGCCGGTCACCCCGTCGGCCGACGCCGGGTCGCCGACCGCCCCGCAGCAGGTGGCCCCGGCCGCCCGGACCGGCTTCGGCGGCCCGAGTCCGTCTCCGTCGAAGCCGCCCACCACGGTGCTCCAGGCCGGGAACGCGAAGGGGCACGCGCCGGTGCCGGCCGAGGCACGGGCGGTGGACACCTCGAAGCCGACCCGCACGATCGGCAGCGGAACCCCGGCGAGCTGCACCTCCGCCGCCGTGGTGAAGGCCGTCGGGGCCGGCGGCGTGATCACCTTCGACTGCGGACCGGACCCGGTGACGATCCGGATGGCCGCCACGGCGAAGGTGCGCAACGCCAACGGGCCGAAGGTGGTGCTGGACGGCGGCGGCAAGGTCACCCTCAGCGGTCAGGGCAAGCGGCGGATCCTCTACATGAACACCTGCGACCAGGCGCAGGGCTGGACCACCTCGCACTGCCAGAACCAGGACCACCCGCAGCTCACCCTGCAGAACATCACCTTCGCCGACGGCAACTCCACCGGTGAGCAGGGCGAGGGGGGCGGGGGTGGCGCGGTCTTCGTCCGCGGCGGGCGGGTGAAGGTGGTCAACGCCAAGTTCCTCCGCAACCGCTGCGACCGCACCGGGCCGGATCTGGGCGGTGCCGCCCTGCGGGTGCTGAGCCAGTACGAGAACAAGCCGGTGTACGTCGTGAGCAGCACCTTCGATCGCGGTTCCTGCTCGAACGGCGGGGCGTTGAGCAGCATCGGCGTCTCGTGGACGGTGCTGAACAGCCTCTTCACCGGCAACGAGGCGGTCGGCAGCGGCGCCAACCCGGCGAAGTCCGGTACGCCCGGCGGCGGCAGCGGCGGCGCGATCTACTGCGACGGCAACCGCTTCACGGTCAGGATCGCCGGCACGGTGATCGAGGACAACGAGGCGAACGAGGGCGGCGGCGCGATCTTCTTCGTGAGCAACGACCGTACGGGCACGATGACCATCGAGAACTCGACGCTGCGCCGCAACCGCAGTGGCCAGTTCGAGACGCCCGGCCACCCCGGCATCTTCTTCCTAGGCGCCCACCTAACCTCCTAACCCCACCCCGGCCCGGCCCGGCCCGGCCCGGCCCGGCCCGGTGATCATGAGGTTATTGCCCGTTCCATCGGCGTGTCGCGACGCTGACTTCATGATCACGGGGCTGGGACCTCGGCCGGGGCTGGGACCCCGGGGGGGGGGAGGGTCAGTAGGGGTTGTGGTGGCCGGCGGGGGTGCCGCGGAGGAGGGCGGCCAGACGCCCGGGAAGCTCAGGCGCGGCGGACATCGGCGGGCTGGAGGTATGGGCGCGTTCCGCCATCCCGGTGAAGAGCTCCCGCAGGGCGGTGAGCGCGTCGACCCGTGGCCGCCAGCCCAGCTCGCTCTCGGCACGCTCGCTCGACAGCAGCGGCACACTCAGCGCCAGCTGCACCCAGCCGGCGTCGATCGGCTGCAGGCGCGCGTACCAGGTCAGCCGGGCGGCAGCGCGCAGCACCGGGGCGGCCACCGGCACCGTCCAACCGTGGAAGTGCCGGGCCACCAGCTCCGGAGTCAGCACCGGGTCCGCGGCCAGGTTGAAGGCGCCGCGCGCGTCACCGAGAAGCACCCGGGCGTACGCCTCGGCGACGTCATCGGTCTGCACCGCCTGCATCCGCAGCCGGCGATGGGTGGGCACCAGCGGGATCCGGTTGAACCGGAGCAGCTGGACCGGCACCAGCGGCCCCAGGAAGTAGCGGCTGATCTCGGTGGCCGCGTCCCGTTGGAAGTTCAGCCCGGGGCGCATCCGCACCACCCGCAGCTCCGGGTGCTCCCGCTCGGCCACGTCGAGCAGTGCCTCCACCTCCGCCTTGTCCCGGCTGTACGACGACTCGGGCACTCCCGTCGCCGGCCAACGCTCACTCACCGGGTGGTCCTTCGGGCCGGCCGCGTAGACACCTACCGACGACGCGTACACCAGGGCCGGCACCTTGGCCCGGACCACCGCGTCGATCACCGCCCGGCTGCCGCCCACGTTGGTCCGGTGCAGCACCCGCTGGTCGTGGCTGGGCTGGATCTGCCACGCCAGGTGCACCACCGCCCCGGCGCCGGCGAACACCTCGGCGAGTTGGTCGGCCGCGCCGGGCATGCCGATGTCGCAGGAGTGCCACTCCACCTGGTCGTACGGCTCCCCCGAGTCCGGCCCGGGCAGCCGGCGGACGACCCCGGCAAGCTCCACGTTCCGCTCCCGGCGTAGCCGGCGCAGCAGCGCCGTCCCGGCGTTGCCGCTGGCCCCGACCACCACGATCCGCATGCCCGCCCCGTACCCGCCCAGACCGTCCCTATACGTGCGGTTCTCCGCCTCTCCCGGCTGCGGTCGACTCGGCTTGCGGGTGAGAGCGCCCCGCTAGCTCGTTCGCTCGGAGCCTGCCGAGGCCGGAGACGTCAACCCGGCCAGCGGCGGGAGCGGAGAGGCGTCCGGGGAGGCGCGGAACGCCTGGATGGCCAGCGCGGCGAAGCGCCGGGAAGCCGTGATCCGGGCGGCCGGTGAGGTGGCCCGGATGCCACTGTTTGCCATCAGCACGAGGAGCACGTCGTCCAGGACGAAGTCGGGGCGCAGCCGACCGGCGGCCATGGCGCGACGGGCCAGTTCAGCGATACCGGTGAGCGCGTATTCGCGGCGCACCTCAAAATCCACGGCTTTGGGAAAGGCCGCGACAAAGGCTGCGGTGAAGCCGTGGTCCCGCGCGTGCAGTTCACACATTTTCTCGATCACGAGACAGAAACCGAGCCACGGATCCGGGTCGGCGAGCCCCTCGTCGACGATGTCGTGGCACGCGTGCATCTGCTCGGTGAACGCCTCGGTGACCAGCATCTCCTTCGTCGGAAAGCGGCGGTACAGGGTCGCCGGGGCGACCCCCGCACGCCGGGCGATCTGCCGCATCGGAGCGTTCACACCTTCGGCGGCGAAGACCGCCCGGGCCGCCTCGATGATGCGCTCGCGATTGCCCAGGGCGTCGGAGCGCAGGGGGTGAGGCAAACCGTCGGTCACCGCTCTCACTTTAGCCAGGCGGCGGGTTTTGCCGATTAGCGTCCGCGGGCATGAGAGCGCTGCAATTTCCCGAGTACGGTCCCGCCGCTGTGCTTCGCGTCGCCGAGGCACCGGAGCCGCACGCCGGACCGGGTCAGATCCGGGTGGCGGTTCGGGCGTCGGGCGTCAATCCGGCCGACACGTACGTCCGGGCCGGCCGGTTCCGGGAGTGGGTCCCGCTGCCCCTGCCGCACGTGCCCGGCGTCGACGCGGCCGGTGTGGTGGACGAGGTGGGTGCCGGGGTCACCACGGTTCGAGTGGGCGACGAGGTCTTCGGGGTCACCGACTACGCACAGATGGGCGGGGCGAACGCCGAATACGCCGTCCTGGCCGCGTGGGCGCCGAAGCCTGCCGCGTTGAGCTGGGAGCAGGCCGGCGGCGCGGCCGGCAACATCGAGACGGCCGCTCGGGTGCTCGACCGGCTGGGCGTCGAACCCGGCACCGTGCTGCTGATCGAGGGCGCGGCCGGCGGCGTCGGCACGACCACGATCCAACTCGCGGTCGCTCGCGGCGCGACGGTCATCGGCACTGCCGGCGAGCACAACCACGAGTTCATCACCGCGCTCGGGGCGATCCCGACCACCTACGGCCCCGGGCTGGCCGAACGGGTCAAGGCGCTGGTGCCCGGCGGGGTGGACGTCGTACTCGACGGTGCCGGCTCCGGGTCGCTGCCCGACCTGGTCGGCCTGGTCGCGAGCCCGGAGCGGGTGGTGAGCATCGCCGACGCCAACGCCGCCGCGTACGGCGTGCACTGGTCGCGCGGCTCCGGTCCCGGCGCGGACGCACCGGCGCTCGACGGAATCGCCGCCGCCGGTGCACTCGCCGAGCAGGGTCGCTTCACGGTGCCGATCGCCGCCGTCTTCTCCCTCGACGAGGGGGCCGCCGCCCACGAGTTGAGCGAGTCCCGCCACGCACGGGGCAAGATCGTGCTGACGCCGTAGCGCCTCCTGTGCGCCGCCGACCGGTCGGGGCTGGCGACCGGTCGGGGCTGCCGACCGCCGGTCATCCGGGCTGCAGCGACCATCGGTGGCCCTGCGAAGGCGGCCCCGAAACGGGCGGCCGGCGCGGCCGGGCCACCGTGGGAGAATCAGCGCGTGCAGGTCGGGATGCTGGGATCATTCGAGGTTCGCACGAACGACGGCAGCACCGCCGACGTGCCCGGCGCCCGGTTACGCGCACTGCTGATCGCCCTGGCCCTCGAACCGGGCCGCACCGTTCCGAAGTCGATGCTCGTCGACTGGATCTGGGGCAAGAACCCGCCCGCCGACGCGGCGAACGCCCTGCAACGTCTGGCTTCCCGGCTGCGGAAGGCGCTGCCCGGTGGGGTTGTCGAGGGGCAGCCGGGTGGCTACCGGCTGACGGTGGAGCCCGACGACGTCGACGCTCTCCGGTTCGAACGTCTCCTCGGTCGGGCCCGCCAGGAGGAGGGTCTCCAGCGTGTACGGCTGCTGCGCGAAGCCCTCGGCCTGTGGCGCGGTGCAGCCCTGCACGATGTGGGCTTGGAGGAGAGCGACGCGTTCGACGCGGCGGTGACCCGACTCGACGGGCTGCGCCTGACGGCGATGGAGGATCGCTTCGAGGCGGAGGTCGCGCTCGGCAACGGCGCGCAGGTGGTCGCGGAGCTGACCGACGCGGTCACCGCGAATCCGCTGCGGGAACCGCTGGTCGCGGCGCTGATGCGGGCCCTGGTGGCGGCCGGCCGCGACTCCGAGGCCCTGCTCACCTACGAACGGACGAGGGAGGCGCTCTCCGACTCGCTGGGCGTCGACCCGTCGCCGGAGCTGTCGGCCCTGCACGTCGCGTTGCTGCGGGGCGAGCTGGGGCGACGAGAGGAGAGCCGGCAGACCAACGTGCGTGCCGAACTCACCAGCTTCGTCGGCCGGGACGCCGAGGTCGCCGCCGTACGCGAGTTGGTGGCGGAGCATCGGCTCACCACCTTGATCGGGCCGGGCGGTTCGGGCAAGACCAGACTGGCCACGGAGACCGCGCGCACGCTGGTCGGTGACCTGCCGGACGGAGTCTGGTTGGTGGAGCTCGCCGCCGTCGGCGCCGACGGCGTCGCGCAGGCGACGCTCACCGGGCTCGGGCTCCGGGACGCCCTGCTCGGCGCGGGTTCGGGCGCCGACCCGGCGGACGGGCTCATCGCCGCGATCCGCGAGCGGGAGGCGCTGCTGATCCTCGACAACTGTGAGCATGTGATCGAGGCGGCGGCGAGGTTCGCCGAACGGGTGCTCGGGGAGTGCCGGCGGCTGCGGATCCTGGCGACGAGCAGGGAGCCGCTCGGCATAACCGGTGAGGCGCTGTGGCTGGTCGAGCCGCTGGCCGTGCCGGCCGACGCGGACCCTGCCGAGATCGCGTCCTCGCCGGCCGTCCGCCTGCTCCGCGACCGGGCGGGCGCCGTGCGCCGGGACCTCGGCGTCGACGAGCAGACCCTGTCGACGATGGTGCGCGTCTGCCGGGCGCTGGACGGGATGCCGCTGGCGATCGAACTCGCCGCCGCCCGGCTGCGCACCATGAGCATCGAGCAGCTCGCCAACCGGCTCGACGACCGGTTCCGCCTGCTGACCAGCGGCAGCCGTACCGCCCTGCCGCGGCACAAGACGCTGCGCGCGGTGGTCGACTGGAGCTGGGAGTTGCTCACCGACGCCGAGCGGACGGCGCTGCGCCGGCTGTCGGTCTTCTTCGGAGGGGCGAGCCTGGAGGCGGCCGAACGGGTCTGCGCCGGCGACCTCGTCGAGCAGGATGAGGTGCTGGAGTTGGTCACCTCGCTGGCCGAGAAGTCCCTTCTGGTGACCGAGGGCGAGGGCACGCCGCGCTACCGGATGCTCGGCACGATCAAGGAGTACGCCGCGGATCGGCTCGCCGAAGCCGGCGAATCGGAGCTGACCCGGCGGGCGCATCTCGCCTACTTCACCGAGCTCACCGAGGCCGCGGAGCCGCATCTGCGCCGCGCCGAGCAGCTGGTCTGGCTCGCCACGCTCGAGGCCGAGCACGACAACATCGCCGCCGCGCTGCGGGGGGCGATCACGGCCGGCGACGCGCAGGCCGCGATGCGGCTCGCGGCGGCCACCGGGTGGTACTGGTGGCTCGGCGGGCGCCGGGCCGAGGGGCTCGACCTGATGATCGCGGCCACCGAGGTTCCCGGCGAGGTGACCGACGACGTCCGGGCCATGGCGTACGGGCTGGTGGTGCTCTTCGTGACCTCCGGGCGGGGCGACGAGCACCAGGGCGCCGAGTGGATCCACAAGGCGTACCGGTTCAGCCAGCAGAGCCGGCACCGCAATCCGCTGCTGGGGCTGGTCAACCCGCTGGAGCGGATGCTGCGGGAGCCGGAGTCTGCGGTCTCCGCGTTCGAGTCGTTGCTGGAGAGCGAGGACCCGTGGGTACGCGCCCTGGCCCGTTGGCAGAGCGGGAAGATGCGGATCCTGCTCGGCCGGGGCGGCTCGGAGGCGGAGGCCAACCTGGAGCTGGCGCTCACCGAGTTCCGGACGCTCGGCGAGCGGTTCGGCATGTTCCTGGCCCTCTCCGAGCTGGCGGGCCAACTCGCGCAGCGCGGCGAGTTCGCCGGCGCGTGTGAGCACTACGAAGCGGCGATCGCGGTCGTCACCGAGGTCGGCGCCGTCGAGGATGTCATCCAGCTCCGCACCCAGCAGGCCCTGCTGTACTGGCAGTGGGGTGATCGGGAGGCCGGTGCGGCTGCCCTCGCCGAGGCCGAGCGGCGCGCCGAAGGGGTCACCTGGCCGCATGCGCTGGTCGAGCTGGCGCTCGCCAAGGCGGAGCTCGCGCGGTGGGACGGCGACACAGCGGAGGCGCGCCACCAACTCGGGGTCGCGACGGCTCTCCTGGGTGAAGACGCGGAGCAGGCGCACATCCGCGCGCTCATCCACGACCGGCTCGGCTACCTGACCGACGACCTCCGCGAGGTCCGTTCGCACCGGGTGGCGGCCTGGCAGGCGGCGTCCGAGGCGGGACAACCTTTCCTGATCGCCCAGATGCTCGTCGGTGTCGCGGACCTGGCGCTGCGGCACGACCGGTACGAGCTGGCCGCGCGGCTGCTGGCCGCCAGCGTCGGGGTGCGCGGCCTGCCGGATCGTGCTCATCCGGATGCCGGTCGGGTGGAGACGGAAACGCGGCGTCACCTCGGCGAAGCACGGTTCGCCGAGGTGACGCAGGAGGGCGGGGGTTCGAGCCCGGTCGAGCTGGTCGAGGTCGCGCTCGCGCTGTGAGCTTCAGCTCGCCGCGCGCTGGATGATGATGTCGCCGTGCCGGGTGCGGGCGTGGACGAAGACCTCGTCGTCGGACGGGTCGGGGTTCCCGGCCGGCGTGACGGAGTCGCGTACCGAAGCACGTTCGCTGTCGACGTCGATCCGGGCGGTGGCGTGCCGGCCGATGCCGACTTCGATGTTTCCCGAGCCGTTCATCAACTTCGCGTGACCGTTCGCCATCCGGCCGATCCGGATGGCGCCGCTGGCCGTCGTGGCGGTGACGCTGCCGTCGGCGCGGTCGACGTCGAAGTCGCAGCTGGCGCTGCTGAGGGAGAGGTCGGCCCGGGCGTGACCGATCCAGGCGTGGCCGCCGGAGTTCGAGAGCCGCACGGTGCCGTCGGCCGCACCGACCCGCATCGTGAACGCACCGCCGTCGATGCTGGCCCGACCGGCGATGTGGCCGACCGCGACCTGACCGGACGCGATGTTCGCCTCCAGGGCGTCGACGCGATCCAGCTCGACCCGTCCTGAGGCCATCCGCAGCTCGCACGCGCCGAACGGGCCGACCGTGTGCACGTCCGAGTGCGCCAGGTAAGCGGCCAGGTCGGAGCCGGCGGGCAGGTCGATCGTGATGACGACCGACCCGGCCTTCTCCCCGGCGGCCCTCGTCTTGACCGACAGGTGACCGTCGGCGAAGTCGACCTCGGTCTTCTCGGCCACCCGGACGTCCTTCCGGCTCGCCTCGTCGATGGGCTCGACCAGTACCACCGTGTCGGTCCGGTCGCTCGCGGTGACCCGTACCTGAGCGCCGGCGACCTCCACCGTGGCGGCGATGGGCCCGGGCGTGGCGTATGTGGGCATGACAGCTTCTCCTTCTGCTCGCGGCGGCCGGTGCGACGCTCTGGTCGGTCAGGCACGCTTCGGTCGGTCGGTCGCGCTCTCTGGCCGGTCAGGCGCGCTTCTTGAAGGTGGAGAGCGACCAGACGTATCCGATCAGGGCGATCCCGACGCACCAGGCGACGGCGACCATCACGCTGCTGGTGTCGGGTTCGCCGGTCAGCAGCCCGCGCACCGTCTCGATGATCGGGGTGAAGGGCTGGTACTCGGCGAACTGCCGCACGCCGGGGCCCATCGTCTCGGCGGGCACGATCGCGCTGCTCAGGAAGGGCAGCATGATCAGCGGCACGGAGACCATCCCCGCCGACTCCGGGGTCTTGGCCGACAGGCCCAGGGCGACGGTGAGCCAGGTGGTCGCGAAGGAGACCAGCACGAGGAAGCCGATCGCGCCGAGCCATTCGAGGGGACTCGCCGCCGGCCGGAAACCCAGCGCCAGGGCCACGCCGACGAGGCCGGCGATGGCGATCACGGTACGGAGCATGCTCTCGGCGACATGTGCGGTCAGTACGGCGCTGCGGGAGATGTCCATGACCTTGAACCGGTTGATGATCCCCTTCGTCATGTCGGAGTTCACCGCGAGCGCGGTGGCGCTCAACCCGTAGCAGATCGTCATCACGATCATGCCCGGGGTCGCGTAGTCGATGTAGTTCCCGGCGATGTCGAAGGCGCCGCCGATGACGTAGACGAAAATCAGCAGCAGGACGATCGGGAACAGGACCGCGTTGAACACGGTGACCGGGTTGCGGAGAGTGTGCTTGAAGTTGCGACCGAGCATGGTCGTCGCGCTGCTCATTATGCGTTCACCTTCGTGTTGGTACGACCGGTCAGGGCAAGGAAGACGTCGTCGAGGTCCGGCGTGTGCACCGAGAACTCCTCGACCTCGATGGAGTGCGCGTCGAGTTGGGCGAGCAGGGCGCGCAGCGAACTCGCGCCGCCGTCACCGGGAACCCGCAGGATCAGGTCCTCGTCGTCGTCCCGGGTGGAGTCGGGCAGGACCCGCATCGCCGCGTCGAGTTCGAGGTCGCCCGCGAACCGGAGCCGGACGTGCCCGCCGGGGACCAGCCGCTTGAGTTCGGCGGGGGTGCCCTGGGCGACCAGCCTGCCCTGGTCGAGCACCGCGATCCGGTCCGCGAGCCGATCGGCCTCCTCCAGGTACTGGGTGGTGAGGAAGATGGTCGTGCCCTCGGCCACCAGCCGGCGGATGATGTCCCACATCGTCCGGCGGCTACGCGGGTCCAGGCCCGTCGTCGGCTCGTCGAGGAAGATGATGCTGGGCTTGCCGACCAGGGTCATCGCCAGATCCAGCTTCCGGCGCATACCCCCGGAGTAGCTCGCCGCCTGCTTCTGCGCCGACTCCGTCAGGTCGAACCGCTCCAGCAGGTCGGCGACGACCCGCTTGCTCTCCCCCGAGCCCAACCGCTTGAGGTCCGCCATCAGCTGCAGGTTCTCCCGGCCCGTCAGCAGCTCGTCCACCGCGGCGAACTGGCCGGTGACCCCGATGGCCGCCCGTACCGCCTTGGTCTCGGTCGCCACGTCGTGGCCCGCGACCCGTACCGTGCCGCCGTCGGCCTTCATCAACGTGCTCAGCACGTTGACAGTCGTCGTCTTGCCCGCCCCGTTCGGGCCGAGCAGCGAGAAGATCGTGCCGGTGGCGACGTCGAGATCGATGCCGTCGAGAACGACCTTGTCCTTGTACGCCTTCCGCAGCCCCGTGGCCGCGATCGCTGAACTCGTCATGCGACTACCTTCAGCGCCCGGCCTGCCACCCCCCTGACACCGCCCTGACACGGCACCTGACACCACGACCGGGCTGCCCGTCCGGACCTTCAACCGGAGGTCATCGGGCTAGCGTCGGGCTAGCGCGAGGTCCGTGCGACCGCCCTAGTCCTGCAGGAGATTGCGCACGTACCGGAGGACCAGGAACCAGGTCGACTCGGCATGCTCCAAGGCGGCCGCGTCCGCCCGGCGCATCCGGATCAGAAGCCTCCGCTCGGCGCCCTCCGGGTCGACGCCCTCGTCGGTACAGGCCTCGACGTCGTAGTCGGGTCGCTCCTCTTCGAGCGCGTGCAGGAAGTACGCCAGCGCGTCGATGCTCGTGTTGAGCAGGTGCGGAGCGCCGTCCTCCGGGATGGAGTAGACCAGCCCCGTGGCCGTGTCCACGATGACGTCGTCCATGCCGATCCCGCCCAGCGTCAGCCAGGCCGACATGTCGAACGGACAGCTCGGATACCTCCGCGACACCGCCCGCCACGCCTCGCCACCGATCCGCAGGTCACCGTCGAGAAGGAGCTGGTCCGCCTGGAACCAGCCGACCTGGTCCGGCAGCCCGACCTCCCGCAGGAAAATCCGCGTCGGCTCGTGCGCGATCGTGGCGAGCGTGCGGTCGTCCAGGGTGACCAGCTCTTCGGCGGGAAAGACGGACTCCATCGCGGTCCGGTCGATCAGGGGGCTCATGGGTCGACATTCTCGCGCTGAACGATTTGCCGCGGCGACCAGCGGGGCGATCGACGGTACCGGCGCCCCGAACGCCGACTGGCATGTCCTCGGATGCCGCCAGGGGCGGAACCGCTACCGCCCGGCGACCCACCGCGAGCTGGTCACCCTGCATGTCTGGAGCGAAGGTGGGCGCGTTCGAACGGCACTGACCGACCTACCTGGAGAGCCGGCACCGTTCGGCGCTGACCCTCCGTCGTGTTCACCGCAGTCGTCTGGACCGCCGCTCATTTGCGCAGGTAGCCGATGAGCGCCCTCACGACGGCTACCGCAAGCACAAGCAGGATGATCCCCACGCCAATGGGCAACACCGAGTCGAGAATGAGATCGCTGCGCTGCTGCGCATCGGTCACCGGAGGGCCGGAGGGCGAGCCCCACGCGAGACTCTGCGGTTCGAAATTGATGATCGCCTGAACCGGAATCCAGATGAGCGCGGCACCTCCGGCGCTAAGGAGACCCACCAGCGCCACGATGGAGACCGTCGCCACCGCCTTGCGCACTCCCGTAGCAGACACGTCGCCCTCCTGCACGATCTCGGCTTGCCCTGACGCTACAAGCCGAGGGCCTCGGCCGCCCGCCCGACATAGACGTACGTAAGTTGTCGAAAGCTGACAAGGCACGTCCCGTCAATTTGCGCGTCGGTTCGTGTGCGGCAGCAACGTCGAGGTCCGCAACAGCCGGTTTCCGGACGGCCCGGCCTCGGTCCGGTTCGGCTGGGTGGGTTGCCGTACTTGGCTGCGGTACTGCTGGCATCAGACGAGGCGTTTTACGCGTACCTTCGGGTGCTCGTTCTTGAGGTGACCTTGCTTGTGCTGGCGGACCTGTTCGTTCCAGACCTCCTGGTCGTAGTCGGGACCCGGCGGGATCCACTTATGGGAGCCGTCGCTGTAGTGGAACTTCTCGTCGCCGGGCCGCAGGATGCTAATCGGATCCAGCCCAGGAAGCGGTGGTGCAGGTAGCCGGCGGGGAGGTGAGCCAGGTCTTCGGCGGCGTCAACGAACTGGGCGGCCAGGTATAAGGCGAGAGACACCGGGGTGCCGCCATACTCCACCCGCAGCTCCCGCCGCCGAGTCTGGCAGGGCCAGTCGGCACCGCAGCAACCGCAGGTCGAGGCCGGGGCGACCGGCAGGTGTGTCGTCATCGCGGCGTCTCACGCGCCGCCGGCCAGGCCACTGGCGGGGCACTTCGCCGAGCGGGGTCTAGCGGCCAGTGATCTCGGTTGATTGGGATTTGATGTCTCTTGCGGCGGGGCAGCTCGCTTCCGCATCGGCAGACCTACCGCCACCGCTCCCATGACCAGACCGGCCGATGCCGCCTGGCCAGGGTGAGCGCGACGGCCACCAAGCACTGCTCGTACGAGACACCAGGCACCGGAGCTCCCTCAGGGGTGGGTCATCGTCATTGGCGTGGGGCGCTGTACCCGCCTCTCGACGTAACGCCGCAGGTCGTATCACCGTAACAACGTAGGACTGTAGGTACAGTAAGATGTAGAGCTGTTGGACACGTAGCGTCACATTCGTGATCGACCCCAGTGCGGATCGCGCCGTGTTCCGGCAGCTCGCAGACCTCCTGCGAGACCGGATCACGTCCGGCGACCTTGCGCCCGGGGCATCGCTACCGAGCGAGCTGCGGCTGGCTCAGGAGCACGGGCTGAGCCGCACGAGCGTCCGACAGGCGATAGCGCTACTCAGGTCGGAAGGGCTCGTGATCGTGAAACCGCCGCGCGGCACATTCGTTCGCGCCGTCGAGCCGACCGAGACGGTGACTCTCCTCAAGGGCGACACCGTCACCGCTCGGATGCCGACGCCCGCCGAGCGGCGCGAGCTGGAGATCGGTGAGGGCATCCCGGTCATCGTGATCTTCCGCGCCGACGGCTCGCGCGAGGTGTATTCCGCCGACCGCGTCCGAGTCGGCCGCTGACCCTCGGCGCAACCGTCGGCACCCGCCGGGGGTACGGCCTCAGCCGTACGAGGCCGCCAGCTGATGACGGTCGGCGTCGACGAGCAGGGACCGAGCCTGTCGGTGGAACTGGAGACGTGACGGTGCAGGATCCGTGGTGGACGTCGCTGGCCTCGCAGGTGCGCGAGCAGATCGATGAGCAGCTTCGCCAACGGCGGCTGATACATGCCGTCGTTCTGTTGCGCTCAGCTGACGGCCTTGATCCGCGACCGGGCCTGTACGAAGCCCAGGACATGTTGGCTGAGCGCTTGGCATGGCTCCGTTCGGAAGGATTGGTTGAACCCGACGCGCCGCCGGTCGAGGTTCCCCGACTGAGGGAGAAGGTCATGGCGATGACGGACCCGGTGGTCGCCGTGGAAGCCCTGTGGGATGGAGACACCCAAGGTTGGTTTGTGCGGCTGTACGCGATTACGCAACGGCCGAGCCCTCACCACCCCCGCTTCGACGAGCAGCCGCTGGCGGGTTTCCGCCACGGCAGCGATCTCCGCCTGTTCAGCGGTGAGGTTCCGCCATGGCCAGAAGCTGCGGAGGCGACCGAGAAAGGTCGGGCGTTGGCAGACAACATCGGGGTGCCGTTCTACTTCGCCAGCCCGGACGTTCCAGACGACGACCTGCCCCGCTGGTGGGACTTGCAGGCTGATCCACCGACGTAGTCCGGGCATGCATGCCCACCCGGCTCGAACTCCGGACGGGGCAAATGGGCCTTGAGAACGCCGGGCAGGGGCTCCGAGGCGGCCGTTGACGTAGCGGCCCGCCGCTGGCATCCAGGAGAAACGGACGACGCAAGATCTCACCGTGGCCACCCTCAGGGTGTTCAAGCGGCTGGGTCGCGCCGGAACCGGGGGCTCGTGACTCGTTTACGTCATCAGGTCCAAAGGCGGCTACTGGCGAGCCAGATGCCGGCGCCGCCGACGAACGCTTCGCTGCCGAACCACCATGATCCGGGCTCCACTGGCTGCACAACGGGCAGCTGACCTGCGGAAGAGTGGGCCGCCAGGGACTCGAACCCTGAATCCCTCTCGCGCAGCAACGATCATGCCGAACCGGGTGTATCTGCCTGCTGAACTGGGGCGACTCTGCCGTTGCCTTACAGCGGTTGACAGCCCTTGTCGGCGTCAGTTGTGCCCGCGTTGTGCCCGACGATCTTGGTGATACATTGCCCGACTGCCTCGCCCATGCATGGCAGGCGGGCGCCTACTTGAAGACGCCAATGATCCCGGTCACGGTGCCAACGAGGCCACTGATGGTCGCCAGCTTCGCCGACGCTCCGGTCCAGATCCCTTTGGTCTTCTCGCGCCAGCCGAGAGACCACCAGTCGCGCCCGAACTTCTGCCATTTGTGCTGCCGGAGATGGCAACCCAGGACCAGGCCGCTTGAGTTGTTGCGGCAGAACTCAACGCCGCCGCCACGCTTCCGGTTGATGGCACCGCAGTACACCGGCGCCTGGAAGAGGACGAAGAGGATCAAGAGACCGACGAGCACCGCGTAGATGCCGGGACCGAACCCAGTACCGGCCAGGGACAGGAGGAGCACCGCCAGGACGCCGTAGCCCCAATACCGCCAGAGGTTCGACTTGCCGCGAGACGCCATGAGTGCGAAGAGTACCGACGTGATCGCGAGACGTGAAGATCCTTGCTCCCAGTCGCCGTTGGCCGACCAGCTCCAGCGGCTGAGCTCGGCCCCGAGGCGTAGTCGATCAAACCGGACGACTCACCTCTAAGCTGCCGCTGCACCTGGCATAGATCGCCAACGATGGTCACTGCTTGCTCTCGTTGGAATGCCTTCACATCAGGATAATTTCAGACATCACTACAGGTAGTAGGGTCACCACTAGGAACACGGCGATGTCGTGGTCGCTCGCCACGCCCTTGAGTCTTGTAGGCTCGCCCTGCTTCAGATCGAGCCGCAACTCTTTCACCGACGCCTTAATGGCTACACCGGACCAGCATGTGGTCCGGAGGCGACGCACCCGGAGGGTCCGACGTGAGCGATGCGACGGCCGTGATAAGCGCCATCATTGGCGCAGCGGCCCTTTTGGTTGCGTACCTTACGTATCTCAGACAGCGAAACAAGACGGGACTTGAATACCTCGTGGTGGGCAATACGCGAGTGGTCCCTCGCGCAACGCCTACAGACCTAGAGGTCACCTACAAGGGTTCCGTCGTTCCAGATGCCTCCGTGGTCGTCGTCCGGATCGTCAACACCGGCGACAAGGCAATTCTGCCCGAGGATTTCAGATCGCCGCTTGCAATCAAACTCCACGGCGCGAATAGGGTGGTTTCGGCACTAACCACCAAGACCCGTCCGGTGGACCTCGGCCCCGCCGTATCAGCAGAAGAGAACTGCTGCCTGATACAACCTCTGCTTATCAATCCAACCGACATGATCCAGGTTCAACTCCTGGCGTCTGGGCTTGCCGCCAACGTGGCTTTGGAAGGCCGCATTGCCAACGTTGGGATAAAGCGCCGGAGCGACCTACCGTATCCTCCTGGAACGGGTCCAGAGGGTGAACTGGCGAACGGATTCGAGAAATTCATGTGGTACGGGATGCCGGCCATATTTGCCGCCCTTCTCGCGTGGCTTGCTGTAACCTCGTCAGCGAACATAATCCTAGAGATCGCCGCCGTTGCTGGCTTTTTCCTGTTCGCCTTTGTGATCAACCCTTGGTACACGCAATTCCTAATCAGGCGCCGTCGTATGTGGGCGCCGTAGCGGTCTTGGCTCTTCGCCGTCGTCCTGCCTGAGCCATCCCGTCGGCCTTCGTCCGCACACTGTGGAGTGGGTAGGGCCTGCCCGGTCAAGGTGGAGCACCCAGCGGCTGAACGACCTTGACCGGGCAGGCCCTACCCAATCGGCTCCGCCCGGACGAAGGTCGTCGGGATGGCGCCACCATCCCGGAGTGCCCGAGGACCCCGCCGGAGGCATTGCCCTTGTGCCGATCAACACCGAAGCCCCGGAACTGCCACCACTCATGGCGGCGGCCCTGGGCTTCGTCGTGTGTCGCGCCGCCGGCGGGCTAACACCGACGCGCTGGCGGCCGAAGGCCAGAGGCGCGGAGGCGGGCCATCGGCCCGGCCCAGGTTCGGCGGCGCGAGCGGCCCGCGACGCGGGCCGCCTTGATCTCGTACAGAAAATCCTCACATCATGTCAGCGAGGGTCAGCGAGGGTCAGCGAGGGTAGAGCGTTCAGAACGGCGGCTCGTCATAACCGGACGGCTTCGTGGCAAGCCTCCCAGCCTCATACAGGGTGGCTGCAGCTTCGTATGCCTCATCGAACGAGTCGCGATCTAGCCACGGCTTACTGGCTACCTGGCGCGACCAATCCTCTCTAATACGACTCATGGGAATCGGGTAGCCGCCACCCGGTCGACCAACGCTCACGAGATGACTGTCGGTCACAACCCACTGAGGAGGGCAAAACTGCACGACTCCATTAAGTGGTGTCATGCTGCCAGTTGTCGCATGCTTATGTGCTAGTAGCAGTGTTTCGCTAAGGTGGCTGAATAACTTACCCCCCCGCGAAACGCTCATCGCCCGGATAGTGCCCAACCGCCTGCAGCGTCTGCCCAAGGTTAACTAAGAACTCCGCAGCGGAGAGGGACTGGGGCCACGCCAAGTAGGTGAGGATAACTCCGCCGGTCGACTCAAGGCGGAAGTGCAATTCTTCCGCGGGATCTGGGCCGTCCTGAAATGAATCGCTCGCAGTCGGAGTCTCGAACCGCAGGTAGATGTTCGTGTTCTCAATCGGGACACGGCATCCGTCTCGCGCAGTCAAGCCCAGAGCTGCGGCTCGCACTAACCCATTGAAGGTCGCCTCATGCGAAGGTTCGTCACCAACCTTGGCGAACGCTTCACCGTCGGAGGCGCGAATGCTGGCCAGTCTTGCAGCTACCTGGTCTGAAAGCTCTTGCCTTGCCAGCCGAAGCTCGTTCTGCGCTTGCGCCACCTCCTCCGCGAGAGTCTCGATCCTGGAGCTTGTCTCGTCTTGGCGTTCGCCGATCTGGCGCTGCGCGGTCTGGACCTCATCCAACCGCCATTCGATATGGCGACCGATGAGGAGCAATGGGGCAAAAAGCACAAGGGTGGTTCCGGCGTTGACCAAGACGCCAGACCACCAGGCGTCGTGCCTGAGCAACCAAGAGAAACCCAGGCTCGCCAAGCCTCCAATGAATAGGCTCCACCCCGACAGCCAGCGGATGCCCCCGAACCATGCCCGGACGGCCAATTGGACCCTCCTCAACCCCAGCCACAGGTACCCGGACACGGTAGCGGACGAGCGGTGGTAGGGCCCGAGCGCAGAGGATGATGCTCGTCGAGCACAGGGTGCCGTAGAGTTTCCGTCTATGTTCGATGGCCCCGACTATGAACTCGCCTGGCCCAGAGAAGTTCTTGTCAACGAGGCGCAAAGCCTAATCGCGATTGGTCATGAATCAAATGCAGGCCGTGTGGAGTTCCTTCTTGAGGAAGCGTTCGTAAGTTCCGTACCGAAGGAAGAGTTTCTAGCCCTCCCGAAGTTCGCGCAAAAAGCCTCCTCCTTTGACGACCCATGGGAGATCGCAACCCCCAACGCCTCGCGCGGAAGCAAGCCCGCACTGCAACTCGACCAATCTACCTACCTTGAACGTCTGATCAAGAGTGCCGAAACCTTAAGAGAGGCCACAAACCCACTTCCGTACTGGAATGAGCGAAAGGGAGCACCCTCACCCGCCCCTAGCGCAGTCAATCCCGAGGCCGCCAAGCGTAGATTCGCGACCTTGCTTAGCGAGCTTGACAGCAGTGGGTATCTAGACCGGATATTTCCGAGGATTTGTGTCGACGATCGTTACGGTGAAGAAGTGGACCGCGCCGCGAAGCTCGAAGAGCTTAGCGGCATCCCAGGCCTGTGGCCCATTCAGCCGACTTCATGGGACGACGACACTTTCTTCACAACGATCGAGGTGTTCCACGATCTGGTGGCTCGCCCGAGGGAGCGATCGTGGCACAGTTGGGACGAATGCGGGTGGCACTATAGCGCCTTTTCGGTCAAGCCAGCCCGCAACCTGTACACCATCAGAGTTAATCGGATTCTGGAGAACGCAAGTATTCAGCTTAGGCTGGCGACTGCGGGGGAAAACGCGGGCCGACTGGTGCACTTGGTCGACGATGACCGACGGGTGCTTCTCGATCGTGCCCTTCGCTCGCCTGAGCCCAAGGTCCGAGACCACATCGAGCATGCGACCAATCTCTTCCGTCGACGTACAGCAACCGCCCATGACAAAAGGTCGGCTGTCGTTACGCTGGCACATGTGCTGGAAAGTCGCCGCAAGCTTCTTAAGCAAGAACTTCTTAGTCGGGACGAAGGAGCCCTGTTTCAGATAGCCAATGAGTTCGCGATCCGCCACGAGAGCGAACGCCAAAAGGCCGACTATGACCCCCTCTTTCTCGACTGGATCTTCTGGTGGTACCTCGCCACAATCGAGCTGACAGACCGCCTTGTTGTGAGAACTTCCCAGCCGGATTGCTCGACTTGATGATGGGGGCCGACTATTCTCGCTACGTGAACGAAAGTCCCGTGCAAGCGCGTCGTATCGCCGCCGACTTACTATTGTCATCTCTCCCTAGGAGGTGGCGGCACGTCCAGGGGGTCGCAGCCAAGGCTGACCGAGTGGGTCGGGTTGCGGTTCCCCACGAGGTAGATCTTCTAACGGCTGCTGCATGGCTTCATGACATTGGTTATGCGCCAGAAATAGTCGACACAGGCTTCCACTCGCTAGACGGCGCCAGGTGGCTCCTACAAATGGGTTTCGGCATCCGAATTGCCGCCCTTGTCGCCCACCACTCCTGCGCTTCTTACGAGGCGGACGAACGCGGTTTGGGTGACGTCCTGGCAGCAGAGTTTCCGCGCGAGGAATCGCCGACCTCGGACGCGTTGTGGTTTGCTGACATGACAACCGGCCCTGATGGCCAAAACCTGAGTCCTGAGGAGCGTCTGGCGGAGATCCGGGAAAGATACGGCCCTGCTCACCTCGTGGCCCGCTTCTGGCAGAAAGCTGAACCGGCACTGATGGAAGCAGTGCGACGGACAGAGGCGCGTCTCGCAGCTCACCCGATGTAGGGCTCGGTTCGTCGCTCAAAGCCGTGGTCGACACGCAGCCGCATAGACGGGTGGATTGACAGATGGTCCAACTCGTCCCGCCGGACCCAGCAGACCGCCGACGATTCGTCGCTCGTCGTTGGCATGCCACCGATGTACCGCCCACGGAAGCAGATAGAGAATTGCTGCCGGACTTCCCCATCGCTGTACTCAACTACATGGTTCGGGTTGGTGTAGATCCCGACGATCCCAGTCACCTCGACCTCGACGCCGGTCTCCTCGCGCGTCTCCCGGACGGCCGTCTCGGCGATGTACTCGCCGAAGTCCTGGGCGCCGCCGGGTAGCGCCCACAGGCCGTTGTCGGTGCGCTGGATGAGCAGCACCCGTCCCTGCTCGTCCTGAACGAAGACGGTGACGGCTACGACGATGCTGTTCGGCTTCGGGGCGTTCGGGTTGTTGAAGTGCTCAATCCGGGCCATAGCCCTACCCTCTCACCGCAGGCAGGTCAGTGCTCAGGCCAGACAGCCCGCATCTTTCCGAGTACCCGGTTGAAGCTGGCGACGTAGCCGTCGAATAGGTCCCCACCGCCGAGGCGGCGCAGGTGCAGCACCGGGGCGTAGGCCGCCGGCGTGCCGTAGAGGTGTGTGTTGACCAGCATCTCGTCATCGAAGCGATAGATGGAGTTGTAGAGGATCGTGTCGTGGTAGTAGATGCCGACCTGGTCCAAGTCGCGCAGCTCCTTGTAGAACGCCAGCGAGTTGAGGATCTTGTTGGACATCGCCTGTCCGATACCCTCGTCGTCCCCTCGCTCGGCGATGTGCTTGCCCTCCGGGTCGCCGAAGAGCAGCTCGACCTGGACCCCGGACAACGCCTTCTCGCGTAGCGTCGGAACCCATCGGTGGTTGAACTCGGGCAGGAACAGCCCGCCATAGACCAGAACGCCAACCTGCCGGGTGGCCTTCTCCAAGAGCTGCTGCCAGAGGTCGGTCGGGACGGCTCCGCGGCGCGGGTAGATGTGGACCACCTCCGACTGGCTGACCTGCGCCGCTCGCTGCGTTGGCAGAGCGTCCGGCCAGAGGTACGACTCGCTCTCGTCGAGCAGCTCGGCGATGGAGTGGCGGTAGCGGGGGTACGGGTTCCGGCTCTGCGTTACCCACCGCTCGACGGTCTTCGGGTCCACGCCCAGCCTGTCGGCGAGTGTGGCCGGCGTCAGGCCCTTCTTCAGCATGCCGCTGCGTAGGCGGTCGTTCGGCACCTGAGCCTCCCTGCGTTGCGATGGGACGAACCGAGGGACGTCTAACCCTAACAAGGACGTCCCAAGTCGTCCATGTCTCGTGGTGAACTCGTCATCACCCATCGACGCAATCTGATTCCACAAGAGCTGCCGTCCAGAGAGGACGCGATCGGCCCGCCGATAGGGCCCTGCTCACGAATGAAGGAGTCAGTCATGGGACGTCTGCTGCTGGACACCTCGCGGGTGTCGTACGAGGTGTCGGTGAACCCGGTGCCGAAGCTGGACCAGAACGGTCAGCAGAAGTTCGACCGGGAGACGAAGAACCCGATGTGGACCGTCCACCTGTACGCCCTGTCCGAGGGTGCCGCCGAGGTCATCAACGTGACCGTGGTCAGCCCGACCGTGCCGCCGGTGACGGTCCGTCAGCCGGTCATGCCGGTGGACCTGGAGGCGTTGCCCTGGGTCAACGACCGGGACGGCAAGGTCCGCTCCGGTGTGGCGTTCCGGGCCTCGGGCCTGAACCCGCTGGACACCGTTGCCGCCTAGCGGCGGGGGTTCCTCGATCGGCTCCACGGAAGCGAACTGGTGGACACGGGGTCGCCGTTGATTGGCGTCGTCTGCGACCCCGCGTCCTGTCCAACAAATCCGGTCCCCTAGCAGGGAGGACTTGTCGTGTCCAAGTTTAGCCAGAGGTCCCCGTTCGGCTGGTCGAACCGTGGGGGCAACGCCATCACTGTCATCGAAGCACCGGTTGCCCGCTCGTATCGTCGTCGGGCCACCATCGCGTTCTGGGTCACCCTCGGCGTGGTCGGCCTCCTGGCGGCCACCGTGGCGTCGCACTACACGCACCCGATCGTGGGTGCACTGCTCGGCGGAGTCATCGGCGCTCTTCTCGGCGCGGTGCTGTTCGCGCTGATCGTGGCGTGGCCGGTCCTGCGCGTCTTCTGGCACTGGCTGCCGGAAATCGTGCTCGGCCTGGCCGCCGTCTACGGCTGGACCGCACTGATGCAGTCCACCCCGCTGTGGGGTTCCCTGCTCGTCGTCGCCCTGGTCGTCGGCCTACCGGCCGCGATCGGCCCGGCCCGCCGCCGCATCATGGCCTGGATCTGGTGCCTGGTTGTGCGGCACCGCCTGCGGATGTGCTTCGCAGCGTTTATCGCCACGAATCGCTCCGGCTCGCTGCCGCTGATCCTGCCCGCCCGACCGACGCCGGCCGGGGAACGGGTCTGGGTGTGGCTACGCCCCGGTCTCTCGCTCCGTGATCTGGAAGCCGACGGGCAGGTGCAGAAACTCGCCGTGGCGTGCTGGGCCAACGAGGTCCGCGTCATGCGTGCCTCCCGCAAGTACGCGGCACTGATCCGCGTCGACATCACCCGCCGCGAACCCCTGGCGGACACGATCGTGTCGCCGCTGCCGGACTACGTCCCCACCGACGTGCCGGCCAACGCCCCCACCTCCCCGGGCATGCCGCCCGTCGGCCTCGACCTGCCCGACGTGCCGGACGAGCCGGTCACCCCGACTGACACTCCCCGGCCGCGCAAGCCGCGCAACCCCACCACCAGCACGAGCCCGAACGGGTTCGACCCCTCCGACTACGCCTAACCAACGACCGGGACGGCGCGGACCAAGCACCCCCAACGGGTCGAGCGTCCGCGCCCCTTCCCACCCCATTCGCCTTTGACACGTACGTGTCAACCGACCCTCGGGAGCACTCATGGCCAACACGAGCCCTCTGGGAATCCAGACCAGCGACCCGGCGGAGTCGGTGCCGGTCGCGTCGGTCCTGTCCATCTTCAACCCGGTGTTTCTCGGCATCGACGAGTTCGGCCAACCGGTCTACCTGCCGATGATCTACCGCAACATCCTCATCGGCGGTGAGCCCGGCGCGGGCAAGTCGAGCCTGCTCAACACCATCGTCGGTCACGCCGCCCTATGCCCGGACGTGCGGCTGTGCCTGCTCGACGGCAAACAGGTCGAACTCGGGCTGTGGGAAGACGCCTGCGACGTGTTCGTCGGTCCCGACATCGAACACGCGATCCGCACCCTGCGCCGGGTGCAGACGGTGATGGACAACCGCTACTCGTTCCTCAAGGCCCGCCGCCGCCGGAAGATCGGCCCCAACGACCTGTTCGGTCAGATCCTCGTCGCCTGCGACGAGATCGCCTACTTCTCCGCCACCGCCGGGGACGAGAAGACGCAGAAGCTGTTCGCCGCGCTGCTGCGCGACATCGTGGCCCGGGGCCGCGCCGTCGGCATCATCGTCGCCGCCGCAACCCAGCGGCCGTCGTCGGACATCATCCCGACCTCGCTGCGCGACCTGTTTGCTTGGCGGTTCGCCGGCCGCTGCACCACCGACGTCTCCTCCGACATCGTGCTCGGGCACGGCTGGGCCGCCCGCGGCTTCTCCTCCAACAGCATCGACCCCAACAACCAGGGCGCCGGCTTCCTCATCGCTGAGGGCGGCATCCCGGCCCTGGTGAAGGCCGCTTACATGACGGATGCGGACATCATCCGGGTCGCCGACTACGCGGCCTGGACCCGCCGGCATAGCGGCCTCACCACCGCCGCCGAGGGTCACGCCACCGACGTCAAGGCTGCGGCATGAAGACCACGGCCGCACCCGTGACTCGGGTCTTGGACCTGGTGCTCACCGGCGACGGCGAGGACATCGCCGCACTCACCACCATCGCCCGCAACGCGGGCGCGCTCATCTTCCGCACCGCACCCACTGCCACTGACGACGGACGGCAACGGGTGTTCCTCCGGCTCCACCTGCACCACCGATAGAGGAACGGCCGACAGACCGGGACCAGCCCTAGGAAAGCGAACCCGGCCCGTCGGCCACCAACCACCGCCCACGAAAGGACGTGGCCGTCATGAACCCTACCCAAAATCAGCCCCACACCCCCGGCGCGCTGGCCGACCTCACCCCGGCCCACATCCTGCGCTGCGCCGCCCGCTACCTCGAACTGCACGGCTGGCACCAGGGCACCTACTACAGCAACCAGGGCGGAACCTTCCCGCCCGCCTGCACCGTCGGTGCGATCGGCATGGCCGCCCACGGCCGCCTCATCACCATCCCCACCACCAGCGGAGCCGGGCTTCGCGACTGCCGCCGCGCCCTGGATTACCTCACCGACTACCTCACCGATCTCAGCGTCATCGCCTCCGAAGACGAGTGGAGCACCGCCCCCGCTGACCTCATGGAGTGGAACGACCGCGACGACCAGGACGCCGCCACGGTCATCAACACCCTCCGCGCATCCGCCGACAACTACGACTGGGCGCACGCCACGGAGGAACAGCTCGAGACCTACGCCGAGCACGAGTACAGCAACGAGCAGCTCCCGACCCGTGAGGGCTTCCTCGCCTGGCTGGGTGCCCGATGAGCACCGCCACCCACACCACCGACGTGACACGTACGTGTCAAAACGCCGTCTCCACCGCCGCGCTGATCAACGCGCTTGAATCCGCCTGGGCCGCGATCCGCGAGCGGCACAACGAAATCCCGGCCGCCGTCATCGTGGTCGGCTCCGGCTCCCCCACCAAGCCCAGCCAGGGCATGAAGTGGGGCCACTTCGCCGCCCTGCGCTGGCAGGCAGGCGACACCCAACTCCCCGAAATCCTCATCTCCGGCGAGGGCCTGACCCGCGAGCCCGACGCCGTGTTCACCACCCTGCTCCACGAAGCGACCCACGCCCTGGCCGACGCGCGAGGCGTCCAGGACACCTCCCGGCAGGGCCGCTGGCACAACAAGAAGTTCGCCACCCTCGCCGCCGAACTCGGCATGTCCACCACCAAGGACGACAAGCTGGGCTACTCGCCCTGCACCCTGTCCGACCTCACCCGCGCCCGCTACCGGGCCGTCATCGCCGACCTCGGTGAGGCGCTGCGCTTCTACCGCCACCCGGAACCGACCGGGGAGGGCAAGTCCCGCACGAACAACAACAACGGCGTCTCGTGCGAGTGCGAGTGCCCCCGCAAGCTGCGCATTTCCACGGCGGCCTTCGAAGAGGGCCCGATCGTCTGCGCCGTCTGCGGCGCCGCGTTCCTGCCCGAGGACATCGACCGCGACACCTACGAACACCCCACCTTCGCCACCGGCAACCCCGCCGGCGACGGCCAGGACGACGGCGATGACTCGGAGGACCCGATGGTGTTTTACGACCCGACCGGCGAGCGCTTCGGCCTGCCGACTTACCCCTACAAGTTCGCCCCGGACGGGCTGCTGACCCGCCGTCAGCTCCGCGCCCGCCAGCTGCGCCCCGGCGGCCAGGAACCCGCCGCTCAGATCCTCTGGCGTCGCGGTAAGCGCGTCGCCTACCTCTTCCGTCTCGACCTCGCGGTGCCCAAGCGCACCGCCACCGCCGCCCAACGCGCGGCCATCGACAAGGCGCTCACCGCGCGGCGTACCTGCCCCGACTGCGGCCAGGTCAAGCCCTACTACATCCCCCGCCGTACCGGCACCTGCCTCGACTGCCACTGAGCCGAAAGGACACCGACGTGTTCCGCTACATGATCTCGTTCACCTACCGCACCCCCGACGGCCACGCCTTCACCTCTGTCGAGTGGCCCTTCAAGCGGCAGATCCGCTCCATGGACGACATCACCAGGGTCAGCCTCGACCTTCGTGAGCGCGGCTTCATCGACGCCGTCATCCTCAGCTTCTCCCTCTTCGCCGACCCCGCCCCCAACCCGCAGGCGGCGTCATGACCACGACCAATCGACCCTCGCGCGGCTGGGCCTACCTCGGCCTCATCCTCGGCGGAATCGTGTCCGTCGCCGCGAACATCGCGCACTCGTTCATCGCCCCCGACGGGGCACCGGAGAACTGGAACCCGGAGCCTGGCGCGGTTGTCTCCGCGATCGTCTGGCCGCTGTTCCTGTTCATCGCCATCGAGATCCTTGCCCGCACCCCCTGGCCGACCGGCTGGGGCTGGAACCTGCTGCGCTGGGTCGGGCTGCCGCCCGTCGCCCTGGTCGCCGCGTTCGTGTCCTACCGGCACCTGTCCGGACTGCTCGACCACTACAACGAGGAAACCCTCGTCGTCTGGTTCGGTCCCCTCGCCGTCGATGGCCTGATGCTCATGGCCACCGCCGCCCTACTCGCCACCAAGCACACCAACACCCGGCCCACCGAAACCGTCCCGGCACCCGCGCCGGCCACCACCGCCGAGGCCCCGTCATCCGACATCCCCGCCTCGCCGCTGGTCCGCCCGGCCGCCGCGACCCTTCCGGCCACCAACCCCATACCCGACACCGAACCCACCAACAAACCCGTCATGCCCACCTCTGGCGAGGACACCGATACCCCGACGACGGTCGAGCCCACCCCGGACACCACCGACAAGGACCCGACCCCGGCACCTGTAGCACCCGCGACGGTCACCACCAGTCCGCCGCCAGCGCTGCTGTCCAACGCCCGCATCGTCGCCACGGCCCACGAGAAGGCCCACGGTGAGCCCATCACCGCCGGCCAACTCGCCGTCCGACTGCGCGTACCCACCAACACGGCCGCCGACATCCTCACGGCCCTCACCAACCGACCGACTGTCAACGACAAGACCCACAACGGCACCGCCGTCGGAGCCACCGCGTGACCTCCTCGACGCTGCCTCTCGCACCCGGGACCACTACGGTCCCGGGCACGGGAGCCTCCGCCGACGCAGACACCGGCTATTGGCCCTGGGCTACCCCCACCCGCCCCACCCGCACCCCCGCCGACGACGGCTGGGTACGCGGCCACGACCCCCGCACCGTCGCCTCCGGCCGCGCTCGCGCCCAGGACCCCGACTACCCCGAATGGCTCGGCCACGTCAAAGCCGCCGCCGCTTGCAAGCACCCGATCCGGCTCGCCGGGCAGATCCACGTCAACGACGCCGACGGCAACCGCATCGCGACCGTCGACACCGAGGACATGCCCGACGGCGCGATCTACACCCCGTGCGGTAACCGCCGCGCTGCCGTGTGCCCGTCCTGCGCCGAGTTGTACCGCCGCGACACCTACCACCTCATCAAGGCGGGCTTGCAGGGCGACCGGTGGGGGCTACCGCCCCTGCACGAGCACATCGCCATCTTCCTGACGGCCACCGCGCCGTCGTTCGGGCCGGTGCATCACCGGGTGGTGAAGGTCCACGCCGCGGACTGCCGCAAGAAGGACGGCTGCACCTGCCGTGCCTCGGTCTGCCACCCCTTCGGCCGCACCTGCCCCCACGGCCGCGAGCTGCGCTGCGGCGTCCGGCACAAGGCCGGTGACAACCAACTCGGACAGCCGCTCTGCCTGGACTGCTACGACCACACCGGCCAAGTCATCTGGAACCACGAAGCACCCGAGCTGTGGCGCCGCACCATCCAACAAGTCGACCGCGAGCTACGCCGCCTCGGCCGCACCCACGGCGTCGAACTACGCCGCCGCTACATCAAGGTCTACGAATTTCAGGTACGCGGCGTCATCCACTACCACGCGCTCATCCGACTCGACGGCCACAACCCCGACTGCCCAGAGGCGATCGTCCCGCCGCCCCGCGTGGTGACTCGGCAGATGTTCGCCGACGCCGTAGAAGCCGCCTTCGTAAAGACCGCCTACACCTCCGCTGCGCACCCCGCCAACGGCGGCCAGGGCTGGCGGATCGCGTGGGGCGACAAGGGCCTGGACCTCAAACACGTCAACGCACCCGGCCATGAAGTCAACCTCGCCCAGATCAGCGGCTACATCGCCAAGTACGTCACCAAAAGCACCGAAGTCACCGGCCTGAACCTGCGCCGCGTCGACGACCTCTCCGTCGAAGTCCACGGCGACCCCGGCACCCACCTCGGCAGGCTCATCCGCGCATGCTGGGACCTCGGCGAGCACCCCGACTATGCACGACTACGACGGTGGGCGCACCAGTTCGGCTACGGCGGCCACATCGCTACCAAGAGCCGCGCTTTCTCCGTCACCCTCGGCTTCCTGCGCATGCAGCGCACCATTTGGCGGCGCACCGAGGGCCACCCCCACACCTGGGACGACGAACAGGCCGAGCGCGTCATCTACGAACTCGGCTACCAAGCCACCGGCTGGATCACCACCGGTGACGCCCTGCTCGCCAACACCGCCGCCGCGATGGCCCGCGCCCGACACCAGGCCGGCCTCGACGCCCTCGCCGACGAACTCGCCGCTCGTCCTGCGGCCCAACCTCTGGCCGCTTGACACGTACGTGTCAACGCCAGCGAACCCGTTCCTTGACAACTACAAAGTGGAAACAGAGCGCGTATCTACCGTTCCCGTAAGCGGGCACGCTCGGACACGGGCTATGCCTCCAGCCCACCAGCGGCTTCATGGTCGGCGAGAAGCTGGGCTGCCAACCGGTAGATCTCAGCCAACACGGACCCGACATCGCCATCGTCGTGCGGATAGCTGTCGTTGATGCTGCCCATGCCGCCGAACGCCTGCTTCAGGTGCTCAAGCCCGAACGCATCACCTTGGGCTACTCGCACACGATCCCGCTCAAGCCAACCCGCCCAGTGATCATCTCCAAGCTGGCGTAGACGGTCCTCCGCCTCGGTCAGCGCGGCGAGCAAGGCAGCAAGCCGCTCCTGCCTAGCTGAGATGCCGCTCCGCGTCATGACCGCATCGTAACGACGCAGGACGATCCCGACTCCACACAACAGGTCGGCGAAAGCCGCGCCTACATCACCATCACCCGAAAGGAGCCACCGTGACCGCACCCACCCCCGTGCATGAACTTTGGTCGATCACCGAGACAGCCGCCTTCCTCCGCGTTCCCGTCGGCACCCTCTACCAATGGCGACACCGCCGGACCGGGCCGCGCGCCTCCAAGGTCGGCCGCCACCTCCGATACAACCCGGCCGACGTCCAGGCCTGGCTGGAAGACCGGACGGCCTGACATGCCCATCGATGACCTGTGGTACCTCAAGAAACGCGATCCCCAAACGAAGAAGCCGCTCCCGTCCAAGCGGCACGGCCGGGGGAAACGGTGGCGAGTGCGCTACGCCGACGCCGACGGCAAAGATCGTGAAAGGTTGTTCGACCTCAAGCGGGACGCGGAAGCCTTCGATGTGCTGTGCCGCTCAGGGGCGGCGCCGGAGGTGCGGGTGAAGCGGGAAGAAGCCCGGCTTACCTTCGGCGAGTACGCGCAGCGGTGGAGGGAGTCACGCGAATCTGGGTGGGCCACGGAAACCCGGCGGCGTATACCGCAGAACCTGCGGAAGCACCTTCTACCCGTCTTCGGTGCTAAGGCGATCCGCTCCATCAACCTGACCGACGTGATGGGCTGGCTCGGCCGGCTGCTCGATGACGGTACGCCGAAGTCGTCGGTCAGCCTGTACTTCGGGTTGTTCAAGACCATCATGAATGCCGCCGTGATCGACAAGGTGATTCCCGACAATCCCTGCAACGGGGTGAAGCTCGCCCAGGTCCTGCGCGGTCTCTCGCGGGCACCGAAGTGGGTTCCCACCGGGGACCAGGTGCTCAAGCTCGCCGAGGTGGTACCGCGCCGTTTCCGAGCGGCAATCTGGTTGGGCGCCGGACAAGGGCTCCGCCTCGGTGAGGTCTTGGGAATGGAATCCGGCTCTCGCTGCGCGGACTACGACCATGGGGAGCTGCACGTCGTTCAGCAGCTGCGGCACTCACCGGAGCACTTCGGCGGCTTCTACCTCGCGACGCCAAAGAGCGGATCTTCCGGGACCGTCGACCTGGACGCGGTGGTAGCCGAGGAACTGGCCGCGCACATCACCGAGGTTGGTCCCGTCGAGTTCGAGCTTCCCGACATCACCACGGGAGAGCGCCTGACTCGGCCGGTGGCGATCCTGTTCACCTCGTCCCGCGGCAAGCTGCTGACCGACACCTACTGGTCGGAGTTGTGGGCGGACTGGCGAGAGGCTGCCGGTTGGCCGAAGGAAGGAACCTTCCACTCCTTGCGCCACTTCTTCGCCACGACGCTGATGAGCAACGGCGTCGAGCCCCAGGAGGTACAGAAGGCGCTTCGACACGCCAACCTGCGGATCACGCTGGAAACCTACGTGCACTGGCTCCCGAAGAAGGATCGACCACGCGGCCTGGTCGGCGACCTGCTGCGCCGGGCAGAGGGAACGCGGCGGGCACTCCCCGCTGACCAGGATCGGAGCTGAGTTGTGCCCTGGCTGTGCCGGGTGATCTTTGACCGGCATTCTTGCAGCTCAGAGACGGTGAAAAGTGGGCCGCCAGGGACTCGAACCCTGAACCTATGGATTAAAAGTCCACAGCTCTGCCATTGAGCTAGCGGCCCGACGACCCATTAGGCTACCCGACCGCCAGGGCGAAGCGCGCGGCTCTCGGGTTCGCCCTGGCGGCCGGACCGCCACGGAGATCCCCATCCGCCCGCAGAGACGTGATTGGAAGAAGAGTCAACACAGAATGTAGTCATGGGCATCACTCATGGTAGGCATTGACCATTCGGCCGATCAGTCGGCTCGGCGGCGACGGCCACGCTCCACCGGCGGGCCGATGACGAGCCGTAGCGGGACCGGCGCCCCGCGAGCGCCGGGGTCGTGCCGTTAAACCGCCACGACGAAGCCCGCTACCGTACCCGCGCGGCGTACACCGCTTGCCGAACGGGCAGCCGCGTCTTTGTCGGAGGTCCGATCGTGACGGGTCAGAGGATCTACGAGTGCTGAGCTTTTCGTTCGAGCTACGGCCCCTGGCCGAGGTTGCGCCATGGGGCAGCGCGCGACCGAACCTGCACTGGTTCGGGTTGACCGACGGCTGGTACTGGATCGACGTCGAGGGTCACGAGCTGCCGCGCTACCGCGACGAGGCCGTACACCGCTGGAACCTGGAGCGGCCGTACCCCGATTACTACCTGGCGCGGTTCTGGGAGGACCTACTCGTGCTGCGCTGGGCGTTGCAGGTGGCTGTCCCCGACGACCTCGTGCCGTTCGTCGACGGGACGTTTCCGCCACGCGAGTTCCCGGACGACGCGATCAGCGCCGAGGTCGAGGTCGCCTTCAACCTGCAGGGAGACCACCACCTCGACTTCGGTTACCTGACGGATGCCCCGACCGTGAGCTGTTACCGCCACAGCGTCGGCGGCGAAGACGTGGTGGCGCTCAGCCAGCTGATCCCGCCCGGCAAGCAGGGCACCTTCGAGGGGCCGGAGCGGCTGGACGTCGCAGTGCCGGCGAACGAGTTCTTTGCGGCGGTCGCGGACGTCGACCGCCGACTCATCGCCGCTATGGGAGAGCGCGTGACCGCGCTGGAGCGCAGCGGCCCGCCGTCCGGTATCGAGCTGGACCTGGCACAGCTACGGACCGAACATCTGGGCCGAAGTCGTTGGCTGGCCCACCGTCTGGCCTCTCCACGCCATGTCGACTGGGCGCGGGTGCGAGCGGGGGTCGCGGAGATTTCGACCTGGCCGGTGGAACCGGAATGACCCCCGCTCGGCCGGAGCCGAGCATTGATCGGCAGCGAGACCGGAGCCGGGTGGCTTCGTGACGGACTGGAGGATGGGCCTCGTGAGCTGGAGTCTTCTGATGTTCCCGCTGCACATCGCGGTCGAGAAGGGCGGGTGGGAGTGGGTTGCGGGCGCGGAGTCCTTTGGTTTGCCCGATGAGCCGCCGCCACCCCGTGAGCTGCCGACCGTCGCGCAGGTGCTCTCCGCCCTGCGGGAGACCGCGAGCCACGGGACGCCCTGGTTCGAGGTCGTGGACCAGGACGTGACGAGCTACCTTCCGCCCTGCCCGACCCCGGCGACCTGCCACTTCGCTGAGGGAGCAGATGTGGGCGAGGTCAGCCTCGGAGGCAACGGCGGCCCCTGGGAGCTGGACCGGACGGTGACGGACGTCAGGTTCCGGAAGCCGTACGGCCGGGCTGTCCTGGCGGTGGCGCTGGCGCTGGCCGAACTGGCCGGCCCGATGCTGGTGGTTGACAGCGGCGGTGAGCAGGTCTTCGTGGTCTCGCCGGGGGACGAGTCGACGCACCTGGCTCCGCATTGGCCGTGGTAGCCCGTCGTCCGGCGACGCATCGAACCAAGGGTTACCCGTCAGACCAGGAGCTCGGCCTGTGCCACGGTGGCCCGAAGGTTCCGCCGACCGAAGACCGGCGCGGAGGGCGGCTGCGCGAGGACGGCGTCCAGGTCGGCCACGCACTGCGGCGCGAGCCGGTAGATGCCCTGCACACCGAGGGAGTGGACCAGCCGCCCGTCGGCGTCGACGTGCTTGACGGTGCGGGTGCCGCGCAGAGAGCGGTACGTCAACCGTTGCAGCAGCTCGGGCGGCATGGCCGCGTCGAACCGCAGCGGGGTGCCGGCCTCGCCGAGGACGATCTCGCTGAGGCAGCTGTCGGCTGTGGACCGCCAGTCGGGGAAGCGATCCAGGTGGCCGGTGAACTGCTCGTCGGTGCCGGCGCTCCACTCGATGATCTCGGTGACCCGAACCCGGCCCAGCACGTAGAGCCGCTGGTCGTGCACACCGACCGGGTAGACCAGGTCGCCGGGGCGGACCTTGGCCCGTACGAAGCTGGGCATCGAGATGTGCGGGCCACCGAAGAGGACCTGCAGGGGCAGGTGGGCGGCGGCCGCGGGAGCGGCGGCCTTGCAGCGGTCCTTCGCCCAGAAGGCGGTGTACGCGTCGCTCACGTCCCGGAGGCTACGGCGCACCTGGGACACTCCCCCGGATTCGGCGATGGCGGTCGAGCGGCGCCGCCCGGTCACCCCGCGCGAGGATAAGGGCCGACGCCCTGTCGCCCGGTTGGGATAACGTGTCGCCCGTCGATCTGGGGAGATCTCCAGGGTCCTTCGGGGAAAGAAGCTGTCAGTGTCAGTTTGGAAGAAGACCACGATCGTCGCGGTCTCCGCGTTCACGGCGCTCGCGATCAGCGCCTGCGGCTCCGACTCGGGGTCGTCGGAGCAGCCGAAGCAGCCCAGTGCGCTGGAGCTGCTCGCCACCGACCTCAAGGGTTCGTTGCAGAAGATCGTCGACACGACGGACAAGAGCGACTCGGTGACCGTGTCCATGGAGGGCACGGCGGCCGGCGAGAAGCTCACCATGCAGGGTGTGCTGGATCTGCGCGACCCGCTCAAGGCCGAGATGAAGACGGCCGGCCCGGACGGCACCCCGATGACCGTCCGCATGATCGGCACCGCCGTCTACGTCGAGATCCCCGAGGCGGAGCGCGCCAGCGCCGACGGGAAGCGCTGGATGAAGCTGGACCTCGCTGCCGCCGGTGCCCCGGCGGGGATGGACTTCTCGAAGCAGTTCGAGGACGTCGACCCGACCAAGCAGGTCAAGACGCTGCTGGCCACCGAGGGCGTCAAGGTCGTCGGTGAGGAGACGGTCAACGGGGCGCGCACGGTCCACTACAGCGTCACCGCCCCCGTGGCGACGTACCTCGGGCAGGTCGACGCGAAGATGCGGCCGCAGGTCGAGGAGCAGCTGGCGAAGCAGGGCGTCAAGGAGGTCACGGTGGACCTCTGGGCCGACGAGCAGTACCGGCCGCGCCGCATGCACATGGTCATGGGCACGATGAGCGACATGACTGTCGACTACACCGACTACGGCAAGCCGGTGAACATCGAGACGCCGCCGCCGGCGGAGACCGCCGACCTCGCCGAGATGCTGAAGGGCCTGGGCGACCTGACCGCCGGGGTCTGATCGAAACCGAACCTGCCCGGCCGGTGACTCTCGTCGCCGGCCGGGCAGTGCCGTTTCCGGGGACGAACTCGCGCTCCGGACGCTGCCGGCCGGCCACTCCGAGCCACAGTGGAGCCGTTGCCACGGTGACGCTTGTCACCGTCTGCTGTAGACCGGTCCAAATGCGTAACGGACCCTATCCCCGGGACGCCGAGTGAGTGGTGGGGTGATCTCCACCTCGGCCCTCCGTGCCGGAGTGGCCGATCCAGCGACGTGAGGACGTCATGCGACCCAGTGCAACCTCCCGCTCGATCCGTCGTGCCTTCGCCACCTCCGTGTCCGCGCTCGCCCTCGCCGGGGCCTCGGCGGCGCTCGTCCCGGCCGACGCGGTGGCGGCCGGACGTACCGAGCCCGACCTGTTCGTCAACCTGATGACGGTCGACGCGTTGAACCCGGCGGAGGGCGAGACCTTCCGCACCCAGATCGACGTCCGCAACGGCGGCACGGGCACGTCGGGCCCGGTCAGCCTCACCGTGTCCGCGGCTGCGGGGCTACGGACGGCCGAGCCCGGTTGGTCCGACGGTGCGTGGACCTGCACGGCGGTGGGCGACACGAGCTACAGCTGCACCCACGCGGAGCTGGCCCCCGGATGGGCGGAGCGGGTCTGGCTGCCGTTCGTGGTGGCGGGCGCAGAGCCCGGCTCCCGGGTACCGCTCACCGCCACGGTCGAGCCGCAGCGCAAGGAGAGCAACACCGAGAACAACACCACCTCGGTGCCGGTGCCGATCTCCGGCACCTGTGTGGTGCGGGGCGTGATCTGGCACGACCTGGACCGGGACGGGCAGCGCGACGAGGGCGAGCCGGGCATCGCCCCCGGCCCGGACGGCGTGCTGAGTGTGAAGGTCGGGGCCCGGCAGAACGGGACCACCGGCGGGGGCACCGCCACGGTCAACCCGGACGGGACCTGGTCGCTGACCACCCGTACCGAGCTGCTCTACCAGGTCTGGATCGAGGCTTCCAGCACCTACGACACCACCGCCTCGAACGTCGGCGACGACGCCACCGACTCGGACATGGTGACCACGTACCAGCGGGACCCGATCCTGCTGACCTCCAGCGCCGAGTTCAGCGCCACGAACGGCGGGGAGTACGTGGTCGACGCCGGCCTGGCCACCCGTAGCTGACCGGCACGCGCCGACACGCAACGGCCCCGGTGCGCCCGCACCGGGGCCGTTGCCTTTCCCGGGCAGGACAGCCGGCCCGGGAAAGGGAGCCGTCAGTGCTGGTCGAGCCAGATCACGATGCCGGTCAGGTTGTTGAGCACGGCTGCGACGCCCGCCCGGATGGCTGCCGCGCAGCGTTCGGGCGTGAAGGAGTTCGGGTCGTACGTCGAGGACATGCCGAGCCCTTCGCCGCGGAACGACGCACCGGACCAGTCGGCCGCCGTCACGTTGTGGGTGGGCTCGGCGACCTCCGCGCCGACGACGAGGAACTGCTGTGACAGGTGGCTCGCGGTGACCATCGCGAGCGGGTCGATGAGGTCGTTGCCGGCGCTGACGATGAGGTCCGGGGTCATCTTGACGGCCCGGTCGATGCTCGGCACGAAGTCGTGCGCGTCCTTGGGGACGATCGTCCGGAGGTCGACGTCCTCGTCCTCGGCCCACTCCTCGACCGCCTTGACGAGGGCCTTGGTGGGGCCGTCGTCGCCCGTGGTGATCAGCACCACCCGGTAGTCCTTCGGCGGGTGGACCGCGTTCCATGACCCGGGCCGCGGTGTGACGGTGCCCTCGGGCTTGGGCGGGTCGGTGGGGTCGACGAACCCGGCGCCGAGGGCGCCGACGGGGCTGGGTGTGGGGCGGGGCTGCGACCAGTCGTCGCCGGTGCCACAGCCGGTGAGCAGGGCGGCGACCGCGGCCAGGGTCGCAACGGCCCGAAGCGGGGGACGCAAGATGATCGCCGTCCTCTCGAGGCGTACGGAAAGTGCGGGCTCCTTCTTATCCCAGGTGGTGCCGGATGCCGCCATCGGAGGTCTGACCTGCGACTTTGTTTGCCAATGGTTCTTCGTTCGACCGGTTGCCGTTCATCCGCGACATGCACCGTGCACTGGCCAACCGAAGGAAGAGCATGTCGCAACGTATTCGCAGAAGCCTCGCCGCCGTGGTCGTCGGACTCGCCGCCGTGGTGATCACCTTGCTGAGCACCGGGCCGGCCTTCGCCCACGGATTCACGTCGACCGTGTACGGCGACGTCACAGCTGGTGATGAGGGCCACGTACGGACGAAACTGGAGTTGGAGTACGACCTCTTCGTCGTCTCCACCGCCGACTACGAGAAGGACGACCCGCTCTTCCAGCAAGGGCAGCCGGCCTTCGACGACCGGGACATGCCCGGCATGGCCGCAGCGCTGAACGCTCACAAGAAGTCGGCGGTCGGGTACGTCACGAAGCGCTTCTCGGTCACCTCCAACAGTGCGACCTGCGTGCCGAGTCAGGTGAGCGACTTCACGATGGGCGTACGCGAGGGTGTGCCCTATGCCGACGTGCTGCTCGACTGGGCGTGCGCCGAGCACGGGGCCGCGCACGAGGTGCGCGCCGACCTCTTCCCCGACTCGGAGGGCTACGTCAAGGGCACCAAGACGATCCTCACGTACGACGTCGACGGCAGCTCGGGCAGTGCCGCGCTCGACGCCGAGCATCCGTCCTTCTCGACCGGCCAGGCGTGGTACGAGCGGTTCTGGGAGTTCCTGCGCCTCGGCGCCGAGCACCTGCTGACGGGGCTCGACCACATCCTGTTCCTGCTGGCGCTCATCGCCGGGTCGCGGCGGTTGCGCGAGATCGTGCTGGCGGCCACGAGCTTCACGCTGGCGCACTCGGTGACGTTCATGCTCGCGGCGCTGGGTCTGGTCGACGCCCCGGCGGGGATCGTGGAGCCCGTCATCGCCCTGTCGATCGCCGTGGTGGCCGCCTGGCACCTGTTCGGGATCTGGCGGCGCGGCAACCACGCCACGGAGCTGGAGACGGCGGGGCACGGACACTTCAGTTTGGACCGCGCGGGTTGGCTTCGCCTCGCGGTGGTGTTCTGCTTCGGTCTCGTACACGGTTTGGGCTTCGCGGGCGCACTGGGCATCGATGAGGCTTGGTCGTGGCAGTTGCTGTGGTCGCTGCTGGTGTTCAACGTCGGAATCGAAATCGTTCAACTCGCGATTATCGCCGTCGTCTTTCCGCTGCTGGCGGTGCTTCGCCGACGGTCGCCGAAGGTCGGGCTCTGGGCCACCGGTGCGGTTTCCGCAGGTGTGGCCGGTATGGGTCTTTTCTGGTTCCTGCAGCGCGTATTCGGATTCTGAGAGAACGCTGGTCTTCCTGGGAGCGATGCCAGCCGGCCCGGCCCAATTCATGATCGGTTCACCGGACCCCGCCAGGTTGAGGACGCTCTCGCAGCACCTCTCATCCGAAAAGGACGGAAATTGATGAGAATGAGCACCTCAGCGCAGGCCGCTCGGCTTGTGCGGCGTCGCGTGGCCACCGGGGCCGCTGCGGCGATCTTCGGTCTGGGCGTGGCCCTCAGCGGTGGCCTGACCACCGCCGCCAGCGCCGCCGACGCCACCTCCTACAGCGGCATCGTCCTCGGGGTGGGCGCCAACGAGACCCAGCGCATCGTCACCTGGTACTCCTCGGGTGACACCGCGCAGAAGGTCCAGGTCGCCCCGACGGCTTCGATCGTCAACGGCGAGTTCCCGGCCGATGCCGTCACCGTCGACGCCACCGGCGCGGCGAACACCTCCACCACCGGCTACAACCGGCACGCCACGATCACGAACCTGAAGGAGAACACGGGGTACTCGTACCGTGTCGGCTCCGAGGGCAACTGGTCTCCGGCGTACGCCTTCAAGACGCACGACTTCGAGGGCGACTACGACTTCCTGTTCTTCGGCGACCCGCAGATCGGCTCCTCCGGCGACGTCGCCAAGGACGGTGCCGGCTGGGCGGAGACGCTGCGGTACGCCACCGCCGCGAACCCGGACATCGAGCTGCTGGTCTCCGGCGGTGACCACGTCGAGTCCGCGAACAACGAGGCCCAGTGGGACGCGTTCCTCGCCCCCGACCAGCTGCGGCAGTACCCGGTCGCGGCGACCATCGGTAACCACGACGTCGGTGGCAAGTCCTGGGAGCAGCACCACTTCACCCCCAACACGGACCGCTCGAGCCAGTACTACAACGGCGACTCGGCGACCCGCTCCGGCGGTGACTACTGGTACATCTACAAGGACACGCTCTTCATCGACCTGAACAGCAACAGCTACGTGAACCCCGCCGACGGCTCGCTCGGTGGCGACACGGCGCACGTCGCATACGTCACGGACGTCATCAACAAGCACGGTGCCGAGGCGAAGTGGACGGTGCTGAACTACCACCACGCCATCTACTCGCCGGCCAGCCACTCCGGTGACGGCGACAACAAGCAGCGGCGGAAGGACTTCACCACCGCCTTCTCCGAGCTCGGCGTCGACCTGGTGCTGCAGGGTCACGACCACAGCTACTCGCGTAGCTACTCGATCAAGAACGGCCAGAAGGAGAACGCGGCCGAGCAGCCGGGTGCTGCCGACGTGTACCCGGGCCCGGGCGGCGTCATCTACGTGACGGCGAACTCGGCCTCCGGCTCGAAGTACTACGACATCAAGAAGCCGAACGCGGCGGACACCGACCCGAACGGCCAGCGCCCGGACCCGCTGAACCCGGACAGCTTCTGGTACAACTCCGTGCAGAACCAGGAGCACGTCCGGACCTACGTCAAGGTTCAGGTCAAGTCCGACAAGCTGGTTGTCGAGAACATCCGCAGCGGCACCTGCGCGGCGCCGAACGCGGCTGTCGAGAAGGGCCTGTCCTGCACCAACACCGCCGACGGTCAGCCGGTGGGCTCGCTCGTCGACAACGTGACGATCCACCCGTACAACGGTGACGGCCAGGCCATCCAGGTCAACGTGCCGAACGCGACCGGTGAGTTCGGCTGGACCATCGACGGCTACAACGGCCTGGTGAACCTGGGTACCGCCCAGGAGCACGACGGCTGGTACTTCGAGGCGAACGGCAAGATCAACCCGATCGTCGTCTCGGACAGTCGCTTCTCGCTCGCCCCGTGGTCGATCTCGGCCAACGTGAGCGACTTCAAGGACGGCGACAAGACCCTCGCCGGCTCGTACCTCGGTTGGTCGCCGAAGATCGTCGAGTCCGGGGCCGGTGCCCAGGCCGGCGCGCCGGTGGTCTCCGGCTACGACGACCAGGGCCAGGGCCTCGCGGTCTCGCGCGGCCTCGGTGCGGCCGACCAGGGCCACGCCCGTGGCACCGCCAAGCTCGGTGCCGACCTCGACCTCAAGTTCCCGAACGAGGTCGCGAAGGGCAGCTACCGCGCCACCCTCACGATCACTGCCCTGAGCAGCTGATCGGATCCGCTTGACCGGCGGGGTAGGCACCTTCGGGGCCTACCCCGCCACCCGTTTCGAGCCACCCCAAGATCACCCGAGGACCAGAGATGCACGCGCCCGCAACGCGCTGGAAGACCAGGACCGCCAAGCTTCTCCGTACGACCGCCCTGTCCCTGCTCGCCGCCGCCGCGGTCGCCGGTGTCGGCGCCGGACCCGCCCTGGCGGCGGATGGCGACGTCACCTGGACGGTCAGAACGGCCTCCAACAGCTACGGCGCGACCCGGTCCAGCTACAGCTACAACGTCAACCCCGGCGGCACGATCGAGGACGGGATGGTCGTGGCCAACCGCGGCACGGCCCCGCTGAACCTCACCGTCTACGCCGCCGACGGCTTCACCACCGAGTCCGGCCAGCTCGACCTGCTCACCCGGGACAAGAAGTCCGTCGCCATCGGCGCCTGGGTGCACGCGAACGCCGCGAGCGTCGCGATCCAGCCGGGGAAGACCGCCACCGTCCCGTTCAAGATCAGCGTCCCGGCGAACGCCACCCCCGGCGACTACGTCGGCGGCGTCCTCACCTCGCTGACCCAGCCCGACCAGGCCGAGGGCATCAACGTGGACCGGCGGCTCGGCATCCGGATCAAGCTGCGCGTCGGCGGCGAGCTGAAGCCGGCTCTCGCGATCGAGGACTTCGACGTCGACTACAAGTGCACCTGGAACCCGTTCGGCAGGGGCGACGCCACCATCAGCTACAAGGTCCACAACACCGGCAACGCCGCCCTGTCGAGCCAGCAGGCGGCCTCGGTCTCCGGCCCGTTCGGGCTGCTGCGCACCAAGGCCCGCGACCTGCCGAAGACGCCGGAGCTGCTGCCCGGTGAGAGCTGGCAGGTCACCGTGCCCGTCAAGGACGTCAGCCCCGCGATCCGGCTCGCCGCGACCGCCGGCCTCACGCCCCTGCTCACCGACGCGTCCGGCTCCGTCACCCCGCTCGACAAGGTCGAGAAGACGACCCACGCCTGGGTCCTCCCGTGGACGCTGCTGCTCCTGCTCCTCGTCCTCATCGCGATCGTCGTGCTGGCGATCCGGCTCGGGCGGCGCAACCGCACGGCGCGCAAGCAGCGTGAGGAGGCCCGCGTGCAGGAGGCCGTCGAGCAGCGGCTCCGCGAGCAGCAGCAGTAGCGGTGACCGCCGCAGGGCCGGGACGCGGCGGCCGGACCGGCGCACGCGCCGCGCTGTCCCGGGACGGACGATCCCGCCGCCGGCGGGCGTAGCGGCGGCTGCCCGGTCAGCCCGGCGCGAAGACCCGGGCCCGGTCGAGCACGGCTACCGCGACGAGGACGGCCGTGGTGACCGCGGTCGCCACGAGCAGGGGAAGATCCGCCGCCACGAGCCCCACGGCGACCAGGACCGGCAGCCCGAGCAACCGGGGCAGCGAGATCCGCCGATTGATGGCGGCGGAGAGCAGCAACCGCCCAGCCAGGAAGAGCGCCGGACCGGCCACGACGACCGCCACCGCACCCGGCTCGCCGGGGTGACCGATGACCACCTCCGCCGCCACGGCGGTGGAGACCACCCCGGCGATCATCACGAGGTGCAGAAGGTTGGAGGCCGTGCCGAGTCGCGTCGGTCTGGCGCGCTCGATGGCGGAGGCCAACTGCCGCCCGCCCGGCGTGACGTACAGCAGCCCCAGCAGCACCGCCGTGGCGAAGATCAGCAGGAAGGCGCCGGTCTGCGCCGGGCTCGTCTCGCTCTCGGCGTACGCGAGACCGGCCGAGAAGATCAGCTCGCCGAGCGAGATGATGAAGACCTGCCGGAACCGCTCGGCGAAGTGGGCGCCGCGAAGCCGCAGCTCCTGCGGCCGCGACCGTCCCAGCCAAGGCGTCGGCCACCCCACGCTCGGCCCGGCGTACTCGACGAGCAGGGCGAGCCCCCAGAGCGGTACGCGCGCCGCCGGCAGGAACAGCCCGGCCAACCACAGCACACCGCTGGCGGCGAACCAGCACAGGATCCGGCCGATGCGTCGGCGCAGCGGATGGCCGCGCAGCACGACGAGGCCGAGCAGGCCCCGGCCCGCGTTGACCACGAGGTAGGCGCCGACGAAGAGCGCGGACCTGTCGTCCAGCGCCGCCGGGACCGCCACTCCCATGAGCAGACCGGCGAGCGCCGCGCCGATCAGCACCACCCGCACGACGGGCGCGTCCGGGGCGTACCAGTCGGCCGACCAGGTGGTCGTCACCCAGAGGAACCAGACCGTGGCGAGCAGCAGGGCGGTCCGCAGGGCCCCGTCGATGCTCGGGTCGGCCAGCAGGACGGCGCCCACCTGGTTGAGCGTGAACACGAACGCGAGGTCGAAGAAGAGTTCCAGGAAGGAGGCGCTCACCGGGTCCTCGCGGTGCCGCAGCAACCGTTCGCGACTGCCCGCCATCCTGCTCCTCCGGCCGCTCCGCCACGACGATCATGCGGCTGTGGCGTCCGGATCGGCGTTCCGCGCCGGCCCGGTGACGCACCACAACTGCATGATCGGGCACTCGCGGCGCGGCGAGGTGCGCGTCCACGAGGATCACCGGAGAGGACGACCCGGCGGCCCGTCCTGTCGTTGATCCGGCTGCAACCCCCGCCGTCGGCGGCCCACGGTGGGGGCAACCGTCGAGGAGGGACGCCGATGACCAGTCAGCGGGAGACCGTACGGGTCGAACCGGACCTGTTCCGTGCCGTCTACGACTCGCCCGCCGCGCTGCCCGGCCGACAGCGCTGGACCACGCCCGAGTCGGATGTGCGGCGGCTGGAGAAGCTGCTCGGCATCCCGCCGCGCAGCATCGGCGCACCGCTCTGGGTCAGCGGCGACGAACCGGACTGCCCGAAGTGCGGCCGACGGGTGACCTGGTACGACATCGTCTCGTCCGCCCTCGACGGGGTGCACGACCGGACGATGATCGCCATGGTGATCCTCGGCGACCACAAGTACGTCAACACCGAGGTGCCCGACGCGATCCCCGGCGTCCGCTGCGCCGACTGCCACACCGCCATCGACGGGCTGCGCAGCTTCAAGTGCCACAACTGGGCGTACGCCTTCGAGGCGCTGGAGGAGGTCCGGGAGCGGATGTCCGGCGGGCTTGAGACGTTCTGAGGCTCAGCCTCAGCCACCGGCCCGGCGCGGCGGACGCCGACCCGGCGGAGAGGGCGGCTCGGGCCCGGGATCGGGCACCGAAGGCATCGGCCGGAGGCACGGCGCGCCACCGCCGACGGCGAGCCGTTCGCCGTGGTGCCACAGCTCGACCGTGGTCTCCGGCCCACGGCCGTCGCGTCGGCCGCGCCCCGCCGTGCCTCCGGATCATGGCAAATCCAACCTGTGAGATCACTGGGACGAAAGTCAGTTCGCACTCCTTCCCTTCGCCACTGCCGTTGAATCTGGGTTATCTGTACCTTTCTTCCAGGTGAACGGGGCATGAACGAGGCGTGGGGTGATTGATGGTGGAGAACGGCACGATCGACGTACCGGAGATCAGCGCCGACTGGTACCAGGACGTCGTCGACGCGGCGGCGAGCAGCCCGGAGCCGGTGCGGTGGTTCGCCGGGCACTTCACCGAGGGGGCGATCGTGCTGCTCGGCCTGCTGCTGCTGGCCGCGGCGCTCACCCGCCTCGGCGGCGGGCCACGGGACCGGGCACTCGCCCTGGTCGCGCCGATTCCGGTCGTCCTCGCGTACGGCGGCAGCGAGTGGCTCAAGACGATCGTCGACCAGGATCGTCCGTGCCGTGCCGCCACCGAGGCGATCATCGCGGGCTCCTGCCCGCCGACCGGCGACTGGTCGTTCCCGAGCAACCACTCGACGGTCGCGGGGGCGCTGGCGGTCGCCACGCTGCTGCTCGCCCGCCGGATCGGCCTCGTGGCACTGGCCCTGGCCGCGCTCGCCGCGTTCTCCCGCGTCTTCGTCGGCGTGCACTATCCGCACGACGTGGTCGCCGGTCTGCTCTTCGGCGCCGGCGTGGTCCTGCTGCTCGTTCCGCCGCTGCGGCGGGCGGTGGTCGTGCTGCTGCGCCGCCGGGCACCCGCCGAATCGCCGGTGGCCGACCCGATCGGTGGCACCCGGCACTAGCCCGACAACAGCAGCGCGGCGAGGGTGCCGAGCACCAGGAACGGGCCAAACGGCAGGTGGCTGGACCAGCGGGCCCGACGGGCGGCGAGCAGCCCGAGGCTCACCAGGGCGGAGAGCCCCAGCGCGAGCAGCAGTCCCGCCACCAGCACCGGCCAGCCGTGCCAGGCGAGCAGCGCCCCGGCACCGAGGGCCAGCTTGGCGTCGCCCAACCCGAACCCCCGCGCGCCGAGCAGCAGGGTGGTCGCGGCGAAGAAGAGCGCGAGCCCGGCTCCGCCCAGGACCGCCCGCAGCCAGGGACCCGCACCGGCGCCGGTGAGCGCGGCGAGCCCGAGCAGCAGCCCCACTCCGGCCGCCGCCGGCCAGGTGAGCCGGTCCGGCAGCCGGTGCACGGCGAGGTCGATGAAGCAGAGCGGCAGGACCCAGCCGAGCCACCAGGCGACCGCGGCCAGCTCGGCCACGGGTGGACCCAGCAGCACGAGCAGCGCGACCGCCCCGACCGCGGCCAGCTCGACGGAGCCCGGTCGCGGCCCCGTCCGGGCTCGGCATCGGCGGCAGCGGGCCGTCGGGCCGAGCGCGGGCCACGGGTGCCGCAGCTCCACCACCGCGCCGCAGGCCGCGCAGCCGGCGCGGAGGATGGATCCAGCCGGTACGGCGTGCCGCACCACCGCCAGGCGCAGCAGCGGAGTGAGCAGCAGAACCGCCACCGCGGCCCGCGCGACGCCGGAGCGTCCACCGTCGCCGGGCGCTGGTGAGCTTTCCGGGGCGGGTTGTGGTGGGCGAGGGCCGGTCAGCGCCATGCGCGCCGTCCGGCTTGATCACCCGAGCCGCCGAACGTGAACACGGAGCGTGACTTAACGAACGCTCGGGTGTAGCGGATGGCGCAGAAAGCGACCGGCCGACCCCGGTCGGCGCCGAACCCCGGGGACGCCAGATCTCGTGGCGACCGGCGCGGCCCCGGCGAGCGGCGACGAACGGACGGATCGGACGAGATGCCGCGAGTGGGTCGACTCGCCTCCCCCGTCCGGCCAGCGGAGACCGCACCCGGCGCCGGTTCGCGCCACCGCTGGGCGCAGGGAGCGACCCGTCGGGACGCGATCGGGGCGGACTGGACTGTCGCCACCCGCCACCACCACCTGTCATCACTCAGCGTATTCAAATGAATTTCCTCTGTTGCATCGGCGGACGTCAGCTTATGCTCCCCCCTTGGGTGTGACGCAAGCCTCACCGAGACGATTGGAAGGCATCGAGCTTCGCTTTCGTAAGAGATCCGTGAAGGTAAATGCGGTAGCGCATTCAAGAGCTCCGGATGTGACCATTCGGGCCCGCTTCCGCATGCCCGACGGCGACGAGGAGGTTGCGGTCGGGTCGCCATCGAGGAGGCACGGCGGTGCGAGGACGGCAGTTCGGCCGAGCGGCAATCTGCCTGATGACGATCGCGGCAACGGCGTCGATGACGGCGTGCGGCAAGAGCCGGGAGGCGACCGTCCGGCCGCCGGCAGCCCCGGCCGCCGCAGCCGACGCCGACCGGGAGCCCGATGAACAGGCGGCCGGAAAAGCCGCCCTCGACGCGTATTCCGGTTATCTCACCGCGTCCCGTACGGCAAGTCGGAACAGCGATCCGCACGCGCCGGAACTGTCCCGGTTCCTCGCGGACCCGCTGTTGACCCGGGTCCGAGTGGCCATTCGCGAGGCGAAGGAGCACGGCGCGATGCGTACCGGAACGTTGAAGTCGGACCCCACGGTGACCGCGGTGAGCCTGAACACCGTGCCGGCCACCGTCGAGATCCAGGACTGCCTCGACGCGACCGGATACCGCCTGGTCTACACCAAGGACCGACGGGTGGTGCCCGGCAGCGGCGGGAAGCGGTACATCGCCACCGCCACCGCCACCCGCTACCCCGACGGCCGCTGGCTGATCAGCGCCGGCACCGCACACCAGGACCAGCCGTGCTGACCCGGGGAGGCAGGGGTGCCCCGGCCCGACCCCCGCGGGCCCGGGCACCCCGTCGGCGGCCCACCCGAAGCCGGAGCGCCGCCCGCGTCGCCGGTCTCGGTCTGGTGGTCGCGCTCGTCGCCGCGGGCATCGCCCCGGCCGGCGCCGCCAGACGGGCCGACCCGGGCGGTTCCTGCCCGCCCGAGCAGCACGACTGCTCCGTCTGGGACGACGACCCCGGCACGCCCGGCGGCGGCGGGGACGGTGGCGGCGACGGCGGCGGTTCCGACGGCGGCGGTTCCGACGGCGGCGGCGGTGGCGGCAAGTGCCAGTGGAACGGCCGCACCGTGAAGTGCTACGACGAGTTCCTCGGCTGGTTCAACAACGCCGACGGCTGCTACTACAAGCTCGAGGAGCCACAGCCGCCGGACACCCCCGAGGGCAAGCAGTGGTACCTGCTCACCTGCAACGGCGGCGACCTCGGCGACCAGCGCGAGGAGCTGCTCGACGGTCCCCCGCCCGGCTACGGCACCCCACCCGACCCCGAGGAGCTGGCCCGCCGGGCGCTCGCCCAGATCGGCATCCGGCCGCCCCGGATCGCGGTCGCACCCCGCAAGGCCACCGGCCCCGGCCTGGTCGGCCTGCCGGTCTGGATGTGGGGCGAGCGGGCCGCGCAGACCTTCGGTCCGGTGATCTCCGACGACGAGACCGAACGGGGACTGACCGTCGAGATCACCGCCGTCTTCGACCGGATCGTCTGGGACATGGGCAACGGCGAGAAGGTCACCTGCACCGGCCCCGGCACGGAGTACAAGGTCACCGGCCGGTACGCCGGCAAGCCCTCGCCGACCTGCGGCTACCACCGCGGCTACCCGAAGGCCGGCGCGTACGCGGTCAACGCCACCACGTACTGGACGGTGACCTGGGAGGGCGGCGGCGAGTCGGGCGTGATCCCGGTGCAGCGGACGACGGGAGACGTCGCGATCCAGATCAACGAACTCCAGGTGGTGACGCGATGAGCGCCAACGACGCTTCGATCGGAACGGATGTGAACCGGTGAGCCTGGCGACGCGCAACGGAACGAGCCCGGCCGAGGCGCCGGTCACCCCGCCCCGGGTGGTACGCCAGCGCCGGATCCGCCCGGGGCTGCTCGGCCTGGCCGTACTGCTGATCGCCCTCGGCGGGCTGGGCGCCGCGTTCGCGGTCACCTCGGTACGCGCCACCGGCAACTACCTGGCGGTGGCCCGCCCGGTCGAGGTGGGCCGGCAGCTCAGCGCCGACGACCTACGGCCCGTGCAGGTGGCCGGCGGACAGGGACTCGCGCCGGTGCCGGCCGACCGGATCGACGAGGTGCTCGGCAAGCGGGCCGCGGTGTCGCTGACGCCCGGCACCCTGCTGACGATGGGGCAGCTGACCGACGCTCCGCTGCTCGGCCCCGACCAGCAGCAGTTCGCGCTCGGCCTCGACCCGGCCGAGGTGCCCGCCCGGCAACTGCACCCCGGTGACAAGCTGCTGCTGGTCAGCACCCCCGACGACAACGCCGACGGCTCCGCCGCGGCCGGCGGCACCCGCTTCCAGGCCACCGTCATCGACACCAGCACCTCCGAGACGAGCGACGACATCGTGGTCTACCTGGCGCTGGCCGTCCGGGACGTACCGGCCGTGGTGGCGTTGACCGCGCAGGACCGGATCGCGGTCGTGCTCACCGGGGCGGCCTGAGCATGGCGATCATCGCGCTGGTCTCCGCGAAGGGATCCCCGGGCGTCACCACCGCCGCGCTGGCCGCCGCGCTCACCTGGCACCGACGGCTCGTCCTCGCCGAGTGCGACCCGGCCGGCGGCTCGATCCTCGCCGGCTTCCTGGGCGGCACGCTCGACGGCCCGCGTGGCCTCGGTGAGCTGGCCGTCGGCGAGCTGCGCGACGGCAACCTGGAGACCGCCTTCTGGTCGCAGCTGGTCGACCTGGACGCGCCCCGGCGGGAACGACTGCTGCTGCCCGGCGTGGTCGACCCGGCCCAGTCCGGCAGCGTCACCCCGCTGTGGCAGCGCTTCACCGACTTCTTCACCGGGCTGGAACGCGGCACACCCCCGTACGACGTGCTGGTCGACTGCGGTCGGCTGCACGTGGCGAACCCGCCGTGGCCGCTGCTGCGCGCCGCCTCGGTGGTGCTCGTGGTGACCCGCGCCGAACTGCCGGACCTCTCCGGCGCGCAGGCGACGGTCAGGGCGATCGAACGGGACTTCGCCGAGCACCGGGTGCCACCGGGCAACCTGCGGCTGCTGCTCGTCGGCGACGGGCACGGGCGCACCGAGATCAGCCGGGTGCTGCGCCTGCCGGTGATCGCCCGGCTGCCGGAGGACCCGCGTACCGCCCGGGTGCTCGGCTTCGGTGGCACCGTCCGGGCCGGACGGCCGCTGATGCGCGCGGCGGCCGCGCTGGAGGTTCCGGTCGGCGCGCTGCTGGACCGGCGCCGCGCCCGGCTGGCCTGGCCCGTCCCGCAGGGAGTCCCGGATGCGCTTTGAACCCGTCTCCACCGACCCGCGCCGGCAGCCGCCGGAGACCGACCCGGTCACGCCACCGAGCGCCACCCCGCCGAGCGTCACCTCCGTCACGCCACCGCTCGCCCCGGCGAACGACCGGCACCACGCGCCACCCGTCGCCCCGGCGCCGCGGCCACCCCGGCCCCGGGTCGACTTCCAGGTGGTCCGGGACCTGCGCCGCCAGCTCAGCGAACGACTCGCCCTCTGGCAGCGCGGCCGGGAGTTCAGCCACGACGAGGAGGACACCGAACGGGCCCGGCTCGCCGTGGCGGTGGTCTCCGAGTACGCCGACTCGGTCCGCCGGGCCGGCACGCCGATGCCCGCCGACGAGGAGCGGCACCTGCTCGACCAGGTGACCGCGGAGCTGGTCGGGCTTGGTCGGCTGCAGACGCTGCTGGTCGACGAGACCATCGAGGAGGTGCACATCCTCGGCTGCGACCAGGTGCGCATCACCCGCCACGGCGGCGGGATCGACTGGAGCGAGCCGATCGCCGACAGCGACGCCGAACTCGTGGAGATCCTCCAGGCGGCGGCCCGCCGGGCCGGGGCCACGGAACGCTCCCTCTCCACCTCGAAGCCCACTCTCGACCTGCAACTGCCCGACGGCAGCCGGCTCGCCGCGGTGTTCCTGGTCAGCCACCGCCCGTACGCGGTGATCCGCAAACACAACACGCTGGACGTGAGCCTCGACGACATCGCCGGCTCCCGGCCCGACCTGGACGAGATGGTCGATCCGCTGCTGCGCGACTTCCTCCGCGCGTCCATGCGGGCCGGGTTGAACATCATGGTCGCCGGGCTCGCCGGCGCCGGGAAGACCACAGTCATCCGGGCCCTGATGAACGAGATCCCGCCGGACGAGCCGTACGTGCTGCTGGAGGAGAGCCGGGAGCTGCTGCCGGCCCGCCGTAAGGCGCGGCACCGGGCGGTGATGAGCTTCGAGGCCCGGGAGGGGCACGGGGAGCGGGGGCTGGACGGTCGGCCCGCCGGGGAGGTGACCATCGCCGACCTGATCCCGGTCTCGCTCCGGATGGGCGTACTGCGGATCATCGTGGGCGAGGTCCGGTCCCGGGAGATCGTCCCGATGCTCCAGGCGATGACGACCAGCCGGGGCTCGATGTGCACCATCCACGCCCGTACGCCGGCCGGCGTCGGCGAACGCATCGTCGAGCTGGCGCTGGCGCACGGCCGGGAGATGACCGTCGACCAGGCGCGCCGGATGGCCGGCAACGCGCTCGACCTGATCGTCTACGTGACAGTGGAGGACGAGACCGCGATCGGCGGTCGCAAGCACCGGTTCGTCTCGCACGTCGAGGAGGTGATCGGCGCCGGTGACGCCGGCCGGATCACCACGACCACGGTCTTCGGCCCGGGGCCGGACGGCCGGGCGGTCCCCCGTCACCTGCCGGAGCGGGTACGCGACCAGCTGCTCCGGGTCGGCTACGACGCGCGCCTGCTGAGCCGCTGGATCGAGGCGGGCACCGGGGCCTGGCGGCGGCCACGGCAGACCCGACTGGCCCGGCGGTGACGGCGTGCGGGACGACGTCGAACTGATCGCGGTGGTCTCCGGGGCCGCCTGCGTGGCCGGGCTGATCCTGGCGGTGGTCGCGCTGGTCGGCACCCGGCGACCGGCCGGGCCCGCCCCCGGTGCCGGTCCCGGTCTGAGCCGGCTCTGGTACGGGTCGGGCAGCACCCCCGCCGAGCGGCGGAGCCACCAGGCCCTGCTGGTCGGCGCGCTGCTGGCCGGGGCGGCGGCGTTCCTGCTCACCGGCCTGCCCGTGGTCGGTCTGCTGGTCGCGGTCGCGGTGCCCGGCACCCCCTGGCTGTTCAATGTGGGCCGGGCCGAGCAGCGTGCCATCGCCCGGATCGAGGCGGTCGGCGAGTGGACCCGGCGACTCAAGGACGTCTCCGCCACCGGGCAGGGGCTGCAGCAGTCGATCATCCACACCGTCGGCACCGCGCCGGAGGAGATCGAGGAGGAGGTACGGCTGCTCGCCGCCCGGCTCCAGGCCGGCTGGCTGGGCCGTTCCGCCCTGCTCGCGTTCGCCGACGAGATCGGCGACCCGGTCTGCGACCAGGTGGTGGCCGCGCTCATCCTGCACCTGACCGACCGCGGTGACCGCCTCGGTGACGTGCTCGGCTCGATCGCCACCGCCGCGGCCGCCGAGGTCGCCACCCGGCGGGAGGTCGAGGCGAAGCGCACCCAGCCACGGTTCGCGGTGCGCTTCCTGACCGGGATGACCCTCGCCACCCTGGTGTACGGGCTGCTCAACACCGAGTACATCCGCCCGTACGCCACGCCGGTCGGCCAGCTCGTGATGGCCGCGCTCGGCGCCACCTTCGTCGGCCTGCTGGCCTGGGTTCGATCGATGAGCAGGCCGCAGCGGGCCGCCCGCTTCCTGCCCGCCCCCGATCCGGAGGAGGCGATCGCGTGATCATGTACCTCAACTGGCAGCTCGGGATCGCGGTCGGCGGGGGCTCGGCCGTCGGGCTCGGCCTCTTCCTGGTCGTACGCGAGTTGGCGCCGGCGTCCCCCGCGCTCGGGCCCGCGCTGCGCCGGCTGCACCAGCCGGCGGGGGCCCGACCGCCCACCACACCGGCCGGACGGCGGCTGGAGTGGCTCACCGGCCTCTCCCGGTGGCTGCGCCCGCCGCACCGGCAGCTCGCGCTGATCGACCAGACTCCCGAGCAGTACGCGCTGTCGCTGCTGCTCTCCGCGCTGATCGGGCTCGCCACGCCCACCCTGCTCGGGGTGGCCTGCTTCGTGCTCGGCATCTCGCTGCCGCTGGCGGTGCCGGTGCTGGGCAGCCTCGGGCTCGCCCTGGTCGCGGCGTTGCTGGCGCACCGGTCCGTGCTCGCCCGGGCCGCCAAGGCGCGGGAGGAGTTCCGGCAGGCGGTCTGCACCTACCTGGATCTCGTGGCGTTGCAGCTCTCCGCCGCGCACGGCCCGGTGCAGTCCCTGGAGCGGGCCGCCGCGGTCTGCGACGGCTGGGTCTTCGACCGGATCGCCGAGGCGCTGCGGATCGCCCAGATGCAGATGCACTCCCCCTGGGACGAGCTACGCGACCTCGCCGACCGGATCGGCATCCCCGAACTCGGCGACGTCGGGGCGATCATGCGCTCCTCCGGCAGCGAGGGCGCGCAGGTCCACGAGACCCTGCGCAGCCGGGCCGACTCGCTGCGCGACCAGATCCGCACCGACAACCTCGCCCGGGCCGAGGGGGTGACCAGCCGCCTCGACATCCCGGGCGCGTTGCTCGTCTTCGTCCTGCTCGGTTTCGTCGTCTACCCGTTCATCGCCCGCATGTGACCCGACCTGATCCCGCTGTGACCCGACCTGAGCCCGCATGTGACCCGACCTGACAAGGAGCACGCCATGTCCCTCATCACCTACGTGCACGTCGCGTTGACGACGCGCCTGGCCGAGCTGCGCCGCGACGGCGAGCGCGGCGACAGCCCGGTGCCGACCGCCGTCATCATCTTCGGCCTGGTCTTCGTGGCGACGATCGTCACCGGCCTGGCGCTGGCCAAGGCGGAGGACTGGATGAACGGCATCCCGGCCCACAGCAACCCGACCAAGCCGTAACCGGCGATGCATCGAGCCGCTCACCGCCGGGGGCGCCGGGCGACACCCGCCGTCCGGCGCCCCCGCGCGTCCGGGCCCGGCCGACCCCGGCGCGGTGCCGTCCGCCGGGCGGTCGGCGCGGTGGTACGGCGGTCCGCCGCCGGTGCAGCGGATCGTGGCGCCAGCCCGGTCGAGTTGGCGGTGGTGATGCCGCTGATCCTGGTGCTGCTCTTCGCCTCGGTGCAGGTGGCCGTCTGGTTCGTGGCCCGGTCGACCGCGCTCAACGCCGCGCAGAGCGCGGTGAACGCGCAGCGGGTGCACCAGGCTCCCGCGGACGCCGGCACCGAGCGGGCCATCCGGTTCCTCCGGGCCTCGGGTGACTGGCTGGTCGGCTGGGACCGGCCCGCCCCGACCTGCCAGACCACCGCCACCGAGGTGACCTGCACGGTGCGTGGCCGGTCCCTCTCGGTGATCCCCCTGGTGAGCTTCCCCGTGCGGCAGACCGCCCACGGGACCGTGGAACGGTGGACCACGTCGTGACCCGCGACGGGCGACGGGGTTCGGTCTCCATCGAGGTGGCGGTGCTCGCCCCGGCGTTCATCGCGCTGATCGTGCTGGCCGGCGTGACGGGGCGCAACGCGGTGGCGGCCGAGGCGATCGAGGCCGCCGCGCACGACGCGGCCCGAGCCGCCTCCATCTCCCGGGACGCCGAGACCGCTCGCGCCGAGGCCCGCGACGCGGCCCGCCGGCAGCTGGACTGGCGGGGCCTCGCCTGCACCGGCGCGCCGACGCTCACCTTCACCGGTTCGGTCGCCGGGCGCTCCACCACCTTCAACGCGGCCTTCGGCAGCCGGGCCGGGCAGGAGGCCTCGGTCACCGTCCAGGTGAGCTGCACCGTCTCCTACGAGGACCTGCACCTCTCCGTGCTGCCCGGCATGCCGGCCGGCGACGCGATCTCGGTGAGCTTCACCTCGCCGCTGGACCGCTACCGGAGCAGAGGATGACCGCCGGGTCGGGCCGCGACGCGGGGCGGGTGAGCATCTTCCTCGCGGTGGCGATGGTCGGGGTGCTCGCCGTCATCGGGCTCTCCTACGACGGAGCCGGTCAGCTGCGTACCCTGCAACGCGCCGACAACCTGGCCGCCGAGGCGGCCCGCGCCGGCGGGCAGGCCGTCGACCGGGCCACCGCGATCGCCGGCGGGCCGAAGCGGATCGACAAGCGGCTCGCCCGTGCCGCGGTGGTCGACTACCTCGCCGCCGCAGGCGCCGCCGGACACACGGTCAGCTTCCCCGTCGTGAACGGCGAAACCTTGATCAGGGTCCGGGTCACCATCACCTACCGCCGGTCGATGCTCGGCCTGTTGGGCTTCGACGACACCATCACCGTCAGCGGTGAGGCGACCGCACGCGCCCTCACCGGACCGTAGGGAAGGAAGGCAGCCATGGGTCGCTCCGCGGTACGCCGGACCGGACGGATCCTCACCGGGTTCGGCGCGCTCATCCTGCTCGGTACGGTGCTGGTCGGCGCCCCGGTGGCGCTGCTCGCCCTCGCCGGCAATCCGCTACCCGACCACGTGCCGACCCTGGCCGAGGTCGGCGCCGCGCTGACCAGCCGCGACGACGGGCAGCTCTTCCTGCGGGCGTTGGCGCTCGTCGGGTGGTTCGGCTGGGCCACGTTCACCCTCTCGGTGCTCGTGGAGCTCGGCGCGCAGGCGCTGCGCCGGCCCGCGCCCCGGCTGCCCGGCATGAGCCGGCAGCAGCGCGCGGCGGCAGCGCTGGTCGGCTCGGTCGCGCTGATCGTCGCCGCCGCCCCGGCGGCGAGCGCGGCCACGACCGCCGGTCAGGCGTACGCCGGGCCGACGCTGAGCCACCCGGCGGCCGTCTCCCAGACGTACGCCGCTCCGGCCACCCCGCTGGTGACGGCACCGGTGACGACGGGTACGCAGGTGCGGGAGACGCAGGCCGGTGACCGGCCCGTGTACCGGGTCGCCAAGGGCGACTACCTCGGCGCGGTCGCCGAGCGCTACCTCGACGAGTTCGCCGACTACCGCGAGCTGGCCCGGATCAACCGGCTCGCCGACCCCGACCGGATCCACCCGGGGCAGCTGCTCAAGCTGCCGCAACAGGCGGCCGACCGGGGTGTACGGCCGCACGCGACAGGCCGTCTCGTGCAGCGTCCGTCGCCCCGCCCCGCGCCGGAACGGGTCGCCGGGGCCCACGGCACCCGGCCGGCGCCGACCACACCGGACGTCCAGGAGGGGAGCGGCACCGCCGCCCGACCCGACGGCGGAGCGCCCGCGTTGACGGTGGGGGCGGCCCGGGCGGTTGAGGCGGACCGGCTGAACCGGCCGCTGGCGGTCTCCGCCGTACTCGCCGTCGCGAGCATCGTCGGCGCGCAGATCGGTGCCGTGCTCGGGCTGCGCCGCCGCCCGGTCACCGCCGGAGCGCGGGCGGGTGCGGGCGGTCAGCTGCGGGCGCTGCCCAGTGGCCAGGCCGGCGCGCACGCCCGGGCCGCCGGTGAGCTGCCGGTGGGGCGACACCGCAAGGACTGACTTGGGTGCCGGTGGGAGGCGGGCCCCTCACCGCGCCACCACGGTCCTCTTCGGGGCCGGCGCCTCGCCGGCGGCGCGGCGCGGTTCAGGGCAGCCGCGCCTCGATCATGCCGTTGCGGATCCGGGTGGGCAGCACCTGACCGTCGCTGCCGGACGGGCCGTGCACCACCTCGCCGCCGTTGAGCCGGAACGTGCTGCCGTGCCACGGGCAGACCACGCAGTCGTGCCCGTCGACCTGCTGCACCTCGCCCTGCCCCAGCGGGCCGCTCTGGTGCGGGCAGCGCTCCAGCATCACTGTCACGTCGTCGCCGTGCCGGTAGAGGATCACCGAGACGTCGTCGATCTCCTTGGTGATCAGCTGCCGCTGCGGGACGCTCGACAGGTCACCCAGCGGGTGCCAACCCTGGCTGATCAGGTGCAGCTCGGAGATGCTCTGGCTGACCTGCGCCCCCTGCTTGTACGCCAGGTGCCCACCGATGTAGGCGCCGACGCTGGCGATGCCGAGGCCCGCCATGCTGAGCGCGCGACCGATCCCGTGCCGGCCGGAGAGGCGGGCGGCCACGGAGCCGCCGTAAAAGACCACCGCGACGGTGTTCGCGGCGGCGTGCACCAAGCCGACCCGACGCTGGTCAGGGGCGAGCGCCGCCCAGTCGTTGAGCCCGGCGACGGCCGCCGGCACGGCGCTCACCGTGCCGAAGGCGGTGAGGGTCGTGGCGGCCCGGCGCTGCCCGGGCATCAGGTCGAGGACCGCCGCGCCGATCCAGGAACCGACGGGCACCTGCACCATCGCCGGGTGCAGCGGGTGGCCCAGCGGCACACCGTGCAGCAGGTCCCGGATCCGCTGCGGTCGCAGCACCGCCTGGACCGCACGCTGCAGCGGGTCACCCACGCGGTCCAGCCGGGTGTTCTGCTCGATCTTCGTCAGTAGCGCTCGCACGGGTACCGACTTCCCGGTCCTCGCCGTCGCAAACCGGTCGCCGGGGACGGATCTGTCGCGGAGCGTGGCCGCCACCCGATCCCACTGTGAGGGCGCACGCGGCCGTGGCCGACCCCGGCCGCCCCCTGGCGCGTTGGCACCCGCGCGGGCATCCTGTGCCGATGGGCGTACGGGTCGAGCGGCGCGGAGCGGTGACCACGGTGATCCTGGACCGGCCGGCGGCGCGTAACGCCGTCGACGGGCCGACCGCGCGGTCGCTCGCCGACGCGTTCCGCGCCTTCGACGCCGACCCGGACGCCTCGGTCGCCGTGCTCTGGGGCGAGGGCGGCACGTTCTGCGCCGGCGCGGATCTGAAGGCGATCGGCACGGCGAGCGGCAACCGGGTCGAGCCGGACGGGGACGGCCCGATGGGCCCCACCCGGATGGTCCTCGGCAAGCCGGTGATCGCGGCGATCTCCGGGTACGCCGTCGCCGGCGGTCTGGAGCTGGCGCTCTGGTGCGATCTGCGGGTCGCCGAGGCGGACGCGGTGCTCGGGGTCTTCTGCCGGCGTTGGGGCGTCCCCCTGATCGACGGGGGCACGGTCCGGCTGCCCCGGCTGATCGGCGAGAGTCGGGCGATGGATCTGATCCTCACCGGCCGGGCGGTGCCGGCGCCGGAGGCGTACGCCATGGGGCTGGTCAACCGGCTGGTCGCCCCGGGCGCGGCGCGGGCGGAGGCCGAGGAGCTGGCCGCGGAGCTGGCCCGGCACCCGCAGGCCTGCCTACGCAACGACCGGGCGGCGGTGCTCGCCGGCAGCGGGCTGCCCGAGCCGGCGGCGATGGCGACCGAGCTGGCGTACGGCATGGAGTCGTTGGCGGCGGACGCGGCGGCCGGCGCGGCCCGCTTCGCCGCCGGGGCGGGCCGGCACGGCGCCGCGGCGCAGTGACCGCATCGGCGGACGCCGCCGGGAGGGTGGGTCCTCCCGACGGCGTCCCGGTGCGGATGGTCAGTTCCGGATGATGGTGAAGGTCGAGGTCGTGTTCCTGATGTCGACGTCGTTGTCGGTCAGTCGGAGGTTGTTGAAGGTCGCCGAGCCGACCGCCGGGCCCTGACCCGGCTCCGGCATCTCGTTGACCCAGATGGCGAAGCCGGACTTGGCGTCGAAGGCGTCACCGCTGCGCCGCGCCCCGGAGATCGAGACGTTGGTGAAGACGGTGTCGGTGACCGGGTTCTCCGGCTGGCTCCCGGTGTACTTGGTCTGGAACATGATTCCGGAGTAGGAGGGGTCCACGATGTCCACGTCGGTCACGCGGATGCCGCGGAACTCCTTCGACGCCGAGAAGATCCAGATCGCCGGGAAGGTCTGCGCACCCCAGAAGTGGCCGCCGGACCGGATCAGTGAGATGTTCTCGAAGCGGGTGGGTGGGCTGGCCCCGAACCCGATGAAGGGGTAGCCGAAGTCCAGCGAGCTGATGGTGAGCCCGGAGTAGGTCAACTGGTCCGCGATGTAGAGGTTGCGGAACACGTTGTCGTAGCCGCCGTAGACGGCGATGCCCGCCGCCCGCCAGGTGAGCGTGGCGGTCAGGTTCTCGAAGACGTTGCCGTGGTTGGACGTCGACGCCCCCTGGTCGGTCGCGGAGAAGAGCGCGAACGCGTCGTCCCCGTTGGAGCGCCCCTCCGAGTTGGCGATCAGGTTGTTCGTGCTGCCGTTGGTCATGTTGACCGCGTCAGCGAAGGTGTTCCGGAACCGACTGTTCGTGATCTTGAGGCCGCTGACGCTGACCCCCCAGTAGCCGCAGACGGTGTGCTCGACCCAGACGTTGTCCAACGTCATGTTGTCGACGTCCTTCAGCTCACCCCAGACCTTCCCCGGCCCGTCGATCCGGTTCGTGTAGTTGCCGAAGAAGGCGAGGTGCTCGAAGGACGACCCGCTGGCCGAGGGCTCCACCCGGAAACCGGCGTCGGTGTTCTGCTGCGACGTCGGCGTCTGGAAGCGGGTGAACCACATGCCCGCGCCGACGACCTTGACCGGCTTGCCGTAGACCTGGAGCTTCTGGGCGGTCTCGTACGTGCCGGCTGGCAGGTAGACACCGGTCAGGTTGCCCGACGTGTCCATCCGGACCGCGTCGAGCGCGTTCTGCACGTCGGAGTGGCTGAACCCGTTCGGCACCGCGTACCGGGCCGGATCCGGGTTGGCCCGCGGCGACACCTGCTCCAGGTTGATGAAGTCGATGGCGTACGTGGTGTTGTTGGCCGGGTCCTTCTGGAGGCGGATCCGGCTGCCCGCCGGGATCGTGGAGTTCAGCAGGACGTTCGCCTCGTCGTAGAGGTGCCGGGGCGGGCCCGCGCTCGGCGAGTCGCTCGGGCTGGCCTCCGCGCCGTACAGCCAGATGTGCTTCGAGGTGAGGCTGATCGGCTTGTGCAGCACACCGTTGACGTAGATGTTCAACGTCGAGTTGATGCCCCCGCCGCCCGGCGCATCCGGGATCGAGAAGCGGGTCACCAGGGCGTTCGCCGGCGCCTTCGTGGTCCACTCGACGAAGGCGCCGTTGGTGTTGAGGGTGACGGCCCGCCGGCCGGAGGCCTCACCGCCCAGGTCGCCGATGATCCGGTTCGGCCCGACCGTCTGCGCCCCGCCGCCGATCGTGCCCTCCTCGGCCTCGTACATGTCGTACGGCAGGTTCGCCCCACGCCCGACGAAGAACGGCCGCTCGCTGGTGTTGTTCTGCCGCTTCACCGGCAGCTCGTTGGCGTCGTCGGCGAGCACCACCCGGACGGTGTACCGGCCGTTCGCCGCCGTCCAGCTGCCCAGGTTCACCGGCCCGGCGCTCGCGCCGGCCGCGATGGTGCCGCTGTACGAGCCGGTCAGCGTACGGACCACGGTGCCCGAGTCGTTGACCACGGTCAGCGTGATGCCGTGCGCGCCGCCCGCCGAGGCGACCGTGCCCTGGTTGCGGATGGTCACCGCGAAGTTGACCGTGGCGCCCGCACTCGGCGTGCCGGGCGACCAGGTGACCGCCGAGGCGACCAGGTCCGAGCTGGCCACCGGATTGACGGTGAGCGCGTTCGGGCTGGTGTAGCTGTTGTTCGCCTCGTTCTGCTCGATCACCGTGTTCGCCTCGTCGACCTTGGCCACCAGCTCGTAGCTGCCGGCGTTACGCGGGCCGATGTTCGCCGAGACGGTGGTCGACGCCCCGGCGGCGAGCGCGCCGACGTTCGCCGTGCCGACCTTCGTCGTACCCAGGTAGAGGCCGACGGCCGTGGCCGCCGCGCCCGCGGTTCCCGCGTTGCGGACCGTGGCGGAGAGGGTGATCGCGTCCGTCTCGACCGGCGTCGCGGGTGACGCGGTGAGGGCGGTGACGGTGAGGTCCGGGTTCGGGGCCGGTACACCGATCACCTGGAGCTCGGCGACCTGCCCGTTCGACGAGCCGGAGTTCGCGGTGAACTGGAGCCGGATGTCGGCGGCGGTCGCCGAGACCGGGATGGTCACCGTGTTGCCGCTCGCCGGGCTGAACGAGTAGGTGGCCGACCCGACCAGCGTGCTGAACCCGGCGGCCGACTGCTCCCGGCCGAACACCTGGAACGTCTGGGTGCGCGGCCCCCAGGCCGGGTCGGGGTTGAGCTTCACCACCAGCGAGCTGACCGTCGCGTTCGCGCCGAGCGCGACGGTCAGCGTGCTCGGGTACGCCCCGGGCGCGCCCTCCCAGTAGGTGGTGACGTCGTCGTCGTTGGCGTTGACGGCGTTGAAGATGTGCACCACCGAGGAGGCGGTGATCGGCTTGTCGACGGCCAGGTTGGTGCCGCCGGGTGTGCTGCCGGGGCGGGTCACCGTGTTGCTGTTCGCCGACACGTTCCCCGCCGCGTCCCGGGCGCGGACGAAGTAGGAGACGGTGGCCGAGGCAGGCTGGCTGTCGGTGTAGGTGAGGGTGGAGCCGTTGACGCTGCCGCGCAACGCGCCGTTGGCGTACACGTCGTAGCCGGTCACCCCGACGTTGTCCGTGGACGCCGTCCAGCTCAGCCGGATCTGGCCGCTCGCCGGCTGGGTGTAGGCCAGGGTGCCCGGCGCGGTCGGGGCCACCGTGTCACCGGTGCTGCCGGTACGGGTCACCGAGTTGCTGTTCGCCGACTGGTTGCCGGCGGCGTCCCGGGCCCGGACGTGGTAGGTCACCGTCGCCGAGGCCGGCTGGGTGTCGGTGAAGGTGAGCGTCGAACCGCCGACGCTGGTGCGCAGCACCCCGTTGGCGTAGACGTCGTAGCCGGTCACCCCGACGTTGTCGGTCGACGCGGTCCAGGTCAGCCGGACCTGGTCGGGCGCCGGCTGGGTGAAGGCGAGGTTGCCGGGCGCCGAGGGCGGCTGGGTATCGCCGGTCGCCGGGCCGTAGACCTCCAGCTCGGAGAGCTGCCCGGCGGGCCAGCCGGTGTTCGCCGTGAAGAGCAGGCGGACGTACCGGGTGGCGGCGTTCGGCACGGTGACGGTGACCGAGTTGCCGGAGCCGGGGTTGAAGGCGTAGGAAGCCGAGCCGACCAGGGTGTCGAAGCTCGACCCGTTGGTGCTGCCCTGCACGGTCAGCGTCTGACTGCGCGCGCCCCAGCCGCCGGGCAGCTTGAGCACCACCCGGTTCACGTTCACCGCGGCGGCCAGGTCGACCTGGATCCACTGCGGGAAGGCGTTGTTGGCGCTCTCCCAGTAGGTGCCGGCGTTGCCGTCGTTGGCGTTGGCGGCGCCGTAGACGTCGGAGTGGCTGCTCTCCGCCATCGCCTTGCCGAGCGCCAGGTTGGTCGACGAGGTCGCCGCGCCGTACACCTCCAGCTCGGCGAGCTGGGCGGCCGACCAGCCGGTGTTCGCGGTGATGTGGACGCGGACGAAGCGGGTGCTGGTGGCGGGGAAGTTGATGGTCACGGAGTTGCCGCCGGCCGGGCTGAACGAGCGTCCGGCCGAGGAGACGATGGTGCTGAAGCCGCTGCCGTCGGCGCTGCCCTGCACGGAGAGCGTCTGGGTGCGCGCCTCCCAGCTGCCGGGCAGCTTGAGCGTCACCTGGTCGATCGACTGGCTGGAGCCGAGGTCCACCTGGGCCCACTGCGGGAGGGCACCGCTGCTCTCCCAGTAGCTGCCCTGGTTGCCGTCGGTCAGGTTCCCGGCGGCGTAGGGGGCGTTGGTGCTGCTCGCGGAGGTGTTCTTTCCGGCGGCGAGGTTCGGGCCGCCGGCCGCTGCGGCGGGTGGCGCCGGGGCCGCGGTGACGGCCAGGCCGATCGCGGCGAGCACCGCGACGGCTCGGGTACGGAATCTGGACATGGTTGCGGACACCTTCTTCCCGGGGGACGTGGAGAGGCGTGTGCGGTGGTGCGGGGTGCGGGGTGGAGCGGGGGTGTTGCGGGCGCGTCGGTGGGGCCCCGATCGGCGGCGGAGCCCCACCGGCGCACGTCAGGTGGCGTAGACCTCGAACTCGGCGAGCTGACCGGCGGGCCAGCCGGTGTTGCCGGTGAGGGTCAGCCGGACGAAGCGACGGTCACCGGCCGGTACGGGGATCGACACGGTGTTCCCGGACGCCGGGTCGAAGGTGTAGCCGGCCGAGCTCTTCAGCGTGCTGAACGAGGAGCCGTCGGTGGAGCCGAGCACGGTCAGCGTCTGCGTACGGGTCTGCCAGGCCGAGGCCGGCGGCAGCTTCAGCACCAGCCGGGACACCGGTCGGGCGCTGCCCAGGTCGACGGTCACCGACTGGGGGAAGGCGTTGTTGGCACTCTCCCAGTAGGTGTTCGCGTTGCCGTCCACCGCGTTGCCGGCGACGTACACGTCGGAGTGGCTGGTCGCCGAGATCGGCCGTCCGGCCGCCAGGTTTCCGGTGGGCGGGTTGGTGGGCGGCGGGGTGGAGCCGTCGCCGTACACCTCGAACTCGGCGAGCTGCCCCGCCGGCCAGCCGGTGTTGCCGGTGAAGGTCAGCCGGACGAACCGGCGGTCACCGGCCGGCAGGGCGACGGAGACCGTGTTGCCCGACGCCGGGTCGAAGGTGCGCCCGGCGGACCCGGCGAGCGTCGTCCAGCTCGATCCGTCGGTGGAGCCGAGCACGGCCAGGGTCTGCGTACGCCGCTCCCAGCCGGCCGGCAGTTTCAGCTGTACCCGGTCGACGTTGCGCGCCGTACCCAGGTCGACGGTGATCGACTGCGGGAAGCTGTTGTTCGCGCTCTCCCAGTAGCTGGCGGCGTTGCCGTCCACCGTGTTGGCGGCCACGTAGTTCTGGGTGGAGCTGGTCGCGGTGACCGGTCGGCCCAGCGCCAGGTTTCCGCCCGTCGGCGGCGGATCGGTCGGCGGCGGGTCGGTGGGGGGCGGGTCGGTCGGGCCACCGCCCCACCGCGGCTCCGGCCAGGGGCCGCAGTACGGCGTGGGCGTGTACCAGCCGGAGTTGCCGGGGCCCTGGGTGATCTGGAAGCCGCTGCCGACGCAGTTGTGGATCGGGTTCGACTGGGCGATCCCGGTGGCCCGCACGTTGGTGAACGACACCTGGCTGGGCGCCTGCACCTGGAGGGCGTACGTGCCCGCCCCGTCGATGCGGACGTTGCTGAAGTTGATCCCGCTGGTGGCGCCCTCGATCCAGTGCAGCGCCGCGTACGAGCTGTCCAGGATGTCGGTGTCGGTGACGTTGATGGTCGCGTTCTGGATCGGTTCGTTCAGTGCGGAGAACCAGATCGCGCCGACGCCGAACCGCCAGTTGTAGTCCGAGTTGCCGTTGCGGATCAGCGTGTTCCGGGCCACGGTGATCGTTCCGGAGACCGCGGTCGGGCCGTTCACGCCGGGGTACCGGTTGGCGACGTGGATGCCGCCGCCGTTGGTGACCGAGTCGGCGGTCACGTTGTCGGTGATCTTGATGTCCCGCCCGCCGTACGTCACCAGGTGATTGGCGAGGATCGTCACGCCGATCGTGTTGAACGTGAACGAGTTGTTGACGTTCGGCACGCTCTGCGCCCACATGGCCAGCGCGTCGTCACCGGTGTTGCGGACGAACGTGTTCGTCACCGTGGAGTTGGTGACGCCCCAGTGGAAGTTCACCCCGTCGGCGGTCTGGTCCAGGATCCGGCTGTCGCGGATGGTGAAGTTGTCCATCGGGCCGTCCATCCAGGCGCCGACCTTGGTGTGCTGCATCCAGACGTTCTGCACCACCGAGTTCGACATCGCGCCGCCGATGGCGTTGACCTGGTGCTCGTCCACCCGCTCCCGGATGTCGCCGATGATGGCGAAGTCCCGCAGGGTCACGTTGCGGCTCGGACCACCGGCCTCGTGGGCACGGATCTCACCGCTGTAGCCGCCGCCGGGGACGTACTTGCCGTAGATGCCGGCGGCACGTTTGCGGTCGGTGGGGTGCCGGCCGCCGAGCACCGAATACCACGGTCCTGCGCCGCGCAGGGTCACCCCGTCCACCACCACGTGGTCCCAGAGGGTGAAGGTGCCCGTCGGGATCCAGACCGCCCGGCCCTGCGCCCGGCCGGCGTCGACAGCCGCCTGGAACTTGGCCGTCGAGTCGGTGGCGCCGGTCGGGTCGGCGCCGAAGTCGGTCACCACGTCCAGCACGTTCGCGGGCTTGCCGATCGCCGGCGCGACCAGCTCGAAGTCGGCCAGGTCGATGGTGAAGGTCGGCGACTGGGCGGTCGAGGAGACCTGGAGCCGGATCTTCGTACCGGTCGGGTAGGTGGTCCCGAACATCGTCCGGGTCTCGTCGTAGAAGTGGTGCGGGTTGGTGTCGCCCGGGTTGTTGTTGAACGGATAGCCGCCGTAGTACCAGCCGTACCGGGAGGTCACCGGGACGGCCTTCACCAGGGCGCCGTTGGCGCGCAGGTCGATGCTGGCGTCCCGGCCGGTGCCGGCGGCGTTGTCCGGGATGCTGTACCGGAAGGTCACGGCGTTGGCCGGCTCGGTGAGGGTGAACTCGACGTACTCGCCGACGGAGTCCAGGGTGACCGCCTCGCGGCCGGACGCCTCGGACGGCAGCGTGCCGTAGTACCGGTCCGGGCCGATCTTCGTGCCGGTGTGCGCCACCTCCTCCGCCTCGTGCTCCACGAACGGGACGTCGGCGCCCCGCCCGGAAATGTCGAACGGGGAGAGGCCGGCCGCCTGGGCCGGGGTCGCGGTGCCGGTCAGCGCGAGAACGGTGAGCGACGTCGCGGTGAGGGCGGCGGCGGCGAGGGCGGCCACCCCCGCGCGGGCGCGGACTCTTCGGGGTGGGTGGGCGGTGGCGTGTTCGGGCATGAGCTGGGCTCTCCCTCTCGTCGGTGGTCCAGATCCCCCCGTGCGTTGCGGTCCCCCCGAGGCGGTGCGGTTGCGGGCGACTACCTCCGTTTCGGTCTCGGCCGGCGGTGCCGGCGGGCGAATCCGGGGCCGGCGGCGGGACGGTGCCGCCGGGTGGTGCGGGCGCGGTGCCGGCGGCGGGACGCCAGCCGCCGGCACCGGGCGATCAGGCCGGGTCGGACCCGGCGGAGACGGGTTCGGCGGTACGCAGCCAGACGGCGGTGTCCGGCGGCAGCAGGTCGTCGTCGAGCGGGCCGCTGGCGAGCAGCCGCTCGGTGTGCGGCGGCAGCGGCACTGCGGCGCCGGAGAGGTTGACCAGGCAGGTGAAGCCGGCCGAGCGGCGGTACGCGAGCACCCCGTCCGGCGCGGGCAGCCAGGTCATCTCCCCGTCGCCGAGCGCGGGCTCGGCCCGGCGGATGGCGAGCGCGGCGCGGTACAGCTCCAGCATCGAGCGCTCGTCGCCGGCCTGCGCCTGGGCCGTCCGGTCCTTCCAGTCGGTCGGCTGCGGAAGCCACGGCGCCCCCGTCGTCTCGTCCGGGCTGAAGCCGAACGGCGGCGTCTCCCCGGACCAGGGCAGCGGGACGCGGCACCCGTCCCGGCCGGGGTCGACTCCGCCGGAGCGGAAGTGCATCGGGTCCTGTCGCAGCTCACGGGGAATGTCCTCGACCTCCCAGAGGCCCAGCTCCTCGCCCTGGTAGACGTAGGCCGCACCGGGCAGCGAGAGCGACAACAACGCGGCGGCGCGAGCCCGGCGGGTGCCCAGCTCCAGGTCGGTCGGGGTTCCCTCCCGCTTCGCGGCGAAGCTGAACGTGGTGTCCGCCCGGCCGTAGCGGGTGACGTGCCGGGTCACGTCGTGGTTGGAGAGGACCCAGGTGGCCGGCGCGCCGACCGGGGCGTGCGCGCTCAGCGTTCCGTCGATGCTCTCGCGCAGCGCGGCGGCGTCCCAGGCGCAGCCGAGGAAGTCGAAGTTGAACGCCGCGTGCAGCTCGTCCGGACGCAGGTAGTTGGCGAACCGCTGCCGGTCCGGCATCCACACCTCCCCGATCAGCGCCCGATCGGGGTACTCGTCGGCCACCCGCCGCCAGGCGCGATAGATCTCGTGCACGCCGTCGAGGTCGCGGAACGGGTGCGGCCGCCCGGGCAGGGTCTCCGGCAGCGAACCGTCCTTGACCAGCAGCCCGGCCGAGTCGATCCGGATGCCGTCCACGCCCCGGTCGAACCAGAACCGCAGGATGTCCTCGAACTCCGCGCGCACCTTCGGGTGGTCCCAGTTGAAGTCGGGCTGCTCGGCGGTGAACAGGTGCAGGTACCAGTCGCCGGGGGTGCCGTCCGGATTGGTGGTGCGGGTCCAGGTCTCACCGCCGAACTCGCCGACCCAGTCGGTCGGTCGTTGGTCGCCGTCGGGGCCCCGGCCCGGACGGAACCAGAACAGCTCCCGCTCGGGCGCGTCCGGTCCGCCGTTGAGTGCCGCCTGGAACCAGGGGTGTGCGTCGGAGCAGTGGTTGGGCACGACGTCGACGATGATCTTTAGGCCGAGCGCGTGTGCCTCCGCGATCAGCGCCTCCGCCTCGGCCAGCGTGCCGAAGACCGGGTCGATGTCGCGGTAGTCGGCCACGTCGTAGCCGGCGTCGGCCATCGGGGAGGGGTACCAGGGGCTGAACCAGATCGCGTCGACACCGAGCGTGGACAGGTAGTTCAGCCGGGACCGGATGCCGGCGATGTCGCCGATCCCGTCGCCGTCGCCGTCGGCGAAGCTACGCGGGTACACCTGGTAGATCACCGCTCCACGCCACCACGGACTGCCGTCTGCTGTGGACACGAGCACCTGCTTTCTGCGTTACGTCGGCGGGTTCGCCGGACCTGGATGTGGATCGGGCGCACGATCGTCGAGCGCCGCGCGGCAGGTTACGCCGGGTGGGGGGCTATCCCTTGAGGCTCCCCGTGGTCAGACCGGACATGATGTTCCGCTGGAAGATCAGGAAGATGATCACGGTCGGGATGGCGGCGATCACCGAGGCGGCGATCACCACGTTCATCGGCGTACCGCCCGCGAAGGCGTAGATGCCGACGCTGACCGTGCGCGTCTCCGGTGACGGCATGACCAGCTTCGGCCAGAGGAAGTCCTTCCACACCGCGGTCACGGCGAAGATCGACACCACGCCGAGTATGGGGCGCGACATCGGCAGGATCACCGACCAGAGCGTGCGCAGCGGCGTCGCCCCGTCCATGAGGGCCGCCGCCATCAGGTCCTCCGGGATCGAGTCGAAGAACCGCTTGAGAAGGAAGATGTTGAACGCGTTCGCGACCAGGGGCAGCCAGATCGCGAACGGGGAGTCGAGCAGGTTGACGTGCAGGAACGGCAGGTCGATCACCGTGACGTACTGCGGGACGATGAGGACCATCGCCGGGATCATCAGCGTCGCCAGCATCATCGCGAGGATCGCGTTGCCGAAGATCGGACGGAGCTTCGACAGCGCGTACGCCGCCGCGGTGTCGAGGACGAGCTGGAACACTACCGCCCCGGCCGCGTAGTAGAAGGTGTTGAACAGCAGCTTGGCGAGGTCCAGGTTGTGCCACGCGTCGACGTAGTTCTGGAACTGCGGATCCTGCGGGACGAGCGACGGCGGGGTCTGCGCGATCTCCTGGCCGGACTTCAGCGCTCCGGTCACCATCCAGTAGAGCGGCCCGAGGAAGACGAGCGAGAACCCCACGACCACGACGGCGAGCAGCGTCCAGTAGATCGCCCTGCCGCGCCCCCGCCGGAGCTGGGCGTGCGAGATCAGGGTGCGGGTCCCGGAGTCCTGTGCCATTCCTCGTCCGTCCTAGTCCTGTTTCGCCGTCAGCCGCAGGTAGACGGCGGAGAAGCCGGCCAGCACCACGAGCATGATCACGCCGAGGGCCGCAGCGCCGTTGAGGTCGTTCTGGAAGAACCCGTGCTGATAGATGAGGTACGCGACCGAGGTGGCCGAGTCCTCCGCGCCGGCGCCGTTGGCGAGGATCAGCGGTTCGATGAAGAGCTGCATGGTGGCGACGATCTGCATCATCGCCAGGAGCGCGAGGATCAGCCGGGTCTGCGGGATGGTCACGTTCCAGATCCGGCGCCAGATCCCGGCGCCGTCGAGCTCGGCCGCCTCGTAGAGCTCGCCGGGGATGTTCTGCAACGCCGCCAGGTAGATGAGCACGGCGCTGCCCATGTTCATCCAGGTCGACGCGATCACCATGGCCGGCATCGTCATCTCGGGCGACTGCATCCACTGGGACGTCGGCAGGTGCAGGGCCTTGAGGATCGCGTTGAAGAGCCCCGCCTCGCTGGGGTCGTACGCGTAGAACTTGAAGAGGAAGAGCGCGGAGGCCGGCGGCAGCATCACCGGCAGGTAGACCAGGATCCGCAGGTACCCCTTGGCGTGGCGCAGCTCGTTGAGCAGGATCGCCACGAGGAACGGCACCGCGTACCCGAGGACCAGCGCGAGGGCCGTGAAGTAGAAGGTGTTCTTCCAGGCGGTCCAGAAGCTGGGGTCGTCGAGGATGCGGAGGTAGTTGTCCCAGCCCACCCAGGTGGTCACGCCGCGCCGGGTGCGCTGGAAGCTCATCACGATGCCGCGGATCATCGGGTACCAGGAGAAGACCGCGAAGCAGAGGACCGCACCGATCAGGAACGCGTGCCCGGTGAGGTTGTCGCGCAGCTTGCGGCCGAGGCCCGCGCGCCGGGGCCGAGGCGCGTACGGCGAGGTGGGGCGGCCCGGTCTGGTGGTACCCGGAGCGGTGGTGATCGCCAAGGCAACTCCTGGTGGGTCAGGCACCGGTCGACGGCGTGCCGGTGGGGTGGGGGCCGGCGGTCCGGCCCCCACCCACGGGGTCAGCTCTCCGCGGCGAGGAGCTGGTTGACCTTCTCCTCGGCCGTCTTCAGCAGCGCGTCGAGGTTCGCGTTCGGGTTCGTGAGCACCCCGGACATCGCGGCGTCGAGCACCGCGTAGATCGCCTGCGCGTTGCGCGGCTCACCCTTGATCGGAACCGGGTTCGCCTCGAAGAGCGCGAAGTTGGCGGTGTCGAGGTTCGCGTTCGCCTTACGCAGCTCGAACTCCTGCTTCTGCGCCTCGCTGCCGTTGGCGAAGAGCAGCGGCTGCGGCAGACCCACCGGGTAGTTCTGCGGCTTGGCCCGGACGTAGTCGAACTGGCCCTTGCCCGGCGTCAGCTTCTGGTACGCGATCCACTTCAGGCCGGCCTTGACCTGCTCGGAGGTGAGGCCCTTCTTGAAGAAGTAGCCCTCGCCACCGCCGAGCGTCCCCTTCGCCGCGCCGTCCTGGCCGGGCAGCGGGCCCATCGCCCAGTCCTGGAACTTGCCCTGGAACTGGCTGACGATCGCCTGGGTGGTGTCCGGCGCGCCGATGAACATGCCGACCTTGCCCGCGGCGGCGTTGGTGAGCAGGTCACCCCACTGGAGCAGCTGGCGGCTGCCCATGCTGTTGTCGCCGTACCGCATGTCCTTGAGGTTCTGCAGGACCTGCTTGCCCATCGGGTTGTTGAAGTCGGCCTTCTTGCCGTCCTCGCTCAGCACCTGGCCACCCTGGGAGTAGAGCAGGGAGGTGAAGTGCCAGCCGCCCGTGTTTCCGGCGCTGTACTCCGCGTAGCCGGCGATGCCGTCGCCGAGCGCGGCGATCTTCTTGGCCGCCGCCCGGACCTCGGGCCACGTCTTGGGCGGGTTGTTGACGTCGAGCCCTGCCCGCTGGAACAGGACCTTGTTGTAGACCAGACCCATCGAGTAGTTCTTCACCGGAACGGCGTAGAGCTTGCCGCCGTCGGTGAAGACCTCCTTGAGCGCCGGGTCGACGCTGTCCCAGGTGGAGACCGAGTCCTTGTTGGCGTGCTCGGTGATCTCCATCGCCTGACCGGAGTCGAGCACCTGCTGGAGATCCGTCATGTAGCCGTAGAACACGTCGGTGACGGTTCCGCCGGCCAGGCGGGCGGTGAAGTCCGGCGGGTTGTTGCACTGCTCGCCGACGCTCACGCTCTTGATGATGATGTCGGGGTTCTGCCGCTGGAACTCGACGACGTCGGCGTTCCAGTTCTGCAAAAGCTCCTTCTGAGCGCCGACCGGCTGGCAGTCGACCGTGATGGTGACCTTGCCGCCTGCCTCGTCCGACGCGTCGTCACTCTTCGTGGAGCAAGCCGTGAGGCTGATTCCCAGGCCGGCCACGAGCGCTAACGCCGCAACCTTCCGGTACTGCGGTACGGACATCTGTCCATCCCTTCGGGAACGGGTGTCTCCATGACCTTCGCTGAGCTGCGGTGATCACCACCGCGGCGATGCCCTGCTACTGATCTGCATCCGCCATACGACCCGACCGCGGTAGGTGCGTCGCGAGTCAGGTGTGAGTGGAGTCACTGTAACTACGTGGCTTCATGGCGGCAAGGTATGGATACCACCTTGCAAAGAATCGACTTTGTAACGAGAGATCAAGACAGCGTCTTGAAAGTGGCCCGATAACGCGGGGTTTCATCCACTTTGGGCGGCCGGGCGTTCGAGCCGATCCCGCAATCGACAACGGTCGACGGGTGTGCTCTGCGGGCCCGCCGGAGACGAGACCGGCCGCCGACTGCGGGGAGCGGTCGACGGCCGGGATGCCGTGCGAGGTCGGCTACGCCGTGGCGCGGCCGGGGGCCGGGGCGGTGGAGCCGCGCACCACCAGTTCGGGCTCGAAGAGCAGTTCGTCGTGCAGCACGCCGGCCCCCTCGATCTGGGTGACCAGCAGGTCCACCGCCGCCTGCCCCATCGTCTCGATCGGCTGCCGGACGGTGGTCAGCGGCGGGTCGGTGCAGGTCATGAACGCCGAATCGTCGTAGCCCACCACCGACACGTCGCCGGGCACCGAACGGCCCAACCGGCGTACCGCCCGGATCGCCCCGAGCGCCAGCACGTCGCTGGCGCAGATGATCCCGGTCACGCCCCGGTCCACCAGCTTGCTCGCGGCCACCCGGGCGCCCTCCATCGAGAAGCTGGAGCGCTCGACCCACTCGGTCGGGTCGGCCCAGCCCGCGATCCCGGCCACCGCGGCGAGCTTGCGCCGGGACGGGACATGCCCCTCCGGCCCGAGCACCATGCCGATCCGCTCGTGCCCGAGCGAGCGCAGATGTCCGTACGCCTGCTCCACCGCGACCGCGTCGTCCGTGGAGACCCGGGGGAAGCCCAGCTCGTCCACGCCGGCGTTCACGAGCACCACGGGCAGCCCACGGTCGGTCAACCGTCGATAGTGGTCGTGCGGCGCGTCGGCGAGCGCGTACGAGCCACCGGCGAAGATCACACCGGAGACCTGGTGGTCCAGCAGCATCTCGACGTAGTCCGACTCGGAGACCCCACCGATGGTGCGGGCGCAGAGCGCCGGGGTGAATCCCCGCTGGGCCAGCGAGCCGGTGACCACCTCGGCGAGGGCCGGGAAGATCGGATTCTGCAGCTCGGGGAGGACCAGCCCGACCAGCCGGGCGCGCTCGCCCCGCAGCTTGGTCGGCCGTTCGTAGCCGAGCACGTCGAGGGCGGTGAGCACCGCGGTGCGAGTCGTCTCGGAGACGCCGCCCCGCCCGTTGAGCACCCGGCTCACGGTGGCTTCGCTGACGCCCGCCTTGCGGGCCACCTCGGTCAACCGTTTCGTCACGGCGCAATGCTATGCCAGTCGGCTGCAAGAACTGAACAGCCTTCTGTCGACAGACGTCAGATCAGCGCAGTCACCGCAGGTTCCGCAGCGCGTCCTCGATCGCCCGGTGGAAGGTCGGGTACGCATAGATCATGTGCCGCAGCTGGCTGAGCGGCACGGCCGCGTGCACGGCGACCACCAGCCCGGAGAGCACCTCGCCACCGGCCGGTCCCGCCGAGGTGGCCCCGATCAGCACGCCCTCGTCCGCGTCCGCGATCAGCTTGATGAAACCCTCGTCGCCGACCCGGTGGATCCAGCCCCGGGTGGACTCGCCCAACTTGCTGAAGCCGACCTGGACGTTGATGCCCCGGGACCGGGCCTGCTCCTCGGTGAGGCCGACCGCGCCGATCTCCGGATCGGTGAACGTGACGCGGGGCAGCGCGCGGTAGTCGGCCCGGGGCACGGTGCCGGCCGTGCCACTCGACCCGCTGGCCCCGAGCGCGCTGGCCGCGCCCATGGCGCCCCCCACCACGCTCGCCGTACCGCTGGGATCGGCGCCCGGCCGGGCGTGCCGGGCCCGGTCGAGCACGTCCGCGATGACGATCGCCGCCTGGTACATCGCGATGTGTGTGAAGGCGCCCTCGCCCGTCACGTCGCCGACCGCCCAGATGCCGTCGGCGACCCGCATCCGGTCGTCGACCGGCAGGTAACGCTGGTCGGCGTCCACCCCCACGGCCTCCAACCCGAGCTCGTCCAGGTGCGCCCGGCGGCCGGTGACCACCAGCAGCCGCTCCGCGGTGAACTCCGCCCCACCATGGGCCCGGAGGCTGAACCGCTCCCCGTCGTGGTCGACCCGCTCGGCCCGTACGCCGGTGTGGACCTCGACTCCGTCCGCGCGCAGGGCGGAGGCGGCCGCCTCCGACGCCTCCGGCTCCTCCACGGCGAGCACCCGGTCCAGCGCCTCGACGATGGTGACCCGTACGCCGAACCGGGCGAAGACCTGCGACAGCTCCAGCCCGATCGCCCCGCCGCCCAGCACCAGCAGCGACCCGGGCAGCTCCTCGACCTCGATCGCATGATGGTTCGTCCAGTACGGCGTGCCGGCGAGCCCCTCGACCGGGGGCACCGAGGGGCGGGTGCCGGTGCCGATCACGACCCCGTAGCGGGCCTCGAAGAGCTGGTCACCGACCCGGACGCGACCGGGCCCGTCCAGCCGGCCGCTGCCCCGCACGAACCGACCGCCCCGGCCGACGAACCTGTCGACCGCGGCCCGGTCGTTCCAGGTGTCGGTCGCCTCTTCGCGGATCCGCCGCGCCACCGGCGCCCAGTCCGGCCGCACCTGCGCGCTGCCGGCGAGCCCGTCGATCCGGCGCGCCTCGGCGAGGGCGTTCGCCGCCCGGATCATCATCTTGCTCGGGATGCAGCCCCAGTAGGGGCACTCGCCGCCGACCAGGTCCCGCTCGACGCCGACGACGCTCAGCCCGGACTCGGCGAGCCGACCGGCCACCTCCTCGCCGCCGACGCCGAGCCCCACCACGACCACGTCAACCTGCTCCGGCTCCGCCACCCCACCAGCATCCCCCGACAGGACCGCGAACGCCGCGTTGATCATGAACTTGTCGCCGATCGGCACGGCGTGTCGTGGCGATAACGTCATGATCGACGCTGCCGGACGGGACGGCGTGCCGACTACCGTGAGCAGGTGCACGACGTACGCTTCGCCGCCGTCGACGACCGCTTCCGCAGCCTGCTCGCGGACGGTCGGGAGACCGGGGCCGCCCTGACCATCTGGTACGACGGCCGGATCGTCGTCGACGTCGTCGGCGGCGAGCGGTCGCCGGGCCGGCCGTGGCTGCCGGAGACGCTGGTCGGCGTCTACTCGGTCGGCAAGCCCGTCGCCGCGCTCTGCCTCCTCGTGCTGGTGGACCGCGGCCGGCTCGACCTGGACGACCCGGTCGCCGAGCACTGGCCCGGCTTCTGCACCCCGGCCACCGTCCGGCAGGTGCTGACGCACACCGCCGGCCTGCCCGCCTTCCCGGCTCCCCGGCCCGCCGAGGCGGTCGCCGACTGGGACCTGCTCTGCGCCGACCTGGCCGCCGCCGACCCGGAGTGGGCGCCGGGGTCCGTCGCGCGCGAGCACGCCTGGACGTACGGGCACCTCGTCGGTGAGCTGGTCCGGCGGGTGGACGGCCGGACGCCGGGCCGGTTCCTGGCCGAGGAGATCGCCGGCCCGTGGCGGCTCGACCTGGGCTTCGGTCTGAGCGCGGCCGACCAGCGGCGCTGCGCCGAGCTGCGGTACGGCGACCCGGCCTGGCCGGACCGGGTGGCAGGCGAGCCGGGTTCGCTGCGTCACCGGGCGGTGTCCAACCCGGCGGGCGGGCTCGACCTGGCCGTGCTGAACAGCCCGCTCTGGCGTGGCAGCCAGGTGCCGGCGGTCAACCTGCACGCGACCGCTACCGGGCTCGCGCGGCTCTACGCCGGTCTGCTCGCCGGTGGCACCCTGGACGGCGCGCACCTGATCGGCCCCGAGCTGGTCGCCGAGGCGACCCGGGTCCAGTACGACGGCGACGACCTCGTGCTCGGCCGGCGGGCCCGGTGGACGTTGGGGATGCAGTGGGAGGAGGACGGCAGCTGGGGCATGGGTGGTCTCGGCGGCAGCTCCGCCTGGGCCGACCCCGGACGCGGCTACGCCTTCGCGTACGCGACCTCGCACCTGGCCGACCACGACCGGGTCGACGACCTGGTCGACGTCCTGCACGACTGCCTCTGAACCGTCACGGGCACAACAGCTGCCCGGCGGCTGCTCGGCGGTGGGGCCGGCACTCAGGAGGCGGTCGGCCCGGGCAGCGGGAGTCGGGCCGCCGCGTCCCCGGGTACCGGCGGCCCGGGCAGGGACACCGGCGTGCCGACCGGCGCGAGCAGGGACCGGGCCGCCACGGCGAGCCGGCGCCGCCGAGGCACCACGGCCCGCCGGGCGAAGACGTCGTAGTCCTGCGCGGCGACCTCGTCGAGGATCCCGCCGTAGAGGGCGTACGCGGTCCGCATGCAGGCCTGCGAACCCGGCGCGAGCATGGTGATCCCGGGGGCCGCCGCGGCGTAGTGCGCCTGGGCCCGGGCCACCTCGAAGGCGATGAGCGCCCGGATCGCCGGGGTGGCCTGCCCTCGTGAGCGGGCCTCGGCCAGCTCGTGCCGGGTCACCCCGAACCGGTCCAGGTCCTCGTCGGGCAGGTAGGTCCGCCCCCGGTCCAGGTCCTCGGCGACGTCCCGGATGAAGTTGGTGAGCTGGAAGGCGAAGCCGAGCTGCCGGGCCGGCTCCCGAGCGGCGGCCGGATCGGCGCTCCCCAGGATCGGCAGCATCATCGTGCCGATGGCCGCCGCCGAACCCTCCATGTAGTCGAGCAGGTGCCGATAGCTGGGGTACGAGCTGACGGTCAGGTCCATCGCCATGCTCTTGAGGAACGAGGCGAAGTCGTTCCGGTCGAGGTCGAAGACGGCGATGGTGTGCAGCACGGCCGGGAGAAGCGGGTCGTCGACCTGTTGGCCGTGCAGGCCGGCGAGGAAGCGGCCGCCCCAGTCGTCGAGCCGGCCGGCCCGCTCGGCCGTGGGCAGACCGTCGGTCCGGTCCACGATCTCGTCGGCGTACCGGGTGAAGCCGTAGAGGGCGTGAACGTGCCGCCGTTTCCACGCGGGGAGCAGCCGGGTGGCGAGATAGTAGGTGCGGCCGTGGCGTCTGTGCAGCTCACGACATCGGTCGTAGGCGTGGGCGAGTTCCGTGTCCACCGGCGCCCTCCTCCATAATCGACGCACTAATCGACGCAACTCGTTACTCTAGGGTACGCTCGGCCGCATGGCCAAGGATGCGGACAGTACGGACACCCCCCTCGAACCGGTGACACGCCGAGGCGGATCCGCAGCGGCCACCGTCACCATCGATCGGCAGGCATGATGGGCGGTCTCGGGCGAGGAGGTGGCGCCATGCGGACGGTGGACGGCCGGACGGATCGGGTGGTCGTCGTCGGCGCCGGTCTCGGCGGCCTGGCCTGCGCGCTGCACCTCGCCGGGAGTGGCCGGCAGGTGACCGTGCTCGAACGCGAGCCGGTGCCCGGCGGGCGGGCGGGCCGGCTCGGCGCCGACGGCTACGAGTTCGACACCGGGCCCACCGTCTTCACCATGCCGGAGCTGGTCGCCGAGGCGCTCGGCGCGGTCGGCGAGGAGCTCGGCGACTGGCTGGACCTGACCCCGCTCGACCCGGCCTACCGGGCGCACTATCCGGACGGCTCGACGCTCGACGTCATCACCGACACCACCCGGATGGCGGCGGAGATCTCCCGGGTCTGCGGCCCCCGCGAGGCCGACGGCTACCTGCGCTTCGTCGACTACGCCCGACGCCTCTGGCAGCTGGAACGGGCCGACTTCATCGAGCGCAACCTGGACACCCCGGCCGACCTGCTCACCGGCAACCTGCTGCGGCTGCTGGCCGCCGGCGCCTTCCGCCGCCTGCACACCAAGATCGGTCAGTTCTTCCGCGACCCCCGTACCCAGCGCATCTTCTCCTTCCAGGCGATGTACGCGGGCCTCGCCCCGCACGACGCCCTGGCGATCTACACGGTCATCGCGTACCTGGACTCGGTTGCCGGGGTCTGGTTCCCGCGCGGCGGCATGCACAGCGTCTCCCGGGCCATGGCGGGCGCGGCCGAGAAGCACGGTGTGCAGATCCGCTACGACACGACGGTGACCCGGGTGGAGACGGCGAACGGCCGGGCCACCGGGGTGGTGACCAGCGACGGCGAGCTGATCCCGGCCGACGTCGTGGTGCTCAACCCGGACCTGCCGGTCGCCTACCGCGACCTGCTGCCGCCCGGGCCCCGCCGCAAGCTCACCTACTCACCCTCCTGCGTCGTGTTGCACGTCGGATCGACCCAGGGTTATGGAAAAATCGCTCACCACAACATCCACTTCGGACGATCCTGGAGGGGGACCTTCGATGAGGTCATCCGCCGGGGTCGGCTGATGTCCGACCCGTCCCTGCTGGTCACCAACCCGAGCCGGACGGACCCCTCGGTCGCGCCCCCGGGCCGGCACAGCTACTACGTGCTCGCGCCGGTGCCCAACCTCGACCGGGCCCCGCTCGACTGGCGCGGCGGCCTCTCCCGCCGCTACGCCGACCAGCTCATCGGCACGCTGGAGGAGCGCGGCTACGTCGGCTTCGGCTCGGGCGTCGAGGTGCTGCACACCGTGACCCCGGCCGACTGGGCCGAGCAGGGGATGGCCGCCGGTACGCCGTTCGCGGCGGCGCACAGCTTCCTGCAGACCGGGCCGTTCCGCCCCACCAACCTGCACCGGACGCTCTCCAACGTGGTCTTCGTCGGCTCGGGCACCCAGCCCGGCGTCGGGGTGCCGATGGTGTTGATCTCCGGCAAGCTCGCCGCCGGCCGGATCACCGGAAGCATCCAATGAGCGAGAGAGGGAGGCGGGCATGAGCGAACGTAGTGAGCGAATCATCAGGCACAGCGCGTTTGAGCCTCATGACGGCACCGACCGCAGGGAGGAGCCGTCATGAGCGAACGTAGTGAGCGAATCATCAGGCACAGCGCGTTTGAGCCTCATGACGGCACCGACCGCAGGGAGGAGCCGTCATGAGCGACCGTGAGTCGCACCTGGTCGAGCTCGTGGACGAGGCCGGGCGGGCCAGCGGCGAGATGAGCGTGGCGGCCGCCCACCAGCCGCCGGGCCGGCTGCACCGGGCCTTCTCCGTCATGCTGGTGGCGCCGGACGGCCAGGTGCTGCTCCAGCGCCGCGCCGCCGTGAAGACCCGTTTCCCCCTGCGCTGGGCCAACTCGTGCTGCGGTCACCCGATGCCCGGCGAGTCGCTCACCGAGGCCGCGAACCGCCGTCTCCACGAGGAGCTGGGCGCCGGCCCGGTCGAGCTGACCGAGGTCGGGGTCTACCTGTACCAGGCCGAGGACCCGACAACCGGCCGCGTCGAGTTCGAGTACGACCACGTCCTCCGGGGCGAGTTCATTCCCGGCGCGCCGCTGGCGCCCGATCCCGCCGAGGTCGCCGAGCTGCGCTGGGCGGAGCCGGCCGCGCTGGAGGTGGACCTCGCCGCCGATGCGCGGCCGTACGCCCCCTGGCTCGGCGGGGTGGTGAGCCGGCTGCTGCGGCCCACCGTCCCGGACGCCTCCGTGACTCCGTCGGCCGCCGCAGGTCTTCCGGTCGAGCCGGCTACCGCCCCGGTCGGACCGGGCGGACCGGGCGATGAGGCGGCGGAGCGGTCGGGTGGCCGTTGAGGCGCTGACCGCGGGGGCGGTGGCCCGCAGGCTCGGGGTCGCGGTGACCACGCTCCGCACCTGGCACCAGCGGTACGGGCTCGGGCCCAGCCAGCACACACCGGGGCAGCATCGCCGTTACACGGCCACCGACCTGGCCCGGCTCGAGGTCATGCGACGGCTCACCGCCGACGGGGTCAGCCCCGCCGAGGCGGCTCGCTGGGCTCGGCAGGACCCCGGGTCGGTACGCGCCGACGAACCGGGTCGAGCCCGACCGGCCCCGGCCCGCGACGGTGGTGGTCAGACCATTCCGGTGGGTCGCGCCGGACCGGCCGCCCGGGGGCTGGCCCGCGCCGCCATGCGGCTGGACTCGGTGGCGGTCGGCGACGCGATCGCGCGCACCCTGACCGATCACGGCGTGGTCCACACCTGGGACAGCCTGCTCCGGCCGGTGCTCGCCGGCGTCGGTGAACGGCACGCCGCCACCTCCGCCCTGGTCGACGTGGAGCATCTGCTCTCCCGCTGCGTCTCCGAGGCGTTCGCCGCTGTCACCCGAACCGCCCCGCCGGCCGGGCCGCAGCGGGTCCTGCTCGCCTGCGCCGACGAGGAGCAGCACACCCTGCCGCTGGAGGCTCTCGCCGCCGCTCTCGCCGAGGCCGGGGTGGGCTACCGGATGCTCGGGGCTCGCGTTCCGCTGCCGGCGCTGCTGGAGGCGGTCGACCGGACGGGGCCGGCCGCGGTGGTGCTCTGGTCACACACCTCGGCCACCGCCGACCCGGCCCAGCTCCGGGCGCTGCTCGCCGCCCCGCACCGGCCGCTGCTGGTGCTCGCCGCCGGCCCCGGCTGGTCGGCCGGGGCGCTCGCTCCCGGGATGATCCGTCCCACCCGGCTCGCGGAGGCGTTGGCCCTGCTCGCGGCGGTGCAGGAAGCGCTGGAGCAGCCGACCGCGGGCTGACCGCGAGATGTCGCCCGCGAGGGTTGTGAACTAGCGTCGGGTGGTCCGCGTACCCCGACCCCTTGCGGGAGCGAACAGATGAAAGCCCGAGCCGTGCTCGCGTACGCCCTGGGCCTGGTCCTGCTCCTCGGCGGTTGCGCCGAGTCCGGCGGCCGCACCGGCGCCAACGGCCCCACCCCGAGCACCTCGACCACGCCACCACCGGCGCCCAGCCCGAAGCCGTCCGCGTCGCCGAAGCCGACCCGGACCAGCCCGACCAAGCGCCCGCTGCGCCCCAAGCCGACGACCATGCCGGCCGGCCTGCGCCGCACCACGGGCGTACGTTCGGTCGCCTTGACCTTCGATGACGGGCCCAGCCCGGCGTGGACGCCGAAGATCCTCGACCGGCTGCGGGCGGCCAAGGTGACCGCCACCTTCTGCGTGGTGGGGATGGAGGCGAAGCGCCACCCGGAGCTGGTCCGCCGGATCGTTCGGGAGGGTCACCAGCTCTGCAACCACAGCTGGCGGCACGACGTCGACCTCGGCCGGCGGCCGGTCGCCGAGATCCGGGCCGACCTGGAGCGTACGAACAAGGCGATCCGGGCAGCCGTCCCGAACGCCAAGATCAGCTTTTACCGCCAGCCCGGCGGGGTGTGGACCCCCGAGGTCGTCGGGGTGGCCAAGCAGCTCGGCATGAGCCCGCTGCACTGGAACGTCGACCCACAGGACTGGCGCAGACCGCCGGCCAAGACGATCAGCAAGCGGGTGCTGGGCGCTGTCCACCCGGGCTCCATCGTGCTGCTGCACGACGGGGGTGGAGACCGGGCCGCCACCATCGCCGCCTGTGTCGGAGTGATCGGCGAGCTGAAGCGCCGGTACGGCATAACTCGGCTCGGCCAAGCGTCCTGACCTGCGGTTTCTTGGGCCGTCACGGATAGGGCGATACCGGTTTGGTCGAGCGCCCGAGCATCACGTATGCTTTCCAAGCCTCCGGCGGGGCCGGATGGGAGCAAGTCCGCTTGACCTTGCGAATGTGCAATGATGGCGGGGCCGCCCTCATCGTCTAGCGGCCCAGGACGCCGCCCTTTCAAGGCGGTAGCACGGGTTCGAATCCCGTTGGGGGCACTGCCGGCGCAAGCCGGTGCAAGAGAGCTAGGTCCTGTGGAGCAGTTGGAGTGCTCGCCGCCCTGTCAAGGCGGAGGTCGCGGGTTCAAGTCCCGTCAGGACCGCAGCGCTAACGCCGCGCGAGACATGCGCGGCGTTCTGCGTATCGGACCAGGGTGCCCTCCAGACGGTTCAGCCGTCCTCCGGGTAGCATGGTTCGAGCGACCTGGCCAGGTAGCTCAGTTGGTACGAGCGTCCGACTGAAAATCGGAAGGTCGGCGGTTCGACCCCGCCCCTGGCCACATAGCCTTTCGCCGGGCTACAGAGATCCCCACCAGCGGAAACGCGGTGGGGATCTTGCTTTTGCTGCCCCCTGCCACGCCGATCACCCGCGCCTGTGGTTGACCGTGCTTGGCCGGTGATCGCCGCCACAAGTTGCACGCCCGCTGCACGCCGCCCGCGATTCTCCGGGGTTGATCGATTCCGCACGTGCCCGCTGATCTGACGCGCCCATAAGGCCGCTCGTGCGACCTGCTGGGTTCCGCAGGGCCTGACGATCGGTCGCGTCACCTTGCCCACCAGCGCACCGAGCTCGGATCGATCGGCTCCTGCGTTTCCGTGCGCTCGTGGTGGCGGATCACTGCTGCAGCCGCGGCCTCTCGCTGCGCGTTGGTCATCTTGCGGGTCACCCACTCCCACTGGCCTTCAAGCCACACGGCGTACATGGCCGCGTCGAGCGAGTCCCCGACACTGTCCCAGCCTGCGGCGCGGCGAGCAGCCGAAAAGGCATCCTCGCGGGTATCCCCGAGCCAAACCTCGCCGGCGCCAAGGGGCCGGCGGTAGGTGGCACGCGTGGCGCCGTCGTCATCCACACGGGCCACGAGGGCGATGGCGGTGTAGTCGCCTTCGGCGGACAGCCAGCCGATGACGCGACCTCCCCATGTGTCTTCGAGGCTGTTTTCGGCGCACCAAAGAGGGCTGGGTTGAGGAACGAACTCGCCGGTCATAGAAGCCCCTCTCTCGGACTGATCATTACGTCACATCGCCGAGTGTGGGGGTGAAAGAGCGGTTGAGGTATCAACCACCGGGGCTGAATCCTGTCGGCTCCCAGCGCCACGGCGACCGGCGCCGCCGCGCTTGACGTGACCAGGCTGCTGATTTACCCTCAGATTCCTACCTAAAAAATTGGGGTAAAGATGCTGTCAGGGCTGAGTCCAGGAGACCGACTCCCCCGCCGTGAGATCCATGCCCGCTTCGGCGGCCGGCGCCAGGGAGGGATCTCACCGTCCCGAGAAGCCCCTGTCGTGATGTTCTTCACCGACCCCCGAACCGGGCACCAGCACGGGTACTACGACGGCTGGGATGAACAAGGCCTACTGAACTACGTCGGCGAAGGCCAGCAGGGGGATCAGAGGTTTACTCAAGGCAACAAGTCGATCTTGCTTCATAGGGAAGAAGGTCGAACGCTCGAAGGCTTTCTCGCCAACAGCCCTGACGTCACCTACCTCGGAGAGTTCGAGTTAGTTGACACCTATTTGCGAGATGCGCACGAGACGGGCAACGAAGACGCCCTTCGACAGGTGATCGTCTTCCGGCTCCGCCCCCGCAACAAGGTCCCCGTCGAGTTGCCCAGCACACCCATCACGCCGACCGCCGCACCCGTCGTCAACACGGTGCCCGTCGAGGAGCAGCACACCGAGCGCAGCTTCGTGACGCCCAACCGCGAGCCGTACGAACTCGAGCGACTCGAGGCCAGTTTGGTTCGCCGCTACCGTAACCATCTACAGAGTCAGGGACACGCAGTGGGGCGGTTGCGAATCATCCCGCCCGGTGAAGGATCGCCTCTCTACAGCGACCTATGGGACGAGACAAGGCGCGAGCTTGTTGAGGCCAAGGGCAGCGTCACTCGTGAGCAGCTACGTCACGCCGTAGGGCAGTTGCTCGACTACGGCCGCTTCGTCGACGCGTCAGTTTGCAGCGTCCTCGTTCCGTCTCGCCCCCGCCGAGACCTCCTCGACTACCTACGGCACGCCGGGGTCGGCGTCATCTATCCCGACGGCGACCGCTGGGTTCGCGAATGACAGCTTCAGCTAGCCCCGGTCGGGGGCGCCCCTATGGCTGAGGTCGCGGTATTGATTGCAAAGATTGCCGCCCGGCCGTCGCTCTCATGGCGCCTCGCCTGGCTTGTCTTTTGCCTGCTCGTTCTCCTGCTCTTCGGTGCTCGGACGCTCCAACTGATCACGCCATCGGTCATCGCCGGTGCCACCGGCTCTTCATCGAAGGCGGCACCGTCGGCTTCACCCGACTCGCGACTTGGGGACTTTGGTCCGATGGCTACGTATGTACTGCCATCGATCGCATGGCTCATGATCGCTTCTGCTGGCATCGTGCTGATGTTCTAGCCCCTGCTACCGAGGAGTGCCACAAACCTCCGCTCGAAGGTCACAAGGGCCCGTGGAGGGCCGCTTTGTTCTAGGTGACCCTTGCAAAGCTTCAGGACAGGGCGGGTCCTGTACGACGACCGACGACCGACGGCCTCGGCTGGAAGCGGACCCATCGCCGTTCCGACCTCGGCCGCACCAGACACCGCCTCTCAACGTTTCACAGCTTCTGCGGCCTCATCTGTTCCGGCGTTTTACTTGTTGATCTTTATCGGGTCGCCGGACGAAGGCCACCATCGATCCCTAGCTCCGGGCACCACGCACGCTGACGCCACGCAGCAAGGGCCAAATCTGGTGAACATCTTCGATACCCTGTTGCGGCGAGTGACGCGGAAGCGGCTATGCGTATCGGGGGATTCGGTGGCTGATCTGGATGCGGTCGATGTCGACCCGTCAGAGCTCCGGGGGATCGCGGCCGGCGTCGCCGAGGTCGGAGAAGGTCTGACCCGTGCCGGCTCCACCCGCTCGGCCACCCTGGTTCCCCTCGGAGGTGGTGGCCTGACCGCTGATGCTGCCCAGTCGGCGCGGGAGGTCTGGGAAGCGTTCGTTCGTCGGCTCGGCGATTCGGTGTCCGCTGTCGCGTCTGACTTGAGGTCGGCCGCCGATTCATATGATGTGAGCGATGGGGAGTCGGCCGATCTAATCCGGCAGTCCGGGCGGGTGCCGAGGTGAGTGCCATGACGTTGCGTGAGCTGCTCGCCGCTGACACCACGGCATTCCACAGCGCCGCTTCAGGATGGGAAGGCCTCGCCGAGGACCTCGACAACACCGTCGAGTCATACATCAGCAGCACCCGGGACCTCGGCCATGTCTGGTCGTCCGGCCCGGCCGCCCAGCAGGCCCAAACGCGGGTCGCCAAGCTGCGTCGGGAGATTAGCAACGCCTACCAACCAGCTCGACAGATCTTTCATGCGCTGGACCATCACGCCTACGCCCTCGGCGATCTGCAGCGACAGGCGGCCGGCATCATCGAGCGGGCCCGGGAAGACGGATACGTCATCGATGAGACCACCGGTCAGGTCACCGCCCGCACCGGCGAGCGCACCAGTGGTTCCGTGGACGCCGAACTGCGCGCGGTGCAGTCGTACGCAGACCAGCTGACGGTCGTCGTCGACCGGGCCCGCAGCTTGGACGAGCAGACCGCCGCCGAGCTGCGACGCCACCTGCCCGACCGGGATACCGGCTTCGGTGACCTGCGCCCACGTGACGTGTCTCGTCAGGAAGTCGAGCAGGTGAGAGGCCGGCCACCGCAGGAAGTCGCCGGCTGGTGGTACAGCCTCACGCCCGAGCAGCAAGAGCAGGTCCTCGCCCAGTTCCCGGATCTCATCGGCTCTCTCGACGGCATTCCGGCAAGCGACCGGGACACCGCCAACCGTGCCCTGTTCGGTGGGATGAAGGACGACCTGCAACGGCGGGAGGACGAGCTCAACCGGCGCATCACGGAGCTACTCCTTCAACCCGCGGCCAGCCTGAACGAGCGCAACGCGAACCTCAGGCTGGCCGAGGAATTGCGCCGCGACCTGGCCGACATCGACGCTCAACAAGCGCGCCTGGGCAAGGTCGACGCCGCGCTGGCGCAACTCGGCGACCGCGGCTACCTCCTCGGCTTGGACACCGCCGGTGACGGCAGGGCGATCATCGCCGTCGGGAACCCGGACGAGGCCCGTCACACCGCCGTCTGGGTACCCGGCCTCGGCACCACCCTGGACAGCACCAAAGGCAACGTCGAACGCGTGATGCACCTGCAGGAAGCCGCCGACGTGTTAACCCCTGGGAGGGCCGGGGATGTCGCCACCGTGATGTGGCTCGGCTACGACGCCCCGGAGCTGGACCTGTCGGTGGCGTTGGAGGAACGTTCCCGGCAAGGAGCCGGACCGCTTGTGAATTTCGTGGACGGTCTGCACGCCACACACCTCGACGGTTCCACTCATCTCACCGTGGTCGGTCATTCCTACGGCTCCACCGTTGTCGGTGAAGCAGCTCTCAGCGGCAATCTCCGCGCCGACGACCTGATCACCGCCGGCAGTCCCGGCACCCACGCCGACCACGCCGATCAACTCATGGCCGACCCCCGGCACGTCTGGGCCGGCTCCGCAACCGACGACCCAGTCTCCAACCCCACCGGCAATCCCTACTCCGTCGGCGCCCTGGCAGGCGCTCACGGAACCGCACTCGGCGGCCTCACCGAAGCACTCGTCGCTGCCTACGACGACGGCCACGGCCCCAGCCCACACACCGACCAGTTCGGCGCGAACCGCTACACCGTCGACACCCACGGCCACAGCGATTACTGGAACAGCGGCAGCGAGAGCATCAACAACCAAGCCAGAATCGTCGTCGGCGAGTACAGCGCCACGACCATCGACCACGGCCAACGCCCACCAGACCTCCCCTAGACCAAGGAGCGCACATGAACGCCCGCACACGGGCCGGTCTGGCCGCCCTCACCGCCCTGATCCTCACCGCTTCCGCCGCCTGCACTTCCCCTGACGACCCGTACGACAGGAAGGCCGCCGACGTGCAAACCGCCAGCGAAGCCGACATCACCCGACAGGTGAACGACTACGCCAACCAGGTCGCCACCACCATCGGCAGCCCCCTGTCCAACTCCACCACGAGCTCCGCCCCATGCGAAGGGTCCGGCGGCGAGATGGACGAGTCGATCCGGACCGTCCAAGGCGTCTACAACATCGCGGTCACACCCGGCAAGCACCTCGACATCCTCGCCCAGCTCCGCGACCAATGGCGCAACCAAGGCTGGGCCATCACCGAGGACCGCACCTTTCCCAACGGCATTGAAGGCACGATCACCGCTAAAACCACCCCCGACAGCTACTCACTCACTGTCACCGGCACGAAAGAACCAACGGCCCTCGCTATCCTCATTCACTCCGACTGCTACAAGTCCACAGACCCACTCTGACCAGGCCGAACCTGACGGCGTCGCACCGGGATGCGCCGCTAACCATCGCCAACGCACCTTCGTCGGTAGCTGCCGGTCGTCTCGCTGCATCCTCGCTGCGTTTCACACAGAGCCCGCACCACCTAATCCGTAGCTCAGGGCGATGCGGTCTTGTAGGTACGGGCGAGCCGTCAGGCAGTCCCGAGTCGTCTTAGTGCGGCCGTCGTAGGCGGGTTGGTTGCTGTACTTCGCTGCTGTACCCCCCGCCCTAGTCGTGACAGGTTGCAGCGGTGCCGGCGGCCGGATCTTGTTGCTGGCCGAGTGCAAGGGACGCGTTCGTGGTGCCCCGATGCTGGGTGGAGCCGTCCTGACATGTGAGTTGGTTAGGTCGCTCCCGACGGTGTGATCCAGATAACGCAGGCAGTCACGAACCAGACAATCCCGCGCTAAATCTGCCCATAACCCTGCAGTGCGGGTAGCGTTGGTTCTGGGAAACGTCGCAACCTGCCGCTACCCTGATGCGACCCAGAGGCGGGAACAAGGGGAGGTTCCGCCAGGAGGTGAGCAACGATGGCACGCGTCCAAGACGTCGCCGCCTACATCCTCGAACAGCGCGGCCCGATGACAGCGATGAAACTTCAGAAGCTGTGCTACTACTCCCAAGCGTGGAACCTCGTCTGGGAAGACCGGCCGCTGTTCGACTCGCGAATCGAGGCGTGGGCTAACGGACCAGTCATCCCCGAGCTCTACCGGATGCACCGTTCCCGGCTGCAGCTCTCTGCTAGTGATGTCCCTGGGGATGCCACCCAGCTGGCGTCCGACGAGAGCAGCACGATCGACGCGGTGTTGGAGTTCTACGGGGATATGAGCGCCCACGAGCTGTCGGATCTAACCCATCGGGAAGATCCGTGGCAAGATGCCCGCGCAGCCGCCGGCCTGGCGCCGATGCAGCGCGGAACGGTTGAGATTCCGACGGCTGCAATGCACGAGTTCTACTTGGGCTACGCAGACTAGGCGGGCCTGTGGGAGGGAAGAAGCCCAAGAAGGTACCTGCGGGGAGCGGCTATCAGGGCCCTCCCCGCAAGTCTGTCCCCGCGTCGGCACACCGGCCGCCTGGCTTCTCGCCCGCGGCTCCCGGCTTGTTCATCGTTCGATGGACCAAGTTCGACTTCAACGGTCCGTGGTGCATCTCGCAGTCTGACGCCGCAGTCATCGTCAACCTGATGACTCGACTTTGTCAGATGGAGACGATGACACCAGGGGAGGTCTTCCGCCCCCCGACCGGGCCTGGCGTTGACTACGGTGACCCCGCACTTCTGCCCAACAACAGCGCCTACGAGCGTTTAGGCGAACTAGGGCTCAGCGACGAGACGAACATCAGCCGGCTTCGGATCAACGGCGAGCAGCGATTGTACGGTTTTCGTCGTGACCCAGCGTTTTACGCAGTCTTCTGGGACCCATACCACCAAGTTTGGCCGTCAAAGCTTCGGAACACCTGAGTAGCTGAACTCGGGCAGCGCGGTACTGCGGCAGCTCGTTCATCCCACCTCGTTGTCGATGAGCCCGAATCTCCCGCTATTAGGGTTGCGCGTGAACTGGACGGCAATGTACGGATCGGCAATCGCCGGGGGAGTATTGTCAACGATGATGATTTGAGCACCCCGACCTGGCCCATCTAGCCAATTGATGATATGGCGGTAGAAACGTTCTACGAGCCGCACGTCAGCAAACTCCTCATCATTCTCGGCCGCTTTGCCGCCGAGATTCTTCTGAGGCGTGTCGATAAGCAAGAACCCCGGATGGTTTGCCCCCTGCTCGTAGGCCACCTCGAATATCGCCAAAATCCAGGCCAATGTTTGCAGCACCTGGCCGCCGCTAGAGGCGTTTCGATAAGGACGGTGGCGAACTGACGGGACAAGACTTTCGTCGATGCTGCCCGTATCGTTGTGCTTAGGGTACTCGAAATCAGCAAGGATCTGGCGGTACCGGCTGCTCAACCTGGCCAGCATTTCGTTACGGTCAGGCCGGGTCTTGCTACTTCTATTCTGTGAACGTAGCTCAGCAAGCTCACCCGCCATCACTTCGAGCTTGCGCTGTCGCTGCTCCACGATGCGCCACTGTTTCAGGGCGGCGTTAGCGCGGTCTCGACGGACCGAAGCCGCTTGACGCCGTGCGAGAAGACTCTCGCGAGCGGCTACGTACGGGGTCACTTTGCCAGACGCGGCCCGATTTACCTCTGCGGCCAGCGCTCCTTCTGTTGCCTCCGCTTGAGCTCGTGCCTCACGCAGCGCCGGCAGGCTGTCGTTGAGCTGGAGCCAATATTCGTTCAGTTCCTTGAACCGTCGCCTAGTGCTCGTCAAGTCCGCCGAAATCGCTTCGAGAGCGCCGGCATCGTCGAACGGCACCTCGTCAAGTAATTCCTCAGGTTCCTGTTGCCTGGGAATCTTGCCGTTCGGCGCCTCTGAGGGCCCGCCGTCCTCAAGACCCGCAACTGTCTCTCGCGCAGAGGCTATGGTTCCGAGGGTGAGCGACGTTACAGAGGTAGATACCGGCTGGCTGCACATGCTGCACTGGCCGGCTTGTACGGACGGAGGCTCAGGAAGTTTCCCGAGGCAGGCGGGACAGACTTGCACTGACAGTTGATCAAAAATAGATTTGGCTTGCTTAAGCAGAGTGAGCTTCCGAATGTCATCATTGTACTGAGCCCGCAGACTCGCGTATCGGCTGACCAGTGCTTCGCGATCACGGAGTCTCTGCCTGGCTTGAATGGCGCCACGTGCTGCACGTTGGTGCCGGTCCCGCAATTCGCGAGCAATCTGCGCAGAGGCAGCCTCTTCCCAGTCAAGTCGATCCAGTTCGCCACGGATTGCTGCGAACTCACCTTCGGCGTTATCCACAACCTCTTGCAACTGCTCTCGAGGAGTGGAACCTTGCTCGCGAATAAATTCCTCTAGGGCCTTTATCTCGCGGCGCGCTCCTAATACCTGCTCGTTTAGTCGACTGATCCTGGAAGCTAAATCGGCGCCCTCGTTCTCATGCACGCCGAAAATCGCGTCCACGGTTTGGATCAGATGGCGATTCTTGTTGTAGTTCCCTTCCCAGAGTATCTGGGTGCTTCCAACTCGCTCGTTCAAAACCATGCACAACCACATCAGGTTGCGGAAGCTCATGATATGCGTGGCCGACTCCTGTTGGGTCGGAGCAACCTTCAGCTGAATGTCGTTCAGGTCAACGGTCGACAGGAGCAAACTGGAGAGGCTGGCCGGGTCGGACGGCGGACCTACGGGATGAGGCTGAGGAACTGTCTCGCCAGCCCGATCGAGAGACGTGTCGAAGAGCAAGGCTGTAGATGCCTCTATCGCCCGCTCGACAGTTATGGGACCAAACGTCGTGTCGGCCTCGACAATCGCCGCTCTGACTTGGCGAACGATTTCCTCATGATCGGGGTAAGATGAACCGCCAAAAGCGTACGCAATGAGCTCTAGGATGCTGGTCTTTCCGGTGTTCGTAGGGCCGGCGATGATGCTGAGTGGCCTAGGGGACCCGTCCTCGTCCCGGAAGTCGACCTCGTACGGCTTGGAGTGGCCGGCAAGACGCAGGCGCAGAATTCTGATGCCACGAATTCGGGTGTGAGCATCCCGGGACTCAAGATCTCTCTCGGGCGTCATGGCACTCCTAGCTTGCGTCGTCGCTGAGCTGAGCAGAACTCTCTGCTGTCGACACTTCGTCTGATTCCTCGGAGCTCGTCGCTCCGTATAGGTCAAGTATCAGGGCCGGCTCGCGAAGCCACTCCCTTGCCTGCTTAGCCAAAGCGGTATCAGTGGTCAATCGGGCCAACCGCCTGACGATAAGGCTCACACCTGCGCGATACTGCTCGGCATAGAGGGCAGTAAGCTGCTCAGCAGTATCGCGGCCAAGTGGCGTAAGCGACCAGCCTCCGGCCCGTAGGGTCGCCAATCCATAAGCAACCAAGAGCGCCATGTCGTGCTGCAGCCGTCGCCGCCGGTTAGCGAAGCGCTGACCCGTAGCCGCATATGAGAGTTGGCGTTCATCGAAGCCAGCGATATGTAAATGGGCCCGGGCTTCGGGCTCTTCCTCGCCTACGACCAGGAATGGATTTGCCGAGAAGAAGTCATAGTAGCCGAGGCGTTCCAAGCCGAGACCAGGCCGGTCTGGTGGCGCTACCAATTGCATTAGGAGTAGGAGTTGCGAAAGTCTAAATAAGACATGATCCTCGGGTGACACGGGCAGGGGGGCAGGTCCAAATGGGGGGCGCCTGTGCTCGGTCGCCATCATCCCGCGGCCGCCGTCGTCGTAACCCCTGGGTGGGCGACATGCGTCTCAGTAGTATGCGTACGCGCTACGTCCCGCCAGTTAGTAACCCACCCTGCCCGTTTCGTCTCAACAACCCGGTGCATCATGCCGGCACTGTGGACTGGACGCACAGGCAGCTCTCTCGGCACGGGCAGACGCCTTACATCTTTCATTACGGCTGCGAAGAGCGCTCGCCCCTGTGCCATGACGTCATCAGAGGCGTCCTCCCCCGTTGGGGCAGACCGCTCCTCCCACAGCGCCCAGACATCGTAATCGAGTTCGAGTAAGGCTCGGGTCTCTTCCGGTACGCCACGATTGACTACGTCCCTGGCAAGAATCTCCGCGTTGAAGAAGGCAACCTTTTGCGAGTCGATTTCGACTAAACCAGCAGCTGCCAATTGCTTGACGAAGAGGGCACCCTCGTAATCCTTCTCCACTGGCAAGGGAGTAATTGTAACTGCAGCATTGTTGGGTGGAACCCATACCCTAGCAGGACCATAGAACTCGTTAAGGACATGCTCCGCATCTGGCGACATTAAGAGTGTGCGCAGCTTGGGCGCGTCCCAGAGGTTGAAGACAACACCCGGGTACTCGCGCTTCCAAGCCCGGCAGCGCCCGTCCCACCATTGGCGTTCCGGGCCGTCAAGGTCGACAGGAACGCAAAGCGTCCAGCTCTCGACCGTGTAATTGTTCTCTCGGGCATGCTTCATCGCGGACTGAAGTGACTCGCGCACCTGGTCGCGCTGGGATTTTCCGATCCCGTCGGCGAAGTACTTCGACTGCCAAATGCTAATTTTGTCGACTAGGCTGCCGACGAAGGTGTCGATTCCCCAGTCGCCTGGGTTCGCCCGCACTTCTGTCGCGGTTTCATACCTGACCTGGATCAGCGCTGTCAGCATCCGGTGGAAGTCCTGGCGGGCCGCGTCGTCCGTCCCGAGCCGGAAGCGGTGCTCCCTGAAATCGAGGCGGGATGCATGTACCACCGGGCCTCCTGCGGGCGCTTAGCTCTACTGCACGTTACCCATCGACGACGTGCTGCCACCATAGCGATCACTTTCGGCCAGCGAAAGCCTCTGCTCACCAGGCCTTCCGATCTTGGGCTCTTTGGCCGATATATCCGGCCAGTCGGCTTGCCAACTGCCATCCCGGCTGCCGCCGACCCACACCTCGGTGGAGCGGGCCAGGGCCAGGGCGACAAGGTGGAGCGCCCAACTGGACGTACGACCTTGTCGCCCTGGCCCTGGTCTGCTCGGCTTGCCTGGGTCGGTGGCTGGCGGGATGGCATCCCACCTCAACCATCCACGAACGGAACCGTTCGGCAACTCCATCCTGGAGTCGTCTGGCCCCCGCCGGAGGCACAGTTCTAACCCCCAGCCCCACCCCCACCTCTCACCCTTCCCACCACCTCCACCCCTTTTCCTCTCTGGGGTTCCAGCGGCCGGTACGAACCGTTCGGCAACTTCGTCCGCGCGTGGTGACCTCCCGGCCTTCGTCGCCATTGGACCGTCGAGAATGGGTGAGAGCCTGCCTCGCTCCGGTCATCCTCTGGACTCGTCACCGGGTCACCTACTGACCCAGGCTGACGCGCGGGGCGGGGCGTGGGGTTCGGGCCGGCTGACTTTCCGCCCCGGCGCCGCAGGCGGCCGGGGCGGCGGCTCCGCAGGAGCCGGTTGCCGCGCCCCGGCCCGCGCCGCGCGGAGCGCCTTGATTTAGTACAGGCAAATTCGGCAACAAATCACCGGTTGCGTTACGGGCCGACCCCGGCCAGCACGACACACATCCCCCGGCCGCCGCCATCCAGGCCGCCACGGACGCTCTCGGCTCTACCTCGTGGCCTGGCCGTGGATAGCCGGTCCAAGTGCTCAGGTCTGCCGCCCTGGGCGACCCTCCCTCAGCGGTCCGCGGTTGCCTCCTGGCCGGCCAGCACAATCTCTCTTCCCACCATCCACCCCGGTCACTAATTCGAACGCTTGTACGATAACGGGATGGGCAGAGAGCTGGTGTCGCGCTGGTGGAACGGCGTCTGGGGACGGCTGACCCGGCGTGATGTGTGGCTCGCCCGCGAGACTCGTTGGCACGTGGTCGCCAGGGCCGGCGACTCGGAGACGGGCAAGATTCTCCGCTGGGAGTTTGACACCGAGGATGATGCCCGTCGGATGGTGCAACGTCTCATGCGCGCGGACAGCGGCCCGTGGCGCGAGATGAACGGCGGCGCAGTCACGCAGCCGCCAGGGTGATGCGTCCTCATGGCGGCCCTAACGCCCAACGCTCTCAAAAACTACTTTCCGTGACTGCTAAAACTAAGATCATCTTTTCTTTCTGCAATTTGCATGATCACACTTAGGCGTTACCTAAATCGTCTCAAATAAGCATAAAAACGGGCAAAATCCGGCTATATTCCCGCTGACTGGCCGATCACTTTTTGCACGGTCCTGTCGTTTCACATAAGCGGGCCGACGACAGCCCGTGCAGGAAAGGGGCGGCACCCTGCCTCGTACGCAAGTGCCGCCCCTGGACTGCGTCCAACCTCAAGCGGGAGGAGCACGCAGAACGATGAGATTAACGAGCGTATGGAAGTTCGGTGGTTCCAGCGATGGGAGTGCCAGCGGTTCGGACCGTCGCAAGCCGACGATCGGCGAGACCGCCGCACTGATCGCAGCGTTCGCCGCCGCGATCTCCGCGCTCACCGGCCTCCTCGCCTCTTGCGGTAGCTAGTACGGCAGGAGAAGCAGCCGCCCTCCAAGTGTTTGGCGGGCGGCTGCTTTCTGTCAGGACCCACTTGGGCTGGTGCTGTCGCCCGCGGCATCGTCCAGTCGCACGAGCGCGCGCGCCACCTCCTTCATGCTCGTCACCACCGCGTCCGCCCCGGCCTGCTCAAAGATCGGCTTTTTCTCGCTCTTGTTGGCGAAGCCGACCACACGTGTTCCTGACGCCTTCGCACCCTCGATGTCAGAGAGCGAGTCGCCCAGCAGCAAGCACAGGTTTGGATCAACGCCAAGAGCGTTCGCCGCTCGCAGTATCGGTTCAGGGTTCGGCTTCATCCGGTCAGGGGCCGCGTACATCCGCCCCACGACCAGGCGGATGTGCTGGTTGAGTCGGTGCGTCCGCAGGTACGCCTCTACTGCTTGCCGCGAGTTGTTACTGACCACCGCGATCGACAGCCCCACCTGCCGGGCAGCGACGATGACCTCTCGCCCGCAGGGTGTTGGCTCGGCCGTAGCGGTGGCTCGCACCTCGGCTGCAATGAGTGCATCCTCAATCGCCCGCGTGAGGCCACTGTCGGCTTCGACGCCAGTCCGCCGAAGGACTTCGAGTGGGTCCGATTCGTCGGCCAGGTCAGTGGCGAACGCAGCACCCCGTGCGACAAGCAGCTGCACGAGTTCCCGTGCAACGATCGGTGCCGGGTAACCCGCGAATATGCTGCACACGGGTCCGTCGAAGTCGAGCAGCAGGGCGCGGACTTCGCGGCCTAGCTGCTCGAGCGCGGCGCTCATCCTTGGTACCGGTAGGCGATGGTCGACCACAGGGAGTCGAACCACTGGCGGGATGCCTCTACGAACTGCGTCCCGTGGGATGCCTCGTCGTCGGTGACGGCGTAGTGAAAGAGGGGAACATCCTTCCCCATCAGGTCGTAGATCGCTGTGGGCTCACCCTTGATCGTCACGGTGCGCTCGACCGCTGGGTAGAAGCCGAAGAATACTTCTTCGGCGTTGAGCAGGTACAGCTTGAACTGCGGGGAGCCGCGGTGCATCCGCACCTCCGCGGTCGCCGAACGAACTAGCCCAAGGTCGGCGAGTTCCGAGACCTGGTCGAGGATGCCGTCTACAGCTCTGCGAGTGATGCGGTCGGCACGCTCTCGCACCAGCGGGTCATCTGCCTGGGTCTCGGCCCTGGCTGGTAGCGCCATCGGCGCCGACATGTCGGAAACCAAGACTCGGACGGCGATCGTCTCCGGCGCAAGTCGGCCCACCCGGACCTTGTCCAGTACTTCGGCTAGTGCGTCCCGGAGTGTTTCGCCGGAAAAGCCGGCGAAGTCGATGGTGACGTGCGGCCGTTCGAATGCGGCCTCGATGTGCGGCCGGAGCTCGACGGCTCGTTGCGTCTGGGCACGGACGAAGGCGCCACTTCCTTGCCGCGTCACGATGAGCCGTTCCGCTCGGAGTGCTTCGAGCGCTCGCTTGACCGTTTCGCGTGCCACGCCGTACCGGGTGGCCAACTCGGGTTGCGACGGCAGTTTGTCGCCTGGCGCCAGTCGGCGCGTGAGGATCGCGGCCCGAAGCTTGTTCGCGATTTGTTGTGACGCCTGCTTCGGGTCATCGGGGTCAAGTTCCCCGAGGTAGTCCAGGTTCTCGGTCACCCGTCCAGGGTACTGCTGGCTAGCCAAGCTAGGAAACACCCGTTCCAAACTCTTGACCTGACTAGCCAGGCCGTCCTAGCCTTCAATGCAAGCCGCTTGGCTAGCCAGGCCGATCAGGCTTGGTGATCGAGAGCGCTGCCGGCGTACCGGTAGGCGCTACGAGCGCCCTTGGCGCTGAGGGAGGAAAAGATGGCTCTTCGCGGTGGAACTCGGTTCTCGGTTCCGTTCGAAGCGGCGTTCCCGCACGGTTGTGTGTTCGTGCCGGAGTCGATTGCGGAGGCGCAGGACTTCAACGAGGCGACTCGGCAGCGGACGCCGAGTAAGGACAAGCTGACGGGTCAGCGGGTGTGGCAGTGCCGGGTGATGGACATGGACCCGGAGCTGGGCGCGCGGTCGCGTGAGGTGTCGATCAAGGTCCTGTCGGATGTGCAGCCGGTGCCGCCGGTGGGTCCGTTCCAGCCGGTGGAGTTCGAGAACCTGACCGTGACCCCGTATGTGGGCAACAACGGCCGGTTGGCCTTCTCCTACCGGGCGACCGCGCTGGTCGCGCCGAAGACCCTGGCCGAGACGCACGGGAAGGCTGCCTGATGTTCGGCCGGAAGCGCTCTGAGCCGGAGCCGGTGCGCCGTGACCAGGTGATGAAGTTGATCAGCCTGGGGATGAAGGAGACCGACGCCGCCGATCGGGGCATCGACGCCCCGGAGTTCGACGGGGCCAAGGCCGCGTTCGACGCCGCTTTGGGCAAGGCGACTCAGGCGGAGAAGGCCGCGGCGTTCAAGGCGCTCAAGCGGCACGGCTACTGAAACTTCACGTGGCGCGGGGCGGCCCATGCCCTAGGAAAGCCGGCCGCCCCGCTGCCCCACCAATTCCTCTCGGCCTGGAAGGGCGGGTTCATCATGCCTTCTTTCCTGGACTGGACTCGTGGCGGCGGTGCCGGCGAGTCCGCTCCGTGTGTGATCTGCGGGCGCCCTGCGATCTGCCGTAGCCCCAGCGGGAAGCCGGTGCACAAGGTTTGCGCGGAGGCGTGGACCGAGCAGCACAAGGCTCCGAAGGCGGTGGCGTGATGCGCGCCCCGCTGGTCAACTTCCGCCGTCTTCAGGTCGCCACCCCGTGGCCCCTGGTCTGGACGATCACGATCGCGTTCCTGCTGGCCCGGCTCGTCGTGGCGGTCGTCCGCTTCCTGATCTGGGCGGTGCGGCACTGGCGTGCCTGGCCGGGCGTCGTGCTGGTCCTGGTCGCCGTCGACGCGTACCAGTCGCACGGCTGGTGGCCGCACCTCCTGGTCCTCGTCGTCCTTGCCGGTGCGGCGGGCTTGTGGTGGTGGCGTGGTCGGGATTCGTTCCACCGCCTGGTCGTGCTCCGGGCGGTAACGGTGTGGCGGCGGCTGTGGGTGTACCGCCGTCAGTGGCACGAGACCATGACGCTCTGCGGGCTGGTGAAGAAGTACGACGGCGGCGAGAAGACCCCGGAACTGTTGTCGGTTCGCTGCTCGTACGCCACGGATGAAGTGGTGCTGCGGATGCCCCGCGGGCAGAACCCGGAGGCGTACCACAAGGCGGCCCGGGATCTCGCGTACTCGTTCGGCACCCGTCACTGCCGCGTGTTCTCCGGCCGTCGGCACGCCGCTCCGCATCGTTCCGGCCGTCTCGCCTGGGTGCTGCGGCGGGTCGATGCGATCCGGTTCCGGGACCGTCCGCGGCACGTGTGGTTGGTGTTCATCCGCCGTGACCCGCTGACCCGCATCGTCGTCCCGCTGCCCGTCCCGGCGCGCCCGGACTTCACTGCCCTGCCCCTCGGGCTGCGGGAAGACCTGGCCGTCTACTGCCTGCGGCTCCTGGCGACGCATGTGCTGATCGGTGGCGCCACGCGGATGGGCAAGGGCTCGGTGATCTGGTCTCTGCTGCGGTCCCTGGGGGCTGGGATCCGGTCGGGTCTGGTGCGGGTGTGGGCGATCGACCCGAAGGGCGGGATGGAACTCGCCATCGGTCGGCCGTTGTTTTCGCGTTACGTCGATGACGACTGGTCGCGCATGGCGGATCTGCTCGAAGACGCTGTGTGCCGGATGCGTGCCCGGCAGCAGATCCTGCGGGGCAAGGTGCGGGTGCACACGCCGACGGTGGATGAGCCGCTGATCGTCATCGTCATCGACGAGATCGCCGCTCTGCTCGCGTACTTGCCTGACAGCGAGATCCGTAACCGGATCGCTCACGCCCTGGGGTTGCTGCTGTCGCAGGGGGCAGGGCTCGGCGTCCTGGTCGTGGCCGCCACGCAGGACCCGCGCAAGGAAGTCGTGTCCGTCCGCGATCTGTTCCCGACCCGCATCGCTCTCGGCCTCACCGAACGCGGCCACGTCGACCTGCTGCTCGGGGATGGTTCCCGCGACCGCGGTGCCCTCGCCGACCAGATTCCGCTGTCCGGCAAGGGCGTCGCCTACGTCCTGCTCGACGGGCAACCCGAACCCGCCCGCGTCCGGTTCTCCTACATCCCCGATGACCTGATCCGCGAGATGGCCGCGACGTTCCCGGCCCCGCCCGAGGTCCAGCCCGAACCGGAACCCGTCCCGGCGCAGGTCAAGCCAGCCCGCGTCAACGGCAACGGGCGGCAGGCCCACACCTACCGGCCGACCGCGCCCCGACAGGCGGCGCCGTTGCTGCCCTCGTCGCTGCTCAACGCCCTGGACCTCAACGGCACCAACACCGCGAACGGAGGTGACCCCCGATGACGGACCCGACTGCGGACGTCCCGGTGCGGATGCCCTACGCCGACGAACCCGACGAGCCGACCGCCCAGGAGCCGCGGCGCTTCTACCGGTTGCGCGCCCCGCACGTGGACAAAGCCTCGGTGCCGGTCACGGTCCGGGTCACCCCCGACGCCGACCTGTACGTCGCGGTGGGTTCCGGGCGGCGCCGCATGTACCTGACCCCGAACGAGGCGTGGGCGCTGTGGCGCTGCCTCTCCGAAGCCGTCGCTTCCACCGGTGAGCCACCGGAGTGGATCCGCGTGCACATCACCCCCACCCACCGCTGACCTCTCACCGCCCTGCCTTGGAGCCCGTGATGCGTACCCGTCGACTCACCCGCCAGCCCATCCGCCGGACCTGCCTCGACCTCGCCCACACCGACCCCGACCAGCAGTGCCCCTACTGCGCCCCCGACACCCAAGCCGACGCGATCCTCGCCGCCGCTCTGGACCGGCACGCCGAGATCGCTGCCGAGGACGCCGAGACCTGGGGGTGGGCCGCGTGAACCCGCAACTGTGGTCCTGGCTCCTCATGGCCGTCGGCGTCACCGGCCTCTACCTGGCCGGGAAGCGGTCGTGGACCGGCTGGGCCGTCGGCCTCGGCGCCCAAGTGCTGTGGCTGGCCTACTCGATCACCACGCAGCAGTGGGGATTCCTCGTCTCCTGCTTCGTCTACGGCGCCGTCTACCTGCGCAACCTGCGCGCCTGGCTCCGCTCGGCCCTGCCCGCGGTGCCTCAGCGGGAGGTGACTCGTGTCGAGCACTGACCCGAGCACGTTCACCCAGGAGTTCGCCGCCGAGTACGCCCGAAACGCCGTCCCGACCATGCTCAAGGCAATCGGCTCGATCAAGAAGTACAACCGCTTCGTCCTGCTCGCCGCGCTGGCGACGAGTTACCTGCACCAAGCCCACTACCTGTGGACGCAGAACGCGGGGTACTTCGCCTACCTGGTGCCGCTGATCTTCGACGCCGCGATGGTGTCGATGCTGACCGTCGTCCGCACCTCCGGCATCGCCCGGGACGCCAAACGCGGGGCGCTGGTCGTGTTCGCCGCGTGCGGTCTGTTGTCGGCGACCATCAACTTCGCTTCCCCGGGAAGCCTCGGTTTGCGGCTGGTCTTCGCCCTGGTCGTCGTTCTCGTCATCGGCGTCGAACTGGTCGCCGGACGCATCCGGCCCGACTTCGCCGCCATCGAAGCCGAAGCCGCGGCACTGCTCGCCGCTGCCCGCGACCTGGCCGACAACAGCCAGCACACCGGCGGCGACCCCGAACCCGCCGACATCCCCGACACCGCCGAACCTGCCCCAGTCGAGACCGCCGGGGATTCCGCCACGGATCCCGCCGAGGTGGCGCCCGTCGACGTGCCCACCGAACCGGCTCCGGTCGTCGTCCCGCCGGCCCCCGTTCCGACCCCGACCCCGACCCCGGTTCGCTCGGCGCTCATCACGTCCACCGTCCAGACCCCGCGTAACGGCCACGTCTTCGCCTCGGAGTTGACCCGATGACCCGCACCCAACTCGCCCGCGTCAACACCCGGCGCCCGTCCGTCGTCGCCCGTCGGATCATCGGCACCCCCGCCGAGGTCGCCGCGTCCGTCGCCCTGGTCCGCGACTCCGGCCGGCTGCTGTCCATGACTGCACCCCAGCAGATCCCTGGCAACGCCGCTCGGGTGACGGTGACGGTGCGGTTCCTCGACACCGGCCGTTCCGCCCCGGCTCCGGTCCGCCGCCCCCGCCGTGGCGTAGCGGTCGCCGCCATCGCCGTGCCCGCGGTCGGTGTCATCGCGGCGGTCGGCTACCTCGCCGCCCAGCTCGTCGCAGCGATCCGGGCCGCGTTCCCGCTCATCGCCGGCGGCGCCCTGGTCCTGCTCCTCCTCGCTCTCCTGCTGCGCAAGTCGGGACGCTGCTGCCCCGGTCTGCACTGCCCCGGCTGCGGCCACTGACCGCCATGACCGCGGGTTGGCCCACCTACTGCGCCCGCTGCCGTAGGTGGGCCACCGCCCTCATCGAAGCCGGCAACCCCGGCACCGGCCGATACCGCGCCGAGGTCGCCTGCGACCGCCACGAGCAAGCGGCCCACCGCTGGGCCGGCCGCCTCGGTCCGACCCGCACCACCCCGATCGCTGACCACCAGCCCGCCCTCTTCGAGCTACCGGAGGTGACCCGTTGACCGCCCCCACCCTGCCCGGCCTCACCACCGACCCCGCCACCGAACCAACCCCTGCCGCGGCTGACCCGCCGGCGCCTGGCTCCCGCGCCGCCCGCCTCGCCCTGCCCATGTCCCGCCAGGTGCTCAAGGAGATGGCCGCCGAGTACGGCGTCTGCCTGCGCCCCGTCACGCTCAGGCGTACCGACCTACACAGCGGTCAGACGGAAGTGATCGACCTTCCGTGCGGCACCACCCGCGAGGACAAGTGCGCTCCGTGCGCGAAACGCGCCCGCCGGCTGCGGCAGACCCAGATCCGGGAGGGTTGGCACCGTACGGACGAGCCCAACCCGCTCGCGCCCTACCCGGCCAGTGAGGCGCAGCGGGAGTTGGTCATGTTCCGGGCGCATCTCGAGTTCGCCCGCGACGAAGCTCAACGCTCCGCCCAGTTCGACCAGGTTCCCGGCATCGACGCCGCGATCGCCGAGGTAGAGGAAGCCATCGCCGCCGAGGGCCTCCGCGGACAGGTCGCCCCAACCCACGACGGCGAAGAGTCCTCCGGCGGCCGGCGCAAGCGGTCCACGAAGCGGCGGCAGGACACCCCGGACCTGCCCCGCAAGCGGGTCGAGCCCCGCACGGTCGGCCGCGTCTACACCGCCCCCGACGGCACCCAACACCGCCCGTCCATGTGGCTGTCGCTCACCCTCGACAGCTACGGCCGCGTCCTGCCCGACGGCACACCCGTTGACCCCGCCTCCTACGACTACCGGCGGGCCGCCTGGGACGCCGTGCACTTCCCGCGGCTGCTCGACCGCTTCTGGCAGAACCTTCGCCGCTGCGTCGGCTGGAACGTCCAATACGCCGGCTGCGTCGAGCCGCAGCGACGCTTGGCGCCGCATGCGCACTTCGCCATCCGCGGCACCATCTCCCGCGCCGTGCTGCGGCAGGTCGCCGCCGCCACCTACCACCAGGTGTGGTGGCCCCCCGCCGACGAACTCGTCTACTCGCTGGATCGGCCGCCTGTGTGGGACAACGACGCGGACGCCTGGGTAGACCCCGACACCCGCGAGCCGCTGACCACCTGGGCTGACGCCCTGGACGCCCTCGACCTTCAAGCCGACCCCGAACCCTCACACGTCGTCCGCTTCGGCCGCCAGGTCCACGCCGAGGGCGTCACCCCCGGCACCGTGCACGCCGAACGCACGATCGGCTACATCACCAAATACATCACCAAGAGCGCCGCGGACTGCCACAAGCCCGAAACGGACCGGCAGCGCAACCACCTCGACCGGCTCTGGCAGCAACTCCGGATCACGCCGTGCAACGAGCGGTGCGCCAACTGGCTGCTCTACGGCATCCAACCCAAAAAAGCCCACGGCAGGCTTCAAGCCGGACGCTGCAAAGGCAAGGTCCACCAGAGGGCCACCCTCGGCATCGGCGGGCGCCGCATCCTCGTCTCCCGCGACTGGTCCGGGAAAACCCTCGCCGACCACCGCGCCGACGCCCGCGCCTGGTTCCGCCGACTCCTCGGCGTCAGCACCGGCGCCGAGGACGTCGACCCCGTCGACCAGGACGACCCGCCCGCCTACGCCTGGGAGATGGCCCGGCCAGACGACCCCGACATCCCACCCCTGCAACACCGCCTCCTACGCGCCCTGTCCCAGCGGGCACACTGGCGGGCTGCCCTGCTGGCTGCCCAAGACCGAGCGGCAGCCGACTCGTCAGACGGTTCGGCGGTACTACCTGGCCAAGGACTACTACCAGCAGTACCCGGCGCCGACGAAGAAGAACTCGCCTCGGACCCGAAGGAGTCGCAGTAATGGATCGGCTGTTGACGGTGGCCCAGGTCGCCGAACGACTCGGGACTACTGAGCGCTTCCCGCGCCGGTTGATCGCTGAGCGGCGCATCCGGTTCATCAAGCTCGGCTCTCACGTCCGTATCCCCGAAAGCACGTTGGCTGAGTTCATCGCCTCCGGGGTGGTTGAACCGGTCACCGTGGCGTGGTCTGACGGAAAGGCCGTGGCCTGATGGCGAAACGTCGATTTGGCATGGTCCGTAAGCTGCCGTCCGGCCGATTCCAAGCCTCGTTCGTGCCGCCCGCTGGTGGCGCTCGACAGACCGCGCCGCACACCTTCAAGACGAAGACTGATGCCAACCGCTGGCTCACGCTGGTGGAAGCGGACATCTCGCGTGGTACTTGGTTGGACGACCGCGCGGCGGCGGAAACGTTTGGCAGCTTCGCGCAGGCCATCCTGCGGGACAGTCCGAAGATCGGCGTGCGCTGGCGGGAGACGTGCGAGCGGAATCTGCGGCTGCACCTGGCGCCGCTGGTCGAAGTGCAGCTGCGTGAGCTCACCGCGAGTCGGGTGCGGGAGTGGCACGCCGCTGCTCTGCGGGGCAAGGGTGGGCGTACCTCTATCTCTCAGTCGTACCGCTTCCTGCGCATGGTCATGAACACGGCTGTCCGTGAGGGCATCATTGCCCGAAACCCGTGCCAGATCCCCGGTGCCGGTACCGTCCGGGTCGCTGAGCGGCCAGTCGCCACGCCGGCTCAGGTCGTCGCCCTGGTCGAGGCCATCAACCCGCGCTACCGCACCGCGGTTCTCATTGCTGCCTGGTGCGGCCTGCGACGCGGTGAGATCGCTGGCTTGCGCGTCGCGGACGTGGACCTGACCGAGCACACGATCACCGTGCGGAAGGCACGCGTGGAACCGCTGCACGCCCCTGATCAAGCGTTCGACAAAGATCCCAAGTCGGAGGCAGGGAAGCGCACGATCACTATCCCGCCGCACGTCGTGCCGCTGGTCCGGCTTCACCTCGACAAGTACGCGGGCAAAGATCGGCTGTTCGTAAGCCGCGACGGGACCCCGCTACGAGGCAACACCTTGTATCAGGCATTCGTCCGGGCGCGGAAACAGGTCGGCCTCGATGAACTGACCTTCCACGATCTGCGGCACACCGGTCAAACCCTCGCCGCCCAGACCGGCGCGACTCTGGCTGACCTCATGAAGCGACTCGGGCACTCGTCCATGGCGGCAGCTCGCCGGTACCTGCACGCGGTCGACGGGCGCGACCGCGAGATCGCCAAGGCCCTGTCGGAACTCGCCGCACACGGTGACGTCGCACGGCTGCCTCGGCACATCACCATGCGGAGTTAGCTGTGACCGCTACCGTTGGAACAGCCCAGTCTCCGTTACCTGACCTTCGCCGCACGCACCGTATAGACCTGCGGGACCCGTTGCCCTGCCGCCAAACGGAAGTGGCCGCGGTTGTGCTCGTGCAGGAACTCCAGGTGCAGACCAGCGGCAGCCAGGGCGCTCACCACGTCGCCCACGCCGTGGAGGAATTCGACCGTCAAGCCCGCGGTGATGGGCGCGTTGGGATCGGCGTAGGTGCCCGGCGCATCCACGACGATCGGGTCACGCTGGAAGTAGTCGCCCTCGACGGTACGGCCGTCTTCGGCGAGGACATCGGTGAACGGGTGGAACTCGGCCAGGTAAAGGAAGCCCCCTGGAGCGACGAGGTCTGCCGCTGTCTGCGCCCAGCGGGCGATGTCCGGAAGCCAGCACAACGCGCCGAAACCGGTGTAGACGATATCGAAAGTCCGCCCATTGAGCGCCTGGACGGCGTCGTACACATCGGCGGTGACGAAGCGTGCGGTGGTGACGCCGATCTGCGCGGCAAGGCCCTCGGCTACCTCCACCGCCGGTGCAGAGAAGTCGAGGCCGGTGACGATGGCTCCACGCCGAGCCCAGGACAGGGTATCCAGCCCGATATGGCACTGAAGGTGAAGCAGCTCCTTGCCAGCGACCTCACCGACCTCGGCGACCTCGAAATCCCGAAGCGTGTTCCTGCCCGCGACGAAGCCGGGAAGGTCGTAGAAGGAACCGGCAACATGGATCGGGACGCGCTCATCCCAGTTGGCACGGTTGGCCGTACGCCAGTCGGTGGCGCCCAAGCTCCTCGTCATGTTGAACCACGCTAGTGAGATGCCCGGATGACGATCAACCTGCTTGCCGCCGGGAGCAACCCGGCGTTACTCACCGAGCAGAGAGACCACGAGGGGGTCGACGTATTGCACGTTGGTTGCACGGCTCCCAGTTACAAGACTCTGACCAGGGAAAATTCACCCGCCTGAAAATCGGAAGGTCGGCGGTTCGACCCCGCCCCTGGCCACATAGCCTTTCGCCGGGCTACAGAGATCCCCACCAGCGGAAACGCGGTGGGGATCTTGCTTTTGCGGCCGAGCCGCCTCGACCGTTTTACGGCCGTGGTCGCCCGCGCTGGAGCATCGGCTAGATCGACTCGATTTCCTTGAAGCCGGGGCTTCCCTGTCGTTGGACACCCCGATTCCAAGGAAGTCGCGCTTCTCACTCCGTCTCAGCGCTTCGACTCGGGTCCGTGCTCGGACATGCTGGCGCGGATCGCGTCCCAGACGCTCCGACCCGCCTGCCGCAGCACCTCACTCGCCTGCCCGGCGAGGTCAGCCGGGTTGGGCACCGGCCATCCCGGCCCACCCGCCTGCCCCTCGCCCGGCTCGGCGCGGCCCGCCTCGCGTTCCCGTGCCCCGGCACCGCCCTGCGGGCCCGCCGCTCCCTGGCCACCGCCGGCGCCCCGCTGCCCCGCACCACCGGCCTGCCCACCCGACGGGCCCTGATCGCCACCGGCGGCCGGCTGCCCCTGCCCCTGCCCCGCGCCGCCCGCCTGCCCACCCGACGGGCCCGCACTGGCGGTAGCCTGCTGCCCCGCGCCACCGGCCTGCCCACCCGACGGGCCCTGAGCGCCGCCGGCGGCCCGCTGCCCCTGACCCGCGCCGCCCGGCTGCCGACCCGACGGGCCCGCACCGGCGCCGGCCTGCGGAGCCGACGGCCCCGGCCCGCCCGCCGCCTCGCCCGGTTGCTCCAGACCGGCTCGCGGCCGCTGAGCGCCCCCGCGCGGTCGCTGCCCGGCGGTCTCGCCAGGTCGCGCGCCCGGCTGCCGCTCGCCGGGCCGCGACGGCTCGAACATCTCCCGAGCGACCGGCGCCTCCCCGGTCCACTCGGCCCGTGCGCTGATCGAGCCGACGTCCCGCCCGAGCCGGTCGGCCACCCGGTCGAGCTGCTCCGCGCGACCGGTCACCTGCTGAGCGGCCCGACCGGCGTCGTCGAGCGCCGCGTGCGCGCTCTCCGCGATCGCCTCGACGAGCTGCGGGTTCCGGTCGAGAGTGTCCAGTGCTCGTTCGAGGATCTCCGCCAGCCGCTCCAGCCGCACCTTGAGCAGCACTTCGGCGAGTACGTCCTTGACGTCGAGCTCGACCGCCTCCAGCCGCACCCGGACGCCGGCGTCCAGCACAATGAGGTTCGCCAGCCGCGCCCGGAGGGAGAGGTCGGCATCCAGAGCGTCGACGGCCAATCGCAGCTCACCGACGCGCAGCTCCGGCACGTCCAGCAGAACGTCCGGTTCCCCGGGCCGCAGCCTGCGTTCGGCCTCGGTCGGCCAGCGGCCCTCGCGTACGTGCCGTTCCGGCCCGTCCTCCTGGTGCCCGGTCGCGGCGCCGCTTCCCTGTCCCTGGTCCGGCCGCTTCGGATCCCGGCCCACCTGCCCGCGCTCGCTCCCGCTGCTCATCCCGCCCCGCCCCCGGCTCGGCTGGCCCGGCCCACCCCGGCCCCGACCGGGCGCGCTTACCCGCTTCCTGCCGTGCCATCCCTGTTCCGGCCACGCTCCGGCCGCCGCGATGCCCCGTTGGCCGAGGCGCAGCCCGACCCGTCAGCCACGCTCCGGCCACCCGGCCGAGAGCCCACCCTCCGGCAGTCCGGCAGTCCGGCAGTCCGGCAGTCCGGCGAGGAGCCTGACCCGGCAGCCACGTTTCCCGGCCCGCTCGGGAGCCCGAGCCCGCCGGCCACGCTCGAGCCGCTTCGGGGGCCGTTCGCGCCGCCATGCGTCGGGGTCCCGCAGTGCCGCGCACGCCCGCGCGTCCGGACCGAAACTTTCGCCCGCTGCACACCCGGGCATCAGCCGGTATGGTCCGGACCTATGGGACAGGAGTTGACGGACCCAGCCGACATCCGGCAGGACGTCGAGCGGTTCCACCTGCGGTGCAGCCTGCTCATCTCCGCCCCCACCGAACGGGCCTTCGCGGTCTTCGCCGGTGCGCTGACCGACTGGTGGGTCAGGGAGTACACCTGGTCCGGCCCGGAGGCGCTCTCCGAGCTGGGCATCGAGCCGTGGGCGGGCGGGATGCTCTACGAGATCGGCCCGTACGGCTTCCGAGCCGACTGGGGTCGGGTGCTCACCTGGGATCCGCCCCGTCGACTGGTCTTCACCTGGCAGATCGGGCCGGACCGGGTACCGGTTCCGGATCCGGCGCGGGCGAGCGAGGTCGAAGTGGTCTTCCTCACCGCGGCGCCGGAGCAGACCCGCGTCGAGCTGGAGCACCGTCACTTCGACCGGCACGGCGAGGCGGCCGAGGGCTACCGGCAGGCGCTCACCGCCGGCTGGCACGAACTGCTCTCCCGCTACGTCGCGACGGTCGACGGTCGCCGTCCGCCGCCGGGCTGACCGCGACCGGCGCGGCGGCTCGGAACCCGCCCGGCCCGGTCGCGCCCCGCTCGGATCCGGCCCGGTCCGAGCCCGGCCCGAGCCGCGGTAGGCACGCCCGACCTGCGGTAGCCACGTCCGACCCGAGCCGCAGTAGGCACGCCCGGCCCCGATCGGAGCGACCGTTCAGCGGCTGAGACGGCGATCGGGGCGCGACCCGGGGTGCACCTCCCGGCCGCCCAGGTCGGCCCGCTGCCCGGCCTCGGCGCCCGAGGCGAATCCGGTACCCGCGAGCCGTCGGCGCGGCGCGGTGCGTAGGCGCGGGTACACCTCGGCGAGGCGGCGCTGCACCCGGTCGGAGCGGTCGGCCAGGACCAGCGCCACGCCCGGTTCACCCGAGCCGGCCGCCGCCTCCGTCTCGGCGGCCCGCAACCGCGCCCCGATCACCTGGGCGAACCCGGCCAGCCACGAGCGGCGAAAGGTGCCGGGTTGCTCGCCGGGCGGTACGGGCGTACCGGCCAGCCCGTGCGCGGCCTGGACCAGCAGCGAGGTGTAGAGCAGCTCGGCCCGTTCCAGGTCGCTCGCGAAGCCGAACAGGTGCATCGCGAAGCCGCTGCCGTGCCGGCGACGTACGCAGCGGCAGCGCAGCGGATCGGCGACCGCGGCGAGCAGTCCGGCCTTGTCCCGGGCGTACGGGGCGGCCACCTCGACCAGGCGGTCGCCGACCGGGTCGGTGGTCGGGTCCCGGGCCGCGAGCAGCGCTCGGTCGACGCCGTACCGGGCGATCAGCTCCGTCGCCTTCGCCATGAACGCCGCCGACTCGGCGGGGGTGCAGGCCGGGTCCTCGGCCTGGGCCAGCAACTTTCGAACCTTGCTCAGCATGGCCTCGGACATGCCCTCAGAGCTATCACACGCGCCAGCCGGGTGGCCGGGTCACCGGGCGCGGCTGCGCAGCGTGGCGACGGTCGACCCCGCGAGGGTGAGCAGGCAGTCGGGGAGGAGGCCGTCGTCGGCCGCGGCGCCGAAGAGCGCCTGGCCGGTGTCGGCGTCCCGGTTCGCGTACGCGCTGACGAAGCGGGCCACCCAACGGGTGTCGTAGCCGGCCTCGTCGATGCCGGGGAAGTCCAGTGCGCAGCCGCCGGCCGGCCCTGGATCGCCCACCATGGTGGCCGCGAGACACCATGCGACCCCGTACGCCCCGGCCAGGCCGGAGCGGTCGACCACCTCGTCGAACGCGCCCACCACGGCATCGCCGTCTCCGGCCAGCGCCGAGCGGAGCACGGCGGTCGCGTCGTCGAGCGTCTGCTGTGGCAGTTCCGTCACGCAGGGCACAGTAGGTGGGCGGGTCAAGGCGGGGCAGGCACCACCATCGATCGCTACTCTCCGTAGCCAGTGGGGGCGACCTGGGGAATGACCCGGCTCCACGGTCCCGCGGCCGACGTGGGCACGCTATCGTGCGCAGCGGACCTTCGCCGATGGAAGGACGACCATGCTCGTATCGCGCGGCTCCCGGACGGCCGCCCTGGCCGCCTGCGCCACTATCCTGCTCGCCACCAGCGCATGCGGGAGTGACAAGCCCGAGGAGGGGACGGCCCAACAGGTACGCCTCTACGGGACCGACGGCAACATGCTCAACTCGTTCCCGGCCGAGTTGAAGGATCACGCCGACCTCGTCGACGGCATGAAGGGCACCACGCCGTTGACGCCGCTGCCCGACGAGTTCAAGACTCGGCTACGGTCCGTCGCTCCGGATCTGGGCGACTACCTCTACGCCGGTGAGACGTACGACGCCGTCATGATCAGCGCGCTCGCCGCGCAGTTGGCGGGCAGCACGGACTCTCCCGAGATCGCGAAGCAGGTCGTGGGCGTCACCAACGGCGGCGAGCGGTGCGAGGACTTGGCGACCTGTCTGAGCATGGCTCGGGAGGGGCAGGACATCGAGTACCGTGGCGTCTCGGTGACCCGCTCCGGCTTCACCGAGGTCGGGGAACCGGCCACCACGAGCTACGGCACCCTGCACTTCGACGGTCAGCAGCTCAACGACGGCAAGACCGAGTTCGTCGGCGCCGGGGACGAGTCGGCCGCGAGCACCAAGGCCCCGCCGAAGGGGAAGAAGCAGGGCGACGGGGCGGCACCCGGAACGCCGCTGGTCATCGCCGGCCTCTGGCCGAAGACCGGTGACCTGGCTCTGGCGTACCCGCCGATGGCCGCCGGCGCGGCGCTGGCGATCAAGGAGATCAACGCCGCCGGTGGTGTGCTCGGCAAGAAGGTGACCTGGATCGAGGGCGACGACGGCACCAGCGCCACGAAGGCGAAGGCGACCGTGGCGGAGCTGATCGATTCCGGCGCGGACGTCATCATCGGCGCCGCGAGCTCGGGGATCTCCCTCGCGGTGCTGCCCGAGACGGTCCAGGCCGGCAAGATTCTCTTCTCCCCGTCGAGCACCGACGACGGCCTGACCACGGCCGAGGACAAGGGTCTCTTCTTCCGCACCGCTCCGCCGGACAGCCTCCAGGGCCGCGCCCTGGCCGACGTGATCCTCCGGGACGGCTCTCAGCGGATCTCGATCGTCGCCCGTAAGGACTCCTACGGTGAGGGTCTCCAGGCCGTGGTGAAGGCGGAGCTGGAGAAGGCGGGGATCGGCACCGACCGGCTCAAGCTGCTGACCTACGAGCCGCCGGAGGGCGAGTCCGCGCCGCAGCTGGACTTCGGCGCCGGGGCCAAGGAGATCAAGGACTTCGGCTCGGACGCCGTGCTGGTGATCGGCTTCGGCGAGTCGGCTCAGGTGATCCGGGCGCTGGCCGACGCGGGCGTGCAGATCCGGCACTGAGCGCGGCAACGCGATCGACGAGAACGGCCGCACCGGGCAACCGGTGCGGCCGTTTCGTCGTCCGGCCCCCGGACCGCTCGACGTGGCGGCGGAGGGGCCTGGCGGCTGTGTCAGCGGGCGCTTCTGCGCTCGAGGAACTCGGTCATCCGGCGACGCTTCTCCTCGTCCTCGAAGAGCACCGCCTGGCTGACCAGGTCGAGCTGAGGATGAGCGGCCGTAGGGGCGTCCACCGCCAGTTTGGTCAGCCGCAGGGCGAGCGCGGAACCCTTGGCCATCTCGTCGAGCAGGCTGTGCGCGGTCGGCAGCAGCTCGCCCGGCTCCGCGACGACCCGGTTGACCAACCCGATCCGGAGCGCCTCCGCCGCGTCGACCCGCCGCCCGGTGAAGAGCAGCTCCTTGGCTCGGGCCTCACCGATCAGCGCGGGGAGCCGGTGGGTCGCGCCGGCGCCGGCCAGGATGCCCAGCCGCACCTCGGGCTGGCCGAAGACCGCACGCTCGGTGCAGATCCGCAGGTCGCAGGCGTACGCCAGCTCGGCCCCACCGCCCAGCGCCGGCCCGTCCACGGCGGCGACGGTAGGCATCGGCAGCGCCCGGATCCGGGCGAAGGCGGCCGAATTGATGGCGGCGAGGGCGTCCAGCCGGCCCCGCTCACGCAGCTGCCCGATGTCGGCGCCGCCGGCGAAGATGCCCTCCGTTCCGCCGGTGAGCAGCAGCAGCCGGGGGCGGGCCTCCAGCTCGGCGCAGACCGCGTGCAGCTCGGCGATCAGGTCGGCGTCGATGGCGTTGCGCTTCTCCGGCCGGTCCAGGGTCACCACCAGCCGGTCGGGGTGTTCCTCGATCCGTACTCCGCTCACCGCGCCCACCCTCCGTTCGCGACTGCGGGGCTCGCAAGCTCACTCCTCGCGCTCACTGCTTCACGCCGCCTTCCCAGGAGTAGAAGCCCTGGCCGGACTTCTTGCCCAGCCGTCCGGCGGCGACCATCTCCACCAGCAGCGGCGGCGGCGCGAACCGGTCCCCGTAGGCGGCCTGCAGGGTGCGGGCGATGTCCAGCCGGACGTCGAGCCCGACCAGGTCGGTCAGCTCCAGCGGCCCGATGGGGTGCCGGTAGCCGAGCACCATCGCCTTGTCGATGTCGGCGGGGCTGGCCACTCCGTCGGCGACCATCCGGATCGCCTCCAGGCCGAGCGTGACGCCGAGCCGCGAGGTGGCGAAGCCCGGCATGTCGCGTACGACGACGGGGTCCTTGCCGAGCCGACCGGCGAGCGCGACGGCCGCCGCGGTGGTCTCCTCGGTGGTGGCCGGGCCGACCACGACCTCGAGCAGGGCCATCGCCCAGACGGGGTTGAAGAAGTGCAACCCGACGAAGCTCTCCGGGCGGGTCAGGTCGGCGGCGAGCGCACCGATGGCGATGCTCGACGTGTTGCTGCCCAGCAACGCCGGACGCAACGTCTCGGCGTCACGCAGCACCGCGCGTTTGAGGTCGAGCCGCTCCGGCACCGCCTCCACCACCACGTCCGGCCCCTCGGCCGCCTCGGCGAGGGCGGCGCGCAGCGTCACCCGGGCGCGGTTCGCCTCCGCCTGGTCGGCGGTGAGCTTGCCGCGCTCGACCGCCCGCTCCCACAGCCCGCCGAGCCGGGCGACGGCCGCCGCGCCCCGGTCGGCGTCGACCTCCACCAGCTCGACGGCGTATCCGGCGCCTGCCGCCACGTACGCGATGCCGAGCCCCATCGTGCCGGCTCCGATCACGACGAACCGATCGCTCACCATGCCTCCCCGCTGCGCCCGACGGCGGCGCGGGGATCACCCGCGACCGACGGTCCGCTCCACTGCCTCATGGTGCGACCCTAAGAGCCCCGATCGCGGCGCCCCGCGTGGGGGCGCGGCGGATCGGGTACGAGAGTGCCGTCAACTTCAGGGAAGGACCAGCCGATGACTGAGGCAACCAAGGGCGTCGCGGACGCGGAGACCACCGAGACGGTGGAGACCCGGGGGAACGAGCGGGTCGACCTGCTGCGTGCGGACACCAACAACGACGGCCGGACCGACGTGTGGGTGGCCGACACCGACGGCGACGGGAAGGCCGACCTGTTCCAGTTCGACACCGACCACGACGGCGCGGTGGACGTCACCATGGTGGACCTCGATGAGGACGGCACCCCGGACGAGATCGTCGACGGCGACGGCGGCATCCCGCCGGAGCCGCTGCCCCCGACCGTCCAGGTCTGAGTCACCGGGCAGGCCGGCGGCGGAGCCCTCGTCCAGATCAGCCGAGCGCCGAGGGTTCCGTCGCAGGTCAGGCCCTTCTCGACTGGTACGCGGCGCGCCGTGACACGGTTCGGGCTATCCGGTCGGTCAGTCAGCCGTACGGCCTTATCCTGGCGGCGTGGAGATGCTGGATCGCCTCTCGGCGGAGAAGTACATCCTGCTCACGACGTTCCGCAGGGACGGTCGGGCGGTCTCGACTCCGGTCTGGTCGGTGCGCGACGGCGACGGCCTGGCGGTCTGGACGGCTGCGGATTCCGGCAAGGTGAAGCGAATCCGCAACAACGGCACGGTGACCGTGGGGCCGTGCGACGTACGGGGGCGCCCGCAGGGCAGCTCGGTGCCGGCTCACGCGAGCCTCTACGACCACGCGGGCAGCCTTCGGATCCGTGGCCTGCTGAAGCAGAAGTACCGCCTGCTGGGCCGGCTCACGCTGTTGGGCAGCCGGTTCCGCCGGGGCGAGGCCGGCACGGTCGGCATCCGGATCACCTTGACCGAGGCATGAACACGAGTAAGGGCGGCGGACCGAGGTCCACCGCCCTTACTCGTCGACACGTGGTGCCGGCTCAGTCTCCCTGGCGCTGCTGGGGAATCTGCCCCTGCAGCAGGGCCCTGACCTCCGACTCGCGGTACCGGCGGTGACCGCCGAGGGTGCGGATGGCGGACAGCTTGCCCGCCTTGGCCCACCGGGTCACCGTCTTCGGGTCGACACGGAACATCGACGCCACCTCGGCCGGTGTGAGTAGCGGCTCTGGTTCGTGCGTTCGCGATGCCATCGGTCACTCCTCCACATGTATAGACATCGGCCGGGGTCCCGCCGGCCGACGCGTCTCCCATGGTCCGGCTAGTCCCCGATGTCCGACATGGGCCGAACGGCCGAACGTCCCTAGACGGACGGATGAACCATGCCCGATTTATGCGACTTTTATGCGGCAGAAAGTACCTTATTCGGACTCATGATCACGGTTCGTGAAGCATCAACTACGAGCACTCCTCGCCTTGGGAGCGCTCTGTGACTGATATGTCTTAGTTGCATCTCTCCAGCAACTGCACGGCCCGCCACCGCGCGACCAGCTTGTCGTACGCGGCCGACGCCTCCTCGGCCTCACCCCGGGAGAGCCCGGCCAGACCCGCCGCGACCAGCTCCGGCGAGTCGTCGGCGGAGAGCGTCTCGTCCGGCAGCAGCTCGACCAGGCCGCCGTAGTCCAGCTCCACCATCGACCGCGGGTGGAACTCCTCCAGCCAGCGAGCGGCCTCCTCGACCGCCTCGGTGATCGGCGCCTCACCGACGGACTTGCGCAACACCGCCAACGCCCGCGACGACCGCCGCCGCGCGTTGGAGATCTCCGTCCGGTAGCGCAACGCCCGCCGGCCCGGGCCGGTGACCAGCTCCCGCTCCTCGGGGTCGAACAGGACGAACCACCGCAGCGGCACTCCCCAGGTGGCGATCTGCTCGTGCAGCCGGGGCACACCGTGCTCCAGCACCCGGGCGCCGCTGCGCCAGTCGTCCACCACCGCTTTGGCCTGGCCGGCGAGCACCGGGGGCACGAAGGCGTCGGCGAGCACCGGCGGAACACCGTCCCGGGCGCTGAGCGCCGCCTCGGCCACCCGGATCCGCAGGTTCCACGGGCAGACCAGCAGCGTCTCCTCCGTCTCCAGGACGTACGCCTCCTCGGGCAGGTCCGGCAGGCGCGTCCAGCCGGCGCCGAGCGCCTCGATCACCGCCGTCCGCTGCCGGCCCGGCCCCTCAACCGGGGCGACCGCCCGCCCTTCGGACACGTATCGCCGCCAGTACGACTGGCGATCCCGGTCGAAGGCGGTCAGCGGCTCGTACACGCGCAGGTAAGAAGCGAAGAGCGACGGCACGGCGCGATCCTCCCATGAACACCGCCCTCACCGCGGCCAGCGCCCACCAGCACGCCGTGGGCGAGAGGCTGCCGGCGGCCGATATTAGGCTCAACTCACCGGCAGTATCCCCGCCGGCGTCCGTCAGGTCCGCGTCCCACAAGGACGCACCGAAACCAGGAGCCAGTCATGGGCGTATTCGCCAGCACCGACGACCCCGGATCGACCGGGCACGAAGAGGTCGTCTTCTGCCAGGACAAGCAGACCGGCCTCAAGGCGATCATCGGGATCTACTCCACCGCGCTGGGGCCCGCGCTCGGCGGCACCCGCTTCTACCCGTACGCGAACGAGGAGGCCGCCCTCGCCGACGTGCTGGACCTGTCCCGGGGCATGGCGTACAAGAACGCGCTCGCCGGGCTGGACCTAGGCGGCGGCAAGGCTGTCATCTGGGGTGACCCGGAGCAGATCAAGTCGGAGGCGCTGCTGCGCGCGTACGGCCGCTTCGTCGAGTCGCTGGGCGGGCGCTACTACACCGCGTGCGACGTCGGCACCTACGTGCCGGACATGGACGTGATCGCCCGGGAGACCCGCTACGTGACCGGCCGCAGCGTCGAGCACGGCGGCGCCGGTGACTCCTCCATCCTGACCGCCTGGGGCGTCTTCCAGGGCATGCGGGCGGCCGCCGAGCACGTCTGGGGCGCGCCCACGCTGCACGGCAAGCGGGTCGGCGTGGCCGGCCTGGGCAAGGTCGGCAAGTACCTGGTCGGGCACCTGCTCGACGACGGCGCCGAGGTGGTGGCCACCGACGTCAACCCGCGGGCGCTCGAGTGGGCTCGGACTACCCACCCGCAGGTCACCCTGCTGGACGACATCTCCCTGCTGGTCGCCTCGGACCTCGACGTGTACGCCCCCTGCGCGCTCGGCGGAGCGCTGAACGACGAGACCGTGCCGGCCCTGCGGGCGAAGGTGGTCGCCGGTGCGGCGAACAACCAGCTCGCGCACTCCGGGATCGAGAAGCTGCTGGCCGATCGGGGCATCCTCTACGCGCCGGACTACGTGGTCAACGCCGGTGGTGTGATCCAGGTCGCCGACGAGATCGAGGGCTTCAACTTCGAGCGGGCCAAGATGCGGGCCACCCGGATCTACGACACCACCCGGGAGATCCTCAAGCTCGCCGACGCCGAGGGGGTCCCGCCGGCGGTGGCGGCGGACCGGTTGGCCGAGCGGCGGATGGCCGACGTGGGCCGTCTGCGCACGATCCACCTGCCCTGAGCCCGGTGTCCGGGGGCGGAGCGGGTCCGATCCGCCCCCGGCAGGCCCCGAACCGTACGGCGGGCCGTTACGCTGAGGCCGAGGTCAGTTTCGTGGCGTTTTGCCCGGTGTCACGGGCGCTCACGATTCCGCTCCTTACCGGGTACACTGGGTGACGGCCGGACCACCGCGACGCGCAGGGCCGGTAGACGGTAACCCGAGGTGCCGAACGGTGGCATCCCCATGTACCGTAAGAGCCACGAGAGATGCCTGACGTCATCGGGGCCCGCCTTCGGGCTGCCCCGCATTCTGTGCGAGGGGGTCGAGCCATGGGGCGCGGCCGTGCTAAGGCCAAGCAGACGAAGGTGGCGCGGGAGTTGAAGTACCACTCCCCGAACACCGACCTCACCGCCTTGCAGCGTGAACTGGCGGGTGCTGGTAAGTCTGAGCACAACTTCGACGACGACTACAAAGAGTATGTCGACGACGATGATGAGGATCACGCGGACGACGACCCGGATCCCTGGGTCCGTCCGACCCGCTGACCTCTCGACGCAGCTGAGCACGCGGTAGCCCCGCGTGCTCACGCATGTGCCCGCTCGCAGCGGTGTAATGACCGACGATCAGGGACCTGCCGTGCCGACACGCCGGACAGGCCCCTGATCCCGGTATCGCGCTTATCAGCGCGGCCGGTTGTTCCAGTTGTAGAACGTCGGGATGTTCTCGAAGTGGTTCCAGGCGCAGACAGCGCCCGACTCACTCGCCCCCGCCACCTCCGACCGGAGCTGACGCGCGGTCTCCGCCTCGCGCAGCAGAGCGTTGAGCCCCGGGGCGGCGTCCCGCACCCGCTCGGCAACCCCTGTGGGAGCGGCAACCCCCGCGCGCTCAGGCTGCCGGTGACTGGTGGTCTCGGGCATGCTCCAACACTCCCTCCAATAGGCGGATCTTGCTGTTGCGGCAGTGCTCGGTCTCCGTACCGTCGAAACGCCCCAGCTCGAAGTAGCGGTTGGCGGCGTGGCCACCACCACAGAAGCCGAAGTAGGGACAGCTGGAGCGGCACGCCTCGACACCGTCGAGGAACTCGCCCACCCAGGGCGTCCGCTCCGCGCCGGCCAGGATCTCGGCCAGCGGGGTCTCCAGCACGTTGCCGCTGCTGAAGTCGTCGTACCTCGGGTCGGTGAAGCCGGCCAGCTCCGGGGAGAGCACGGTGACCGAGCCGTCGTGCCCGATCGTGGGGATCGGATCCAGCTGACGGGGCAGCACATCGTCCGCCACACCGTCCAGGACCGCCGCCGCGTACCGCAGGGTCCACTCGACCTCGCGCAGGTGGATCCGGGGCTCCCGACGCCACGCCGCCACCAGCTCGGCCCAGAAGGCCGTCACATCGGCCGCCTCGTGCGCGTTGTCGCGGGTGTTGACTCCCTCGGTCTCCTCGATGTTGACGCCGAGCACGTCACAGCCCAGGTCGAGGAAGTACTCGTACAGCTCCGCGGCGAGCCCGGGCGTCGGACGGGAGACGACCGCGAGCGCGGAGAAGGGCAGCCCGCGCCGGCGCAGTGCCGCCACCCCGCGCAGGATCCGGTCGTACGCCGGCCGGCCGCCCCGGGTGACCCGGTCACCGTTGCGCTCCCGGGGGCCGTCCACGCTCACGCTCACCCGCACCTGGTGAGCCACGAAGAAGTCGCACCACTCGTCGTCGATGAGCGTCGCGTTGGTCTGCACGTGGTGCTCGACCCGAGGATCGAACGGCGCCAGCAGCGCCGCCAGGTGCTCCCGGCCGGCCGCCAGGGGCTCACCGCCGTGCCACACCACCGAGAACCGCCCGGAGGCCGACCACGGGTTTACCGACGCGGCCACCGCCTCGGCCACCGAGACCGGCATCCGCCGGTCGGCGGCCCGCAGCGGCAGGTAGCAGTAGGCGCAGTCCAGATTGCAGAGAGTGGTCGGCTGCATCACGACGTACGACGGAACGGCGGCCACGCCGCGCATCCCGCTGGACGACGATTCCCGAGCAGCCATCGACCTCCCTTGCCTGGCATGAGGGTGCCCTACAGGCTAGGCGGCGATGGCTACTCGGGTGAACCCCTGATCAGGTGGTCGTATGATCAGCGGAGCGTGATCAGCCGCGGGTGTGCTGGCCGATCATCTGAACGTTTCCGGTGCCCTCGATGATCTCGCCGGCCTGCCACGCCTCGACCCCGCGACCGGTCAGCGTGGCCAGGGCGCGGTCGGCGTCCTCGGCGGAGACGATCGCGAACATGCCGACGCCCATGTTGAACGTCGCCTCCATCTCCGGGTCCTCGATCCGACCCTTCGACTGGACGAGGTCGAAGATCGGCTGCGGACGCCACGTGGAGCGGTTCACCACCGCGTCGACGTTCTCCGGCAGGATCCGCACCAGGTTGCCCGGGATGCCGCCGCCGGTGACGTGGGCGAACGCCCGCACCTCGGCCTCGGCGATCAGCTTGAGGCAGTCCTGCGCGTAGATCTTGGTCGGGGTGAGCAGCTCCTCGCCGAGGGTGCGCTGCCGGCCGAAGTCGTCGATCACCACGTCGAGCCGCATCCGCCCCGCGCCGAGCAGGACGTGCCGGACCAGCGAGTATCCGTTCGAGTGCAGGCCGGAGGAGCGCATGGCGATCACCACGTCGCCCACCTCGACCCGCTCCGGGCTGAGGATCTCGCTCTCCTCGACCACGCCCACACCGGTGGCGGAGATGTCGTACTCGTCGGGGCGAAGCACACCCGGGTGCTCGGCCGTCTCACCGCCGAGCAGCGCGCAGCCCGCGTAGCGGCAGCCGTCCGCGATGCCGGCGCCGATCTCGGCGACCTTGTCCGGCACCACCTCGCCGGTGGCGATGTAGTCCAGCAGGAAGAGCGGTTCCGCGCCGCAGGCGACCAGGTCGTCGACGACCATCGCGACCAGGTCGATGCCGACCGTGTCGTGGATGTCCATCTGCTGGGCGATCACCAGCTTGGTGCCGACACCGTCGGTCGACGAGGCGAGGATCGGGTTCTTGTACTTCTTCGTGTCCAGCCGGAAGAGGCCGGCGAAGCCGCCCAGGTCGCCCAGCACCTCGGGCCGCCGGGTCTGCCGCACCTTGGACTTGAGCAGCTCGACGGCGCGGTCGCCCGCCTCGATCGACACGCCCGCGTCGGCGTACGAGGCCGAGCGTTTGCGCGCCTGGCGTCCGGCACCCGCCGTCCAGGGCTGGCGGTCGCCGCCGGCTCCGGTCGGGCTGGTACCTGCGCCACTGCGCTCGGACACGTGCGTCACGGTTCTCCCCTTTGTGTTTCTGGCGCCGCCGTTGCGGTGGCGACGCCCCGTGGTGCTACGGGCGTTGGACGGAAGCGCCGCTCGGAGTGGCGACGAGCGGAGAGGTGGTGTGCTCCGGGGCGTCCGGGGCGCTGGCGGCGACCCGACGACCCACCCCTTCGAGCACGTGCTTGCCGATCAGGTTGCCCGCCGGCAGCTCGATGGGGTACTCCCCATCGAAGCACGCCCGGCAGAGCCGGGTCTTCGGCTGCTCGGTCGCGGCGATCAGACCGGACAGCGAGACGTACCCCAGCGTGTCGGCGCCGATCGAACGCCGGATGCCATCGTTGTCCAGCCCGTTGGCCAGCAACTCGGCGCGGGTGGCGAAGTCGATGCCGTAGAAGCAGGGCCAGCGGACCGGCGGCGACGAGATTCGCACGTGCACCTCGAGGGCGCCCGCCTCGCGCAGCATCCGCACGATGGCCCGCTGCGTGTTGCCCCGCACGATCGAGTCGTCGACGACCACGATCCGCTTGCCCCGGACGTTCTCCCGCAGCGGGTTCAGCTTGAGCCGGATGCCGAGCTGCCGCAGGGTCTGCGACGGCTGGATGAAGGTCCGCCCGACGTACGGGTTCTTCATCAGGCCCTGGCCGTAGGTGATCCTGGACTCCTCCGCGTAACCGATCGCGGCCGGCGTACCGGACTCCGGAACGGGAATGACCAGGTCGGCGTCGACCGGGTGCTCCCGGGCCAGCTGACGGCCGATCTGCACCCGGGCGGAGTGCACGTTGCGGCCGGCGATGGTGGCGTCCGGGCGGGCGATGTAGACGTACTCGAAGAGGCAGCCCTTCGGCTCGGGCGCGGCGAACCGGGTCGAGCGGAGGCCGTCCTCGTCGATGGCGATCAACTCACCCGGCTCGACCTCGCGGACCACGCTCGCGCCGACGATGTCGAGCGCGGCGGTCTCGCTCGCCACCACCCAGCCACGCTCGAGGCGGCCGAGCACCAACGGGCGTACGCCGTGCGGGTCGCGAGCCGCGTAGAGCGTCGACTCGTCCATGAAGACGAAGCTGAACGCGCCCCGCAGCTGCGGCAGCACCTCCAGCGCGGCCGCCTCGACGGAGAGATCCGGCCGGCTGGCCAGCAGCATGGTCACCAGGGAGGTGTCGTTCGTCGAACCGTCGGTGGCGACACCCCGCTCGGTCACCTCCCGCTGGAGCTCCGCGGTGTTGACCAGGTTGCCGTTGTGCGCCAGCGCGATCGTGGTGCCGGAGGTGGTCGAGCGGAGGGTCGGCTGGGCGTTCTCCCAGGTCGAGCCGCCGGTCGTCGAGTAGCGGGCGTGCCCGATCGCCACGTGCCCGCGCAGGCTGGCCAGCGTCGGCTCGTCGAACACCTGCGCGACCAGGCCGAGGTCCTTGTAGACCACCACGCCCGAGCCGTCGCTGACCGCGATGCCGGCCGCCTCCTGGCCACGGTGCTGAAGAGCGTAGAGGCCGAAATAGGTCAGATTGGCGACTTCTTCCCCCGGAGCCCAGACTCCGAAGACGCCGCACGCGTCCTGGGGGCCCGGTCGCTGGGGGTCAAGGTCGTGGCTCAGCCGGCCGTCGCCTCGGGGCACCTGCCGCTCCCTCTTGCTGGGGTCTGTCGGGCCTGGCGGGATCACGGGTGGGATCCGCACCCTCGGCCGCGACCACTGGTTTCGCCTGACAGTGTACGCGAATAGCAGTCAATACAGAAAGTCACGAAAAGCGTGCGACCCGTTACCGGCCCCGCTCGTCCGCGCAGCTAGAGCGGCAGATGGGGGCTGAGATCCGCTCGGATACCGCTCACCCGTACGCGACCCTCCGTAACCGCCTCCGCCCAGTCGAGCCGGCCGGTGGCGACCGCCAGCCAGGTCTGCGGGTCCATCTCCACCACATTCGGCGGGGTGCCGCGGGTGTGTCGGGGACCGGGCAGACACTGGATCGCGCCGTATGGTGGGACGCGCACCTCCACCGATCGGCCGGGGGCACGCTCCGCAAGGGCGGTCAGCAGCGTCCGGACCGCCTCCCGGAGGACCGGCCGTTCGGCGACGCGCCCCTGGTCGAGGGCCGACAACGCCGCCGCCACTGCGGCGGACTTAATGTGCGGAGAGGACACGACGGGACGATACGACCTCAGCCCATCAAGTCTGACGCTGGCCCTGGGTCGCGCCGGGACAGCCGGACAAGGCATAGTTGCCGACGGCGTATTCGAACCGTGATGATCCCCCGGCCCGGCACCCGCCGGAGCGGGAAGTCAGTCCGGAAGGCGGTGGACGTGTCAACACACCGACGTGCCTGGAAGCAGCGGGCCGGTGTGGTCGTAGCGCTGGTTACCGGCGCCCTAATCGCCCTCCCCGCCACACCAGCCCTGGCCGCGAAGATCACCTCGTCTGGTGACTCGGTCACCATCGACGCGGGCCGCAGCGGCAGCGTGCGGGTCGAGGTCTCGCCGGACGGTAACGAAGAGTCCGCGCAGATCAGCGTCAACGGCCTCCCGCAGGGAGTCAGCTGCACCGGCGGCTGCGGCACGATCGAATTCGAAGGAGGGCTGGGCGGGCCGAGACCCGCAACGGTCACCCTCACGTTGTCGGCGTCCGGCAACGCGCCGGCGGCGAACAACGCACAGGCGACGATCCGGGTCGAGGGCAACTCCTCCGACTCCAGGAACCTCCGGGTGACCGTCAAGGCGGCCGCGCCGCCCGCGGTGCAGACCGTGCGGTCGGTCTCCGGCAAGGTCGTGATCCAGGCGAACGGCAAGCCGGTGAAGGGCGCATACGTCGCACTTCAGGACAGCGGCGGCCACCGGTACGAGACCACCTCGGACAGCGACGGCAACTGGCGCTTCACCGGCACCAGCTCCAAGCCGATCACCCCGGGCCGGATCGACGTCGGCGCCAGCTTCGACGGGGTCCAGAAGGTCAACAGCTTCAACGCCGGGCCCAACCAGTCGATCAGCGGCCAGCGGATCAACCTGGCGGTCAAGGTGGAGGTGACGCCGAGCGCCACCCCGTCGGCCAGCGAGTCGGCCGTGCCCACCGAGGAGCCGACCGACGAGGCGACCGACGAGGCCACCGACGAGACGCCCGAGGCGACCGAGGGCGCGGCGGCCAACGCCTCGAACGAGGACTCGGGCGGCGGCTTCGGGCAGTACGTGATCATCCTGCTCGGCGGCCTGCTCGTCGCCGCGGGTGTGGGCACCATCGTGCTGCTCTGGATGAAGCGCAAGGAGAACCCGGACGACGCCGACGACGACGCTCCCGCCGGTGCGGGTGCCGTGCCGGCGGCCCGGGGCGGCGGCTTCCGCAGTGCCGACGACCAGACCCGGGTGGTCAACCGGGTCGGCGGTGGCCCGGACCCGACGATGGTCGCGGGCGGCGGCGCGGCGCTGAGCGAGGCGCCGACGATGATGCACCGTCCGGTCGTCGACGACGTACCTCCGGACCCGTACGGCGCGCCACCCTCGCAGGCGTACGGCGACGGCGGACCGGGCTGGTCCGGCAACGGGTACGGCGACGAGCCCGCCGGCTACGGCGCGGGCGGCTACGGCAACGCCCCCGCCTCGGGCGGCGGTTACGGTGCCGACGGTGGTTACGGCAGCACCCCCGGCTCGGGCGCCGGCTACGGCAACGCCCCGGGCTCGGGCGGCGGCTACGGTGCCGGTGCCGGCGACGCGGGTTACGGCGACGGCGGATACGGCAACGCCCCCTCGTCCGGCGAGGGCTACGGCAGCCGTGACTACGCTGCCCCGGCCGGCGGCGCCGGCTATCCGCCCGCCTCCGGCAACGCCGGGTACGGCGAGCAGCGCTACGACGAGCCGACCGGCCGCTACACGGGTGACAACAACACCCAGTACCCGGCGCCGGCCGACCCGTACGCCACGGGCGTCTACGAGCAGGGTCAGGGGCAGGGCTACGGCCAGCCGGACGCTGCGCCGTACGGCCAGGGCGCGGAGTCGACCGCCGGCTACGACCAGCGCGGCGGCTACAACCAGCAGGGCGGCGGGTACGACCAGCCGGCCGGCGGGTACGGCCAGCAGGGCGGCTACGGCCAGGAGCCGCCGACCCAGCGCGGCGGCTACGACGACCCCGGCTACGACCAGGGCGGCTACGGCCAGCCCGGTTACGGCCAGCAGGGCGGGTACGGCCAGGAGCCGGCGACGACGCACGGCGGCTACGGTCAGGAACCCCCGACCCAACGCGGCGGCTACGAGCAGGAGCCGCAGACCCAGCGCGGCTACGACGATCGTGGCTACGACCAGGGTGGCTACTACGGCGACCAGCAGCAGGGTGGCCGGAGCCGCGAAGGGGACCGGAGCGGTCGCCGGCTGGACTGGCTGGACGACTGAGCCGGCGGGCTCGCCGGTTCGCCGGTCGAGCCGACCCGGGGCGATGTGACAGCCGCCCCGGCAGAGCGACGAGAACGGGTCGTCCGGAGCAACCGGGCGGCCCGTTCTGCGTAGCTGACGGCCGGAACCGGATGGAACCCGCCCGGCGGGGCGGAACAGGTGGGCCGGTCCAGTGCGCGGTGAGCCACCCGGACCGCTGCGGAAAGCCGCGTGCCGGCACGCCGTCGGGCGGCCGGCGGACGAGCCGGCGCCGGGGCGGCGGTGACCGCTCAGGCGGCGGAGAAGACCCCCTGGCGCAGCACCGGCACCACGTCGGAGACGTCGACCTGCACCGCGACCTCCACGTCTCCGGCGAAGCCGCTCTCGGCGAGTTCCTTGCCGGAGACGCAGCCGCGGACCGCGGCGGGAACGTCGGGAGTGCTGGCCAACGCGGCGAGCGCCATGGCCGCCTCGACGGAGAGCCCACCCGGTACGCCGGAGAGGGCGTCCAGCACACTGGCCGCGCCGAGCTGGTCCTCCACGCCGGGGCGGAGTGAGCCGTCCGGCCAGCGTTCGCCGGCCGCGATCACGCCGACCGGCGCGGCCGTCGAGCCGTACCCCTGGCGGCGCAGCCATCGCCCGACGGCGCGGGCGTTACGCAGACAGGCCGCCACCACCGGCAGCCCGGTGGCGCTCGCCGCGGCGCTGATCGCCGAGCCGTTCGGCGACGGCAGCACCAGGTCGGCGACGACCGGAGCCGTGCTCAACGACGCCGGCGAGAGCGACCACGGCTGCTCCGAGCTGGTCTGCCGACGGCCCACCGCGACGGTGGCACCGATCCGGCTTCCGTACTCGGCGGCCTGCTCGCCCCACGGGAACGGGTGCACCCGCATCCCCCGGCTGACCGCCACCTCGACGGCGGTGGTGAACGAGAGGACGTCCACCACCACCAGCGCGGCGCAGACCCGGCCGAGCTCCGCCGCCCCGGTCAGGCCCCAGTCGAACCGGGCGCCGGATCCGGGTTGGGCGTAGACGGCCAACGCCAGCGCCTCAGCGCTCGTCAGGCGTCGTCGGCTGCTCGGTGTCACCGGAGTCGGTGTCGGACGCGGCACCGTCACCCGGCGTCTCGATCACGGCCGATCCGGCGGAGACGTCCGCCACCGGCGCGACCGGGCCGGCCGAGGCGATCGGTTCGGACTCGACGCTCTCCGGGTCGATCGGCGCCACCTCGGCGTTCGGGTCGCTGACCGGCAGCGGCACCGCCTCGACGGCGCCGGCCACCCCGGTCGCGGGGGCCGGCACCTCGACCGCCGCCGCACCGCCGAAGAGCCGCGGCAGGGTGCCGGTGTGGGCGCTCCGCAGCTCGTCCAGCCCGATCCGGAACTGGCCGTGCACCTCAAGGGCACCGCCGGTCGGGTCGGTGACGCCGATCCGCTCGGCCGGCACCCCGTGCTCCGCGCAGAGCGCCGTGAACGCCTTCTCGTGCCCGCGCGGCACCGAGACCAGCACCCGCCCGGCGGACTCGCTGAACAGGTAGACGAACGGCATCGAGCCGCCGGTGAACTGCTCCGGGAGCGCGATCCGGGCGCCGACCCCGCGACGCAGGGTGGACTCGACCAGGCTCTGCGCGAGCCCACCGTCGGAGAGGTCGTGCGCCGAGCTGAGGTGACCGACCCGGGCCGCCGCCGCCAGCAGGTCCGCCAGCGCCTTCTCCCGGGCGAGGTCGACCTGCGGTGGGATCCCGCCGAGGTGCTCGTGGGTCACCCAGGCCCACTCCGAGCCGGAGAGCTCGACGTGCGTCTCACCGAGCAGGTAGAGGTGGTCGTGGTCACCCTCGGGCCGGGGCACGAAGCCCATCGGCACCCGGTCGGCCACGTTCTCCAGCACACCGAGCACGCCGACCACGGGGGTCGGGTGGATGGCCGCGGCGCCGGTCTGGTTGTAGAAGCTGACGTTGCCACCGGTCACCGGGATGCCCAGCTCGGCGCAGCCGTCCGCGAGGCCGCGGACGGCCTCGGCGAACTGCCACATCACCGCCGGGTCCTCGGGGGACCCGAAGTTCAGGCAGTTGGTGACCGCGATCGGCGTCGCGCCGGCCACTGCCACGTTCCGGTACGCCTCGGCCAGCGCGAGCTTGGTGCCGTGGTACGGGTCGAGGCGGGCGTAGCGGCCGTTGCCGTCCACGGAGAGCGCCACCCCGAGCCCGGTGCGCTCGTCGATGCGGATCACGCCGGAGTCCTCCGGCTGGGCGAGCACGGTGTTGCCCAGCACGTACCGGTCGTACTGCTCGGTGACCCAGGTCTTGTCGGCCAGGTTCGGCGAGGCGATCATGCGCAGGACGGTCTCCCGCAGCGCCTCCGGGTCGGTCGGGCGCGGCAGGGTCTCGGCCCGGTCGGCCTGGAGCAGGATCAGGTCGGCCGGCTCCCGCATGGGGCGGGCGTAGACCGGACCGTCGTCGACCAGCGAGCCCGGCGGCACATCGACCACCAGCTGGTCGCGCCAGGTGATGACGAGTCGGCCCGGCTGGCCGTCCGGCGCCGGCGCGGTGACCTCGCCGATGGCGGTCGCCCAGACGCCCCACTTCTCGGCGGTCTTGAGCACCGCGTCGAGCTTCTCCGGCTCGACGACCAGCAGCATCCGCTCCTGCGACTCGCTGGCCAGGATCTCGTGCGGCTCCATCGAGGGCTCGCGCAGCGGAACCCGCTCCAGCCAGACCCGCATGCCGGTGCCGGCCGCCGCGGCGGTCTCGGTGAGCGCGCAGGTCAGACCCGCGCCGCCCAGGTCCTGGATACCGACGACCAGTTCGGCGTCGTACAGCTCCAGGCAGGCCTCGATGAGCAGCTTCTCCATGAACGGGTCGCCGACCTGGACGGACGGGCGACGCTCCTCGCTGCCCTCGTCGAAGGTGGCGCTGGCCAGCACCGACACACCGCCGATGCCGTCCCGGCCGGTCTTGGCGCCCATCAGGACCACCACGTTGCCGGGGCCCGCGGCGGCCTTGTTCTGCAGCCGGTTGACCGGCAGCACGCCGAGGCAGAGCGCGTTGAGCAGCGGGTTGCCCTGGTAGGACGGGTCGAAGACCAGCTCGCCGCCGATGTTCGGCAGGCCGAGGCAGTTGCCGTAGCCGCCGACGCCAGCGACCACGCCGGTGAGCACCCGCGCGGTGTCCGGGTGATCGGCCGCGCCGAAGCGCAGCGGGTCCATGACCGCGACCGGGCGGGCGCCCATGGCCAGGATGTCGCGGACGATACCGCCGACGCCCGTGGCCGCGCCCTGGTACGGCTCGACGAAGCTCGGGTGGTTGTGCGACTCGACCTTGAAAGTGACGGCCAGCTCGTCGGAGACCTGCACCACGCCGGCGTTCTCACCGATGCCGGCGAGCAGCCGCTCGCTCGGCGGAGCCTTCTCGCCGAACTGACGCAGGTGCACCTTGCTGGACTTGTAGGAGCAGTGCTCGCTCCACATGATCGAGTACATGGCCAGCTCGGCCTGGGTGGGCCGCCGGCTGAGGATCTGTCGGATTCGGTCGTACTCGTCGTCCTTGAGGCCGAGCTCGGGGTACGGCTGGAGTTCGCCCGGGGTGCCCGCGGCGCGCGGGACGGTGTCCACGCCGTCGGTCCACGCGGCGGGGGCCGGCTGGGCCGGAGCGGTCGGCGGCACGGCGGTGGCCGCGTCCGGCTCCGCCGCCTGAGGCGCAGCGGCCGGGAAGGCCTCCGGTGTCTCGCGTACCGGATCCGGATGGGTGGTCATGACCTCTCCTCGCTGCGCTCGTGGCCGCCCGCCGGGCGGTTGAGCTGACCGATGATCCTGTCGCCGACGGTCACGCCGGCGCCCCTACCAGGTGCTTGAGGGCGGAGGTGAAGAAGCCGAGGCCGTCCAACGAGGGGCCGGTGAGCTCCTCGACGGCGTGCTCCGGGTGGGGCATGATGCCGACCACGTTCCCGGCCTCGTTGGTGATCGCGGCGATGTCACGCTGCGAGCCGTTCGGGTTGCCACCGAGGTAGCGCGCCACCACCCGACCCTCGGCCTCGAGCTGGTCCAGCGTCGCGGCGTCGGCGACGTAGCAGCCCTCGCCGTTCTTGACCGGGATCAGCACCTCCTGGCCCGGCTGGAACGCGTTCGTCCAGGCGGTGCCGACCGTCTCGATCCGCAGGACCTGATCCCGGTTGCGGAAGTGCAGGTGCTGGTTGCGGGTGAGCGCGCCGGGCAACAGGTGCGCCTCGCAGAGGATCTGGAAGCCGTTGCAGATGCCGAGCACCGGCAGGCCACCGCGGGCCGCGTCGACGATCGACTCCATCACCGGGGCGAACCGGGCGATCGCGCCGCAGCGCAGGTAGTCGCCGTAGGAGAAGCCGCCCGGGAGGACGACCGCGTCGACCCCGTGCAGAGCGGGATCGCCGTGCCAGAGCCGGACCGGCTCGGCGCCGGCGATCCGCACGGCGCGGGCGGCGTCCCCGTCGTCGAGCGAGCCGGGGAAGGTGACGACGCCGACTCGCGCGGTCACGACCGGGTGCCCGCAGTCTCGTCGGCCTCGACCAGGCGGACGGTGAAGTCCTCGATGACCGGGTTGGCGAGCAGCTTGTCGGCGATCTCCCGGGCCCGGTCCAGGTCCGGTTCACCGGTGAACTCGATCTCGATCCGCCGACCGATCCGGACCGAGGCGACGTCGCTGACGCCGAGCCGCGGCAGCGCGTTTGCGACGGCCTGGCCCTGCGGATCGAGGATCTCGGGCTTGAGCATGACGTCGACGACGACGCGAGGCACTGGGCACTCCTGACTGTGTACGCAGTTGGGTGCCGACCCACTAGGGCGTGTGTCGAAGTCCTCGGTCGAGCCGAGGCGGAGTCCAGGCGGCGCTCCGGCAAGGCGGGGATTCGTTCGGATACCGGTGTTGTATCCGGACGAAGCGCCGACGCCGCCGGTCGTCATCTGGGCCCGCCGCAGGCCGGCCAGGGACTTTGACACACGCCCTATGGGCGAGCGCAGCCAGCCTACCTGGCAGATGGCGGTGCGCCCGCACCGGCCGGGCCGCGCCCCGGCCACGCTCCGGACAACTCCCCGACAGACGTGGCGTGGAACACGCCGCCGCTCCCGGCACGGCCCTCACCAGGGCATATACGACTCACGCTATGGCCGAATCGTTATGGCGCAGAGTCCAAAAGGAAATCTTGAAAACGTGTTCCGCTGCCCCTACTCTACATCGACAGAGCTCGATGATACGGCGGCCTGGGATCCCGCGCCGCCGGTTGCCCCCGCCCGGCGACCCCCGGGTACCATCTCCCCCAAGGAGTCCACCCCATGCGCATCCGCTCCCTGCTCGTGGCGATCAGCACGGCGATGATCGGCGTCGTCGGCGCCGCCTCCGGCGCGACCGCGGCCCCGGCGGGCCCCCAGCCCATCATCGGCGGCGGCACCGTCTCGTCCGCCCCGTGGGCCGCCGCGGTGCTCAGCAACGGCTCGTTCACCTGCTCCGGCAGCGTGATCGCCTCGCAGTGGGTGCTCACCGCCCGGCACTGCATCAGCGGCACGATGTCGGTCCGCATCGGCAGCGTCAACCGCACCTCCGGCGGCGTGACCCGCACCGTCTCGGCCACCTACACCCGCTACGACCTGGCCCTGATGCGCCTCTCCAGCGCGGTGAGCACCTCCACCGTGACCCTGGCCACCAGCAACCCGCCCATCGGCTCGACCAACTCGATCTACGGCTGGGGCATGACCTGCTACAGCGGCTGCTCGGCGTCGACCGTGCTGAAGACCGCCAACGTGCAGGTGACCAGCAACAGCGCCACCGACGCGTACGGCGGCCAGGCGATCCGCAGCTCGCGGATCAACGGCAACGCGTGGCGGGGCGACTCGGGCGGCCCGCAGTTCTACAACGGCCGGCAGGTCGGCGTCGCCTCCACGGCCGACGGCGTGAACATCCAGAACTACGGCAGTGTCGCGTACAACCGGTCCTGGATCACCTCGGTGGCCGGTGTCTGACGGTTAGCGCCCCGGGCGGCGCGGATGGTCGGCGAAGCGTCGACCGTCCGCGCCGCGCGGTTTTTCAGCATCCGATCAGGTGAACAAGGCTCGCGATCGGGGTATCGCTCGCCCTGACAGCATCGGAACCGTGCTGGTCGTGACGACGGACCAACTGCCCGGCTACGAGATCCGCCAGATCCTCGGCGAGGTGGTCTCCTCGATGGCAAGGACCAGGAACCCGTACCGCGAGGGTGTCAAGAACCTGCGCGGTGGCGCGTACGACCCGTTGGCGCCGGACAACCTCACCCGGTGGCGTACGGACTCGGTGGCCCGGCTCGGCGAGGAGGCCCGCCGGATCGGCGCCAACGCCGTGATCGGCATGCGGTTCGACAGCCGGGACTGCGGCGAGATGTGGATGGAGATCTGCGCGTACGGGACGGCGGTGATCGTCGTACCCAAGGTGCCCGACGTCATGCCGGCCGATCAGCCGCTGGTCGCCGCGGAGACCGCCCACGATCCGGCCATCGCGGAGGAACCCGGCGGGATCGCCGAACCGGCGAGTGCCCCCAACCTACGCACCGCCGCCGAAACCCCCACCCGCGACTCCTAACCCGCCAGCCCCTCCCACCCCGGCCCCGCTTTCCCGCCTCGTTGATCAAGAGGTTTGCGTCAGGTTGGAGATCGAACATGACGCAAACCTCTTGATCAACGAGGCAAGGCCGGGCGCTGGGGGCGGGGAGGGTCGGGGGTGGGGTGGGTGGGGGGGGTTAGAGGATGGGGGGTGGGGAGTAGGTGGCGGCCTGGGGGTGGGGAAGGAAAGAGGGCTAGGATTAGTGTAGGTCCTGGTGGTCGCC